>NZ_JAQCNO010000043.1 GCF_028274965.1 Natronomonas sp. | reverse complement strand
AACCCGGTGGTGCCGAACAGATCCGCGTACAGCGCGAGGGCGATGAGGATCGTCGAGTACGCCTGACTGCGGGCGAACGCGGTCCCGGCGAGCGCCGCGAACTCCCGGTCCCCGAGCAGCCGTACCGAGTTCCCGAACTGCGCCACGGTGGACCCTATCCCGAGGGAACGAGGCCCGGAGAAAAAAGCGCCCCAGATCCGGCGGTTCGGGTGGGGTTATCGTTTCATGGAGCCGAGAGTCGGAACGGCGGTCCGGCCGACGTCACGTCCACTCGTGGTCCTCGATACCCTCGTAGTGTTTCAGGCGGCTGTCGATCTCCCAGGCCTCCCAGCCGCACTCGTGGTAGAGAACGTCCGCGAGGTCGTCGAAGTTGCTCTTGTCGAGTTTGATCCCACGGTTTCCGCGGTACGTGATGTACGGTTGGCTACGAAGCTCGGCGTAGACGGTGCGCGCGGTCGGATAGTCGCCGTCGATCGCCGAGAGTTCGAGGAGCGCCTCCTCCGTGATCGGTGTCCCCCACTTGTGTTTCGCTATCATCGTCGCCAAGAGGGCGCACTTCACCGACGGCTTCTCCATGCCGAGGGACCGAACCCGTTTTACATAAACGCTGTTAATTGTCATTACCGCTGGTGGAAACAGTTATACACGCCGAGAGAGTGATTTCTCGTATGAGCGGTATGGAACACGCGAACGACCGCGGAGCGAAGAAGGACCTCCGGAAAGAACACCCCAGTGGGTGGCTGTACCTCACGCAACACGACGCGATCCCGATCCTCGTGGACGCGTTGCTCGATCTGCCGCCGAACCGCGAGTTCAACAAGACCGAACTCGCGGAACACGCCGGCGTGACGCGCCAGACCGTCGGGAACTACACCGACCTTATGCGTGAGGTCGAACTCATCGAGGAGGTCCCGGACACGTCCCCGCGTCGGTACCGAGTCGCGGACAGCAGCGTCGTCCGCGAGCTCTTCGAACTCAACAGCGCGCTCAACAACGTCAGCGAGTAGCGTCGTCGCCGAGGAGACGGCCTCGGAACGGGTTCCTGCGGTGTCGACCGGGTCTAATCGTGCCGGAAGCAGCGCGAGCCGGTGAACGCCATCGCCATGTCGCGCTCGTCGGCCGCGGCGATCACGTCCTCGTCGTTGACGGAGCCGCCGGGCTGGACCACGGCCTCGATGCCGGCGTCGGCCGCCTCCTCGACCGCGTCCGGGAACGGGAAGAAGGCGTCAGAGGCCATCACGGCGCCCTCGGCGGACTTCCCCTCGGCGTCCTTCTCGGCCTTCATCGCCGCGAGCGTCACGGCGTCGACGCGGGACACCTGCCCCATGCCGACGCCCACCGTCTCGGTGCCCGTCGCGAAGAGGATGCCGTTCGACTTCACGTGTTTCAGCGTCTTCCAGGCGAACAGCATCGTCTCGACCTGCTCGTCGGTCGGCTCGCGCTCGGTGACGACCTCCAGGTCGTCGGCGGTCGGGGACTGCCGGTCGCGCTCTTGGACGAGGCGGCCGCCGACGATGGGCTTCTCGGTGAACCGCTCGGAGAAGCGGTCCTCGCCCTCGCCGAGCGGGCCGACGTCGAGCACGCGCAGGTTCTTCTTTTCCCGGAGCACGTCGAGCGCGCTGTCGGTGTAGCCGGGCGCGACGAC
>NZ_JAQCNO010000042.1 GCF_028274965.1 Natronomonas sp. | reverse complement strand
TGGTGGCGGTTTCGACGCTGAGGCGGTCGTGTTCGCGTTCGAGAAACGAGGCGGTCAACTCGGCGAACTCGGCGTCGTCGTCAACGTGGAGGACGCGTATGGTTCCGTTGTGCGCCGTCATCGCTCGGCACCCATGCCACACCGTACCGATGGCATCACATAAGTTATTAGCGCTCGGTCGTCGGCTCGTCGGCGATCGCTTCGGCCCCGAGGCGCCTCGGTCGTTTCGACGGGCCGCCACGAGGTCGGGACGACGACGGCGACGGGATCAAAAATAGGATCGGGAACGGGAACGCCCGTCGACGCCGACCGAGCCGCTACGGCGCGTTCAGGCCGCCGCCTCGACCGCCTCGATGACCGCGTCGTAGTCCGGTTCGTTCGTCGGGTCCTCGGCCACCCAGGCGTAGGTCACGACGCCGTCCTCGTCGACGACGTACACCGCGCGGTTGGCGATCCCGTGCAGCCCGAGATCGGGGATCTCGAGCGGGACGTCGTAGGCGTCGATCGCGCCGCCGCCCATGTCGCTGACGAGATCGAACTCCAGGCCGTGCTCCTCGGCGAAGGCCCCGAGCGAGAACGCGGAGTCGGCGCTGACGCCGAAAAGCGTCCCGCCCGCCGCCTCGATCCGGTCCAGCCGCTCCTGGAAGGCGACCATCTCGTTGGAGCACGGCGGCGTGAACGCCCCGGGGAAGAAAGCCAACACGACCGGCCCGTCGCCGAGGTGATCGGCGAGATCGAAGGCCTCGTGGTCGCTTCCCTTGTACGTCGCACTGAACGTCGGCGCGGTGTCTCCTGTCGAAACCATGCTGTCCGAGTGGACGGACGCGACGGTAAGAAACGCTTCGGTCGCGACGCCCCGCCTCTCGGTGTCCTTTCAGTCGTATAGGGCCTCGATGACGTCCTCGCAGGCCCCGGGGACGCTCCGGGCGCGAACGGTCGCGGTGACGTACCGGCGGATCGGATCGTCCAACCGACCGGGGCGGACGCTCCCGCGATACCGGGCCAACTCGTCGTCGCCGTACGCGATCGACCGCGCGGCGTCGGCGAGCACGCGCCGGGCGAGCGTCGGTCGCGGACTCGCCTCGAGCGCGGCCGACACCGACTCGACGGCCGCCGACCGGAACTCCCGGACGTCCGCGCCCGTCTCGACCTCGAACCGCTCGCCGTCCTCGATGCGCTCCCGGAGGCGGTCGTACGCGCTGAACCCGGCGAGCCCGGCGACCGCGTCCGTGACGGCGCCGGCCGGGCGCTCCGGATCGGGCGCGTCCTCGGCGCGCCGCACGGCGTCGCGGCGCAGCCGGTGTCGCAGCCGCTCGGCCGATCCGACGTCGCCACCGTCGTCCGGTTCGGGCGGAAGCGCATCTCTGCGGCGGGTCAGTTCTGCCCGAAGCGTCTCGGCGGCGCCGGCGAAGGTCCCCTCGAACGACTCGGCCTCCGGCGGCAGCGACGCCTCGAAGCGGTCCCGTGCGTACCGCGCGTCCCCGAGATACGCCCGCGTCGACTCCGCGCGCTCGCCCCACTCGGCGACCGTCAGGAGCCGCCCCGTCTCGGCGGAGCGGTCCCGGTCGTCGAGCGCCCGCCGGGTGAACTCCTCGACGTACGCGTGGAGGACAACGGCCCGGATCCGGTCGTCCCCGCGGTACTCCTGGGCCGACCGCACGGCCTCGGCGTCGGCGGCGGTCTCGCTTCGCTCGGCCCGCAGGTCCGCGACCGTCCGGCCCTCCGCGACGAACGCCCAGCCCTCGGCGGCGTACCGCGCCTCCGCTCGCGCGCGCCGGAGGGAGTTCAGTGCCGCCAGCCGGGTCGTCGCCGACCGCGCCGCGTCGAGCCCGTCCGTCGCCGCCTCGGCCGCCTCGCGGAGCTGTCGCCTGACGTGTCCGTTCGGCACGTCCGCGGGCTCGAGCGGCAGCGGCAGCGTCCCGAGGAGCTCGGTGACGCGGTCCGCCGACCCCCGGAGCCGGTCGGACCCGATCCCAACCGGGAGGTCGTCTTCGAGCACCGGCGTCGTGTCCTCGAACCGCGAGACGTCCGGAAGCTCCCCCGTCGGGATCGGATCGGGGGTCTCGGCCGCGCCGGACCCGATTTCGCCGCACCCGGCGAGAGCGACCGCTCCGGCCGCCGCGGCCGTCGCGGCGGCCGACAGGAACCCCCGGCGCGTCGAGGCGTCTCGGGCCGTCATTCTCCGTCCCCGCCTGCGGACGATACACGGGTGCCACCGGCCTTGGCGTCGTTCGGGGGCGCTCCGCGACACCGGCTCTCGCCGCCGGTCCCCGACCCGTACGAGCGGATCGACTCGCGGTCGAGCGCCTCGGGGATCCGGATCAGCCGGGACTCGAACACCTCCGCGTCGGCCGCACAGCGCTCGTCGTAGCGCCGGAGGAGCCGGGCGTAGTTCGTCCTGATCTCGTCGCCGGCCCAGGAGACGTCACAGAGCCGCAGCCGGAAGCACTCCTCGACCGACCTGGTCTCGAGATACAGCGTCTCTGCGCCGAAGTCCGTCGCCGAGACCAACGCCTCCGCGTCGGTTCCGTCGACCGCCCCGTCGACGACGAGCGCCTCGGCCCGCGATCGGCTGTCGACGACGCCGTAGGAGGTCCGGAACGATCCGCTCGGGTCGTCCGCGCCCGAACCCTCGGCGTCCTCGAAGCGGATCGGCGGGGCGTCGGTGTCGGCCCGGATGAGGACGCTCTCGGGGCTCGTTTCGACCGTTCCGCCGGGGACGGTCGTCCCGGTGCCTTCGGAGGCCGACCGGGACACCGACCGTCCGCTGTTCGATCCGGCGCACCCGGACAGCGGCAGGACGGCGATCGGCGCTGCTCGGAGGAGACCGCGTCGCGTTGGAGGGACCATCTGGGTTCAGCGTCACTGTGCGGCGACGGATGAAATACTTTGTCGATCAGAACGGGCCCGAGCGCCCCGGGCGCGCCGGCTCAACGCGGGCCGCCCCCGCGGGTGAACCGCCCCGAGAAGCCGCGCTGGACGACCTCCGAGAGCGGCCGGGTGGATGTGGATCGACCGTCTGATGTCGCGGACGGTGCCCGACCCCGCGGTCATCGCGACCACGACCTCCTGGACGGGGTTCGAGGCCTCCGGCCCGATGATGTGACAGCCGAGGATCGTCCCCTCCGGGTCGATGATCGCCTTCAGGAACCCCTCGGCGTGCATCGCGTCCCCGCGGGCCGTCTCGTCGTACCGGCAGGTTCTACTCGCGTACTCGCGGCCGGCCGACTCGAGGTCCCCCTCGGTGGCGCCGACCCCGGCGACCTCCGGCGAGGCGAACACGGCGAACGGCATCGCGCCGTCGTCGACCGCCTCGAGTTCGTCCCCGAGGAGGTTCCGGGCGACGGCCTCCGCCTCGTGGTTGGCGCTGTGTTTCAGCAGGTGCTCGCCGACGATGTCGCCGAGCGCCCACACGCCCCCGGCCGTCGTCCTGAGGTACTCGTCGGTCTCGACGAACCCCCGGTCGTCGGCCTCGACGCCCGCCGCCCCGACGTCGAGGAGATCGACGTCGTCCATGCTTTACCTCTCGGACGACGCTGTAAGAACCGCCCGTGGAAATGCGCCGCGAGAACACCCGCGGTCGCCCCCGGCTCAGAGCCGGTGGCCGCAGGCGCACTCGCCGATGCAGTACGTCGTTTCGGCCGACTCGCCGCCGACGTCGAGCCGCGCCAGCGCGACCGAAAGCGACGACAGTGGTTCGTCTCCGGGGCGAACCCGCGCCGACGTCGCCCCGTAGGGCGCCGCCCCGACGTCGATGCGGTCGGTGATCGCCCCCTGGTCGTGGTCGATCACCGCCACCTCGTCGTTCGTCTGGACAGGCGCGTACAGCGCCGTCCGCTCGGGGTCCCACGTCCCGGCGAAGGCCGACCCGCCGAGGTCGAGCCGGTCGATCACGGCGTCTTCGGTCAGATCGATCACGGTCACGTCTTCCGTGCCCGGTGTGAACACGTACCCCGTCTCCCCGTCGGGGCCGATCTCGCTCGTCAGCGGCCGCTCGCCGAGCCCGTCGGCCGCGGTCAGCCGGGTCCGCTCTACGGGGTTCGCCGGGTCGCTCACGTCCCAGACGCTCTCGGTCCCCGCCTCGCCCTCGTCGTGTTCGACGAGCATCGCGTCCCCGCCGACGGCGGCCGTCGCCATCCACGGCCGGGACCGCTCGCCGGCGACCGCCTCGACGCGTCGTTGGCCCTCGATCCCGAA
Source organism: Natronomonas sp. (assembly GCF_028274965.1). Classification (GTDB taxonomy): domain Archaea; phylum Halobacteriota; class Halobacteria; order Halobacteriales; family Haloarculaceae; genus Natronomonas. The sequence continues at coordinate 10,776 of NZ_JAQCNO010000042.1, read as the reverse complement.
GGGGTCGGTCGAGAGCACCGTCAGCGTGTCGCCGAAGATGTCCGGAACGTAGGCGTACTCGCCGTCGGGATGGATCGTCACGTCGCACGGCCCGGGGCCGTCCATCCCGCTGTGTCCGCCCTCGGGCGTCCGATCGATCGTCCCCGTCGTCTCGCCGAACGTCTCCGAGCCGGGGTCGGCGTCGATCCGGAACTGCGCGTGCGTGGGCTCTCTCGCGCTCACGAGGGCGTGATCGCCCCCGGGCGTCCGTTCGATCCAGTTCGCGCCCGACTCGGTCTCGAATGACGCCGTCTCCGAGAGGTCGCCGACCGAGAGCCCCCGGACGCCGCGGCCGACGTTGAGCCACAGCGGCTCCTCGGGGTCGTCGGTCAGCCCCGGCGCGTACTGGTTCGAGGGGAACGACGACGACAGGCCGACGGCCCGCGTCCCGACGACCTCGCCGTCGCCCGGATCGATCAGGCTCACCGTGTCGTCGCCGGTGTTGAACACGAACACGGTGGGGCGGTCGGTCTCGGCGTCCCCGCCGTTTCCGTCGCCTCCGCCCCCTCCGCCGGAACAGCCCGCCGCCGCGGCGCCCCCGACTGCGGCGCCGCCCGCGAGGACGCGGCGCCGCGACAGCCCCACCGCGGACCCCTCCGCGTCGTCGGCGTTCGGATACAACACCGGATCGAGGTCGTCGCTCATTCCGCGTGCTTCGGTCGGAAGGTAATAATCACTGTCGACGGCGCCCCCGCCTCGCCTCGGCCCGCCCGCCGGGGCTCCGGCGACCACGGTCCCGGGCGATCGCCAGACGACAGCCACAAGCCGCTGCCGACCGAACCGAGCGCCGTGCAGCGCATCGGAACCGCCCTCGAGGGCGCCGGCCTGATCGACCGCGAGCGCCTCCGGGCGGTGACGGACCTCGCGTGGCCCCGGATCGTCACCGGCTTCGCCATCATGTCGAAGCAGGCCGTCGATCTGGCCGTCGTCGGCGTCGCGCTCGGCTCGGCCGCGGTCGCCGGGCTGACCTTCGCGGGGGCGTTCTGGCTCGTCGGGAAGTTCGTCGCCATCGGGCTCGCCGGCGGCACCGTCGCGTTGGTCTCCCAGCGGCACGGGGCCGACGACGACCGGCGGGCCTCCCTCGTCGTCAAACAGAGCGTCGTCCTCGCGGCGGTCGTGTCGGTGCCGGTGACGGCGGGGTTCGTCGTCGCCGCCGAACCGCTCGTCGCCCTCGTCGGCGCCGACGCGGGTCCCGACGCCGTCGGGTACGGGGCGCTGTACCTCGGTATCGCCGCGCTCGGGCTGCCTTTCGAGTTTCTCAACATGATCGCGAGCCGCACCTACGCGGGGATCGGCGACACGCTCACACCGATGGTCATCCGGAGCGTCGGCGCGGCGCTGAACATCGTCCTCTCGGCGGTGCTCGTCTTTTCGTTCGGGCTCGGCGTCGCCGGGGCCGCCATCGGAACCGTCGTCTCCGTCGCCGCCGTCACCGTCGTGTTCGTCCCCGGCATGCTCGGGCGCTCGTATCTCGGCCGCGGGCGGCTCCCGGTCCCGCTGCGGTCCGATCGCCCCCACGTCGACCGCGGCGTCATGCGGGAGCTCGTCTCGGTCTCGACGCCGCTCGTCGGTCGCCGGCTGGCAGAGGGGATCGTGACGTTCCCGCTGTTGGCGATCGCGGCGACGTTCGGCCCCGTCGTCGTCGCGGCCTACGGCGCCGCCCGCCGAGTCCGGGCGCTCATGGACTGCATCTCGTGGGGGTTTTCGATCGCCTCGAGCACGCTCGTCGGTCAGCGTCTCGGCGCCGACAAAGAGGCCGAGGCGACCGCCTACGGGGCCGCGATCATCCGGCTGTCGGCCGCGATCAGCGTCCTCACGGCCGCGACCGTCGTCGTCTTCGCCCGCCCGATCGCCGCGCCGTTCGTCGAACCCGGCGAGATCGGCGCCGCGACGACGTTCGTCCGCGTCGCCGCGGTCAGCGCGATCGGGCTGGCGATCAAGGCCGCGGCGACTGGCGCGCTCCGCGGGGCCGGCGACACGCGGATCCCGTTTTATGCCGCCCTCGTCGGCCTGTACGTCTTCGCGCTGCCGGCGGCCGCCCTCGGTCCCGTCACCGCCGTCGGCGTGTTGGGGCTCTACGCCGCGTTGCTCTTCGAGGCCATCGTCCCGGCGCTCGCGACGCTTTGGCGGTTCAACACCGGAACGTGGGTCGCCGTGAGCCGCCGGTACCGATCGGCGGCGGACGACGACTGACCTCCGGCGGACCGACGCGGCCGACCGACGCGGCCGTCACGTCAAACAATAAAGGTGCCGTGCCTCCGAGACACCGGTATGACCGACGGAGAGATCGACGACGTGGACGGTGCGATCCTGTACGCGCTCCAGGAGGACGCCCGGAACACGCCCTCGGGCGACATCGCCGAGCGGACCGGGACCTCCGATAGCACCGTCCGAAAGCGCATCCAGCGGCTCGAATCGGACGGCGTCATCAAGGGGTACAGCGCCCGCGTCGACTACCAGAAGTCCGGCTACCCGCTCCGGATGTTGCTCTTTTGCACCGCGTCGATCCCCGAGCGCGGCGGTCTCATCTCGGAGATCCTCGACATCGACGGCGTCGTGTCGGTCCAAGAGCTCGTGACCGGCGAGCAGAACCTCCTCGTGACCGCCGTCGGCGAGACGGACGGCGACATCACGCCCGTCGCACAGGAGCTCCTCGGTATGGGGCTGACCGTCGCCGACGAGGTCCTCGTTCGGAGCCACGAGACGACGCCGTTCGGCGAGTTCGACCCCGACGCCGACGGCGAAACCGATCAGTGAACGACGACGCGGTCGACGTCCGATCCGGTCGCGCGCCGGACGGCCGCCCGCACCGGATCGGCCGTGCCCGATAGGTTGTCCGAGTCGCCGTCGAGCACGACGAGCGCCGCCCGCTTGCCGGGGGTGATGACGCCGCACTCGAGATCGGCGATCTCGGCGCCGGCCGCGGTCGCCATCCGCAACACCTCCCGGGCGGTCACGTCGAAGTGCTTCGCGGCGTAGGCCATCTCGCGGAACATCGACGGGGCGTTCAGCATGACGTTGTCGGTCCCGAGGGCGACCGTCGTGTGATCGAGCAACTCGCCGATCGGCGGCGCTCCGACGCCGAGTACGGTGTTGGCGCGCGGACAGACCGCGACCGGAACCGACTGGTCGGCGACCCGCTCGAGGTGTTCGGCCCCCGCGTGGACCATGTGAACGAGCAGGTGCGGTTCCAGGTCGAGCGCCGGGTGGATGTCGGTCGCGTCCGGCTCGCCGGCGTGGATCGCAAAGGGGAGACCGCGCTCTGCGCACGCGGCCCGCTGGTCGGCGAAATCGCCGTCGTTCGCCCCGGAGGCGCCGTATCCGTCGGCGACGTCGAGGACGGACCGATCCCCGCTCCCGAAGACGAACGGGTCGGCGGCGCCGGGCGAGGCCGCCTCGACGAGCGCGCGGGCCCCGTCGGGCCCCGACTCCCTGAAGTCCAGACACGACACCGTGCCCGTCCGTCTCATGAACCGGAGCGTCCGGCGCATCGCCGACACGAGTTCGTCGCGGTCGGCGGCCGCCAGCCGCCGGTGTTTCAGGCTGTCCGGCGGCGCCACGGCCTCCTCGAGCGACAGCCCGACGGCGGCCTCCTTTGCGACGGAGTCCCCCAGGTGCGTGTGCGCGTTGACGAACGCCGGCAGCACGACGTCCGTCGACGCCGTCGCGGTCTCCTCGATGGCCTCGATGCGACCGTCCTCGACGACGACGCGACCGCGGACCGGCTCGAACGACCGCCCGGCGAGAACTGTCCCTTCTACCGTCTCCATAGGGGCGTTGTGCGCCGCGCGAGGATATGGCTTTTCGATCGGCCCCGTCGGATCCGAGCGCTCGGACCCACTTCGGGGGACCACCGACGGTCGTCCCGACGACGAAAACCATAACGTTCTATGATCGCCTTTTAATAAACGTTCTGTGAATATAGAAGAACTTAATAACCGATACGTTCGTCAGTACGGTAGGTACGACCGAATCCGGCTCGCCGGAACGCACCGGCCGCCGGGCGGTCGTCGACGAGATCGAACGATGTCGGGACACGATTCAGAACAGACGGTCGGAGCGCTTCCGGACACGACGGCGGATCCGCCGCTCGTGCCCGCCGTATCGACGTGGCTCGTGTGGTCGCTGTTCGCCCTGAGCGTCGCCGCCCTCGCCGCGCACGTCCGGTCCGGCGCCGTCTGGGAGCTCCCCGGCGTGATCGCCGTCGACGGGCTGACGGTCCTGATGTGGGTGGTCGTCACCTTCTTCAGCGGCGTCGTCCACAGCTACTCGCGCCGCTACATGGCCGGCGACGCCCACGAAACAGGCTTTTTCGCCGCGGTCTTCGGCTTCACCGCGGTCGTGATGGCCCTCGTCGCGGCCGACCACGTCGCGCTGTTTGGCGTCCTCTGGCTGTCGATGGGGCTGTTGATGGCGTCGCTCATCGGCACCGTCCGCGGCTGGAAGCAGGCCCGGGCCGCCGCGCGGGTCGCCCGCAGGTACTTCCTCGCAAGCAGCGCGCTGCTCGGCGTCGCCCTGACGGCGCTTTGGTGGGCGACCGGCGCGACGACGATCTCGGGGATCGGGGCGGCCGCCGGCGCGCTCGGCGGGGCGCCGTGGCTCATCGCGGCCGCCGCGCTCGTCCTCGCGGCGATGATACAGTCCGCGCTCCTCCCGTTCCACGGGTGGTTGCTCTCCTCGATGACCGCCCCGACGCCGGCGTCGGCGCTGATGCACGCTGGGTTCGTCAACGCCGGCGGGATCCTCCTGACCCGGTTCGCGCCGGTCATCACCGTCGACGCCTCGTTCATGCTCGCGGTGGTCGCCGTCGGCGGGGCCAGCGCCGTCGGCGGGAAACTCCTGAAGTCGGTCCAGACGGACGTCAAGACCGAACTCGGCTGCTCGACGATCGGTCAGATGGGCTTCATGATCATGCAGGCCGGTCTCGGCTTCTTCGCGGCCGCCGTTGCGCACCTGATCCTACACGGATTTTACAAGGCCTACCAGTTTCTCAGCTCCGGCGCGCGCCTCGAACGCCTCGGGCCGGACCACGAACCCGCCCGCGTCGGTGCGCGCCCGACGGGCGTCGTCGGTGTCGCCGTGACGCTTCTGACCGGCCTCGGCGGCGGCGTCGTGTTCGCGGTACTCACCGACAAGGGGCTGCGGATCGACAGCGGCCTGCTGTTGACCTTCTTCGTGGTCCTCACCACGCTCCACGCCGCGCGCAACGCGGTCCGACGCGTTTCGCTTCCGGCCGCGATCCGGTATTGGGCCGTTCCGCTGGTGTTTTTCCCCGCGATCACGGTCTACGCCGCCGTGTACACGGCCGTCGTGTCGCTTCTGCCCGTCGGTTCGGCGCCGACCGAACTCACCCTCCTCCACGGCGTCATCGCCGCCGCCTTCGTCGGCATCTACGTCGGCATCGAGACCGGCGTCCACGAGGGAAGCAAGCGCCTCTACGCGGCACTTTTGAACGCCAGCCGGCCGTCCTCGGAGACCCTCCTGACCGCAACGGAGGAGTACAATGAGTACTGAACGCCCCCCCGATGTCGAAGACCGGATCGACGCCGCCGCGACCGCCGTCGGCCCGCTCTGGCCGATCCACTCGTTCGTGACGGCCAACCCCCTCTCGGGGTTCGAGCACAGGCCGTTCGCCGAGGCGGTCGAGCGGGCGGAGGACCTCTTCGGCGGCCGCGGCTACCCGAGCGCCGAGACGTTCCGGACGGCCCTCGAACGCGGCCAGATAGACCCGGAGATACTCGAGGAGACGCTCGCCGCGGCCGGGTACGCCGACGATCCCGAGGCGCTGCTCGATCGCGTGGCCGACGCGACCGATGCCGGTTCCGACGCGGGTTCCGGCGCCGGTGGGTCCGGGGCCACAGACCGCACCGACCGGGTGCTCTGTAAGTGGCTGTCGGCCTTTCTCGCGGAGGGCAGCGCCCACTGGCCGATGCCGGACCGCGACGCTGGATTTTACAACGCGTTCCGCGAGATGTCCCGCCACGACGCCGAGATACCCGACGACGGGATCGTCGCCGATCTCCCCGAGACACCAACGGAGGCGATCGAGACCGTCTTAGAGCCCGTTTCCGAGAGCCGGTGGGTCCGCGTGTTCGAGGAGCAACTGGCCGCGCTCCCCGGGTGGACCGGGTTCATCAAGCGCCGCGCCGAGGACGGCCCCTGGGGGTCGGCGCACCCGATCACGCTGACGGGGTACCTCGCGGTCCGTCTCGCCGTGCTCGATGGGTTCGACGCCGACCTCGACCCGTCGGGAGAGCCAGGGCCAGCCCCGGACTCCGATCCCGGTACGACCCCCGACGCGGCGACGGAGATCGCCGAGGCGTTTTTGAGCGCGTGGGAAGCGAGCTACCGAACCGAACTCGTCGAGCGCGTCGCCGCCGAGAGCCGCTCGCACGCCGAGCGCGAGCCCTCGGGCCGCCCGGACGCGCAGTTGGTCTTCTGTATCGACACCCGCTCGGAGGTCATCCGCCGCCACATCGAGGCCGCCGGCGAGTACGAGACCCACGGCTACGCCGGTTTCTTCGGCGTTCCGATGGAGTACCGCGGCTACGGGGCCGAGGTGTCCGTCGACGCCTGCCCGCCGATACTCGATCCTCAACACCGCATCGCCGAGACGCCGACCGACGAGGGCGTCCGACGGACGCACGATCGCCGCCGCGGGCTCCGCGAGGCGGCCGGCGAGGCGATCGAGACGCTGAAAGCGAACGCCGCCACGGCCTACGGGTACATCGAGACCGCCGGGAGCGGCTACGGCCTCGCGCTCGCGGCCCGCACGCTCGTCCCCGGCCGCGTCCGCGATCTGTTGGCGGCCGCCGACGACGCGGTCCCGGACACACACGAGTTTTGCGAGCAGACGATCGATCGCGCGGATGGCGGGACCGACGGCCTCCCGATCGGGCTCACCCTCGAGCAGCGCGTCGAGTACGCCGCGACAGCCTTCGCGCTGATGGGCATCGAGGAGTTCGGCCGACTCGTCGTCTTCGCCGGCCACGCGAGCGAGACGACGAACAACCCCTACGACTCGAGTCTGGACTGCGGCGCCTGCGCCGGCAACCCCGGCGGCCCGAACGCCCGCGTCCTCGCGGCGATCTGCGACGACGAGGCCGTACGCGAGGAACTCCGCGCCCGCGGGATCGACGTGCCGCACGACACCGTCTTCCTCGCCGGCCAGCACAACACGACCACCGACGAGATCGAACTGTACGACAATCGCGTCCCCGAGAGCCACGCGGCGGACCTCGAGGGGCTCCGCGCCGACCTCGAAACCGCCCGTCGCGGCGCGGCCTCCGAGCGCGTCGCGGACATGGGCGCGGGCGCGGCCTCGGCCGTCCGCGAAACGGAGCGCCGCGCCGGCGATTGGGCCGAGACGCGCCCCGAGTGGGGGCTCGCCGGCAACGCCGGCTTCGTCGTCGGTCCCCGGGCACTCACGGCGGATCTCGATCTCGACGGGCGCTCGTTCCTGCACTCCTACGACCACGCGACCGACCCCGACGGCGACGCCCTCGAGGCCATCCTGACCGGGCCGATGGTGGTCACCCAGTGGATCAACGCCCAGTACTACTTCTCGACCGTCGACAACTCGGTGTACGGCAGCGGATCGAAGGTCACGCAGAACCCGGTCGGCAACGTCGGCGTCTACCAGGGCAACGGCGGCGACCTGATGGGCGGGCTTCCGCTCCAGTCGCTTACGAGCGGCGCCGACGAGCTACACCACCAGCCGCTTCGCCTCTCGACGGTCGTCCACGCGCCGCTGGATCGCGTCACCGACGTGTTGGCGGCCAACGACGGCGTGGCCGAACTGCTGGACAACGACTGGCTCTCGCTGACGGTGGTCGACCCGACCCGGGAGCACCGCGCGTTTCACTACGACGAGGACCTCCGGTGGACGCCGGACTCCCCGGTGATCGCCGCCGATCCGACCGCGCGCGAGCGTTCGGCGGTCGCCGACGACTGAACCGACCCGGCCCTCCGGTTTCGCCGCGGCCCCGTCTCTCGTCTGCGTTGCCGGTGTCGGCGATACCGGCAATGTCGACGTCGGCGATCCACATTTATAAGTTCGCACCGGCCGACAACAGAGGGTATGCAAACGAGCGGACGGGACGTGGCGGTTCTCGGCGGGTCCGTCTCCGGGCTCGCTGCGGCCACCCGCCTGAACGACGCCGCCGGGACCGACGACGTCCGGGTCTTCGAACGGCAGGAGTACGACGAAAAGCGGGTGAACTGCGGGGAGGCGATCAACGACGCCCCGCTCGTCCCGCTCGCGAAAACGCCGGAGAACGGCTTTCTGAACGGCGTGGAGGGCTTTCAGCTCCGGGTCCACTCGAACACCGACCGGGAGCCGACCGAGGCCCCCCTCGGGGCCTCGGTCCTCCGGTGTCCCGGCGGCTACATCTGCGATCGGGACACCGTCGAGCGGCGGTGGGCGGACGAACTCGCCGCCGCCGGCGTCGCCTTCGAGACGGGCCGGTCCGTGACGAGAGGCGACTACTGGGAGATAGTCGACGCCTACGACCTCGTCGTCGACGCAACGGGGCAGCCGTCGCTGTCGCACAAGGTCCGCGACGACACCGACGGGTACACCGGCGATATGGTCGCGCTGAACGCGACCGTCGAGGGCGATTTCGGCGCGTACGTCGACTACCCGCGGATCTTCTTCGAGGGCTACGTCGGATACTCGTGGGCGTTTCCCAAGTCCGAGCGGACGGCGAACGTCGGGATCGGGTGGGCCGGCGACAACCGCCCGGAGGACTACTTCGGCGCGCTCGAGGCCGCCGCGAAGCGAAACGGGTTCGCGGTCCCGGACCGGGACGCGGTGAACGTGTATACGATCCCCCGCGGACCGAGTCTCGCCCCCGAGGAGACGCACTTCCCGCGGGACGACGTCTTCTTAGTGGGCGATGCGGCCGGCGTCGCCAACCGCTATCAGGGCGAGGGGATCTGTCAGGGGATCCGCTCGGCGTACCTCCTCGCGGATCTCGTCGCCGAGGGGCGACGCGAGGAGTACCCCGAGCGGCTGTTCGAGCGGATGCGATCGGAGTACCGCCTCGCACACCTCATGCGGGGCGCGTGGGTCGAACACGAGGACGCCGAGCTCCTCGCCGCCGTCGCGGGGGCGCTCGACGGCCTCACGATCGACGAGATCACGCGCGATCCGCGCCGTGTCGTCCGACGGCTCCTCAGACGCCCCGCCGTTGCGACGCGGCTGCTCGCGAGCGGCGGGATGGTACGACGCGTCGTCGACGCCTACACCGACTCCTGGGAGTACGCCCGAGACAGCCCGGCGTAGCGGCGTCGGGGCGCCCCGGGCGGCGCCTGACCCGTGCGTCACGGTTAAGTCCCCGTCAAACGCTACCATACGGTAATGTCACGACTGGACGACCCCGTCAGAAGCGCGATGTCGCATCCGGTCCGCACCGTCGACGCCGACCGTTCGGCCGAGGACGCGGCCGGCGTGCTGCTCGAGGAGGGGATCGGCTCCGTGGTCGTCGTCGACGGCGACCCCGTCGGCATCGTCACCAAGACGGACCTGATCGCCGGCATCCACGCCGGCCCGGGTTCCGGCGAAACGCCGGTCCGGGAGCTGATGACGCCGGATCCGATCACCACGACCCCGGACGTCTCGATCCGGATGGCGGCCGACACGATGGAGCGAAACGGGATCAAGCGGCTGCCGGTCGCCGACGGCTCCTCGGTGTTGGGCATCGTCACGACGACGGACCTCATGGCGGCGGCCGCGGCCGACGCGGACGCCGCCGACGAGGCGTCCGCCGGCGTCTTCACCGCCGCCTTCGCCTCCGGCGCCGACCACATCTACGAGTGTACGGAGTGCGGCGCCCGAACGACGGCGGATCAGCCCTCCGCGGCCTGCCCGGACTGCGGCGGACTCGTTCGGAACATCACGATCTCCCGCGGGTGAGCCCTCGGCGAACCCGACGGGCGATCCGTTTAGTCTCCGGACGGTCCGCCCCGAACCCGGTACCAGACCGTCTCGCCGACCGGCGATCCCTCGGGGCCGGTGTCCAGTCGGTCGACGAACAGGTCCCGAACGGCGAGCGTGACGGTGATTTCGACGATGTCCCCGGCTTCGGTCCGGACCGAAACCACGCAGTGGCCGTCCCGCTGGTCGATCGATTCGACGGTGCCGACCGACCACCGATCGACGTGGTGGCTCGGCTCTCTGGCGTGGATCCGGTCGTGGTTCACGCACGGAACGGCGGCCGGCGGGGTCAAAAGCAGTTCCCCGCGCCCCGCGGAGCCGGATGAGTCCCGCGCCGGCGACGGGGCGACCCGACCGCGGCACGTTTTTATCAACGGGCGCTGTCGGGCCGGTATGTCCTTCGCTCCCGCGGACGTCGAGACGATCACCGTCGACTCGTACGGCACGCTCGTCGACCCCTCGGCCGCCGTCGACGCGCTCGATGACCACGTCGACGCGACCGAGTCGATCTCGCAGCTGTGGCGCACCGAGTCGATCACGTACACGATGGTCGGGAACTTCGTCGAGGAGTACCGGCCGTTCTACGATATCAACCGGAGCGCGCTCCAGTACGCGCTCGCGGCACACGACGTGGAGCTCCCCGAGGAGACCGTCGAGGAGATCCTCTCGGTCTACCACGAACTCGAGGTGTTCGACGACGTCCGCAGCGGCATCGAGCGGCTGATCGACGGCGGCTACCCGGTGTACGTCGTCTCGAACGGCAACCCCGAGATGCTCGACTCGATGGTCGATCACGCCGA
>NZ_JAQCNO010000031.1 GCF_028274965.1 Natronomonas sp. | reverse complement strand
TGCTGTCGATCGCCTCCACGATCCGCGCTCGGGTCGCATCGCGGCCGTGTCGGCCCGCCGTCAGCGAGCGCCGCCACGTGCGGTCGGACATACCTTAGGCTCCGTCCGTCCGGTCTTAGAGGTGATCCACCGAGTGTCCGGACGGGTCTATAGTGTGAGGCGCCGACCGTCCCCTAGATAGTCGTACCGGCCGATTGAGATACCAACAGCAGTATGTAGCGGTACGGAGCCGAACAGAGTGATCATATAAAATACCACAACGGGACTGCCCGTACGCGGCGGCACATGGAGACGCGCAAAGTACAGCTGTCCGGAGGGACCACCTACACGGTGTCGCTACCGAAATCCTGGGCCAACGAGCACGGGATCGAGGGTGGCTCGACGCTGGCTCTGTACCCGGACGACGACGGGTCGTTGCTGATCGAAACGCGAACCGACCGCTCGGGCGAGCGGCGCGCGGTGACGATCGACGTCTCGACCGACTCCGATCACGCCGTCAGACACCGGATCCGCGCGTTCCACGCCGTCGGGTTCGACGAGGTGACGCTCGTCGACCGGGCGGGGCACTCCTCGGAGCGGCGGGGGGTGATAGCGGACACCGTCGGGGACCTCTCTGGCTTCGAGATGCTGAAGGCCGACGACACCCGCGTGCAGTTGACGAACCTCATCGACGCAGACAACGTCGACGTCCGGAAGTCGGCCCTCCGGCTCCGTCTCGTGACCCTCGGTATGCACCGCGACGCCGTGTCGGCCGTTCTGAACGACGACGAGACGCTCGCCGAGCGCGTCATCGACCGCGACGGCGAGGCCGATAAGCTGTTTGCGATGGTGACTCGACACTTCCGGCGGGCGCTCACCGACCTCCACGAGGTCGAGAAGCTCGACACCGGCCGCGACCGGCTGTTCGAGTACTACCACGTGTGCCGGCAGTTCGAGCGGATCGCCGACCACGCCGAGAAAATCGCGCGGTTCGTCCTCGACCCGGAGGCGACCGTTCCCGCCGACTTTGCGGACCGCATCGAGGCGCTCGCGTCCTGTTCCAGACACGTCATCGACACCGCCGCCGACGCGATCCTCGCCGACGCGAGCGTCGAGGCGGCCCTCGACGCCCTCGAGGAGCGCGACGAGCTGACGAGCGAGATCAGGGAACTCGACGAGGCGCTGTACGAACACGAGAACGCGGCCGAGGCGCACGTCGTCGGGCTCCTCCTCGACAGCATCCGGCGAACCAGCGAGTACGGCGCGAACATCGCAGAGATCGGCATCGAGCAGTCCGCACGCGAGTGCGAGTGCGTCCGGTAGTCGTCCGCCGGGTCGACGCGGACGGCGCGCCCCGGTGACGTACGGAGCGTCCGTACCGCTCGTGTTCCCTCTTGAGTCGGACATAGAGGAACTAGAAGCGTTATTACGGCGTTCGCGCCGGGGTACCGACGATGGGATCGAAACGCCCCGACATCGTGTTGACCAACGACGACGGCATCGACGCCCCCGGGCTCGAAGCGGTGTACGATCGGCTGACCGAGATCGGGGACGTCACCGTCGTCGCCCCCTCGAGTGACAACAGCGGGATCGGGCGGGTCCTCTCTATGGGCCGTTCGACGCCGATCGCGCTCGGCGACGGCACCGAACAGATCGAACTCGAAGCGCCCGATTACTCCTGGGAGGTACCGTTTCGGCCCCACGAGTTGGGGTACGAGGTCGTCGGGACGCCCGCGGACTGCGTCGTCGCCGCGGTGTCGGCCATAGAGGTCGAGCCGGACGTCATCGTTTCGGGGTGTAACCCGGGGCCAAACGTGGGGCTGAGCGTTCTCGAACGATCCGGGACGGTCTCGGCGGCGGTGGAAGCGGCCCACCTCGGCGTTCCGGGCGTCGCCGTCTCCAGTACCGCAACCGGAGACGAGGGGACGGGCTTCGCCGTCGAGGCCGACTTCGTCGGCCAGTTGGTTCGCTTTGCGCTTGGGACTGGTCTGTTCGAGACCGTCGACTACCTGAACGCGTTGGTGCCGCCGTCGGTCCCCGAACGCGTCGTCGTCACCGAGCCCTCGGCGACGCACAACGTCAGCGCCGCCCTCAAGGAGTCGGCGGGCCGGTTCGTGTTCACCCACACCGCCTTCGAGGAGCTACGGAACGGACGCGAGGGGTCCGACGAGGCCGGGACCGACCGCCGCGCGATCGGACGCGACGAGGCGAGCGTCTCGCCGCTGACGCTCCGCGACGGCCCGGTCGAAAGCGAGCGCCTCCGGGCGTTCGCCGAGCGGTACCGCCCGAGAGTGGAGCCTTCCTCCGAGTGACGCCCGCGCGAGCCGAATCACCCGTAGAGCCGCTCGAGAAGCCGCCCCGCACCCTCGCGGGTCTTGAAGTAGCGTCGCTCGCCGTCGGGGGTGCGGACGGCGTAGGCGTAGCGGTCGCTGTCGGGGACGTACCAGCGCTCGGAGTGGACCTCGAAGGGATCGTCGGCGTCGGCCTCGTCGGCACCCGGGGCGTCGTCGTCCCGCGTCGATTCGACGAGCAGTTCCCCGTCGACAAAGCGGTCGTCGACGATCACGCCGTGGTCGGCCTCCTCGATCACCGCGCGTCTGGCCTGCTCCATCAGGACCGACTGCGCGTCCAGGGGCGGTTCGTCGCCCTCCGGGCGCACCCGTTCGTAGCTCCCGTCCGACCGCATGAGCCACCGCCGACGGGTGTCGGCGAACGCGGTGCCGAGAACGAACCGGAGCTGCCTGCGGACCGCGGGGGCCTCGACCGGGACGACGGCCTCCACGCGGTTGTCGAGGTTCCGCGTCATCCAGTCGGCGCTCCCGATGTACCACTCCGGGTCGCCGTCGTTCTCGAAGTAGAAGACCCGCGAGTGCTCGAGGAACCGCCCGACGATGGAGTGGACCGTGACGTTCTCGCTGAGCCCCTCGACGCCGGGGCGAAGACGGCAGATGTCACGGACGATGAGGTCGATCTCGACGCCGGCGATCGAGGCGCGGTACAGTTCCGCGACGATCTCGGGGTCCTCGAGGGCGTTCATCTTCGCAACCAGCCGGCCGCGACGCCCCTGGCGTGCGTGTTCGGCTTCCTGGCGGATGAGCTCGACGAAGCGCTCTCGCATCGTCTCGGGGGCGATGAGCAGTTTCCGGAACTCCTCGTCCAGCGAGGGGCCGGTGAAGAAGTTGAACACCTTGACGAGGTCCTGGCCGATGTCGCGATCGGCGGTGAGCAAGCCGAGATCGACGTAGCCTTTCGCCGTCTCGGAGTGGTAGTTCCCGGTGCCGACGTGCGAGTACAGGGTGACCCCCTCGGCCTCCTGGCGGACCACAAGCGCGGTCTTCGTGTGGGTCTTCAGCCCGACGGTCCCGTAGGCGACGTGGATGCCCTCCTCCTCGAGTCGCCGCACCCACTCGAGGTTGTTCCGCTCGTCGAAGCGGGCTTTCAACTCGACCATCACGGCGACCTGTTTGCCGTTCTCGGCGGCGTCGATGAGGCTCTGGATCACCTTCGAGTCGCTCGCGGTCCGGTAGATCGCCGCCTTGACCGCGAGCACCTGGGGATCGTTCGCCGCCTCCTCGAGAAACCGCTGGACGGTGGTCTCGAAGGAGTGATACGGGTGATGGACCAACACGTCCCCGCGCTCGATCGCCGCGAAGATCCCCGGGGAGTCCCCGGGCGCCTCGGGGTCCGGCCGCACCGGATCCAAGCGTGGATGTGGCTGTGGGGACCACGCCGGGGGTTTCAGCGCCGGGCGATCGAGTTCGGTGAGCGTGAAGAAGTCCTCGAAGTCGATCGGCCCCGAGCGGCGATAGACCTCCCGTCTGTCGATGTCGAGTTGATCGACGAGGAGGTCCAGGCTCCGGTCGGGCATGTCGTCGGCGACCTCGAGTCTGACCACCCTGGCGAAGCGGCGCTGTTCGATCAGGTCCTCGATGGCCTCGATGAGGTCCTCCGCGACCTCCTCGGCGCGCCTGACCTCGGCGTTGCGCGTCAGCCGGAACGTCGAGACGTCGAGGACGTCCACGTTCGGCAAGAGGAGATCGAGGTTGCTCTCGATGAGGTCCTCGATGAGGACGTAGGCTGACTCGTCGTCCCCGCGGTGGACCTCGATGAGCCGGGGGTGGTTCGGGGGGACCTTCACCCGGGTGAACGTCGGGTCACCCTCACCCTCGCCCTCCGATCGGGTCAGGATTCCGAGCGAAAGCGAGAGGTTCGAAATGAACGGAAAGGGGTGTGCCGGATCGAACGACAGCGGCGTGAGCGTCGGCAGAACCGACTCCTCGAAGTACGCCCGGAGGTCCGCGCGCGTCTCGTCGGTGAGCGAGTCGTATTCGAGGACGTGAACGCCCGCGTCGGCCAGCGCCGGCCTGATCTCGTTCGCCCAGACGTCCGTCTGCCGTCCGAACATCGGTCCGGCCTCGTCGAGGACCGCCTCCCACTGCTCGGTGGGCGTCCGACCGTCGACCGTCCGGGTCGTGACGCCGGCCTCGATCTGCTGTTTGAGCCCGCCGACCCGCTTCATGAAGAACTCGTCCATGTTCTTCGTGAAGTAGGCCAAAAACCGCACCCGTTCTAAGGGCGGGTTGCGGTCGTCTTCGGCCTCACGGAGCACGCGGCTCTGGAACGCCAACTCCGAGAGCTCCCGGTTCAGGTAGTACTGCGGATCGGAGAGATCGAACCCGTCGTCGGGTCTGTTGTCGGGCATCGGGCGGGGCTCTGTTCAGATGCCGAACGACGCGTTCCCGCAGTTCGGACACGCGATGCCCGCGGCGGCTTCGGCGGACGCGTGACGGATCTCGCTCATGCTGTGTTCGGTGTAGCACTCCTCGCATATCAGTCCGTTGTGTGGCATCATGCATACTGCCCGGAAGCGGTAATAAACCGTTGCTAATACGTCTATATAGCCGTACGTACGACTCTATTGGGGCGCCCCCGGTAGAGCGCGCCGACGGAGAGACGGCCGACAGCGCCGAGCGGGTCGTACCCCGCCGGCGAAATACACATACCGGCTCGAAGCCACGCTTCTCGGTGTATGCCCTCCAGCGCGCGTCGGCGTGCGCTCGCCGTGCTCGGCGCCAGCACCGCCGTCACGGTCGGGTTCGTGTACGCCGAAACGACGCTCGTCTCGCTGTCCGGTCCCCGCTACGAGCGGGCGCTGTTCGGCGTCCTGCTCGGCCAGCCGGTTCTGATCGCGCTCGTCTGTGGGCGGTACGGGCTCGGGCTCTCGACCGCCGTCGCGGCCGGC
>NZ_JAQCNO010000030.1 GCF_028274965.1 Natronomonas sp. | reverse complement strand
ACCATGACCGAACGACACACGACGGACGAACGCGGACGACGGGAGGAGCGAGAAACAAAAGCGAAAGCACAGCCGGAGCCGGAACGGACGGCCGACGCCGGGGCGCCCGCGGGCGTCCTCGGAGGGGTCGGTCGGACCGAGACCATCGCCGACTGCGCCGATACCGAACGCGTCGAACGCGAGTTGCCGCCCGGGTGGATGCTCCGTCCCGACATCGTCCAGTGGGGCGACGAACCGCTCGCCGAGACGCTCCGCTTCGAACGATCGCTCGCCGACCCGATACTCGTCCTCCGGCCCGCCGACCCCGATCGGCCGGGAGAGGACATCGAACTGTACGAGCGAAGCGGCCCCCGAAGCGCACCGAGGCGGACGATGACCGTCGATCGGCTGCCGGAGGCGCTTCGGGTCGCGGTCAACCGGGTCCACCAGTTCGAAGGCTGAACCTGCCAGCCGGCCGGCCGCTCACTGGCCGGTGATCTGCTCGAGGGCGACCTCGGCGCCCGCCGCCGCGGGGTAGACGACGTGATCGACGAAAGATCGGTAGCCGTAGTCCTGCTCGCCGTCCTGTGCGATCCTGAGGACCGTCCGTACGTCGGGCGCGTGCTCGCGGGCCCGTTCGCAGACGGTCAGGTTCGTCTCGGTGTCGTCGGTGAGCGCGGCGACGATGTCGACCTCGGCGAGGTTTAGCTCGTCGAACACGCCCGGATCGGTGCCGTCGCCCTCGATGACCCGCGTCCCGTTCGAGGCGAGGCCCACGCAGCGTTCGGCGTCCCGTTCGATGACCGTCACGGCGTGTCGGTCGGTGCCGAGACGGTCCGCGACGCGGTAGCCGACGCGTCCGGCCCCGACGATCAGAACGTGTCTGTCCATACCCGCCCTGTAGGGACGAACCCTATATATAATTACAGTGGTCCGGGAGGGGCCTCGACGGGTACGATCGCGGGAAAACGTCGCTCGACACGCCGCCCCGGGGGGCACAGACGCTCAATCGCCCGTGTCGTACTTGTACGTCGCCTCGTCGGGGTCGATCCCGAAGTCCTCCGGGGTCTCCTCGGGCTCGGGGTCGGCGTCGTCCTCGGCGGCGCGCTTGAACCGCTCGCGGAGCCGCTCGGGCATCTCGAAGGCGGCCGTATCGATCCCCATCGGGACGGCCTCGGGATCGATCGTCCCGCGTTTGTCCTCGAGTCGGGCCGCGAGGGCGTCGTGGAGGTCGGCCTCGGGGACGGCCTCGAAGCCGAACTGGCTCAAATATTCGTGGGTGCTCGTCAGCGCGTAGACGCGGTCGAACCCCTCGGCGTCGGCCCCATCGATCAGGCGCTCGATGACGTGTGCGCCGACGCCCTGTCCGCGCCAGCCGTCCAACACGCCGATGCTCGTCAGCTCGCACACCGGCTCGTCGGCGTCGTGGGTCCTGACCCGCGCGAACCCGGCGCGGGCGTTCGTCTCCTCGTCGACGGCGATGACGTAATCGCGGGACCGAAACGCCGTCTCGTCGAGACCCATCGCGTCGATGTGATCCAAGAGCCAGGCCTCGTCGCGGTTGCGCGCGTCCCGGACGTACATACGGTAGGGTAGGGGCGGCCGACGCAAAACCGTTGTCGTTCGGAGGGCTCAGACGTGCTCCTCGAGGAACGCGACGATCTCCGTGTACGCCTCGATCCGGTTGTCGAGCTTCGAGAGGCCGTGGCCCTCCTCTTCGAAGATCAGCGTCCGGACCGGAACGCCCGCCTCCGAGGCCCGCTCGGCGACCTGTTCGGCCTCCCCGAGCGGCACGCGGGGGTCGTTCGCGCCGTGTACCACGAAAAGCGGCGCGTCGATCCGATCGATCGCGTGGATCGGCGAGATCGACTCCAACAGCTCCCGGTCGTTCTCGAGGGAGCCGTACTCGGCCTCCCGGAGCGCCCGCCGCCAGGAGCCGGTGTTCTCGAGAAAGGTGACGAAGTTCGCGATCCCGACGATGTCGATCCCGGCGGCCCACCGCTCGGGGTACTCCGTCAGCGCCGCGAGCGTCATGAAGCCGCCGTAGGAGCCGCCCTTCGCGATCAGCCGGTCGCCGTCGATGTCGGGGCGATCGGCGAGCCACGCCGCGGCCGCCTCGAGATCCCGGACGGCGTCGGGGCGCTTTTCGACGTCGTCGAGGGCGGCGTAGGCTCGCCCGTACCCGGTCGATCCGCGGACGTTCGGCTCGAAGACGGCGTACCCGTGGGCGAGGAAGTACTGCTTGATCGCCGAAAAGGAGGGTCGCCGCTGGCTCTCGGGGCCGCCGTGGACGTCGACGACGACCGGGCGTTCGCCCTCGCCGTCCGGCGGCACGGAGAGGAATCCGGGGATCTCCCGGCCGTCGAAGCTCTCGTAGCGGACGAGCTCCGAGGCGACGAACGACGATTCGGGGATGCCCGCCGTCGGGGCCCGCGTCCAGCGCTCGGCGTCGCCCGTCGCACAGTCGACGACGTAGACGTTCGCGTTGATCGTATCGGCGGTGACGGTGACGGCGAAGCGCTCGGCCCCGTCGTCGAAGGCGACGCCGCCCGCGACCCCTCGCGGAACGTCCGGCGTCGGCCGGGGGTCGACGTCGGTGCCGTTGAGGTCCCCGAGCGTCAGTTCCGTGTAGCCCTCGACGTTGCGGGAGTAGACGACGCGTCCGGTGTCGTCGTCGATCGCGACGCCGTCGACGTTGTACTCGCCGCCGGAGACGACCGTTTCGAGGGCCCCCGTCTCGGCGTCGAGCGCGACGAGCGCGAGCGTGTCACGACCCCGGTCGCTACAGCAGTACACCGACTCGCCGTCGGGGCCCCACGAGAGGCTGCGGTACCGGACGGCCGCCTCGTCGTCGGTCAGCAGCGTCGAAGCGCCCGACTCGACGTCCAACACGGCGACATCGTGATCGACGCTCGAGCGCGCGCGGTGGATCAACAGCCGCGTGTCGTCCGGGCTCCAGCCGCCGACGGACAGCCAGCCGTCGCCCTCGAGCACGCGGTCGGCCGTCCCGGGGTCGGCCGTCCGCTCTTTGACGTACACGTCGAAGACGGACTCCTTGCGGCGGTTCGAGGCGAACGCGATCCGCTCGCCGTCGTGGCTCCACCCGCCCCACCTGTGTTTCGCGTCGGCCTCGGTGAACGGCCGGACCCGCCCGTCGTCGTCCAGACGGAACAGCGCCTGGCGCTCGTCGCCGCCCTCGTCCATGCCGAAGGCCGTCTCGGCGCGCTCGGGCGAGGGCGAAGCGAACGTCACCCGCTCCTCGGAGACGGTCCGTTGGGTCGGCCACGCGCCGGGCGCCGAGACCGTCCAGATCTGCGGCGTGCCGGTGGTGTCCATCCGAAACGAGAGCGTGCCGTCGTGCCGAAAGGACGCATCGTAGGCGCTCCGAACGTTCAGGTACCGTTCGACGTCGTACCCGTACACACCCTCTCGTGTGCTCCGACGGGTAATATACCCACGGACGCCGCTCCCGGCGATCGGTCTCGCCCTCGCCCCTGCCGCGCCCGGTCCCGTTTCGGGCCCTTTTTGAAACAGGCCGTCGACGGGCGGGTATGCGAATCGCGGTCGTCTTCCGGGACCCGCCGCCCCGCGAGAAGCGTCCCGGCGCGGTTCGGCTGCGCCGTCTCGCGAGCGCCCTCGAGGGGCGTGGCCACGACGTCACCGTGTACTGTCTGCCCTGGTGGGAGACGTCCGGGCGACGCATCGAGATCGGCGGCCTCGATCACGAGGGCGTCACCTTCGAGCATCCGGCGCTGTACTACACGCGGCTCCCCGGGCTCTTGGCCCGACACCGCCCCGACGTCGTCCTTGCCTCCGCGTCGCCGCCGGGGGCCGTCGTCTCGGCGGCGCTCGGCGCCCGCCTCGCGCGGGCGCCGCTCATCTGTGATTGGTTCGGCGACGAGCCGACCGTCCCCGGGTCGCGCTGGACGGCGCGGGCCGCTCAGGCGCCGACGCGGGTCGTCACGCCCTCGGAGCTCCAGCGAACCCGCGTCAGGGAGTACGGCGCAACGGCGTCGAACACCGCGGTCGTGCCGCTCGGGATCGACGTCTCCCGCATCGGCGAAACGGAGCCCGACGGGTACAGCGACGTCGTCTACGCCTGCCGACTCGACGAGAACTCGAACCTCGAGGACCTCCTGCTCGCGCTCGCGGAGCTGCGCGATCGGGACGACTGGACGGCGACGGTGATCGGCGAGGGGCCTGAGCGCGAGGCCTACGAGACGCAGGCGCGGGATCTCCGTCTCGCCGACCGCGTCGAGTTCGTCGGCGACCTCCCGCGAGAGGAACGGATCGCTGCCTACCGGGGCGCACACGCGTTCGTCCAGACCGCCCGTCGGGCGGTCTTCGCCGAGGAGCTGCTGTGGGCGCTCGCCTGCGGCTGCGTCGGCGTCGTCGAGATCCAGGGCCAATCCAGCGCGCACGAACTCGTCGAGCGCCGCGATCGCGGGATCCGCGTCACCGACATGGGCGCCCTCGACGAGGCCATCGAGTCGGCGTGGTCGCTCGGATTTCGGGACATCGACAAGTCGTTTCAGTCCTTCGATCACGCCGCGATCACGGGGCGCTACGTCGAGCTTTTCAGGGACTGCGGCGTCGACGCGCGCTGAGCAACGGACCCCCCGCGGCCTCTCAGGGCCCGTCGACGCGCGTCGGGTCGGCCGTCGCCGCCGCCGTCTTCACCGCCGCGACGTTCTCGGCGACGTCGTGGACGCGGACGATGTCGGCCCCGCGCTCGGCGGCGATGGCGCTCGCCGCGACCGTCGCCGCGAGCCGCCCCTCGGATCGGTCCTGGCCGACGAGCGAGAACATCGATTTGCGCGAGTGTCCGACCAACACGGGACAGCCGAGCGAGCGGAACTCGCCGAGGCGGTCCAACAGCGCGAAGCTCTCGGGCGCGGTCTTGCCGAACCCGATCCCGGGGTCGACGATGATCTGCGAGCGATCGAGCCCGGCTTTTTCCGCCAACAGCACCCGCTCGGAGAGGGCGTCGATCGTGTCTCCGACCACGTCGTCGTAGGCGGTCTCGGCGTCGGGATCGACCGGCGTGTGGATCGAGTGCATGACCACGACCGGGACGTCGTACTCGGCGGCGACGAGCCGCATCTCCGGGTCCTCGAGCCCCGAGACGTCGTTGAGCACGTCCGCGCCGGCCTCGAGGGCCGCCTCGGCGACGGCCGCCTTCCGCGTGTCGATCGAGACGGTGACGTCGAGATCGGACAGCGCCTCGACGACGGGCACCACCCGGTCGATCTCGTCGGGAACGGGAACCGGATCGGCGCCCGGTCGCGTCGACTCGCCGCCGACGTCGACGATGTCCGCCCCCGCCTCGATCATCTCCCCGGCGCGCTCGACGGCGTCCTCGACGGCCTCGTAGCGGCCGCCGTCGTGAAAGGAGTCGGGGGTCACGTTGAGGATCCCCATCACCGCGGTGTCGTCCGTCCACGGGGCGGCCGACTCGGGAAGCGCGAAGGCGGGCTCGGGATCGGGGCCGGAGCCGGAGTCGGGGTGGGCGCGCCCCGAAGCGGCCTCGATCCGATCTTGGAGGTCCTCGAGCAGCGGCGTGACGCCGCCGTCGGCCTCCGAGAGCGCCTCGAAGAGCGCGTCGAACTGCGCGTCGGTCCCCATCAACACGACGTCGAGGAGTTCCCGCTCGCCGGGGTCGATCCCCGAGACCGCACACTCGCCGCCGAGCGCGCGCAACTCCCGTTCGAGGACCGCCGCCTGCCGCGGACGGGCGCGAACGGTGCGGACGCGGTGGACGCCGCCCGCCCGCGCCCGCCGCCGATCGCCGTCTGTGGCGTCCGCGCGTTCGAGGACCGCCTCGGCGGCCTCGCCGTCGTCGACCCGCGAGGCGATCGGGGTCCGCAGCCAGCGCTGTCTGGCTTCGGCGACGGCGAAAAGCGACCCGCAGACGACGACGGCGTCCGTTGGCCCGGCCGCGCGAAGCGCCGCGTCGACGGCGTCGGCGACCGCCCGGACCGTCTCGATCGTTCCCGAGCGGCCGTCGGCCTCGAAGACGGCCGCCAGCGAGTCGGGGGTCTCGGCGCGCCCGAGATCAGGACGGCAGGCGTACACAGTATCGGCGGCCGGGAGCGCCGCCGTCATGCCGGCGTGGTCCTTGTCCGCCATCGCGCCGAAGACGAGATGGAGGTCGTCGTACTCGAACGTCTCAAGCGTCGCCGCCGTCTCGGCGCAGCTCCCGGGGTTGTGCGCCCCGTCGAGCACGACGAGCGGCGCCCTGTCGACGACCTCGAAGCGCCCGGGCCAGTGGGCGTTGCGGAGGCCGCGCTCGATGTCGGCGACGTCGACGTCCGCGATCTGGTCGACGACCCCGGCGGCGACCCCGGCGTTTCGGGCCTGGTGTGCGCCCAAAAGCGGCAACGCGGTGTCGACCGTCCAGCCGTCGCCCGCGATCGTGACGCGCTGTTCGATCCCCTCACGACCGCCTGAGGTCGCGGTGATCCCGGCGTTGTCGCCGTCGTTATTGGACACCCGGCGCACGTCGCCGGCCGCGTCCTCGATCGAGGCCAGCGCCTCCCCCTCGGCGCCGGTCACGAGCGGCGCGCTCTCGGGGGCGATGGCGGCCTTGTCTCGGGCGATCTCGTCGATGCTGTCCCCGAGGATCTCGGCGTGTTCGAGCGTGACGTTCGTCACCGCGGCGGCGGCCGGCGACAGCGCGCTCGTGGCGTCGTGCGCCCCGCCGATCCCGACCTCGAGCACCGCGACGTCGACGCCCTCTCGGGCGAACGTCTCGACGGCCAACCCGGTGACCGCCTCGAAGAACGTCGGCGGGGACCCCTCGGCCGCGTTCGAACGGACGTACGGCGCGATGCGCTCGACGTACGCTTCGACGGCGGCCTTCGGGACCGGCCGGCCGTTGATCCGAACCCGCTCGCGGAGGTCGTCGAGGTGCGGCGACGTGTACAGTCCGACGTCGTAGCCCGCCTCCCGGAGGATCGACTCGACCATTCGGGCGGTGCTGCCCTTCCCGTTCGAGCCGCCGATCTGGACGATCCGGATGTCCTCGCCCGGGTTCCCGAGGTACTCGAGCAGCCGCCGGGTCGGAGCCACGCCCGTCCGAGACGGGTACCGCCGGAGGTCGAACAGGAAGTTCGCCGCCTCGTGATACTCCATGCCGACCCGAACGGGGCGAGCGGCTTATCGTTTTTCGCTTCGGCCCGACCGGCCGGCGACCCGCGGCGCGGTGCGATAGTTCTGTCTGTTTGATTTTTCGAGTTAAATATAGTTTTTATTATATAAAGAAGCGGACGGCAAGACCGGTTCGCACGAACCGTCCCCGACGGCGGGGCGACCTCCCAGAGGGGCGCATCGTTTTGCCCGCCGTACAACGCGAGTGCGCTGTTTTGCGCCCGAAACCGCCGGCGTTCGGACGCGCACACCGAACGCGGCCAAGCGGGAGGGTGATCCTCCGATCCGTACTCGATAGTCCGTATTTTCCGGTTGAGAGCTTCTCTACGGTGATTTTCGGTCCGGGTTGTCGAACGCGGACCGACGCGAACTCTCGGCGCCCGACGACCGCGTGCGGGTTCGTGCAGCGTCGTCCGAACGTCCCGTCTTCCTTTTTTTATCAGCTGACAGTATATAATAGTTGTACGATAATTTGCATTCAGCCGTTCTCGGGGCATCCCCGGACCCCGACGTCACGCGCGGCCGGCGGCGGTGAGTCGCTCGGTCAGCGCCCGGAGGTCCGGGACCTCGAAGGTCGGGTCCACGGAGAGATCGACGTCCCGGACGTGATCGCGCCGCAGGAACGCCGCGTCGATCCCGGCCCGGTGTGCGGCGACGATATCCGTCTCGGAGTCCCCGACGTACAGCGCCCGCTCCGCCCCGAGATCGGACAGCGCCCGCCGGATGTAGTCCGGTTCGGGCTTCCGTGCGGCCGCGCCGGCAAGCGTCGGCCGGCGACCGTAGGCGGCCTCGAAGCGCGTCAACCCGTGGTAGGCGATCAGGAACTCGATGGTCGCGTGTTGGTTGTTGCTGACCACGCTGAGCGGGACCTCGAGGGCGTCGAGCGCCGCGACGTCGTCGTAGACCGCCTTGCCGCCCTCTCTGACGTGCGCCTGTTGGGCGAGGCTGGCGCGCAGTTCCCGCTGGTGCCACAGCGCCTCCGGATCGAGGCCGTGCTCGCGGGCCGTCTCGACCGGCACCGTGCCGTTCGAGACCGTCTCTTCGGCGAGCGAGCGATCGACACCCACGCCGAACGCCTCGAAGGACTCGACGACAGCGTCGACGAGCACGTCGGTGTCGGTCGGTTCCACCAGGACGCCGTCGTTGTCGAAGAGGACGGCGTCGTAGCACTCACTCACCGCCGCCCACCTCCAGTTCCGGCGCTGGGTCTGGCGGCTCGGCGTCGCTGCCGACGCTCGTCGCAACGTCGACGATCGATTTCATCTCGAAGACGAAACACTCGGCCGGGACCGACTCGACGACCGACTCGTACTCGGCGAAGGGCTCGTGTTGGTCGGCGGTGCCGTCGTTGTCGTGGAGGTGACAGACGCGGATCCGATCGCCGAACTCCTCGACGAACGCGCGCCAGTCGTGGTCGCTGACCTTCGCGTGTCCCACATCGAGCGTGACGCCGAGGTACCGCGGCGAGACGTCGACGGCGTCGATCATCGCGGCGAGGTCGGCGGGCGAGGTGGTGTATCGCGTCCGCCGTTCGTCGACCGGCTGGTTCTCCACACAGAGGGGGACGCCAACGAGTTGGGCGTACTCGGCGCACTCCGCGAGCGATCGGTGTGCGTTCTCGCGGGCGCGTTCGCGCACCCACTCGGGGTAGCGGCGCGGGACGGACCCGCCGTGGACGACGACGCCGGTCGCGCCGGCGGTGGCCGCGTCGTCGATGGTCCGCTTGACCCGCTCGACGGCGTTCCGACGCACCGTCTCGTCGTAGCTGCCCGCGTTCCAGTCCCGAAAGGGGGCGTGGTAGCTGAGGGTGACGCCGTAGCGTTCGGCCAACTCGCGGGTCCGCTCGGGGTCGGGCGTCTCGGGGTGGCCGGCCAGGTACTCGTGTTTGAACTCCACGTGCCGCAGGCCGAGGTCGGTGACGAACCGCATGAACGCCTCGACGGTCGCGCCGAACCGGACGTCCATCGCCGCGCCGATGTGGGGGTCGCTCATCGGAGCCCCCCTCGGGACGCGTCCGCGCGGTACGCCGGCCGTCCGGCGACGACGGCGCTCGTGACGGTTGGCGTCGGCTCGGGGTCGACGACGATCAGGTCGCCGCGGCCGCCCGCTTCGAGCCGTCCCCTGTCGCTGAGTCCGACGGCGTCGGCCGGAGCGGCGCTGACGCGCGCGACGCGTTCCGGGAGCGGTTCGCCGGTGTCGACGAACACCGAGGCGAGCAGCGACGGCGGGTGGTAGTCCGCGACGAGCGCGTCGATCACCCCGGCGTCGATGCCGTCGGCCGTCGCGAGATTGCCCCACTGGCTCTGACCGCGGACCAGGTTCGGCGCGCCCATGGCCGTCGTCATCCCGAGTTCGGCCGCCCGCTCGGCGGTGTCGAGCGTGATCGGGTACTCGGTGATGTCGACGCCCGACGCGGCGAGACGCTCGATCTCCCGGGGGTTCTCGTCGTCGTGAGAGGCCGTCACCATCCCGGCCTCGCGGGCGTGATCGACGACGTCGTCGACGCGTTCGCGGACCGTCGACATCGGGACCGACAGCCTGGCGTCGAGTATCTCCTCGGCCCGCTCGGCGCTGCGGTCGTTCGCGTTCTCGTAGTACGTCCGAAACGCCTCGACGTCCCGGAACTGTCCCTTTCCGGGGACGTGGCTCATCACCGAAACCAGATCGGCGTCGCCGTCGTCGATGACGCCGTGGACGGCCTCGACACACCGCTTCTGTGTCACCTCACACCGGGCGTGGAGCCGGTGGTCGGCGAGCAGGTCGCTCGCGTCGGTGATCGCCCCAGCGATCGCCGCCCCGACTTCGGGCGACCGGCCCTCGTCCTCGTCGAGTTCGAACGAGACCGCGTGGAACTTCGTCGTGATGCCCGCGGCGACGTTCGCCCGGTCGGCCGCGGCGAGCGCCATCGCGGCGTCCACGCGGACCCCCGAGCGCGGACGGAGGTGTCCCTCGATGTCGTCGCCGTGGATGTCGACGAGCCCCGGCAGCACCAACCGGTCCGTGGCGTCGATCACTGCGTCGGCGTCGGTACCGTCGTCGATCCCTCCGACCTCGACGATCCGATCGCCCTCGATCCGGAGCCCGCCGTTGATCACGGCCTCCGGGGTGACGAGGCGACCGCCGACGACGTCGACCGTCGAGGCGGCCGACGCGGTGGGCGTCATCCGGGGACCCCTCCGTCGTACGCCGCAACCGGAGCGATCGCGTCGACCCGCCCGTCGGCCAGCATCACGACGCGATCGGCGACGGCCTCGACGACGTCGGCGTCGTGGAAGACCCCGATCACGGTCGTTCCGGCTTCGGTCGCGGACTCGAGCAGTTCGACGACCGCCCGCCGCGTCGCCGGATCGAGCGCGCTCGTCGGCTCGTCGAGCAACAGCAACGCCGGGCTCGGAGCAAGCGCCTGGGCGACGTTGACCCGCTGGCGCTCGCCGCCCGAAAAGGTCGCGGGGTA
>NZ_JAQCNO010000027.1 GCF_028274965.1 Natronomonas sp. | reverse complement strand
GGTGTTGGATGTGGGGGGATTGTCCACTACGGAGTCGTTGCTAGCGCAGAGAACAGTCACAAAGCCCCAGCCGCTCGGTGAGACGCAGTTGTTGGCGGGAAGAACACCGCCAAAGCCCCAGCCGCGACGGCTCACGGCTTCGCCGTTCGCCAGTCGAGGGCTCCCTTCGGTCGCCCTCGCACGGCTCGCGCGGGTTGCTGCGGTCCTCGGTCGTTCGCTTCGCTCACTTCCTGCGGTCCTTGCGACGCCGTGCTTCGCCCCTCCGGGAGACTCCGTCTCCCGTGCCCCCGCTCGCTCCGCTCGCGGGGATCACGGCTGCCCGTTTGAATCCCACCCCTACAGCACTGCGACCGCACCTCACGCCTCCCCAACCTCGCCGCTCACTGCTCGCGGTTTCACCGCTCGCTATCGAGGTGCTCGTTTCACTCGCACCTCGCACCGTTCGCGACTCCCTCGCGCTCGGGTTCGCGCCCGCCGGGCGCTCACCGGAGCGCGCCACCGCAAACCGGATCGACCGTTCCATCGGCTGGACTGAACGATTCCTGTGTGAGTGTGCCAAGAGTTCTATGACACCCTCTTTGATTTCAAGCAAACCCCCCTTTCGGCGAGAAGACCACACGTGAACGTCGTCGGTCACCGATGCTCGTCGATCCACCCGCACCACGCGTGGAAATCCTCGGCTCCACACTGGTCCGCGATCGACTGTAGCGTCCCGGTCGGGATCTCGTCTTCCGACACCATCGGAACCGAAACGATCCGTACCTCGTCAGTATCGGGTGACTCGTAACGCATCTTCAGGTGGCTCCCCTCCCGATCTACACGCCTGTATCCGAACTCGTGGAGTACAGATGCGATCTCTCGCCCGGAAAAGTTCGTCCGGACCATTCACCGCATGAACTCGGGGAGATCCGTGTCGCCGGGCTCCGTGTCCTCCAGGCCCCACTCCTCGAGGTCCGCCTCAGTCACGGGTTCGCCGCCACCCTCGTGGAGTTCGATCGCCTCCGCGAGCATCCGGAGCGCTTCCGCCTTCGTGTCGCCGAAGGATGCGACACCACTCTCGAGGTCCTTCGCGGTGATCTTCCCGCCGTCCTCGTGAATGAACTCGACGCCCTCCTCGTCGGGAGCGTCGCCTGTCGCACTCGCCATACCCTCCCTTCGCGGACCGGTCGAATAAGCGTTCTGTCGGGTGCTCCTTGAGCGATTTCGCATCGAGTGAGTCACTCTGGGGAAAGTGGATGGCGGTCGAGATCGGAGAGGCCATCGTACGCACGATCGGAACCGATGAGCACGCCGTCGTGGCGTGTCGTCGCGTGTGCCGCGTGAAGCGCATCGAACGGGGTGAGATCGTGATCGTCGAGGTACGTCGCCGCCGCGAGCAGGAGTTCCTCGTCGGCCGCCGACGGCAGTGGAACCAGATCGAGCATGTTCGCAACGAGCGGGGCGACTTCGAACTCGAACCCCTCGCCCCTCGTATAGGCAGCGACGAGAAATTCCGCGTACACGAGTAGCGACGTTTCGACCGGTTCTTCGGCGAGAACCGCCTCGACTTCCTCGGTAAGCCAATCGTCCGGCTTCGCCACGGCGAAGAGAAAATCGGTTTCGACGTACGTCGCCGTCACGTGTCGGTCCCCTCCCCGGCCTCCCGACGGGTCTCCTCCGCGATCGTCGTCCGAGCGTGCTCACGAAGGTCCTCGATGTCCGTCCCCTCGAAGGCGGCGCCCACGCTCTCGCGGATCACCCGAATCGGATCGTCGTCGACGGGAACGAGCACGATCCGACTCGGCAGATCGACCACTCGGAACCGCTCGCCATGACGCTCCCGAAGATCCTTCGAGAGATAGATGCGTCCCCGATCATCAGTCTCGGTCACCATATCCCGCACGACGCGTGGGATAGCAATTAAGTTTTCCCAAAAATACCAAAATCCTCCCGGTTCCTACAGCGTCTCACATAACCGCCTCAGTACTCGACGACGCCGGCGTACCGGTCGACCGCGAGGATCCCGACGGCGCCGACGAGTGCGGCCGCGGCGAAGCGGGGCGCGGCGCTCGCCCACGTCTCCCCGCTTTCCGCGAGCCGGATCGAGACCTCGACGAGGGGGGCGCGCAGCGCGCCGACGACCAGGCTCACGAGGAAGGCCAGCGTCGCCGCGCGGTTGGCCTCCAGCGCGCGCCGGACCGCGTGCGCGACCGTGAACAGCCCGACGAGCCCGCCGGCGGCGAAGGCGACGATCGGCGGGGCGGTCTCGAGGGCCGCGCCGACCCCGTCGCCCGAGGCGGCCGCGAACAGCGCGTCGGTGAACGCCGACAGCGTCCCGGCCATGAACTCGTACTGGCCGAGCACGATCAACAGCAGCGAGCCGGAGAGCCCGGGAAGCACCATCGCGCTGACCGCGACCGCGCCCGCGACGAACACGACCGGGAGCGCGTGGCCGAGCGCGGTCGCGCCGTAGCCCGACGCGAGGAAGGCGGCGAGGAAGCCGGCGACCGCCGCGGCCTTGCGCCCCCGCGTGTCCAAGTCGACCGCGCCGAACAGCGCGACCGCGGACGCGCCGATCAGCCCGAAAAAGAACCCGTAGGTCGCGACCGGGACGGCGGTGAGCAGGGCGTCGACGAGCCGGAGGACGGCGACGACCGCAGTGCCGATCCCCGCGCCCAACACGGCGAGGAACGCGCCGTCGATCTCGCGGAACGCCTCGCGCGCATCGACCCGGCTGGACGGGAGCACCACGGCGAGGACGCGCGCGAGCCGCCCGCGGTCGATCGCGGTCACCGCCGCGATCAGCCGCTCGTAGATCCCGACGATGAGGGCGATGGTCCCGCCCGAGACGCCCGGCACCGCGTCGGCGGAGCCCATCGCGAGCCCCTTCAGGTACAGCGCCAGCCAGTCCCGGACGTCGGCCATCGCGGTCAGGG
>NZ_JAQCNO010000026.1 GCF_028274965.1 Natronomonas sp. | reverse complement strand
GATCCCGTCGTCGTCCAACGGGCTGTTTATGTCGACCCGAACCCCGACCGCGGCCCCCTCGGCATCGAGGTCGTCGAGCATCCGTATCATGCTCCGGTGATCGATTGGTTGTTATGAAAGCCTTGCGCAACGCCGCGACCGCCGCCGAGCACCGGTTTGGGCGCCGAACGGCCGAACGCGCCGCCGAGACCACCGCGTGAGCCGAAGAGTACTTTACGTTGTGTGCCGGCTAATCGGGTACGAAACAACATGGGAGTCAGTGACTCATACGAGCGCGGGCGCGAGTTCCTGATCGAGGACCCGATCCGGGCCGCCCTCGTGATCGTGTTCGTTGTGCTCGCTCTCGATCTGGTACGCCAACTCGCCGTCGGACAGACGCAGTTCTCCGAGTTCGGGGTGCTCCTGAAAGACGGCCTGATGCGGGGGCTGTTCTTCGGGCTCGCGGGGATCGGGCTCTCGATGACGTACAGCATCCTGAACTTCGCGAACTTCGCACACGGCGATCTCATCACGGGGGGCGCCTTCGGCGGGGTGGCGGCCACGTACGTCATCGCCGGCGGGTTCGGCACGGAGGCAGCCCTCGGGTCGCTGCTACTCGTCGGCGCCGGCGGGTCGGTCTTCGGCGCCGCCCTCGGCATCGGCGTTGCGACGTCGCCGCTTGCGGTGTTAGCCGGCGTGGTCGTCGCCGCGGTCGCGTCGATCGCGCTGGCGCTCATCATCGATCGCTTCGTGTACAAGCCGATACGCGATCGCTCGGGGATCACGCTTCTCATCACGAGCATCGGCGTCGCGTTCGCGCTGCGGTATCTCATCGTGTTCGTCTTCGGCCCGGGCCGACGCGGCGTCACCGACCCCAGTGGTATCCCGAGCGTCGCCGTTCCGGTGATCGACGGGACCGTCAACGTCGATCTCCACGAGGTCTCGCTTCTCGTCGTCGCCGTCGTGTTGATGCTCGGGCTTCATTTCCTGTTGCAGCGGACGAGACTCGGTAAGGCGATGCGGGCGATGGCCGACAACGAGGACTTAGCGCGCATCACCGGGATCCCGACCGAGCGGGTCGTCCGGTTCACCTGGATCATCGGCGCCGGGCTCGCCGGCGTCGCCGGGTACATGTTCGTCCTCTGGAACGAAACGCTACACTGGTTTCAGTTCTGGAGCCTCCTGTTGCCGGTCTTTGCGGCCGTCATCCTCGGCGGGATCGGCTCCGTGTACGGCGCGATCGCCGGCGGTCTCGTCATCGGGTTCGTGATGTCGCTGTCGGTCGTCTGGATCCCGGGCGGGCTCTCGCGGGCGGCCGCCTTCCTCATCATGATCGCGGTGTTGCTCGTCCGTCCCGAGGGGATCTTCGCCGGGAGGTCCACAGCATGAGCGGCGCCGAGCAAAGCGCCGACGACAGAGGGACGCTCGCGGCCGTCTGGGAGCAAGACGCCGTCAAGCTGACCGCGCTCGTCAGCGGCCTCTTCGCCGCGTACGTCGTCGGCGGGCTGTTGTTGAGCTACGGGCTCCGCCAACAGCTCAACGAGCTCGCACAGCTGTCGTTTTTCATCGCCGTGTTCGCGATGCTCGCGCTCGCCTTGAACCTCCATTGGGGCTACACCGGGCTGTTCAACATCGGCGTGATCGGCTTCATGGGGATCGGCATCTACACGACGGCGATCCTCTCGAAGGGGGCCACGCTGACCGAACCCGCCGCCGGGACGACCGGCGGCTTCGGGCTGCCGCTTTGGATCGGGATCATCGGCGGCGTCGTCGCTGCGGGGCTGTTCGGAGGGCTCGTTGCGCTGCCGGCGCTGCGGCTCCGGGCGGACTACTTCGCCATCGTGACCGTCGGTCTCAGCGAGGTGGTCCGGTTTACGCTGCTCGAGCAGAGCCTCCAGCAGGGGCAGGTCCTCGGCTACTGGGTCGGTCTCGGGGGCGGTTCGGGGCTGCTTCTCGATTTCGACCCGGTCGATCGGCTCCTCGGGGCGTTCGGGCTGTTGGAGTCCTACACGCGGTTTTCCGAACGCACCGGCGAGGCCATCGGGATCGGGTCGAACCCGAAGCCGGTGTTCGACGGGATCCTCTATGGGCTCGTGCTTTTGGTGTTTCTCGTCGGGTTCTACGTGCTTCTCACCCGGGTCGGAAGCTCCCCGTACGGCCGGGTCCTGAAGGCGATCCGCGAGGACGAGGACGCGACGAAGGCCCTCGGGAAGGACACGGACCGGTTCAAGATCAAGGCGTTCGTCATCGGGTGTGCGCTCATGGGCCTCGGCGGGATCCTGTTGTACGCCAGCCAGGGGGCGATCACGCCGAACGCGTTCCGGCCGCGGATCACGTTTTTCGTGTGGATTGCGCTGATAATCGGCGGCGCCGGCTCGAACACCGGAAGCGTCATGGGCGGCGCGATCTTCGCCGCGGTCCTCTATCAGGGGCCGATCTTCTTCAGCAACGTCATTGAGGGGAGCTTCGAGATCGACGCGGTCAACACGTTCGCGCAGGCGGTCGGACCGCTCGCCGCGGCCGATCCGGTCCCGCTTTTGGCCTACACCGTCGACAACATCGGTCAGCTGCGGTTTGTCATCATGGGGCTCGTGTTGATCTACCTGATGCACAACCGCCCCGAGGGGATACTCGGGCACCGAAAGGAGACGGCGAGCACCATCCCGCTGGGCCGCCGTCGGGCGAAGACCGGCGGATCGCCGCCGGCGACCGACGGCGGCGAGGAAAACAGGGGTGTCGACGGTGAGTGACACCGAGGTCGACGACGTCGTCGACACGAACGCGCCGGCGGAGGACGTCGAGATCGAGGAGCCGGAGGCCCAAGACTCCGACGTCGAGCGGGCGGCGAAGCACACGCCGAGTGCGATCCCGCTGCGGGTCGAGGGGCTCCGCAAGGAGTTCGGCGGGATCGTCGCCGTCGACGAGGCGTCCTTCGAGATCACGGAGGGGACGCTGACGGGGCTCATCGGTCCGAACGGGGCGGGCAAGTCGACGACGTTCAACTGCATCACCGGGGTCCACGAGCCGACCGCGGGACAGGTCCAGTTCAACGGCGAGGACATCACCGGGCTATCGCCGGACCGGATCGCGAACCGCGGGCTGGTCAGGACCTTCCAGATCGCCCGGGAGCTCGAGGAGATGACGGTCATGGAGAACATGATGCTCGCGCCGAAGGGCCAACGCGGGGAGTCGCTTTGGCGGTCCGTCCTGCCGTTCGTTCGGCGGTCGGTGAGCGAGCAAGAAGAGGAGATACTCGAGCGGTGCTGGGAGATGCTCGAGTTCTTCGAGATCGACCACCTCGCAGACGAGTACGCGGGGAACCTCTCGGGTGGACAACGGAAGCTGCTTGAGTTGGCGCGGGCGCTTTTGACCGAGCCGACGGTGCTGTTGTTGGACGAGCCCTTCGCCGGCGTCAACCCCTCCTTGGAGGAGCGGCTCCTAGGGCACATCCACGACCTCCGTGACGACGGGTACACCTTCCTCATCGTCGAACACGACATGGACCTGATCATGCAGAACTGCGAGCGCGTCATCGTGATGCACCAAGGGCGGGTGCTCACCGAGGGCCCGCCGGCCGAGATAAAACGCAACGAGGACGTCATCGAGGCGTACCTCGGGGGTGAGGTCGAATGAGCGCGACCGAAACGGAAACGGACGGGGACAGAACCGGAGACAGCGAGGCCTCGGACGGCGCGAACCGCGGGACGAACACGTGGGAGGACAGCCTGCTCGCCGTCCGGGACCTCGACGCCGGCTACGGCGACCTC
Source organism: Natronomonas sp. (assembly GCF_028274965.1). Classification (GTDB taxonomy): domain Archaea; phylum Halobacteriota; class Halobacteria; order Halobacteriales; family Haloarculaceae; genus Natronomonas. The sequence continues at coordinate 31,636 of NZ_JAQCNO010000026.1, read as the reverse complement.
CAGATACTCACCGGCGTCGACCTCGACGTCAGAAACGGCGAGTACGTCACGATCGTCGGCCCCAACGGGGCGGGGAAATCGACCGTTATGAAGTCCGTGTTCGGGCTCACAAACCGGATGGGCGGGACCATCGAGTACGGCGGCGCGGACATCACGGACACCCAACCGGAGGAGATAATCTACGAGGGCCTGGGGTACGTCCCCCAGAATCACAACATCTTCGGGTCGCTGTCGGTACAGGAGAACCTCGAGATGGGGGCGTACATCCTCGACGAGGTGCCCGAGGAGTCGATCGAGGCCGTCTACGACCGCTTTCCGATCCTCAGAGAGCGACGAGACCAGGAGGCGGGGACGATGTCCGGCGGACAGCGGCAGATGCTCGCCATGGGGCGCGCGCTGATGTTGGACCCGGATCTGCTGTTGCTCGACGAGCCGTCCGCGGGCCTCGCGCCCGACCTCGTCGACGACATGTTCGATCGCATCGACGGCATCAACGATGACGGCACGGCGGTCCTGATGGTCGAGCAGAACGCGAAGGAGGCCCTCCGGCGGTGCGATCGGGGTTACGTGCTCGTCGACGGGAAGAACCGCTACGAGGACACCGGGCGCGCGCTCCTCGAGGACGATCAGGTCAGACAGGACTTCCTGGGCGGGTAGACGGCGGTCACAGAGCCCGACGGCGGAGGCGCTCGACGGGCGACCCTCAGCGTGCGTACCGGTAAAAAACGGTCGGTGAACCGAACCGCGGTTCCGTCTCAGTTGCTGCCGAGGGCTTCCTGGATGACCGAGGTGTAGGAGCCCTCGTTCGGGTTGTACGCGACCTGTCCGGTCACGGTGCCGTCGAAGTCGTCCTCGAAGACCGAGCTGAACTGCTCGGAGAGCTGCTGGCCGTAGTCGTTGTTTATGTACAGCGTGGCGGCGGTCTCGGCGCCGAGTCGCTCGGAGGCGACCTGTGCCATCACGCGGCCCTGCAGTATATCGGACGGCGCGGTCCGGAAGATGTAGTCGTCGTCCTCGAAGTTGGTGACCGACAGCGCCGTCGACGACGGCGAGCAGCCGACCACCTGGTTCGGGATGAACGCCTCCTGGGAGACGGGGACGTTCACGTCGGAGGACGCCGACCCACAGACGAACGGAACGCCGGCGTTGACGAGGGAGTTCGCGGCCTGGATCCCGGTGTTGGCATTGGTGTTGGTGTCCTCGAAGGTGGTGTTGACCTCGATGTCGACGTCGGCGTTGTTGACCTGCATGGCCGGGATCTCCGCGGCGTTTATCATCTCCTCGCCGACCGAGGCGAGGTTGCCGGTCTCCGGCAGGAGGATGCCGACCTCGACGGTGCGCCCGAAGCCGCCGGGGATCGAGTCCGCGGAGGGGCCCGCGCCCTGTGGATTAGCGCCCTCGAAGCTCAGCGTCTCGATGTCCGTCGTCCCGCCTTCGCCGTCGAACTCCCAAATCGCGTAGGTGGCGTTCGCCGGGTCGCCGGCCTCGTTGAAGTTGACGTCCGAGGACGCCCCCTGGTAATTGACGTTTTCGCCGTTGGCGACGGCCTCGACGCCCTCGACGAAGTTCTCCGGCGTGACCTCCATGCCCTCGGGGTTCGCGACGTTGCGCATCTGATCGCGGACGCCCATACCGCTGTTCTCGCCGGCAGCGACGTTGGCGAGGATGCCGACGGCGACGGAGTCGTACGACTGCGACGTGAATATCCCGGGAGACGAGTCGTACTCGTCCTCGTAGAGCCCGATGAACGCCTCCTCGGCGGGCCCGCCAGCGTCGGGCGCCGTCCCGATGACGTTGTCCATCGGGTTTCCGACCTGCTGTTGCATCTCGCCGTCCTGGAGCCCGTCGGGGACGATGACGTCCCCGGTGCCGTCGGTCAGGCTGTAGTAGTCGCGGAACAGCGTGTTCCCGTCCTCGGGGTAGCCGATGACGTTGAGTACGTCGACACCGCCGCCGGTGTCGCCGCCGTCGCCGCCGTCGCCGCCGTCACCGCCGTCACCGCCGTCGCCGCCGTCACCGTTGCCGTTGCCGTTGCCACCGCCGTTACCGTTGCCGTTACCGCCGTTTCCGTTGCCGGTACAGCCGGCGAGGCCGAACGACACGCCGGCGATCCCTACGCCCTTTACCACGTCGCGTCTGCGAACTTTGCGCGGCATAAGGTACATAACGGCTTATTTACATATAAAACCTCCCGCAAAACGGCGGCACCGACGCCCGGCCAAAACGCGAACGAGGCGTCGTTGCGCCGCTCAGATCGGCGGATCGACGATCCCCGAGGCGGGCGGGGGCAACAGCACCCCGCCGTCGGGGTTGTCCTCGCGCCACGCGCCGAGCGTCGACACCGTCGAGGGCAGGGTCCGGAGTCGGGTTTCCGCCCGCGGCCCGCAGATCGCCTGTCCGAGCATCTGCGACCAGTACGAGCGCGTCGCGTCGTCGTACATCACCAGGTTTCCGTTGTTGCCGACGCCGTCCTCGCGGTCGGAGAAGACGCGGCCCTCCTCCTCGGCGGCGGCCGTGTAGATCCGCGGCGGGACCCAAAGCAGCCCCGAGACGTCGAACGTCGCCGTGTCGCCGTCGACGCGCCGGTCGGCGACCATCCCGCTCCGACAGATCGGACAGTAGGTGACGATCATCGGTTCGCCGAGGGTGTCGTTGACGATCTCGTGGACGTTCAGCACCGTCAGCGGGTACGCGCGCGCCACGCCGTCGCGTTCGACCCCGATGACGGTCGAGCCCTCCTCGAGCGGCCGGTACCCGTCGGGGTCGTCGGGCCACGCCTTGGGGGCGCAAAAGGACGGGTCGTCGATCGCTCGGATGCCCTCGGGTCGGAGGTCCTCCTCACAGAGCGTCGGCGGTCGGCCCTGTTCGGCGAGCGTCGGCGCGTCGATCCCCTCGCCTTCCCCGTCTCTTTGCCCGTCGTTGCCGTCCGTCGCCGGGGGCTCGCCGGTCGGGTCGTCTCCCGTGTCGTCGGCCGCGTACCCGGTCACACACCCGGCCGTAGCGACGGTCGCTCCGAGCGCGGCCAACAGCGGTCGACGACGCATGAACGCGTGTTCGATCGGATCGATAAAAACCCTCCCCGTCAGTGTGCCGGCGTCACGGACGCGTCCGGAAGCATCGCCGGGGTGTGCTCGCATTCGGAGGGTGCGATCAGGCGAACTCGACGTCCGTCCCCTCTTCGCGGCAGGTCTCCAGGGCGTGTTTGGCCGCCATGCCCGCCTTCTGGGCCGTCCGGTCGGTGCCGACCCCGACCTTCAGATCGACCCCGACGGCGTCTCTGACGTGTTCGATCGCCTCGCGGTACGCCGCGGCCTCGAGGGCGTCACAGACGGCGATGATGTTGTCGCCGCCGACGAAAAACGACAGCGACTCGTGGTCGGTGCGCATGTGTCGCATCAGCTCGGCGTAGCCCTGTTCGATGTTGATAAAGGAGTCGAACTCGTTCAGCTCATCGGTGTACTTTCCGGTCGCGTCGTTGACGTCGAAGTGGGCGATGCGCACGTCGTCGCCCGATCGCTCGGGGTCGGCGAGCGGATCGCCGCGGAGGATCTCCGTCCGACCGCGGTCCTGTGCGCTCCCGGCGTCCTGAAGCTGGTCGGTCGCGACCCCGAGCGCGCGCGCCGGAGAGGCGTCCACGGCGACGCTCAGGCTCACGCTCACCGGATACCGGTTGTCGACGGACTCCTGTATCAGGGCGTGGGCGTCGCTGTCGAGGCCGTTCGTCACCGCGACCATGTTGTCGAACCGCGTGAAGAAGACGTACCCCTCGCGGTTCCCGAACAGCTGTGAGAGGTCGGCGTACAGCCGCGATTGGAGCGTCTGGAGGTCGACTTCCCGGCGGGGTTCGGGCGTGACCGTCCAAGGGCCGTAGTTGTCGATCTGTATGAGCGTAACCTGGGTGTTCGTCACGGTCCGTGGTTAGCGGCCGGCCGGTATTTGCCTTACCATTGTCGACGGTACGGCCGGTGTTTCACCCCCTTACTCGGGGCCCGCCGTCAGGCGACGTGTTCGTCCTCGAGTTCCCACATATCGTTGTCTCGCATCGCCTGCCCGACCGCCCCGTGGAACTCGACGAAGTCCTCGAACTCGGTCTCCTCGACGTGTTCGAAGATGTCGGCGACGCTGACGACGCGCTCGTGGTTGAGGCGGATCGGATCGGAGCCGTGCTCCTCGACGAACTCCGATGTCGTCAGCGGGAACTCCTCCTCCTCGTCGATCTTCTTTGCCAGCACCGCCTGCCCGTACTTGCGTTTCCCTTCGGAGCCATCCTCGCCGTCGGGGTCGTGAGGCCAGTCCATGCGCGTGAATCCGGCGTCGGGACGCAAATGGGTTCCGTTATCGGGGACGAGCGCCTCGGCCGTCGGTCCGTCCCGGGTGCGCCGGCCCCGACGCCGCCGCCCACGCCCCGCGTATCAGGCGATGAAACGCTCGGAGTATTAAGTACCGAACGGCTGGAAAGGTACGATACCCGAACCATGTCCCAGGAAGCGACCCAGCAACTCGAGACCGAACAGGTGCTTGAGTTCCGCCTCGGCGAGGAGACATACTGCGTCAGCATCGAGTACGTGACCGAGATCGTCGACATGGGCGAGTTGACGCCGATCCCGAACTCGCCGCCGCACGTCGAGGGGGTCATCGACCTCCGCGGGAACACGACCTCGATCATCGATCCGAAGGTCGGACTCGACGTCGGGGGCGACCTCGGCGACCGGATCGTGATCTTCGATTCGGCCATCTTCGAGGACGACCGATCGATCGGGTGGGCCGTCGACAGCGTCGAGGAGGTCTCCGATGTCTCCGAACAGGAGGTCGACGACCCGCCGGTGGACCACGGCCACATCCGCGGGCTCATCAAGCGGGACTCGGAGTTCATCGTCTGGATCGACCCCCGAATGATAAACGGCGAGTTCGGCGACGGGGCGGAGCTCACAACGCCCGACGCGTCCTGACGAGGGCCGATCGGCCGCGCGGCAGTCGGGCGTCCGGGGTCGCGCCGGCGGACGACGGTCGGTGACCTTCGAATCCGAAGTATTCTCGCCCTCGAAGAACGTATTCGAAAGGGCAAACCGCATCAGTCCGAAGGCCGTACTAACGGGTATGACCGTTCGTGAGCGGATCGGGATCTCCGGGATGCACTGCTCGACGTGCGCGGAGACGGTGACCGAGGCCGTCGAATCGCTCGGGGGGGTCGCCGAGGGCTCGGTGAACTACGCGACCGACGAGGCGACAGTCGAGTACGACCCAGAGGAGACGTCGCTCGGGTCGGTCTACGCGGCGATCGAGGAGGCCGGATACGAGCCACAGCGGGAAACGCGGACGATCGGGGTGTCGGGGATGCACTGCTCGACGTGCGCGGAGACGATCGCGGGGGCCCTCGGGGGCGTTTCGGGCGTCATCCGCGCCGATGTCAACTACGCGACCGACGAGGCGACCGTCGAGTACAACCCCGAGAGCTTCTCGATTGAGGCGGCCCGCGACGCCATCGCCGACGCGGGGTACGACCCGCAGGCCGAGACCGACGCGGACGGCTCCACTGAGGAGAGCGTGGCCGAGCGAGAGCTCCGCAGGCAGCGGCGCCTCGCGGTCGGCGGCGGGGCGTTGACGCTGCCGTTCGTCTACCTGATGGCGGCGATGTTCACCCCGCTGCCGGAGCCGGGCGGGCTCGGCGGGGTTCCGCTCGGGTGGATCGAGTTCGGGCTCGCAACCGCGCTCATGGCGACGCTCGGCCGGGAGTTCCTCGTCGGCGCGTACAAGGCGGCCAGAAACCGGACCGCGAACATGGACACCCTCGTCGCCGTCGGGGCGAGCGCCGGGTACGTCTTCAGCACGGCGGTCGTCCTCGGGGCGATCGCCGGCGACCTCTACTTCGAGGCGGTCGGGTTCATCCTCTGGTTCATCACCGTCGGCAACTGGCTCGAAGCGCGCTCGAAGGCACAGGCCTCCGGCGCGCTCCGGGAGTTGCTCCGCCTGGAGGCCGAGGAGGCGACCGTCGTCCGCGACGGCGAGGAAACGGTGGTGCCCCTCTCGGAGGTCGAGGTCGGCGATCTGCTGAAGGTCCGGCCGGGCGAGCGGGTGCCGACCGACGGCGTCGTCGAGGACGGCGAGTCGGCGATCGACGAGTCGATGCTCACCGGGGAGTCCGTGCCCGTCGAGAAGGTGCCGGGCGACGAGGTGATCGGGGGAACGATAAACGAGAACGGCGTCCTCCTACTCGAGGCGACGAGCGTCGGCGAGGACACGGCGATACAGGGCATCGTCCGGCGGGTCAAGGAGGCACAGTCCCGCCAGCCGGACATCCAGCGGCTCGTCGATCGGGCCAGCGGGTACTTCGTTCCGCTCGTCATCGTCAACGCCGTCGCGTGGGCGGTGCTTTGGTACCTCTTCGCGCCGCAGTTGAGCGCGCTCGTCGGGGGGCTTCCGCTGGCGCAGGTCGGCGGCGGCCCGGTCGTCGGCGGCGTTCCGCTCGCCGAGTTCTCGATGGTGGTGTTCGCGTCGTCGGTGCTCATCGCCTGCCCCTGCGCGCTCGGGCTCGCAACGCCGGCGGCGACGATGGTCGGGTCGACGATCGCCGCGCGCAACGGCGTCCTGTTCAAGGGCGGCGACGTCCTCGAGCGCGTCCGCGGGACCGACGCGGTCGTCTTCGATAAGACCGGGACGCTGACCGAAGGCGAGATGCGGCTGACCGACGTCGAGCCGGTCCGGGGCGGCCGTCGCGCCGACGGCGGCGCTCTCGAGGGGGCGCTCGACGAGTCGTTCGTTCTCGCGGTGGCCGCGGGCGCCGAGACCGGGTCCGAACACCCGCTCGGGCGGGCCATCGTCCGAGGGGCCGAAGAGCGGGACGTCGACCCGATCGCCGTCGAGGGCTTCGAGAACGTCCCCGGGAAGGGCGTCGAGGCGCGGAGCGAACGCGGCGGCGTGCTCGTCGGGAACCGCGCGCTGCTCGAGGCGAACGGCGTCGACACCGAAGCGGCCGAGGCGACGATGGAGCGCTTCGAGCGGGAGGGCAAAACCGCCATGCTCGTCGCCCTGGACGGCGACGTCGTCGGCGTCATCGCAACGGCCGATACCGTCCGGGAGCGCGCAAAGGAGGCGGTCTCGGCGCTGGCCGACCGGGGGTACGAGGTGTTCATGCTGACCGGCGACAACGACCGGACCGCCCGGGCCGTCGCGGCGGCGGTCGGGATCGACGAGGAGAACGTCCGATCGGGCGTGTTGCCCGGCGAGAAGGCCGACGCGATCGAGGGGATCCAGGCGGACGGCACGCGGGCGATGATGGTCGGCGACGGCGTCAACGACGCGCCGGCGCTGACGACCGCACACATCGGCATCGCGATCGGGTCGGGGACCGACGTCGCGATGGAGGCGGCGGACGTGACGCTCATGCGCTCGAACCCGACCGACGTGCTGAAGGCGATCCGCATCTCGGAGGCGACGATAGCGAAGGTCCGCCAGAACCTCTTTTGGGCGTTCGCGTACAACGCGACGCTCGTTCCGATCGCCTCGCTGGGGCTGTTGAACCCCGCCTTCGCGGGCGCGGCGATGGCCGCCTCCAGCGTCTCCGTGATGTCGAACAGCCTCGCGTTCGGCCGGTACACCCCGGACCGCGACTACGTGCCGCTGCCGTGGCGGCCGATCGCGGCGCTGCGGCGGTGACGGCGGGCGCGAACGGACGCGGCGCGCGAACGGAGAGCGGAGGACGAAGGCCGGAGGTGGGGGCTGGAGAACCCCAAGCGATAACGGTTTTACCGACGGCACGCGGGATTCGGGTATGCACGTCTCTGTGAACGTCGCCGTCAGCGCCGACGGGAAGCTCTCCTCGCGGCGCCGCGAGCAGATCGCCATCAGCGGCGAGGAGGACTTCGCCCGCGTCGACCGGCTCCGGGCCGCGGCCGACGGGGTCGTGGTCGGCGTCGGCACGGTGCTGGCCGACGATCCCTCGCTGCGCAGACACGACGAGTCACACCGCCGCCGGACGAAGGGGGCCGAGGCGCCCCCGCCGGCCCGGATCGTCGCCGACTCGACGTGTCGGACCCCGACCGAGGCCGACGTGTTGGCCGGCGACGCGGCGACGTACGTCCTGACGAGTGAGGCCGCCTCGGGGCAGCGGCGGGACGCACTCGAGGCGGCGGGGGCGACGCTCGTCACCGCCGGCGACGAGCGGGTCGATCTTGCGGCCGCGTTCGGGGCGCTCGAATCCGACGGGGTCGGGTCGGTCCTAGTCGAGGGCGGCGGCGAGCTCGTGTTCTCGCTTTTCGAGGCCGGGCTCGTCGACGAGCTCACCGTCTTCGTCGGGAACGTGATCTTCGGCGGCCGGGACGCGCCGACGCTTGCCGACGGGGAAGGGTTCGTCTCGGCGTTCCCGGCGCTGGAACTGGAGGGCGTAGACCGCGTGGATGCGGGGGTCGTCCTCGAGTGGACGGTCCCGGAGGACAACCGGTAGCCGACGACGCCCTACGGCGTGCGACAGAGAGCCGTTTAGTGGTCGTGGCCGGTCAGTTCGGCGTACGTCGCGCCGAAGCGCTCCTCGAACAGTTCCATCGTCCGCTCCTCGATCGTCTTGTAGCGCTCGGTGTCGCCGCCCTCGGCGTGGTGTACTGTCGCGTGGATCCGCTGGGCGCAGGAAAACAGCGCGAGGTCGCCGACGATCTCGGGGTCGGTCTCGCCGTCCTCACGCATCAGATCGAGCATCGCGGCCGGCAGCGTCACGTCGTTCTCCGCGTCGTCGCCCTCGATCCGGAGCGTAACCGTATCGTTTGACATACGCCCCGTTTCGGACGGCGACGGAAGGCGCTTCCGGTGTAGTGTGTCACCCGCGCCGACCCGCGTCGGGTCAGTCGTCGGCGGCGGCGTCGAGCGTCGCTCCGGAGGTCCGCTCGAGGGACTCTATGTACTCGTCGGCGTCGATGGCCGCCTTCGCGCCCATGCCGCCGGCGGTGATCGCCTGCTGGTAGTGGTGATCGACGACGTCGCCGGCCCCGAAGATCCCGGGCACGTCGGTCCGGGTCTGTCCGCCGCCGTCGCCGCCGACCGTATTTATATACCCCGTCTCGTCCAGGTCGACGCCGGTCCCCTCGAGGTACCCGGTGTTCGGCGTGTGGCCGATCGCCATGAACACCGCGCCGACGTCCATCCCGAAGGTCTCCGTCTCGGGGTCGTCGGGTTTCTCCGTCGGGTACCCCTCGGGGTGTCGCGTCAGCGTCACGCGCTCGACGCCGTCGTCGGCGCTGCCGTGGATCTCGAGCAGTTCGGTGTTTATCAGCACCTCGACATCGCCGCTCTCCTCGAGTTCGCGGATCCGGTCGGTCCAGTAGTCCTCCGCGCGGAAGTTCTCCCGGCGGTGGACGACGTAGACCGTGTCGGCGAACTTCGTCAGGAAGGCGGCTTCCTCGCAGGCGGCGTCCCCGCCGCCGACGACGAGCATGTCCTCGCCCCGGAAGAAGGCCCCGTCACAGGTCGCACACGTCGAAACGCCGTACCCCATGAGCTCGTCCTCCCCGGGGACGCCGAGCGTCCGGGCCGAGGCCCCCGAGGCCGCAACGAGCGCGTCGGCGGTATAAACGGTGCCGTCGCGGAGTTCGATCCGGTGTGGGGTCCCGGGGTCGACGTCGACGACGACGCCGTGATCGATCTCCGTGCCGAAGGACTCGGCCTGCGATCGCATCTCGTTTATGAGTTCGGGGCCGCCGATCCCCTCCGGAAAGCCGGGGTAGTTCGCGACGTCGGTCGTCAGCGTCAACTGCCCGCCGGGTTCGGGGCCCTCGAGCACGAGCGGATCGTTGTTCGAGCGCGCGGCGTAGATCGCCGCCGACAGCCCGGCGATACCGGAGCCGACGACGACGAGCGGGCGGTGTTCGGCCTCGGATGTCATACCGGATCGTAGCCGAGCGTCGGATATGTAGCTTGTGCTGTCGTGTCCGCGCCGCGGGACGGGCGCGCGAGGCGGCCGGGCGCGCGGCGCCGAATCAGACCGCTCCGGCGAGAAGCATGATCGCGCCGAGGGCCAGCGCTAGGGCGATCGCGCTCCCGAGGATCACACCGAGTGCGATCGTTTCGCTCACCGCGCGGTCGTCCGAGCGAAGCGTGGTGTCAGCCATCCTGACCGGGGCTACCCGCGGGGGGCTCATGAGAGTCACGCCCGTTTCGAGCGCCGATCGCCCGGCGACCGTCCGGCGAGTTCCGGCTCGAGCGCCCGGAGCGCCCGCGTTCCGCTCGTCTTGGTCGTGGGGCACTCGATCGGGTCGGCGTCGCCGCGCTCGACGACCAAGGCGACATCTCTCGAGACCAGCCAGTAGCCCACGACGGTCGCGACCGAAACCGCCGCGAGGACGGCCCCGAACACGAGGACGACACCGAGGAGACGCGTCGCGCGGGCGAGCGCGCCGACGATGGTCTCAAGCTGTCCCGCCCCGGGCGCCTCGGGAATCGCGACCAGACCGCCCGGCGAGACCGAAAGCAACGCCGCGCCGACGAGCCCCGCGATCAGAGCGAAGACGACGGCGTTCGGCGCGTAGGACAGAAACGTCCGGCCGCCGGCGCGGCGGACGGCGACAGCGGTCACGTTCACCCGAGGGACTCGGGCGAGCGCGGGCGCTCTGTCGGGGTGAAACACCAGCAGTTCCCGGTCGGTGAGGGCGACCCAACCCGGCGAGAGCGAAACGACGGCCGTCGGCTCCTCGCCGGGGGGCAAACAGTCGGTCGGATCGGGGTCCCGGCGGTCGGCGCCGGTGTCGATCCGATCGAGGGTCCCGGGGTCCGGAACGACGTCTGTGTCCATCCGTCCGTCATCGGGTTTCCGCGTCTCGGTCAAGTACGTTCGGACGGTTTCGAGCGGCGTGTCGCTACAGGCTCTCGGCGAGGTGGTCGGCGATCTCGTGGGCGCCCTCGGCGGCGGCGAGGTCGGGTCTGTCGGCGCGGACGACGTCGACGTCGCGCTGGAGTTCGTCGCTGAGACGCGCCTCGACGACGTCGGCGATGCCCGGCACGCAGGCCATCCCGCCGGTCAGGACGATCGGCTTTTCGAGTGCGAGTTGGTACACCTTCATGTTGTCGTTCGCCAACTCCGGCAGGAAGCCGTTCGCGATCTCGTCGACGACCTCGTCGACGTACTCGTCGCAGGCGTCCATGACGCTGTGTTCGATGGTGAACTCGTGGGAGCCGCCGCCCGGCTGCTGGATCACGTCGGTGAAGGGCTCGAAGGCGTCGAAGTCGGCGTGTTCCTCCTTGTACTCCCTGGCGGTCGTCGGGTCGATGTTGACGCGGCCCTGGGTCTCCTCCTCGACGTAGTTCGCGATGCGGCGATCGACCTCGTTGCCCGTGATCGAGCCCGTCGACAGCGGCGTGAGCTGTTCGCCGCGGCGGTAGGCGCAGACCTCGAGGTTGGTCGAGCCCATGTTGACCGTCACGAAGATGTCATCGATCGCGTCCAGCCCGTCGTCGAACGCCGGGAGCGACCCACAGAGCGACTCCGGGTAGCTCCGGACGAGCGCCTCGCCGATCCGGCTCCCCTCGATGACCGACTCGAGGTTGGCGAGGCCGGCCTCGTTGTCGATCGTCGGGATCGCGTACACGACGGCGCTGTTCGTCGGCACGTCGTTCGACTCGAGGAGTTCGCTGAAGAACGTCTCTGCCGATTCGACGCTGTCGGTGTCCTCCGGGAGCCCGGAGCGGAGCATGAACCGGACCCGGTCGGGGTACTCCCGGGCGGCCTCCTCCCCGTAGAGGATCCGCTCCTCGCCGGTGAGGACGTCCTCGTAGGTCGCAAGACAGGTCAGCGTGCGGATGGTCTCGACGCCGTCGCCGTCGGGCGAGGGGTAGACGACGACGGTGCGCGTGCTGCCGAGTTTGACGCCAACGGGGACGACACCGTCGGGGCCGTCGGACGATGCCGGCGCGTCGGCCGTCTCGGCGGTGTCGTTGGGGTCGGACTCGTCGGCCGTCTCGGCGGTGGCCGCCTCGGGCTCGTCAGGACCGGTTTCGGCCGGGGCCTCGCCGTCGCCGTCGGCCGTCTCGTCGGGATCGGTCTCCGTTTCGCTCATTTCGTTCGGCCTGTCTCCCGACGGTCTCAAATAAGCTTCCCCGAGCACGCCGGCCGAGTGCGGATCGGTCAGTCCCGCCCGGCGAGGCGGGCGACGTACCTGAGGCTCTCGCGGTGATCGGAGACGCCGAGCGAGCCCCCGCCGGACCCCGGCTCGGCGAGCCCGCCGACGAAGGCCTCGAGTTGCGTCCGGCTCTCCGCGGAGAGCCACTCGATCGACTCGTAGTACTCCAGCGCCGACACCGCGCCCTCGTGGCCGCCCCTCGAGACCAGCAGGTCGAGCCACTCGAAGATCTCCGATTGTGCGCCGTAGCCGCCCGGGAGGTCCTTGAGGTACGGCTTCGAGGTGTCAGCGTCCCGTGGGAGGAACCCGACGTCTCCGCGCCCGGCGCGGGCGGTCGGCTCGCGTCGGTCGGGCGGGCGGCGCTCGGTTCGGCGCTCTTGGCGGTCTCGACGGTCCTGGCGGTCTCGACGGTCCTGGCGGTCCTGACGGTCCTGGCGGTCCTGACGGTTTGGGCGATTTTGCCGGGGACGCTCCGCTCGAGCCGCGTCGCCGCGTCGCCGCGAGCGGAGGTACGCCTCGGGGTCGTCGAACGCCGACGGCTCAGGCCGGGCGTCCGAGCGGGCGTCGGCCCCGGCATCGACCGGCCGGCGGGCCGGGGGCTCGGCGGCCCCGGAGCCGGACCCTGATCCGGATTGGGCGCGTCCGGGCTCCCGGCGAGGGCGGTCGCTGTCGCGTCCGGTCTCGCGGACCGCATCGCGGAGCTCGCCGAGGTCGTATTCGCGGGGATTGAGTCCGCCCGGCATGGTTGTACCGTTCTTTCGCCGAGCTGCGGTTTAAACTTCGACCCGGTTTCACCGACTGTGTCCGGCCGGGGGTTCGGCTCGCACTCAGCTGTCGATACCGAGCCCACGGTTTTGTGGTCGGACGTCGAACCGACCGACATGGCAGCGCAGGACGCCCGGTCGACCACGCTCCGCGATCTCAATGTCGATCCGAGCGTCGCGGCCCGCGAGCACACGCCCTCGCTGTACCCGCGCGAGCGCTTCGTCCGGTGTACGACCTGCGGCGTGACGGTGCCGTACTCTGTCACCGCCGAGGGACCGATCCGCCGGGCGCTCGAGGAGTTGGCCTCGGTCCGCTGCGGTCGCTACGAGCTTCCGGACGTCCCGGTCGGCGATCACGTTCCGACAGTCACGCCCGAGCACCCGACGAAAGGGCGCAGCGTCGTCTGTGAGTCGTGCGGTCGGACGGCCCGCCTGGGCGACGACCGCGAGGAGGTCCTCAGAGAACTCGGTGAGATCCCCTGTATCGCGCGGCTGAGCCACGCCGAGTTGGGTTCGCTCGTCTTCTCGCCGACGGCGTTTACGCCCCAGCTGCCCGATCTCGGGATCTCGAACTGGTACGGTCGGTTCGGGGGCGGTCACGGCGACGGCGTCGTCAGGCAGTTCCGACACGACCGGTTTCAGTACACGCTGTACGTCCGCGACGACGGCGACGCGTACACCGCGGCCCTCTCGTCGTCGCCGAACGCCGGCAGCGAGCCCATCGACGAGTTGCGGCTTCCGGGGTCGGACCCCGATGATCCGGTGACGAGGAGCGCGGTCGTCAAACTCGTCACGTTTCTCTCGGCGACCGACCCGCTGAGCGCGGGCGAGTTCTCGGAGCTCCACGGCGCCTACGAGGACGCCTACCGGAGCCACCGCGAGCGGTGGCTGACGGACGCCTACGACAGCGCACGCGAGACGTTCGCCGAGCGGTTCGGGGACACGCCGGAGGCGTTCACCGACGCCTTCGGCGACAGCTCCGCCGACACCCAGGAGGTGCTCCGGCGGATGGTGGGGTCGGGCGGGTTCTCCGATCACCCCGAGCCCGCGTTCGCGCGGGAGGTGCTCGGCCGCGGCCACGAGTTCCCGGATTTCATCGATTTCGTCGCCGACAACCACGGCTGGTCGCCGCCCGTCCCGGAGTGATCGGAGCGGCGACGCGGGCGGCCGTCACTCCTCGGGGCTCGGGTCGTCGGCGATGGGGTTGTACTGTCCGTTGATGTCCCACTCGTGGATGCAGTGTTTGTTGCCGACCTGCCGTTCGCCGTTTTTTTCCGCGATGACCCAGTTCTCGAGCGTCTCCTCCCAGACGTCGGTCCGACCGCAGCGCTCACAGCGCCGCCGCGTGGGGGGGACGATTTCGGCAGCCATGCCTCGCGTTTGGGGCTCCACGGTAATCAAGCATCCGCCGGCGGTCCGGACGAAGCGAGCGGAAGCCGACACGGTCTTGATTCTCCCTCGAGTACCCCGACCGTATGCGACGACGCCACCTGCTCGCCGCGCTTTCCCTCTCGGCGCTTTCGGGGTGTACCATCGGCGGGGAGCCTCCCTCGGGCGACTCGTTCCGGCTGTCGATCCCGGCGCTCGACGGCGGAGACCTGCCCCAGCGGTACACCTGCGACGGGGTCGGGGAGTCGCCGCCGGTGTCCATAGAGGGGATCCCGGCGCCCGCGTCGTCGGTCGCGCTCGTCGGCGAGTGGCTCCGCAGTTACACGCCGCGGACGATCTGGCTGCTCTGGGGGCTCCCGGCGGAGGGGTCTGTCGATCTGCCCGCCGGGATCCCCGGCGATCGGCGGGTGACAGGGCCGATCGCGGCGACCCAAGGGCAGAACGACGAGCGGGAGATCGGCTACCGCTCGCCGTGTCACGAAACGCCCGACGACCAGGAGTACCGCCTCGTCGCCTACGCGTTGACCGAGGGGTTGGATCTAGAGCCGGGGGCCGACCGGGACGCCTTCGACGCGGCGATCGAGCCGAGGCTCGACGAGGCCCCGAGCACGACCGTCCGGTTCCGGTACGAGCGGTTCTGAGGCGTCGGTGCCGGAGACGACACGGTTATTTTCCGGCTCGACGAACCCACGGCATGACCCTGGACGTGGCTCCGCCCGCGCCGCCGGAGCTCGAAGAGACGGACCCCAACGAGTACGAGGACGCCGAGATCGTCGGCGAGACGGACTACAAGCGCGAGGAGATAGAGGAGCTCCTCCGGACGGGGGCGTGGGCGGAGGCGTTCGAGGACTGGGCGGGGCGGACCGACGTCGACGAGCGGGAGTTCGGGATCGTGACCGACCTGGGGATGATCGGGCGGTTCGACTTCTTTTGGGACTCGTTCGCCGATCGGGTCGGCTACCACGCGCCGGGGATCCCGGAGGACTGGAAGGAGCGCGAACTGCACCCGGATCTCGAGTCGTGGGAGACCGTCTCCGAGATCAACGCGGCGCTGGCCGAACTCGGCGACACGGTCAGCCGGACGCTGAAGGCGGAGTACATCGACTGGGAGGCCGACTACGAGGCCCCGGACGACCTGCCCGACTTCGAGTGATCCGGCCGGCGAGGCCGGTTCGGGGTCCCTCGAGGCGGATCCCGACACACGTAAACCCCTCGCCCGACAGGTGCCGACAATGAGTGGCGAGGCCCGGGAGGGCTCCGTTCGAGTCGTCGGAACCGCACACGTTTCCGCGGCCAGCGTCGAGGAGGTCGAGGAGGTCATCGACGCCGAGCGCCCCGACGTCGTCGCCGTCGAACTCGACGAGGGGCGGTACCGCCAACTCCGCGGTGAGACGCCCGAGGACCTCGACGCCGGGGACCTCCTGAAGGGCAACACCGTGTATCAGTTCCTCGCCTACTGGATGCTGTCGTACGTCCAGGCCAGGCTCGGCGATCGGTTCGACATCGAGCCGGGGGCGGACATGGCGGCGGCGATCGACACCGCGGAGGCGCTGGGCCTGGAGGTCGCGCTCGTCGATCGGGACATCCAGGTGACGATACAGCGCTTTTGGGCCCGGCTGTCGGTGTTCGAGAAGGTCAAACTGGCCGGCAGCCTCGCCGTCGGCCTCGGCGACCCGAGGGAGGTCGGGATGGGGATCGGTGTCGGCATCGCGCTCGTCGTGTCGGTGCTCGCCGGCGCCGTCGCCGGTCCGTTCGTCGTTCCGGAGGCGCTCGGTCCCGGGCTTCTCGTCGGACTCGCGGACACGCTCGTCGTCGCGCTCGGTCTCGGACTCGCGTTGGGGACGGGGCTCGTCGTCGCGCTCGGACGGCTCGCCCCCGAAGAGGACGTCGGGGAGATCGACGTTGATCGGATGACGGACACGGACGTCGTCGGCGCGATGATGGAGGAGTTCCGCCGGTTCTCGCCGGGCGGGGCCGAGGCGCTCATCGACGAGCGCGACGCGTTCATCGCACACAAACTCGTCGCGCTGCGCGATCAGGGGTACGACATCGTCGCCGTCGTCGGTGCCGGCCACAGAGAGGGGATCGAGCGGTACCTCGAAACGCCGTCGCTGTTGCCGTCGATGGAGTCGCTGACGGGCCGGACGTCCGGCGGGCGCGTCTCGCTGTACAAGCTGTTCGGCTACCTGTTCACGCTCGGGTTCCTGTTGTTCTTCGTCCTGCTGGCGATCGCGACGTACACCGGCGTCGAGGGGGCATCGAGCGGGCTCTTAGTACGGCTGTTCACGGCGTGGTTCCTCATCAACGGCGTCCTCGCGTTCGGTCTCGCCAAGCTCGCGGGCGCACACTGGCGCTCGGCGGGGGTCGGCGGCGCGGTCGCGTGGCTGACGAGCGTCAACCCCCTCCTGGCGCCCGGGTGGTTCGCCGGGTACGTCGAGTTGCGGTATCTCAACGTCAACGTCGGCGACATCTCGACGCTCAACGACATCATGTCCGACGAGGAGGCGCCGATGCGACAGCTCTGGGGGAAGCTCAGGACCGTGCCGCTGTTTCGGCTCATCATGATCGTCGCGCTGACGAACGTCGGGAGCTTCATCGGGAGCGTCCTCTTCGCGACGGTCCTGCTTCCGTACCTGTTTGCCGGGTCCGGGATCGAGGGCGCAAGCGGCGTCGGGAGGCTGATGTTCGAGGCCGCGCGCAACAGCCTGAACATCCTCCTGGAGGCGCTGCGGTGAGCGCCCTCCGGGTCCGCGGGATCGAGTTCTACCCCGCGGAGATCCGCGACCTCCTCGTCGCGTGGGGGGCGTTGGGCGTCGCGTTCAGCGTCTTCGTTTTCGTTGCGACGGGACGGAGCGTGCTGCCGAACCTTCTCGGTGCGGTCGCGTCGCCGCTTTTCGGCCGCGTCCTCGTCGCGAGCGTCCTGACGGTCGGCGTCGGGTTCCTGTGTCACGAACTCGCACACAAGGTCGTCGCGGTCCGGTTCGGACAGCGGGCGTCGTTCAAGGCCGATTACGGGATGCTCGCGCTCTGCATCGGGGCCGCCTTCGCCGGATTCCTGTTTGCGGCCCCGGGCGCGGTCCACCACCGCGGTCGGGTCACCCCGGGACAGAGCGGGCGCATAGCCGTTGCGGGGCCGCTGATGAACGTCGCCCTGCTCGGGGTGTTCGTCCCGCTGTCCGTTGCCCCGGGTATCGTCGGACAGATCGGCAGGCTCGGAACCCTCGTGAACGCGTTTCTCGCGGCGTTCAATATGATCCCGTTCGGCCCGCTCGACGGCAGGACGGTCCTCTCGTGGAACCGGGTCGTCTTCGGCGTCGTGTTCGCCGGATCGGCGCTGCTCGCCGTCGGCGCCTTTCTCGTCGTCGGGTTCCCCGCGTTCTGACCGCCGGACAACCGACGCGTTTTTGCGCCGTTCGGCCCCGTCTTAGGGCATGACCGACGAGGGACCCGCCGACGAGGAGCTGACGTACGCGCGCGCCGGCGTCGACATCGACGAGAGCGAGGCGGCGACCGCGGCGCTTCTGGGGGCGGTTGGGGAGTTCGAAGGGGACTACGCCGGGCTGATCGACATCGGCGACCGGTATCTGGCGCTGGCGACGGACGGCGTCGGGACGAAACTGCTCGTCGCCGAGGCGCTCGGCGACTACTCGACGATCGGGATCGACTGCATCGCGATGAACGCGAACGACCTCATCGCGACGGGCGTGACGCCGGTGGCGTTCGTCGATTACCTCGCCGTCGAGACGCCCGACGACGAGACGGCCGAGCGCGTCGGACGCGGGCTCGCCGAGGGGGCCGATCGGGCGGGGATCTCGCTCGTCGGCGGCGAAACCGCTGTCATGCCGGAGGTGATCCGCGGTCTCGACCTCGCCGGGGCGTGCGTCGGGCTGGCGACCGAGGCGGAACTGTTCGACGGGCGGGCGGAGGCCGGCGACCGCCTCGTCGGCGTTCCCTCGTCCGGGATCCACTCGAACGGGCTGACGCTCGCACGCGAGGCCGTCACGCGGGAGCACAGCTACGCCGATCCGTTTCCGGGCGAGGAACGCGGAGACGGAGACGGAGACAGAGAGGAGAGCGGGACCGGCGGCCGCACGATCGGCGAGGTGCTGTTGGAGCCGACGCGGATCTACCGCGAGTTGCTCGAGCCGTTACACGCCGTCGAGACGCACGCCGCGGCCCACATCACGGGCGGCGGCTGGACGAACCTCAGACGGATGGGCGAGCACCGCTATGTCGTGTCGGAGCCCTTCGAGCCGCAGCCGGTGTTCGGGTTCGTCCAAGCCGAGGGGAACGTCTCGGACGAGGAGATGCACCGCACGTTCAACATGGGCACGGGGTTCGTGGCCGCGATGCCGGAGGCGGACGCCGAGCGCGTGACCGACGCCGTCGGGGACGCCCGCGTCGTCGGTCGGGTCGAGTCCGGCGACGGCGTTTCGATCCGCGGCCTCGAGTTGTAGCGAGCAGGCGGGGCTCTCCGCGGTCGGCTCTCGCCCCGCGCTCCCGCCTCGGGAGCCGACCGGCGTCTCTCAGCGCACGCGTCGTCTGCCCCCGCCCCGGTATATGAACCGTCGGGCGGGGGAAGGCTTTTGTATAACTGTTGGTAATTAAGCGACATGGGTACCGATCTACCGACGCCGACGGATCTAAAGGAGCGTCGGACGGGGCTCGAGCTAACGCAGAGCGAACTCGCCGACAGGGCCGACGTCTCCCAGCCGCTCATCGCGCGGATCGAGGGCGGCGACGTCGACCCGCGTCTCTCGACGCTTCGGCGCATCGTGACGGCCTTAGACGAGGCCGAAAGCACGGTGATGCACGCCGCGGACATCATGCACGAGGGGGTCATAACCGTCGCGCCGGACGACAGCGTCCGGGAGGCGATCGACGCGATGGTCACGGAGGGGTACTCCCAGCTGCCGGTCGTTCGTGACGGGCGACCCCAGGGCATCATCTCGAACTCGGACATCAGGCAGCTCGAATCCGAAAGCGCCGCCGATCTCCCCGTCGCCGACGCGATGCGGGAGGCGATCACGACGGTCGAGCCCGACGCGACGCTCGACGGCATCAACGCCCACCTCAACCACCAGGACGCGGTGATGGTCGTCGAGGACGGTCAGTTGCGCGGGATCATCACGGAAGCCGACGTCGCGGCGCACATCTCCTGACCCGACCCCGGGTCGCGGCTCCGCTTTTCGCTCGCCGCCGTCGTCTCAGTCCCCGTCCTCGTCCCCGTCGTCGGTTTCGAACGTGTCGATCACCTTCAGCGGCACGTCGCGCAGCGCCCCGCCGATCTCGCTTTTCGCGATCCGGGAGGCGTGTTGGGTGCTGTCCGCGTTGAACACCTTCATTTCGAGGCCGAGGCCGACGAGCGCCGTGTCGGCGGCGATGAACGCCGAGTCGAACGGCTCCCCGCAGGCCGGACACGGCGTCGAGCCCACCTCGACCTCGACGTAGTCCATGTCGTTTTCGTTGAGACGGCGGCCGGCCTCGCTGACGGCGACGCCGATCGCGTCGTCGATCTCCTCGACGTCGCGGACCAGCCAGGCGGCCTCCATCGCGACGAGGTAGTTGCTCATGTCCGCCCGAAGCGGTGGGGAACGGATAGCCCTATTGTTTCGTCCCCGCGGGCCCGTTTGACCACTAACCGGAAGCTTTTATCGGCGGCCAGCGTATACCGATCAGTAATGCGTCAACCCGATTCTCCCCTGCCGCGGACCGGACAGGACCACACCCTCTCGCCGTACGAACCGGAACTGGGTGACGTCCCGTCGAACGATCTCTCCGTCGACGACCTCGATAACGTCAACAAGACCGGAACGACGACGATCGGCGTGTCGACCGCCGAGGGCGTCGTCATCGCGACCGACATGCGCGCCTCGCTGGGCGGGCGGTTCGTTTCGAACAAGGACGTCCAGAAGGTCGAGCAGATCCACCCCTCGGCCGCGCTGACGCTCGTCGGGAGCGTCGGCGGCGCGCAGTCGTTCATCCGGTCGCTCCGGGCAGAGGTGGACCTCTACGAGGCCCGACGCGGCGAGGACATCTCCATCAGCGCGCTCGCGACGCTCGCCGGTAACTTCGCCCGCGGCGGCCCCTTCTTTGCGATCAATCCGATCCTCGGCGGCGTCGACGACGAGGGGCACCACGTCTACTCGATCGACCCCGCCGGCGGCGTCATGGCCGACGACTACACCGTCACCGGGTCGGGGCTGACGGTCGCCTACGGGACGCTCGAACGGGAGTACCGCGACGACATGACCAACGAGGAAGCAAAGGAGGTCGCCGCCTCGGGCATCAAGGCGGCCGTCGAGCGCGACACCGGGTCCGGCAACGGCGTGTTCCTCGCGACGATCACCGACGGAAACGTCGACATCAAGGGCCACAAGGACTTCGACGAGGTCCTGTAAGGCGTCCAAGCCGGACTGAGGTTCGGGAAGGTCCGGATCGCGAGGGTCACGACGACCCGTCGTCGGGACGTTTCGATCGCCACACACCGATGGATTTCTCCGACTTCGCCGATCGCGCGGCCGGTATCGAGGCCGAGGAGGCCGACCTCGACACCGTCGATCTCGTCGCCGATCTCCTCGAAAACGCCGGCGACGACCTCGGGGCGGCGTCGCGGTTCGTTCAGGGCCGGATCGTCCCGGCCCACGATGACACCACCCTCGACGTCGGCCCGGCGCTCTGTTATGCGGCGCTGGCGAAGGCCGACGGTCCGAACGTGAGCGCCTCCGACATCGAGGCCGAACTCGCCGACACGGGCGAGATCGGCGCCGTCGCCGAGGGGTTGCGCCTGGGCGGCCAGCGCGGGCTCTCGGCGTTCGGCGAGGGCGAAAAGAACGCCGGATCGCGGTCGGTCGGCGACGTCGAAGCGACCCTCCGGGGGGTCGCAACCGCCTCCGGAAGCGGGAGCAGGGACGTCAAACTCGACACCCTCTTCGGGCTGTTCAGCGGGTCCGAGCCGACCGAGGCGCGGTTTCTCGCCCGCCTCGTCCTCGGAGAGATGCGGATCGGGGTCGGCGAGGGGACGGTCAGAGACGCCATCGCCGAGGCGTTCGACGTCCCGTCGTCGGCCGTCGAGCGCGCCCTGCAGGTCTCGAACGACTGCGGTCTCGTGGCCCGGACGGCCCGCGAGGCGGGCCTCGACGGGATAGAGGGGATACGGCTCCGCGTCGGTCGGCCCGTTCAGGCGATGTTGGCACAGACCGGGACGGCGCTTGAGGCGCTCGAATCGTGGGGCGAGGCCGTCGTCGAGACGAAGTTCGACGGCGTGAGGATCCAGGCGCACTACGACGGCGAGACCGTGTGGCTGTTCTCGCGGAACGTAGAGGAGGTGACGGGATCGCTACCGGAGGTCGCCGACGCCGTCGCCGGGGCGCTCGACGTGCCGGCGATCCTCGACGGTGAGGCCGTCGCCGTCGAGGACGACGGTACCCCGCGGCCGTTCCAGGAGGTCCTCCGGCGGTTCCGACGGAAACACGGCGTCGAGGCCGCCCGCGAGGACGTCGCGGTCGAGTTCCACGCCTTCGACTGTCTGCACGCGGACGGCGAGGACCTCCTCGATGCGCCGCTTGAACGCCGCGGCGAACGCCTCGAGGGGATCGCCGGCGACCTCGCCGTCGAGCGCGCGCTGTCCGAGGAACCCGACGCGATAGCCGCGATCGAGGCGGAGGCCCTCGAGGCCGGCCACGAGGGGATCGTGCTCAAGAACCCGGCGGGGCCGTACACGCCGGGGGACCGCGGCCGGAACTGGCTCAAGCGGAAACCGGACGTCGAGACGCTCGATCTCGTCGTGACGGGCGCGGAGTGGGGCGAGGGGCGGCGCGCGAACCGCTTCGGGACGTTTCTCCTCTCGGTCCGGACCGAGGAGGAGTACGAGCCGATCGGGAAGGTCGCAACCGGCATCACCGACGCGAAACTCCGGTCGCTGCACGAACGGCTCGAACCGCACGTCCGCTCGGAGACCGGCACCGCCGTCGCCATCGAGCCCGCGGTGGTGTTCGAGGTGGGGTACGAGGAGATCCAACGGTCCCCGACGTACGCCTCGGGGTACGCGCTGCGGTTCCCGCGGTTCGTCGGCGTCAGGGAAGACAGATCGCCCGCCGACGCCGACACGCTCGGGCGGGTCAAGCGGCTGTACGGATCGGCCGCGGGCGCGGAGACGGCGAACGGGGGCAAAGGCGGCGGCGGGGACCCGGCCTAACGCTGACGCCCCGGGATCGGCGGGTTTGTACCGGTCGCGTCCGAACGGGTCGGCATGATCGAACACGGCGGCGTGTCGGTCTCGTGGCTGGGTCACGCGACGCTCAGACTCGAGGGCGAGGACACGGTCGTCTACGTCGATCCCGGCCGCCACGGCGTACTAGATGGCCACGACGGCGGCGACGGGGACGTCGTGTGCGTGACCCACGGCCACCACTACGACCCGGCGGGGATCAGGACGGTCGCCGGGTCCGAAGCCACGGTCGTGGCCTTCGAGGGGGTAAACGCCCACCTGATTGACCGCCGCGTCGAGCGGTTTTCGGAGCTCCCGTACCCGGTTCGGACGGTGGACGCGGAGGCCGACATCGCGGTCGGCGGGGCGATCCTCTGGACGACGGCGGCGTACAACGACCCCGAGGGCCCCCGGGTCCGGGAGAACGGCGAGCCGTACCACCCGAAGGGCCGCGGCTGTGGGTTCCGCATCGCCCTCGGGGGGACGGTCGTCTACGTCCCCGGGGACACCGACGTCTTGGCGGGCCACGAACGCGTGAGCGCGGACGTGTTCTGCCCGCCGATCGGCGGCGCGGTGACCATGGACCGCCACGAGGCGGCGGAACTGGCCGCGGCTCTCGATCCGGAGGTGGTCGTGCCGATCCACTACGACACCTTCGGGGCGATCGAAGCCGACGCCGACGCGTTCGCGAGCGAACTCACAGAGCGCGGCATCGACGTCCGCGTGGACGGTTGACGCTCACAGGACGTCCATCTCCCCGAGCCGCTCGGGGAGGTAGGTGTCGGTCACGAAATCGAGCCCGCGGGAGGCGAGCGCCTGCTGTTCGGCCTTCTTGTCGATCTCGAGTTGGAGTTCGATCTGCTCGCGCCAGTAGTCGTCCTGAAACCGGGGGTCGTCGAGTTCGCTCTGTAAGGCGTTCCGGTCGGAGTCGCTGAGCGGGTCGGTCGGGAGCTCGTAGTTGACGATGTCGACGGGCTGGATGCCGACGTACTCGGCGGCCGGCGTTGCGAGGTACTCCGAGAGGTGAGCCGATTTGATCGAGCCGTACGAGACCGAGGCGTAGATCCGGTACGACCACGGATCGCCGTCACAGAAGACGACCACGGGGAGGTCGAGCTCGTCGCGGAGCCGCTTTGTGATCCGGCGGGTCGCCCGCGCCGGTTGGCCCTTGAGGTGGACGATGATGACATTGTACTCCTCGTCGAAGCCGTTCTCGACGAGTCGGTCCCGCATCCCGCCCGTCTCGACACAGAGGACGAAGTCGGCGTCGTGCTCCAGGAACTCGATCGTATCGGGGTTGTTGGGGATCTGATACCCGCCCTCGCCGACGTCCTCCTGGCAGTGGATCTCCCGCTCGCCGCGGCGGGTCTGCTCGCGGAGGTACAGCGGCCCCATGATCGTCGCGCCGGACTCCTCGGGTCGCATGTGGAAGTCCTCGCGGGTCACCTCGCTGACGATCTCTAAGTCCTCGACGAGCTGGTTCGACTCGTCCTGCCCGGAGAACTGCGCGCGCTCCTCGTCCCACGACTCCGAGAGGTAGTACAGCTCCCGCAGCGTCGAGGACCGCTCCTCTTCGAGCTGCTCGGCGAGGAACTCGATGGTGTAGATCGCCTTCAGGAGCTTCTGGGCCCCCTGGACGCTGTTGGCCGAGCGGGTCGACGTCCGGTCGCCGTACACCCAGACGTCCTTGTCCTCGTCGAAGACGATGTTGCTCTTCGTCCGGGTGGGGATCTCCATCGTCGGGACGTTCCCCTCGGCGAACTGGTCGTAGAAGTCGCTCGCGAGTTCGATCAGCTGCTCGCGCGCGATTTCGTCCTTCACGTCGGTGTCTGATTCGGTGCTCATGTTATGTGTTGACAGTGAGTTTCTCGGCCTCGACGCCGTCGACGGAGATGTCGAACTCGGCGTCGTCGTCCGCGTCGTACTCGAGGGTCGCCGTCGTGCCGCTCTCGACGGTCGGCGACCACTTGATGAACCACTCGCCGTCCATCTCGACGACCGTCGCCCCCCCGGGCTCGCCGGGGTCGGTCGTGACGATCTCCGTGATCTCCGGGGAGACGTTCGTGTCGCCGTAGTTGTGGACCGACAGCCGGACCGTCGCGCCGTCGGTCGCCCGCTCGACGAGGACGTTGTTCATGATCCGCGCCAGCGAGTCCTCGACGTCGAGAGGCTCTCGTCCCGTGACCTCCGAGAGCTTCTCGGCCATGTCGGGGAGGATGTCGGCGATCACGTTCTGTTTCCGGCGTCGCTTCCGGAGCGAGCGCTGCTTTTTGAGGTGTGACTGCATCCCCCGGCCGGCCTCCTGGAGCGCGAGCCGGAGTTCGTCCTCGATCTCGGGGATGTTCGCCACCGCGTCCTTCGACTCGCTCGTGAACGGGACGCTCGTCGAGGCGACGTGGACCATGATGACGCCGGGGCCGTTCGGGATCCCGCTACCGCCCGGCTGATCGAGGCCGTAGTTCCGCCAGTTGACGCCTTTGAGCACGTCGACGGTCGCGCAGGCGCCGCGTTGGTACACGAGCGGCACCCGGTTGGCGAAGCGGAGCACGTCCACGCCGCCGTCGGCCTCGATCTCGCCGCCGTAGGCGATGCCGACCTCGACGACGAAGGGGTCGCCGCCGTGGACGGACGCGTCCCTGGTCACCGACGTGTAGAAGTCGGCGTCGTACTCCTTTTTCAGCCCGGCCACGACGAGATCCTCGGAGATCGGCGCGAGACAGTCCGTCGGCGGCGAGAGGATGTCGGTCTCCCGCATCGCCTCGAGCAGCCGGGCGGCGGCGTCTCTGTCCCCGGCGACGTCGGCGACGTTCGGCGGGTCGTCGGGGACCGTGACCGACGCGTCCCAGACCGCCTCGACGACGTTCTCGCGGGCGGTCTCGCCGAAGGTCGCGTCGTCGTACTCCTCGGTCGCGTCGGCCGCCCGCCCGACGAACTCCCGGAGGCCCTCGCGGGTGATCCGGTTTCTGGCGTCCTCCTGGTCGTCGAACTTGTCGGCCAGGCGGTCCGCCAAGCCCTCGATCGCGGCGTCGTCCTTCCGGGTCGTCGTCGCCCCGTCGACGAGGGCATAACAGTCGCTCGCCCGGTCGCGGATGATCTCCCCCCAGGCGGCGTCGACGGCGTTCTCCCGGACCGTCGAGCCGAACGTCTGGTCGAACTCGGTTTCGATCTCGTCGGCCAACTCCCCGACCAGCGACGCGAGTTCGGCGTGTGCGATCCGGTCTCGATCCCGGATCGCTCCGTCCAAGCGCTCTGCGATCGCGGCGGTCGCCTCGGCGCTCTTGTTGGCGACGGCGTCCGCGACGGCGGCCTCGACGTCCGTTTCTCCGCGCGCCCGCGGTGACCGCCAGGCGGGCTCTCTGCCGAAGTGTCTGTCCCGGAAGTTGTCGAGGATGCTCTCGGCGGTCTTCGCGCCGACGCGGGTGAACTCGCCCTGGAGGAACCCCGAGAGGGAGTACGAGTCGGTCGCCTCGAGCATCTTCAAGAGCGTGCCGAGCTCGACGCCGTGGGGGTGGGGTCTGATCTCCTCTGTCTCCGGCGGGAGCTCGTCGGTGACCCGTTCGAACTTGAACGACGCGTCGGGCTCCTCGAACTCGATTCTCGCGTGGGGGTTGACGACGGCGGTGTGTTTGATGTAGTCGTGGAGCTGTCTCCGGGCCCGCATGTTCCCCTCCATCTCGATCTCGATGCGGGTCCCGTGGGGGCGCTCCCACCTCGTGTCGCGCTCGACGTCGATCTCCGGTTCGTTCGTGTCCGTGTCGATCGTGAGTTCGAAGTACCGCGCGCCGTCGCCGCGTTCGGTCTTCGAGGTCACCTTCGCCGGTTTCCCGGAGGTGAGCTGTGCGTACAGGACGGCCGCGGAGATGCCGATCCCCTGTTGGCCCCGCGTCTGTGCCCGGGCGTGGAACCGCGACCCGTACAGCAGTTTGCCGAACACCTTCGGGACCTGCTCTTTCGTGATGCCGGGGCCGTTGTCCTCGACGACGAGGCGGTAGTACCCGCCGACCTCCTCGATTTCGACGTAGATGTCCGGGAGAATGTTCGCCTCCTCCGTCGCGTCCAAGGCGTTGTCGACGGCCTCCTTGACGGCGGTGACGAGCGCTTTCGCGTCGCTATCGAAGCCGAGCATCTGCTTGTTCTTCTCGAAGAACTCGGCGATAGAGATGGAACGTTGGTTCTCCGCGAGCTCCTCGGCGACGGCGCCGCCGCCGTCGTCCCCGAGTTGCGACTGATACGAGGTCATCTACCGGGTAATAGACCTCCCGGAACGTAAAACCCCGTCGGGACCGTACTGAACGTATCCGACGCTCGGCGGTGCTAGATGCCCGACTGCGCCTCGCGCGCGTGCGAGGCTTTTATGCGGTCTGGGGCCCAAGCCTATTCAAGTTCGTATGTCTCAAGAAAGCGAATACAGCGCCGGACAGATACAGGTACTGGAGGGCCTCGAAGCCGTCCAGAAACGTCCGGCGATGTACGTCGGTTCGACGGACGCCCGGGGGCTCCATCATCTCGTGTACGAGGTCGTGGACAACTCGATCGACGAGGCGTTGGCCGGGTACTGCGACGCCATCGAGGTCACGCTGAACGACGACGACTCGGTGACCATCCGGGACGACGGCCGCGGCATCCCCGTCGACACCCACGAGGAGTACGACCGGCCGGCCGTCGAGGTCATCATGACCGTGCTACACGCCGGCGGCAAGTTCGACAGCAAGTCCTACCAGGTCTCCGGCGGGCTCCACGGCGTCGGCGTCTCGGTCGTCAACGCGCTCTCGAAGTGGCTCGAGGTCGAGATCAAGCGCGACGGCGGCGTCTGGCGGCACCGCTTCGACCACGGCGAACCGGAGGGCGACATCGAACGCGTCCGGGACATGGAACCGGGCGAGGAGACCGGGACGGAGATCACGTTCTGGCCGAACGGCGGCATCTTCGAGGCGACCGCCTTCGATTACTCGACGCTGCGGTCCCGTCTCAGGGAACTCGCCTTTCTCAACCCCGGCGTCGAGATAGCGCTCCGCGACGAGCGGATCGAGAACGGCGAGTCGGTCGTCTTCGAGTACCAAGGCGGGATCCGGGAGTTCGTCGCGTACCTCAACGAGACGCGGGAGACGCTTCACGACGAGGTCGTCTACTTCGAGGGCGACGACGAGGGCGTCCACGTCGAGGTCGCGATCCAGGCGACAGCGGGCGTGCAGGGCTCGATCCACGCCTTCGCGAACAACATCAACACGCGCGAGGGGGGCACGCACCTGACGGGGTTCAAGACGGCGCTCACGCGCGTCATCAACGACTACGCCGCCGAGAACGGCCTGCTGTCCGATCTCGACGGCACGCTGAAAGGCGAGGACATACGAGAGGGGCTGACCGCCGTCGTCTCGGTCAAACACCCCGACCCGCAGTTCGAGGGACAGACGAAGACGAAACTCGGCAACAGCGAGGTCAGGGGGATCGTCGAGGGGGCCGTCCACGAGGAGCTGGCGACGTACCTCGAGGAGAACCCGGACACGGCGAAGGCGATCGTCTCGAAGGCCGTCGAGGCGGCGAAAGCGCGGAAGGCGGCGAAGAAGGCCGAGGAGCTGACGCGGCGGAAGTCGGCGCTTGAGTCGACGTCGCTGCCGGGGAAGCTCGCCGATTGCCGAAAGCGAAACCCGGCCGACTCGGAGCTGTTCGTCGTCGAGGGCGACAGCGCCGGCGGGAGCGCAAAGCAGGGACGGAACCCGGACTTTCAGGCGATTTTGCCGATCCGCGGGAAGATCCTCAACGTCGAGAAACACCGCCTCGATCGGATCCTCGAGAACAACGAGATCCGGAACCTGATCACGGCGATCGGGACCGGCATCGGCGAGGAGTTCGAGATCGACGACGCGCGGTACCACAAGATCATCCTCTTTTGTGACGCCGACGTCGACGGGGCTCACATCCGGACGCTGTTGTTGACGTTTCTGTACCGGCACATGACGCCGCTCATCGAGGCCGGGTACGTCTACGCCGCACAACCGCCGCTGTACCGGATCAGGTACGACGGCGAGACCCACGACGCGATGACCGAGGCCGAGCGCGAACGGATCGTCGAGGATGTCTGCAACGGGAACCCGACGCAAGTCCAGCGGTTCAAGGGCCTCGGCGAGATGAACCCCGAACAGCTCTGGGACGCGACGATGGACCCCGAGAACCGCATCCTCAAGCGGATCACGATCGAGGACGCGGCCGCGGCCGACCGCATGTTCAGCGTGCTGATGGGCGACGCGGTCGAACCGCGAAAGCAGTTCATCAAAGAGCACGCCGAGCAGGCGGAGTGGATCGACATATGAGCTCGGACGCCCCGGAGGTCCCCAATGGGTCGGCCGAGGAGGTGACGCCCGTTCGCATCGAGGACGAGATGGAGCAGTCCTACATCGATTACGCGATGAGCGTGATCGTGGGGCGCGCGCTCCCGGACGCCCGCGACGGGCTCAAGCCGGTCCAGCGCCGCATCCTCTACGCCATGCACGAGATGGGGATGAGCGCCCGCGCGAGCCACCGGAAGTCCTCGTCGATCGTCGGCGAGACGATGGGGAACTACCACCCCCACGGCGATTCGGCGATCTACGACGCCCTCACCCGGATGGCACAGGACTTCTCGCTGCGGTACCCGCTCGTGGACGGGCAGGGGAACTTCGGGTCCGTCGACGGCGATCCGCCGGCCGCGATGCGGTACACCGAGGCCCGGATGGCCCCGATCGCCGAGGAGCTGCTCGCGGACATCGACAAGGACACCGTCGGGTTCGAGGCCAACTACGACGATCGGCTGACCGAACCCGACGTGCTGCCCTCGAGGGTTCCGAACCTGCTCGTAAACGGCGCGTCGGGCATCGCCGTCGGGATGTCGACGAACCTGCCGCCGCACAACCTCGGGGAGGTCATCGACGCCGCGATCCACGTCGTCGATACCCCCGAGTGCTCGGTGTCGGAGCTCATCGACACGCCCGACTCCGACGGCTACATCAAGGGACCGGACTTCCCGACCGGCGCGAACATCGTCAACCGCGAGGGGATCCGGGACGCGTACGCCGACGGCCGGGGGCGGCTCCGCGTCCGGGCCGAGATCGAAACGGAGTACGCCGAGCAGGGCGGCGACCGGCTCGTCGTGACGGAGCTGCCGTACCAACAGAACAAGGCCCGGCGCATCGAGCGGATCGCCGACGACGTCCAGGACGGGACGATCGAGGGGATCCGGGACATCCGCGACGAGTCGGACCGCAACGGCATCAGGATCGTCGTCGAGTGCAAGCGCGGTGCGAACGTGGACGTGGTCAGAAACCAGCTGCTCGAACACCACCTCGAAAACACGTTTTCGGTGATCTCGCTGGCTCTGGTTGATGGCCAACCCCGCGTGTTGAACCTCAAGGAGCTGCTCGAGGAGTTCGTCGAGCACCGCCGGGAGGTCGTCCGGCGGCGCTCGCGGTTCGAACTCGGCGAGGCCGAGGACAGGGCCCACATCCTCGAGGGGCGACTGACCGCCCTGGACAACGTCGACAGCGTCGTCGAGATCGTCCAAAACAGCGAGGACCGCGACGGGGCGATGGCGGAGCTGCGGGAGGCGTACGACCTCTCGGCCGAGCAGGCCGAGCACATCGTCCGGATGCAACTCGGCTCGCTGACGTCGATGGAGGCCGAGGAGATCCACGCGGAGTACGAGCGCGTCCAGGCCGAAATCCAGCGACTCGAGACGATCCTCGGCGACGAGAGCGAACTCCTCGGCGTCGTCAAAGAGGAGCTCCGGGAGATAAAGGCCGAGTACGACGACGAGCGGCGGACGAACGTCATCCAGGACGCCGGATCGGTGACGCGGGAGGACCTCATCGCCGAGGAGGAGGTCGTCGTCGCAGTCTCGGAGTCCGACTACGTCAAGCGGATGTCGCTTTCGGAGTTCGATCCACAGCACCGCGGCGGCAAGGGGATCATCGGCTCGCGGCCGAAGGAGGGCGATCGGGTCTCGACGGTGTTTACCGCCTCGACGCACGACTACCTGCTCTGTTTCACGAACCGCGGGCAGGTGTACCGCCTGAAGGTGTTCGAACTCCCCGAGATGGGTCGGACGGCCCGGGGCACGTCGGCGGTCAACGTCATCGACCTCGACGACGGCGAGGAGATCACGGCCGTCGTCAACACCGACGACATCGACGACGGCTACCTCGCAATGGCGACGCGAGGCGGCTACGTCAAGCGCACCGCCGTCTCGGCGTTCGAGAACGTCCACTCGGGCGGGATCCGCGCCCTCAGACTCGAGGACAGCGACTCGCTGGTCGACGTCGAGGTGACCGACGGGGACGGCGACCTCCTCGTCGGGACGAAACGAGGGATGACGATCCGCTTTGCGGAGGCCGACGCCCGTCCGATGGGCCGGTCGGCGCGGGGGGTCAACGGGATCGATCTGCGGGGCGACGACCGCGTTGCCGGGCTCGTCGCCGCCGAGACGGACGACGACCGCGAGCTCCTGACGGTGACCGAAAACGGGTACGGAAAACGGACGCCGCTGTCTGAGTACCGCACGCAGTCCCGGTACGGAAAGGGCCTCATCGACATCAAGACCGACGAGCGCAACGGCCCCGTCTGCTCGATCAACACGGTCTCCCCGGACGACGGCCTCGTGATCATGAGCCGCTCGGGACAGATAATGCGGACGCGGGTCGACGAGGTCTCGGCCGTCGGGCGGAACACAAAAGGCGTCGTCGTCATGCGGTTGAACGACGACGACCGGGTGGCCGGCGTCGACGTCATACAGGACGCGTAGCGTTTCGGATCGCTCGCCGAGTGTGTTCGCTCGATGTGCGACGGCCGCCCGTTGATGAGTCCGGTTCGATCCGAGCCCGGGCCGACAGAGCGGCCGTCCGGACCGACGGAACGACGCCGCGGAGCACCCGGTGGAACCACCGTCGGCTTTAAGTCTAAAACTACTAAACGATAATTATGTCATCGATCGAACTCACACCCAGCCAGAAGACGATCCTCCAGGAGCTCATCAACCTCTACCGGGAGTCCGAAAGCGCGGTCAAGGGCGAGGACATCGCGTCGAAGGTCGACAGGAACCCCGGGACGATCCGCAACCAGATGCAGAGCCTCAAGGCCCTACAGCTCGTCGAGGGGGTACCGGGCCCGAAAGGCGGGTACAAGCCGACGGCGACGGCCTACGACACGCT
>NZ_JAQCNO010000014.1 GCF_028274965.1 Natronomonas sp. | reverse complement strand
CCCGGACGCGCACCGATCCGGCCGGCAGTTCGAACTCCCTGACCGCGTACGCGTCGCCGAGCGCGCCCTCGAGGGTGTCGATCTCGATCGGGTGTGACTCGCTCGTGACGGCGAGAACGTCGGGCATGGGTCGAGTGATGCGTCGACGGTGTTAGGTCTGAGCCAACGCGCCGCGGTCGCTCCCGCCCGGTTCCCCCGCCGACCGCGATCCGCCCGTTCCGTCTCGTCCCGTTCCGCTCCGTCCCGTCCGATCGATACGGCTGACGACCGCCGGAAGCGCCGGGTTCATGCGTCTCTCGATCCAACGCTTCGGTGTGGCGACGAGCGACAGAAAGCGGGTCGACATGACGAGCGGGTCGATCGTCCCGAAACTGGCGCGGTTGGCCTGGCCGCTCGTCCTCGGTAACCTCCTGCAGACGTTTTACAACCTCGCGGACGTGTTCTGGGTCGGCCGCGTGGGCCCCGACGCCGTCGCCGCCGTGTCGCTCATGTTCCCCCTCTCGTGGCTGTTCATCTCGACGGCGATGGGGATCACGGCGGCGACGGTCGCGCTCGTCTCCCAACACGTCGGGGCCGGCGAGGACCGACTCGCGGACCGCGTCGTCGCCCAGACGATCCTGTTGACGCTCGCCGTCTCCGCGGCGCTCGCGGCGCTCGGCTACGCCTTCCGGCGGGAGGTGCTCGCGCTCATCGGGGCCGAGGGACGGGTCTTCGTCGAGTCGCTGGCCTACATCGAGGTCATCTTCCTCTCGTTGCCGTTCGTGTTCCTGTTTTTCGCCTTCCGCGCCTCGCTTCAGGGGGCCGGCGACACCAAGACCGCGATGTGGCTGATGGTGCTTTCGGCCGGCCTGAACGTGGTCGTCGATCCGTTCTTTATACTCGGGTGGGGCCCCGTCCCGGCGATGGGCACCCGCGGCGCGGCGTGGGCGACGCTTCTCGCCCGCGGCGCGGCCGTCGCCGCCGGGATCTACGTGCTGTTGCGCGGCGGCTTCGGCGTCGAACTCCATTTTCGGGACCTTCGGCCCGATCCGGCCGTCCTCCGTCGACTGATCGGCGTCGGCTACCCCGCGACCATCGACGGCTGGGCCCGGAGCTTCTCCGCGGTCGTGATGGCCGCCTTCGTCGCGCCCTTCGGGACGGCCGTCATCGCGGCCTACGGCATCGGCCTCCGTCTGATGTCGGTCTCGTGGACCGTCTCCGGGGCGGTCGGCCAGGCGACGGCGACCGGTGTCGGGCAGAACCTCGGCGCGGACACGCCCGATCGCGCGTGGGCTGTCACCTACGCCGCGATCGGCGGCACGATGGCGCTGCTTTTTTTCGTCGCCGGCGCCTGCGTGCTCTTTCCCGCGTTCTTCTTGGGGATCTTCATCGACGATCCGGCGGTGATCGCCGAGGGCCGGACCTTCCTGCGGATCATCGCCCCGTCGTGGGCCTTCTTTGGCGGGACGCTCGTCGTCCAGGGGGCCTTCCGCGGGGCCGGGCAGACGAAGGTCGCGATGGCGCTGTCGTTTCTCTCACAGTGGGTGTTCCGCGTGCCGGTGGCGGTCGGTCTCGCCTTCGGGTCGCTGACGGTCCCCGGCACGGCCGTCGTCCTCGACGCCGGCCTCGGAATCGGCGTCGCGGGCGTCTGGATCGCCTACGTTGTCGGCGCGCTCGCCAGTTTCGCCATCGGGATCGTCTGGTTCCGGCTCGGCCGGTGGACCGACGGCCTCGCCGAGTCGACCGACACCGCGACGCTCGATGGTTCGGGGTCCCCGAGCGCCGAGGAGCCGATCGAGGACCTCGACGCCGACGACTGACCGCCGCTCGCGGCGACGCGCCGCCCGCCCGAACGGGCCGGCCTCGGACGACCTGGCGGCGAATCGGCGGGCGTTTTTTGCTCGGTTTCGGCGCCGGAGGGGGAACAACACTTAATCCCTCGTGGCGTGCATCGGTTCGTATCCGCACACGATGGGAACTTCCGAGGAACCGATCCGGGTCGTCCACATGGACGACGACCCGGACTTCGCCCGGCTCACCGCCGCGAACTTACAGCGCGAGAACGACCGACTCACAGTCGAGAGCGCGACCAGCGCGCAGGAAGGGATCGATCTGGTCTCGGGCGACACGGACTGCGTCATCAGCGACTACCGGATGCCTGAGGCGACCGGCCTGGACGTCTTCCGACGCTTACGGGAGCGGTTCCCCGAGCTTCCCTTCATCCTCTTTACCGACACGGGCAGCGAGGGGGTCGCGAGCGAGGCGATCTCGGCGGGCGTCACGGACTACGTCATCAAGGACGCCGTCGCCGAGCAGTACTCGCTTTTGACCGGCAAGGTCACCACCGTCGTCGACAAGCGCCGCGCCGAGGCCCGCGCCGCCGAAACCGAGCGCCAACTCCACGAGATCGCAGACAGGAGCAAGGACGTGCTGTGGATCTTCTCGGCGGACTGGAGCGACCTCGAGTTCATCAACGACGCCTACGAGGCGGTCTTCGAGCAGCCGGTCGAGCGGATCCGGACCGAGCCGGGGTCGTTCCTCGAGTCGATCCACCCCCACGACCGCGAGCGCGTGGCGGCGACGATGGAGCGCGTCTCCGGCGGCGGCTCCGAGCGCGTCCAGTACCGGATCGAGACGCCCGAGATGAGCGAAAAGTGGGTCGAGTCCCGCGCGGACGCGATCGAGGAGGGCGGCTCAATCGCCCGGATCGTCGGCTACACGCGCGACATCACCGACCGCAAGCGCCGGGAGCACGACCTCGAGGCGAAAAACGAACAGCTCGAACGCTTCGCCTCGACGGTCGCCCACGACCTCCGGAACCCCTGGAACGTCGCCGACGGCTTTCTGACCATGGCGCGGGCCGAGCGCGACAGCGACGACCTCGAAACCGTCTCCGAGGCGCTCGGCCGGATGGATCAGATCATCACCGGGCTGTTGGAGCTGGCCCGCGCCGGGGCGACGATCGACGCCGAAGAGCCGGTTTCGATCGACGACCTCGCCGGGGCCTGCTGGAGCACCGTCGAGCGATCCGGCGCGTCGGTGTCGGTCGAGGGCGAACTGACGGTCTCGGGCGATCCGAACCGCCTGGCGCAGGCCTTCGAGAACCTCTTTCGGAACGCGATCGAACACGGCGGCGAGTCGGTCTCGATCCGCGTCGGCCCCCTCGAGTCGGGCGAGGGGTTCTACGTCGAGGACGACGGCGCCGGCATCGCCCCCGAGGACCGCGAGTCCGTCTTCGAGAGCGGGCACACGACGAACGCCGACGGCACCGGGTTCGGGCTCGCGATCGTCAAAGAGGTGATCGAGGCCCACGGCTGGGAGATCGCGGCCACCGAGCGCGAGGGCGGCGGCGCCCGCTTCGAGATCACCGGCGCGGGTCTGCTTTCGGCGTGATCCCCGGCGTCTCGCGGTAGCCGCTCGCCGCTCTCCGCTCGCCGTTCGCCGTCTCCGTGTGGAGTGACCCTTTTTGCTGCCGGCGGCCACAGTCCGGATATGAGCGATCTCCGAGAGGCAGGGTTCAAGGAGCGAACGCGGATCGACGAGGCCCGCCGCCGCCTGCTGGACACGCCGCCGATCGACCGAACCGAACGGCTCTCGCTGTCCGTCGTCGACGGCCGGGTCCTCGCCGAACCGATCGAGGCGATCCGGGACGTGCCGCACTACCCCCGCGCCGCCGTGGACGGGTGGGCGCTCCGGGCCGCCGACACGTTCGGCGCGTCGGCCCGCTCGCCGGCCGTCCTCCGGCCCGCCGACGCCGTCGGCCCGGACCGCGCCGTCCGCGTTCACACGGGCAGCGAACTCCCCGAGGGCGCCGACGCGGTCGTCATGATCGAGGACGTCGAGCGGATCGGCGACGAACTCGAGGTGCTCGACGCCGCCGCCGGCGGCGAGAACGTCGCGCCGGTCGGCGAGGACGTCTCGGCCGGACAGCGGCTCTACGACCCCGGCCACCGGCTCCGGCCCTCCGATCTCGGGCTGTTAAAAGCCACCGGGATCGACGCCGTTCCCGTCGCCGAACGCCCCGAAATCGCCGTCATCCCGACGGGCGAGGAACTCGTCCAGTCGGATCCCGGACCCGGCGAGGTGGTCGAGACGAACCGCTTTACCGTCTCGCGGCTCGCCGACCGCTGGGGCGCGGACGTGACCCGGCGGGGGATCGTCACCGACGCCCACGAGGCCCTCCGGGCGGCGATCCAGCGCGATCTCACCCGGGACGTCGTCGTCACGACCGGCGGGTCCTCCGTCGGCGAGCGCGATCTCGTCCCCGAGGTCGTCTCCGAGCTGGGCGAGGTGTTCGTCCACGGCGTTGCGCTGAAGCCCGGCCACCCGGTCGCGTTGGGCCGCATCGAGGGCGTCACCGTCGTCATGCTGCCGGGGTATCCGGTCGCGGCGATCGTCAACGCCGTCCAGTTCCTCCGGCCGCTGATCGATCACCTCCGCGGGACGCCGACCGAACCGGTTCCGACGCGCTCGGCGACGCTCGCCCGGAAGATCGAAAGTGAACCCGGCGTCCGGACCTTCGCCCGCGTCACGCTCGAAGGCGGCGGAGGCGATGGCCCCCCCGAGGCGACGCCGACGCGGGTCAGCGGCTCGGGCGTGCTCTCGAGTGTCGCCCTCGCGGACGGCTGGGTCGTCGTCCCCGAACCGAGCGAGGGGATCGAGGCCGGCGAGACCGTCGCCGTCGAAAACTGGGAGTACAATGGATAGAAAGCAGTTCCGGGACCTCGCGTCCCCCGAGCGGGCCCGCGAGGCGATCCGGTCGCTCGATCTCGCGCCCGGCGAGGAGACGGTGCCGCTCCGGACGGCCCGCGGGCGCGTGCTCGCAGAGCGGATCGACGCCGACCTCGACGTCCCGGGGTTCGACCGGGCGAGCGTCGACGGCTACGCGCTCACCGCCGCCGACACCTTCGGGGCCGACGAGGCCGACCCCGCCCGACTCGAGCGCGTCGGCGAGGTACACGCTGGGACGGCCCCCGACGTCGAGGTCCGGCCGGGCGAGTGCGCGGAGATCTCGACGGGCGCGGTCCTGCCGCCGGGCGCGGACGCGGTCGTCATGGTCGAACGGACCGACCGCGACGGCGAGGACGTCCTCGTCCGAACCGCCGTTGCGCCCGGCGATCGGGTGATGTTCGCCGGCGCGGACATCGCCGCCGGCGAGCGGGCCCTCGGCCCGGGCACCACCCTCACGCCGCGGGAGATCGGCCTGCTGTCCGCGATCGGCGTCGACAGCGTTCCGGTCCGGGCGAAGCCGACCGTCGGGATCGTCTCGACGGGCGACGAGTTGGTCCGGCCGGGCGAGCCCCTCGACAGCGGTGCCGGCCAGATCTACGACGTGAACAGCTACACGGTCGCCAGCGCCGTCGAGGAGGCCGGCGGCGTGGCCGAGCTGTACCCCCACGCGGGCGACGACTACGACGCCATGGAGAACGCGCTGCGAACGGCCGCCGAGGAGTGCGATCTCGTGCTTTCGTCGGGATCGACCTCGGCGTCGGCGGTCGACGTGATCTACCGCGTCGTCGAGGAGACGGGCGAACTCCTGTTGCACGGCGTTGCGGTCAAACCCGGCAAGCCCATGCTCGTCGGCCGGCTGGGCGGAAGCGCCTACGTCGGTCTACCCGGCTATCCCGTCTCGGCGCTGACGATCTTCCGGGCGTTCGTCGCCCCCGCGATCCGCCGTGCCGCGGGGCTCGTCGCCCCCGAGACCGAGACCGTGACCGGCCGGATGACGGCCCGTGAGCGCTACAGCGAGGGGCGGCTCCGCTACATGCCGGTCGGGCTTGTCGCCGACGCCGAGGGCGAGACGCTCGTCTACCCGGTCGACAAGGGCAGCGGCGCAACGACGAGTCTCGTCGAGGCCGACGGGATCGTCGCCGTCCCGCCGGACGTGGAGTACCTCGCGGCGGGCGAGTCCGTCGAGGTACAACTGTTCTCGCCGGAGGTCCGCCCGCCGCGGCTGTTCGGAGCCGGCGAGGACGACCCGGCTCTCTCGCGGCTGTTGGACCGGATCGATCGCCCACGGTATCTCGCCGTCGGGAGCCGCCAGGGTCGCCGCCGACTCCGCGACGGCGCGACGGACGTCGGCGTGGTGACGGGCGATCAGGTCCCCGACGAGACCGTCGAGATCGGCGCCTACGACCGCGAGTGGGGCCTCGTCGTCCCCGCGGGCAATCCCCGCAACATCGGCGGCCTCGCCGACCTCGTCGACGACGACGTCGTTTTCCGCAACCGGACAACAGACGCCGGGCTCAGATCGACCTTCGAGGCGTCCGTAGAGGACCTCGCGGCCGAGCGCGGCCTCGATCGACGCGAACTCACCGAGGCGATCTCCGGGTTCGAGATCGCGCTCCGGGCCCACGAGTCGCCCGCGAGGGCCGTCCGCTCGGGCGACGCCGACGCCGGGCTCGGCCTCCGGGCCAGCGCCGCCGCCCTCGGGACCGGCTTCGTCGGCTGCGGCACCGAGCGCGTCACCGTCGTTGCGGACCCCGACAGGGCGGCGAAACCGGCAGTCGAGGAACTGAGGACGGCGATCGAGACCGGCGAGGACGTCTTCGAGTCGCTGGCCGGCTACCGCCGGTGAGCGCCCGGACGATCGGTCCACGTTCGCGTCCGTCTCCGTCTCCGTGCCCGTTATGCCGCCCGGGCGCCTCGAAGGTACCGTGACGACGCTTTCGGAGTTGGACACCGACCTCGACGACACCGAGGCGATCGCCGAGCGCCGCGCGGAGGTCATCGCCGGGATCCGCGAGCACGCCGGGCGGATCGCGTACCACCTCGCCCGCGTCGAGGGCGGCGAGTACGGCCGGCGGTCGTTCGCAACCGACCGCGGCGAGTGGACCGTGAAATACGAGGCCGGCGGGCTGGCGTTTCTGAAACACGAGCCCCGCGGCGGCGGGGAGACGTACGTCGTTTCGACCCAGCGGCCGGCCGAACCGGACGCCCTCGCGAGCGCCCTCGTCGACTACCCTGCCTTCGTCGCGGCGTACAACGACTACGTCGCGCGGACCGAGGGGCTGCTCGACGGGGTCGATCCCTCGCTTCCGGCGGTCGAACCGACCGAGGCACTCGTCGCCGAGCGCGACCGGATCGTCGAGCGGCTCACCGACTGCTGTGAGCGGATCGCGGGCGAACTCCACCGCTTCGAGGGGACCGACTACGGGACGTTCACGGCGCGGGTCGACTCGACGCGGTGGGAGCTAAAACGCGACCGAAACGCCGTCTCGTACCTCCGCGTCGGCGGCTCCGACGGCGCGTACCTCCTCTCGCAGTACGGCCCGCCCTCGGCGAGCGACGTCCGCGAGTACGCCCCGCGGTTCGGCGGGTTCGTCGCGGCGTACAACGATCACGTCGCCGCCCTCGAGGCCGACCTCCGGACGATCGAGCGCTGACGGCGCTTGCGCCCGCTCCCCGGCGAGGGGCTCGGTTACCGACTCCTGTGTCGATCCGGCGAACGCCTAACATTGTGAGACCGATGCCACATATTTATGAGCACCTGGCCTCTAAGCGGTGTATGGTATCTTTTAACGACTCCGCGGAAGCGAAGGCCCTCGCCGAGCGTGCGAACGAACTGATGGAGGAGGTCGTCCTCCCGAAGGAGCGCGAACTCGCCGGCGGGATGTCCCCCTCCGAGCACACGCTCGATGAGCTCCGCGAGACGGCCCGCGAGTACGGCGTGTACGCGCCGCAGATCGACGATGAGTACGGCGGCATGGGCTATGACTTCCGCGACGTGCTGCCGACGTTCGAGGAGGCCGGCCGCAGCATCCTCGGGGCCGAGGCGATGCGCGTCGCCGCGCCCGACGAGGGCAACATGCACCTCCTCGAGTTGCACGGCTCGGAGCTACAGAAAGAGGAGTACCTCCGGCCGCTCGTCGAGGGCGAGATCTCCTCGGGCTTTTCGATGACCGAGCCGATGCAGGGCGGCGGGTCGGACCCGAAGATGCTCAAGACCACCGCCGAGAAGGACGGCGACGAGTGGGTCATCGACGGCCACAAGTGGTGGACCACGAACGGCGTCAACGCCGACATCCTCCTGGTGTTCGCCCGCACCGACCAGGAGGCCCACCCCTACGAGGGCTGTTCGGTGTTTCTCGTCCCCGCCGACGCCGACGGCGTCGAGATCGTCCGCAACATCCCCCACACCGGTCCGGCGATGGACACCCACGGCCACGCCGAGATCAAGTACAACGGGGTCCGCGTCCCCGAAGAACACCTCCTCGGCGAGGCCGGCAAGGGCTTCAAGCACGTCCAAGAACGGCTCGGCCCGGCCCGGCTGACCCACTGCATGCGGTACTCCGGGATGGCCCAGCGCTCGCTCGACATCGCGGCGGCGTACATGTCCGAGCGGGAGGCCTTCGGCGAGCGACTCGCCGACAAGCAGGCCCCCCGACAGGAGATCGCCGAGCGCGAGACCGAACTCGCGGCGGCCCGCGCGCTCATCAGGCAGGCCGCCGACGAGATCGCCGCCGGCAGCGAGGCCCGGATCGCCGTCTCGATGGCGAAGGTCTTCACCGCGAACGCGACGCAGGACGCGATCGACACCGCGTTGCAGTTCTGCGGCGGCAACGGGATCGCCAAGGACCTGCCGATCTCCGATTTCTACGAGAGCGTCCGGCAGTTCCGGCTCGTCGACGGGGCCGACGAGGTCCACCTCCGGACGATCGCCCGCGAGACGTTCGAGGACGTCGACGCGGCCGAACTCGAGGCGCTGACGCGCTACGGAAAGTGACGCGCTCCGCCGCGGCGAGGCGTGTACTTTCGACCCCGGATCGGACGGTTCGAACCGACGAACGACCCTGACGCGCGCCTCGGCGCGCCGACCGGACGGTGACGGACGCCGGGGAGTCGTCTCGCCGCCACCGAGTCTTTTAACGCGCGAGCACTCCAAGCCTCCCGTATGCAACTCCGCGAAGCGCTTGGCGAGCTTCCAGAAACCGTCTTCGCCGATCTCTTGGAGGACGAGGACTCCTACGTCCTCGTCATCGATCTCCCGGGGGTGAGCCCCGAGACCGTCGACGCGACGCTCGACGGCGGTCGACTCCGGATCGAGGCCCGCAGGGAGAAGGCCGTCCCGCGGGAGTACGAGTATCTCTCCGAGGAGCGGGCGCTGTTTCTCGACGCCGACCTCCCGCTGCCGCCAGACGCGACCGGCGCCGGGGCGGAGGGCACCCTCGAACGGGGCGTGCTCAGGCTCACGCTGCCGAAATCGACCGACGACGGCGGCGAACGGATCTCGATCTCGTGACGGGAGTCCGTCCGCGCCGATGACCCGCCGTTGTGTCCGTTGCCCCCGGACACGGCCGCTTTCGCCCCCCGCTTTCGCCCCCGGCCCCGCGCGGTCGCCCTCCCCGACGCGGCGGCTTCGGGTTCGCCGCCCGTCGCCGCCCGCCGCCGGAGGGGGTCGGTAATGCTCCGGGCGTACCGCCGGTTCGTCGTCGTCGCCTACCGGCTCCTCCCGTTGCTTCTCGCCTGGACCCGTGACAAAAACCGGTTTCTGCTCTTCGGGTCCGGGCGGCAGGTCTCGGCCGAGACCCGCCGCGAGCGGGCCCGATCGCTCCTCGATTCGCTGTTGAGCCTCGGTCCGACGTTCATCAAGCTCGGACAGCTGCTCTCGACGCGGCCCGACGTGTTGCCCCCCGAGTACATCGAGGAGTTCGAACGGCTCCAGGACGACGTCCCGCCGGCCGAGTGGGCGGCCGCGAAAGCCGTCATCGAGGCCGACGTCGGCCCGGTTGACGAGGCGTTCGAGACCTTCGACAGCGAGGCGATAAGCGGCGCGAGCCTCGGACAGGTGTACATCGCCCGAACCGACGGCCGCAAGGTCGCGGTCAAGATCAGACGCCCGGGCATCGGCCCGCTCGTCGAGGCCGACCTCCGGGTTGTCCGGTGGTCGCTGCCGCTGTTGATGCGGTTCGTCGGCGACGCGCGCTCGTTTTCCCTCGAGACGATCGCCGACGAGTTCGAGAAGACGATCCGCGAGGAGATGGACTACGAGCGCGAACGCCGGATGCTCGTCGAGATCCGCGAGAACTTCGCCGACAACGATCGGGTCCGCGTCCCCGAGGCGATCCCGGAGCTCTCGAGCGATCGGGTGTTGACGATGGAGTACGTCGAGGGGACGAAGATCTCCGAGATAGACGACCTCGACGGGCTGGGCATCGACCGGACGGAGCTCGCGGAGACGCTCCAACAGACGTACCTCAAGATGATCGTTCAGGACGGCGTCTTTCACGCCGATCCACACCCCGGGAACCTCGCGGTCGCGGACGACGGGACGCTCGTCTTCTATGACTTCGGGATGTCCGGCTACGTCGACCCGTTCATCCAGGAGAAGATCATCGAGTTCTACATGGCCGTTGCGGCCCAGGACACCGACGCGATCCTCGATACGCTCATCGAAATGGGGACGCTCAGCCCCGACGCCGACCGCGAGGTGATGTCGAACATCATGGAGCTCGCGATCGCCGACGCCCGCGGCGAGGACATCGAGCAGTACCGCGTCAACCAGATCATCCAGCAGGTCGAGGACACGATCTACGAGTTCCCGCTGCGGCTGCCGCCGAACCTGGCGTTGGTGCTGCGCGTCGCAACGGTCGTCGAGGGGGTCTGCGTCACGCTCGACCCCGAGTTCGATTTCATCTCCGTCGCGACCGGGTACCTCCGCGACGAGGGGTACATCGAGGAGGGCGCGAGGGACTACGTCGCCGACCGGGCCGCCGAGTTCCGGGACCTCGGCGAGTCGCTGGTCCGCGTGCCGCCGAAACTGGAGTCGACGCTCGACGACCTCGAGCGGGGCGACGTGACGCTCACCGTGGAGTTCGACCCCGGGGAGGCGACCTTCGATCGCCTCGCGAGGCGGATCGTTCTCGGCGCGCTGCTCGCGACCGTGGCCATCTCGGCGTCGGTGCTGTACGCCTTTGCGACGATCGAGGCCACCGCCGTTGCGCTCGGGTTCGCCGTCCCGCTGGCGTTGCTGCTGTGGCGTTCGTTCCGGAAGCGCAAACGGGGTCTCCAGGGCGAACCGAAGTTCACGCGCCAGCGGCTCAGAGAGCGCGAGGACTGAGCCCGAGAGGCCGCGGCCGACGCGGGGTGCGACGACAACACCTATTCTTCGGGCGCTCCTCCGGGCGGTATGCGGATCGCCCCCCTCGAGTTGGAGCGTTGGTTCGCCGAGGTCGAAGCGGACGCCGACGTCATGCTCGCCGAAAGTGGCGTCCGACCGCTTTCGGCGTCCCGGTTCGACCTCGACCCCGGCGAGCTCGGGCACGTCGTTCCGACGGCCGGCGACCCCGAACTCAGAGCCGCGGTCGGCGACAGACACGGCCGCAGCGCGGACCAGACGCTGTGTACCTGCGGCACCCAGGAAGCGAACCTGATCGCGTTGTTGGCGCTCGTCGAGTCTCACGCCGTCGTCGTGACGCCGACCGACGGGTCGCTGACGGGGCTCCCCGAGAGCCTCGCCGAGACGACCCGCGTGCGGCTCGACCCGCCGGACTGGACGCTCAACCCCGAGGCGGTCGGCGACGCGCTCCGCCCCGACACCGACGCCGTGATCCTCGCCAACCCGAACAACCCAACCGGCCGGTACCACGACGAGGCGACGGTGCGAGCGATCTACGACCGGTGTGCGGAAAACGGAACCTACCTCCTCTGTGACGAGGCCTGCCGGCCGCTCTCGGCGGACCCGATCGATCCGGTTGCGAGCTTCGGGCGCTACGGCGTCTCGAGCGGCGGCGTCTCGAAGGCGTTCGGGCTCGCCGGACTCCACTTTGGGTGGCTCTGCGGCCCGACGGCGGTCGTTTCGGCCGCGGAAAACTGGAAGGACTACACGACCGTCTCGCCGCCGGTCGTCGGCCAACACGTCGCCGCCCAGGCCCTCGACCCCGATCGCCGCGCGGAGCTACTCGAAGAGAGCCGCGCGCACGCTGCCGAGAACCGCGCCGTCCTCGAGACCTTCCTCGAAGCCCACGACCTCGCGTGGTCCGACCCCGACTGCGGCGTCAACGCCTTCCTCCGCGTGCCCGAGGGGTTCGCGGGCGGTGAGTCGTTCTGTCGGAGCCTCGTCGCGGAGGAGTCGGTCGTTCTCGCGCCCGGCGAGGCGTTCGGCCGCCCCGACTTCGTCCGGATCGGGTTCGGCCTCCCGTCGGCCGAACTCGACGAGGGCCTCTCGCGGCTGGGCGCGTTCCTC
Organism: Natronomonas sp.; assembly: GCF_028274965.1. Lineage (GTDB taxonomy): Archaea > Halobacteriota > Halobacteria > Halobacteriales > Haloarculaceae > Natronomonas. The sequence continues at coordinate 99,158 of NZ_JAQCNO010000014.1, read as the reverse complement.
GAGCGGCACGGCTGAGCCCTCACTCGGTCGTTTCGGTCTCGGTGACGCCCGTCACCGTGCCGACGCCCTTCGAGCTGCCCTCCCGGAACACGAAGCGTTGGCCCTCCTCGACGGCGTAGGGGCGGAACTTGAACCGGATCCGGGCGGTCCCCGTGTCCCCGGGCAGCAGCTGTCCGCCCTCGGGGTGGATCGATGCGGTTTCGCTCACCGTCTCGAGGTGGACGACCGGCTCGTACCCGTCGTCGATCCGCGTCGGGTGGTTCAGCACCATCACGTCGGCCTCGAACTCCCGGACGGCCGCCGGCTCCGCGCTCCGGGGCAGAAGCACCATCCCCCGTTCGAGCTCCGGCTCGTCGATCCCCTTGAGCGCGATGCCGACGATGCGGCCGGCCGACGCCTCCTCGACGCGGTGGTAGTGCATCTCGATCGACCGGGCCTCGACCGGGCGGAACGTCCCGTCTGCGAGCGGCCCGGCGAGCAACTCGTCGCCGGCCTCGATCCGCCCCGAGCGGATCGTCCCCGAGGCGACCGTGCCGACGCCGGTGACGTTGTACGTCCGATCGACGTACATCGAGAACTCGCCCGGCTCGGTCCCCGTCTTCGGGAGGCGCTCGAAGAGCTCGTCGAGGACCGACAGCCCCGACATCGTCACGGCGCTCGTCGTCACCACCGGAACGACCTGTTCGTTGATCTCCTCGATTGCGGCCTCGACGCCGTAGCGCTCGACGGACAGCGGCGTCCGGTCGACGTTCCGCAACAGCTCCTCGACCTCGCGTTCGACCTCCTCGACCCGCTCGTCGGTCACCGCGTCGGCCTTCGTGACCGCGACGATGGTCGGTAGCTCGGTCGCCAGCAGGATCCCGAGGTGTTCGCGAGTCGTCTTCGTCGGGCCGTCGTCGGCGGCGACGACCAACAGCCCGTAATCGAGTTTCTGCCCGACGATCCCCCGGATCGTCGTCCGGAGCCACGGCTCGTGACCCACCGTGTCGACGAAGGAGACGAGCCGGTCGGCCTCCTCGACGATCCGCGCGCGGTCCGACTTCCGGTGGGGGTTGTCCATCCGGACCGCGCCCTCGTCGTCGAAGCCGTACACGCCGTACGAGAGGTCCGCCGAGAGCCCCCGCTCCATCTCGTGGGGTCGGACGTCGAGAAAGCTCCGGGTGCCGCCCTGCCCGTCGTCGGGCGATCCGGTGACGAGCGAGCCGACGAGCGTCGACTTCCCGTGATCGACGTGACCCGCCGTGCCGACGACGATGTGGTCGTCGTCTGCCTCCAGCACCGACCCCTCGTTCAGCGTCGCGACGCCGACAAGGCCCTCGTCGGCGTCCGTCTCGCCCGCCCCGACGCCCCAGGTCTCGACGTCGTCGATGTGCGCGCCGGCCTCGTCGGCCACGAGAGAGAGGACGTCCATCGACTCCGAGAACGCCGCCGGCGAGATGCCGGCGATCCCGCCGTCGTCGGTGACCCCGACGACGTAGGTCGCCTCGCCGTCGCCCGAGAGGATCCGATGGCGCAGTTGCGCAACGAGCGACTCCAGGCGCCCCTCGGTGAGGTGGGTCTCCCTGGTCAGCCGCTCTTTGAATTCGATGCTGCCGCCCTCCCGTTCACCGCGTTCGAGGGCCCGCCGAAGCGGACCCCGGTCGGCGCTCATACGAGCGTGCGTAGCACACACACCGCAAAAAACCTTCCCCGCGACCGGCGGTAGACGCCGCCTGTCGGTGGCCTGTCGTCCGAAGCGGCCTCACGCCGGGGGTGGCGCGGCCGCTCCGAAGCGAGAAATACTGAAAGTGTACCGTCCGAGTGCCCGAAGAACGCCGGCTTACAGCCGAACGACGTTCTTCGCGCGGGGGCCCTTGGGGGCGTCCTCGATTTCGAACTCGATCTCGGTCCCTTCGGTCAGATCCTCTCCGCCGACGTCCTCCATGTGAAAGAACACGTCCTCGTCAGAATCGTCCGTCTCGATGAAACCGTAACCGCCTGTGTCGTTGAAGAAGTCAACCTTGCCGTCTGCCATTACGCATTAACACAGCCTCCCACCGGGCATAAGGGCTTCGAAGCGGATCGCACGCGGTAAACGGCATCTAACGGCTGTTTTCCGCCTGTTGCGGCGGTCCATCGCCTCGAGCCGTTCAGGATCGCCGCCGGCTGTCCGGGGCCAACGCGTCGTCGTACACCTGCACGAACAGCTCCTCGAGTTCCTCGCGCGTCGGCTTCCGGGGGTTGTTGTCCGGCGACCCCGAGTCGAAGGCGTCCTGCGTCATCTCCGGGACGACCCCGAGGTACTCCTCCCGGGAGGGCACCTCGCCGAACTCATCGAGGTACCCGGTCAGGGAGATGTCCGCACAGAGCTCCTCGATACCCGCTTTGGCCTTCCGCGCGGCGATCCTGTCGGCCTCGCTCTCGTCGGCGACGCCGAGGAGCCGGGCGACCTCGGCGTACTTCCCGGGCGCGGCCATCTGGTTGAATCCGACGACGTACGGGAGGATGAGGCCGTTGGCGAGGCCGTGGGGGATGTGCAACTGCGCGCCGAGGGGCCGCGCCATCCCGTGGACCAACGCGACCGAGGAGTTCCCGAACGCCTTGCCGGCCTTGAACTGTCCGATCATCATCTCCGTCCGCGCCTCGATGTCCTCGCCGTTCGACCACGCGACCGGCAGGGCGTCGACGATCCGGCCCATCGCGTCGCGGGCGAACTCGTCGGTGACGCTGTAGGACTTGACCGACGTGAACGCCTCGATGGCGTGGGTGAACGCGTCGATCCCGGTAAAGGCCGTGTGGCTCTTCGGGAGCGACACGGTCAACTCGGGGTCCTCGATCGCGACGTCGGGCACGATGTTCTCCGAGACGATGATGAACTTCGTCGACGTCGACTCGTCCGATAACACCGCCGTCCGCGTCGTCTCGCTGCCGGTCCCGGCCGTCGTGTTGATCGCGATGAGCGGCGGGATCGGGTTCGGGACACCCTCGTAGCCGGCCCTGTCGACGCCGAAGCTCCGGATCGACCCCTCGTTGGCCGCGAGGATCCCGATCGATTTGCCCGTGTCGATCGAGGACCCGCCGCCGAGCGTGACGATGACGTCACAGCCCTCCTCGTTCCACACCTCGAAGCCAGCCTCGACGTTCTCGACGGTCGGATCGGGACGCACGCCGTCGAACACCGCCGTTTCGATCCCCGCCTCCTCTAAGACGCCGACGACGCGCTCGCCGTGGATGTCGTAGATCTCCTCGCTGGCGACGACCAGGGCCTTGATTCCGTGCCTGCTCGCGTACGTGCCGACCGTCCCGACCGCGCCGACGCCGAGTACGGTTCGTCCGGGCGATACGACGACGCGAGTCCCGTCCGTCGGTGTCTGGTGTGACATCGGCTTGCACAACGGCGGTCACGGTCAAAACAGTTTACATCGGTTCCGAGCCGAGTCGGGCCGACGCACCCGAGGAGCCGCCTCTCAGTTCTGGTCGGCCTCGAGGCGGTACCGGTAGGGCTGGTCTCTGATGACCTCGACCGCCCCGGCCTCGGCCTGCCGGCCGAGCACCGTTGCGACCCGGTGGGCGCTGTCGAACTCCTCGCCGTGCTCTTCGAGTAGCTCCAGGATCTCCCGGGCGGTCAGCGGCTCGTCGGCGTCGGCCTCCGAGAGCACGCTGTGGATCCGCTCGAACTCGCCCCGGCGTATGCGCATACACGCATACACGGGCGCTCACATCTTAAGCACCCGTCAGACAGCTGTCGGACGCGCGTCCGATCGAAACCGACGGCAAGCGCCCCATCGGGCCGTCCGACGCGGCCGCCGCCTCCGTGTGACGCGCTGTGACCCCGCTCACGCCGGCGCGTCGAACTCCGAGTCGAAATCGCGCTCGCGGCGGTACGCGTCGACGAACGCCTCGATGTCGAACGACAGCATCTGCTCTTCGAACTCCGCCGCCGTGCCGTCGTCGCCGTGGCTCGCGGCGTGTTCCATCAACTCGACGAGGAGCTCAACGACCACGGCGTGCAGCCGGCGGGCGTCGAACTCGCTCACCCACACGATCGCGTACCCGATCCGGCCGTCCTCCGAGACGTCCGCGACCGCGATGGCCTCCGGGAACTCCTCGGCGACCATCCCCATGACGTGGGCGGTCCCGAACTCGGCGAACTCGTCGTCGGTCTCGATGGCCGCCCGGAGGGTCTCGACGACCGACTCCGGGACGAACCGAGAGACCGGGTGGACGTCGACCACGACGGCGTGGCGGTCGCCGCAGGCACACTCGTACTCCCGCAAGCCCATGTCGAGATCGCCGGGCCGAACCGTCTCGCCGCACGGGAGTTCGAGTCGGTCCGACCCACCGGGAACGCGCGGCTCGGTCATACCCATGTTCGGCGTTCGATCGGATTAAACGCGGCGCTCGCGGCGGCGCTCCGGACCGGAGGGCGTCACCGGCTGAGGTCGTCCGGTCCCAGCGCGGCGTCGTAGGGGTCCGTCGGCTCCTCGTCGGGTTCGGCCCGTTCGGCCCCCTCGTCCCCGGCGCCGAGTTGGACGTACGCCCGGGTCGCCACCGCGGCTCCGAACGCGGCCAGGAGTCCGCCGACGACCGACGCCGCGATCGCCCCGCCCGTCGTCGACACGACGCCAACGGCCGCCGAGGAGACCTCCTCCAGCCGCGAGACGATCACCAGCACGGCCCCGACGACGAACACCCTGATGCGGTTTCCCTTCGTGATCCGCCACGAGTCGGCCATCGCCTGGACGAAGTTCTTGTCGTTGATCGCGATCTCCTGTCGCATGAAGTAAAACAGGACGGCGAGGGCGATCCCCGGCAACAGCAAAAACACCGCGCCGAAAGCGATGAGCCCCCAGACGATGATCCCGCCGACAAAGCCGTTCAGCGTCGCGAGCAGGATGTTCTCCGTTAGGTCGTCTCTCCGCACCGCCCCCGGGCTCTCGGCGGCGAAGACCCGGACGGCGACGATCGAGACCGCCTCGCCGACGAGCGCGAGCGCCACCAGCCCGGCCGCGGCCGGCCCGACCGACACCCCGAGCGCGAGCGGCGACGCGTCCCGGATGTTCCCGAGCGACGTTTCGGCCTCGCTCACGGCCTGTTCGTACTCGGTTTGGGTCAGCCCCAGATCGCCCGGTGAGGCGCTCTGAAGCGTCGCCAGCACCGTGTCGACGGCGGCCACGGACAGCGTCTGAAACAGTACCGTCGTGAGGAGGGCGATGCCAGCGAAGACGGCGGCCAACGCGAGGCCGTGTCTCGCGGCCGTGCGGGAGGCTCCTTCCCGGAGCGCTTGACCGATGTCGATACCCATGTCCGGACCCGCGTCCGCCGGCCTATTAAGCGTAGCCGAATCGCTCGCCGCCACGATCACCGACGGCGGCCCGGTCGGCCCGGGATCGCCCGCCGAGCGAGGGCTCTCAGGGCCAGTCGTCGCGGCGCTCGGGCGCCTCGTCTTCGGGCTCGTCGTCCTCCGCGAGGCCCCACTCGGCCGCCGCCGCCGCCTGTTCTAAGGGGAGAAACTCCCAGCCGACGGAGTCGGCGAGGTCCGCGTCCCCGTCGGTGAGGCCGACGAAGACGTGTCGGTCCGTCTGGAACTGATCCATGACGTTCTCGAGGCTCTCGGCGCGACCCCGCGGGCCCGAAAAGAAGTCCTGTCTGATCCGGTTCTTTCGCGTGAAGTTCGTCACGACGTACGTGGGCTTCTCGGAGATGACGCCCACGTACTCGCTCCAGGAACGGGCGTCCGAAAACACGGCCTCGGGGTCCGCCAGCTCCTTGAGCGCCTCCAACTCGAACGCGAGCGTCATGTCCGTTGAGCCGCCGCCATCCATACGACGAAAAGGGGGACACCGAGAGAAAGTCCTGTCGGTTGCTCGGCTTCGGCGCCGCCCGCCCCGATCACCGACGGGCGCTCGGCTCGCCTCCGAGCCGACCGTCCGGGGCGTTCCGGGCCCGACGCCGAACGTACATCAACGGCAACCCGGCGACGACGCCGGCGACGGCCGTGAGCCCGACGACGAACCCCACGAGCACCCTGATCATCGGGACCTCGGCCGCCTTGAGTCCCCAGACGCGAACGAACTGGACCGTCCACGCGGCCGCGGTGAGCAGGGCCGTAAGCAGGCCGAAGGCGCCGCCGCCGAGGTACGTGTACGATCCCCGCCGTTCGACCGCCCGCCACCAGACGACGGCGCCGATGGCGAACGCCGGGGCGGCTACCGCAACCGCCCAGAGGGTCCTCGGCAGGCCGAGCGCCGCCGCCGCCAGCGACAGCACGTCCGAAAGGACGAGCGCGATGGCGGTCGCGCACGCGAACGCGTACAGTCCGGCCGAAAGCGACCAGATCCGCGAGGTCCCGATGGCCGATGCGGCGGAGCGTGTCCACATACGCGACCCGTCGCCGGGCGGGGGTATAAAAGCGTCCGAACGTCAACCGCCGGTTTGACCGACGGTGCGGATCGGTGCCGCCGTCGTCAGTCGGCCGTCGCCGGGTCCTCGAAGGCCTCGATACCGACGCCCTCCTCGAGGAGAAGGTCGGTCCGATCCGAGACGTCGATCCCCTTGCGCGCGAGTTTCTTCAGCACCGACTGCGCCGAGAGGTCGCCGATGAGCACGCCACCGATGACGCGGCCGTCCTTGAGCGCGACGCGGCGCCACGTCTCGCCGTCGTACTTCCGCTCGACCGAGTCGTCCCCGAGCGTCGGGTGTCCGAAGGAGAGAAACGGGAACTCGAAGTGCGTGATCGAGTACGAGGAGACCCACTCGAACTCGGCCTCGGGGGCGTCTGCGACCATGTTCTGCCCGGCGATCGAACCCTGCTCTTTGGCCGATCCCCACGCGCCGTTTTGGGCGCGCTCGCCGAGGATCACGTCGTGGAACTGCGTGATGTCGCCCGCGGCGTAGACGTCCTCGACGTTCGTCCGCATGTACTCGTCGGTGACGATCCCGTCGTCCAGTTCGATGTCGGTGTCCCGGATGAACTCGGTGTTGAAGCTCAGCCCGATCGCGACGCCGGCGAAGTCGGCCGCGAACCGCTCGCCGTTGGGATCGATCGCGGCGGTGACGTGGCCCTCCTCGTCGGTCTCGAAGCGATCGACGCCGGAGTCGAAGACGGGCGTCACGCCGATGTCCTCCAAGGCGTCGTGGATGATCCCGGCGCCCTCCTCCGAAAGCGCGTAGCGCCACCACGAGTTGCCGCGCATCAGGTAGTGTGCGTCGACGTCCTGTGCGCCGCAGATGGCCGCGAGATCGATCCCGAGAAGCCCCGCGCCGACGACGACGCCGGTGTCGGCACCGGAGGCGCTTTGCTTGATCGCGCGGGCGTCCTCGAACGTCCAGAAGTGATGGACGCCCTCGGCGTCGCTGTTGTCGACCGGCAGTTGCACCGGCGTCCCGCCGGTCGCCAAGAGGAGTTTGTCGTACGACAGCGTGTCCCCGCCGTGCGTGTACACCTCGTGGGCGTCCGTGTCGACGCCGGTCACGACCGTATCGAGGCGCAACTCGATGTCGCGCTCGTCGTACCACGCCGGATCGTGGATCGACACCGGCGCCTCCGGGAGCTTCCCCTTGGCGAACTCCTTGATGAGAATGCGGTTGTACAGGGCCTCCCCTTCCTCGGTAACGACGGTGACGTCGGCCTCCGGATCGGCTTCCCGAACCGTCTCGGCGGCCGAGGCTCCGGCGATGCCGTCACCGATGATTACGTGCGACGCACTCATAGAAAGCGGTTGGATGTCCGGGTTAATGTGGATTGTCATCTCCGCCGCCGCCGCCCGTGTCAGGGGGCCGCACGCGCGGCGGTTTTCCGGACGAACGGTCGCCTGCTCCCGGCAAAACCGCCCGCGTACCGAGACCGGGCGGCCGCGGTATCCGTTCCGTCCGGACGCGAAGCCGCGCTTCGTTCGGCCCGGGAGACGGGGGCTTGAAGACGGTCGAGGCCGTATCGACTCGCATGAAAATCGTCCAGAACCCGCGCCACTGGGCCTCGAAGAAGGCACTGACGACGCCGGGCGTCCGCAGCGTTGCGACCTACGCACTCGTGAAGATGCACACGAGGATCTTCCTCCGGAAGACCGCCGAGTCGAACCGCGAACCGCGCCGCGATCACCTCGATTCGCTCTTCGAGGCGACGATGGACAGCTACCTCGCCGCGCTCGAGGGCGGGTACACCGAGGCCGAGGCCAGAGAGATCACGCACATCCAGGCGAACTTCGATTTCTTCACCCGCGGGTGGACGGAGATGATGGAGATCCCCGGCGACGAACTGGAGGCGCACTACCGGCGCTACGAGGCCTTCTTCGTCGAACACGACATCACCATCGACGACCCCCTCGGTTCGTTCGCGCCCCCCGGCGGGCTCGCCTCCGCGCCGGCGACGCCGGAGCAACTCGACGCCCCGGAGTACGAGAACGCCATCGAGGGCTTCGCCGACGACGTCTACGTCGAGACCCCCGACGGCCGGACGGTCGCGGGCGGCGACACCGACGAACCGGACTCTGTCGACCCCGCCGACGCACCGGGCGTCGACGACGTTGAGGCCGAGTGAGACCGGCGACTCTCCGGTACAATCGGGGTTAGGACGCCCCCGAGTGTGCGTTCTCCCGCAGTTCGATCCGGGTCAGAAGCGACAGATACACCGACGCGACGAGAAGCGCCACCGCCCCGGCCGCGGCCACCCCGAGCGCGTCGGCGCCGAGAAACGCCGGTTCGTCCCGCGCGGTCGGCAACACCGTGTGATGGAGGTCGCCGCGGATCGGAACGAAGTAATCGACCACCGTATCGACGCCGTACCAAAGCGTCGCAACCCCGACGGCCCCCGGACGGAACGAGCCGATCCGATGGAGGACGAACGCCTGCAGGACCATCGCGGCGTGGCTCCAGATCAGGAACTGCCGCATGGGCTCGCCGAGGTACCCGAACTGCTCGTAGAAGGCGAGGTGGACCCAGACCGTCCAGCCGCCGAGTACGACGTTTCCGAAGAACGCCAGCGCGATGAGCCACTGCTGGGGCCGCCCGAGCTTCCAACTCGCGAGCGCGAGGGCGATAAAAAGCGTCGCGACCGGGCTGTCCGGAACGAAGACCCACATCTCCACCGGCGTCGCCGACAGCTGCCAGCCGTAGTAGTAGAACCCGAACGCCGTCCCGAGGAGGTTGATCGCGACGATGGGCCACACGAGGTTGAGCGCGAGGTTCTCGAGTGACTCCGGCAGCGGAGCGACGTACCGGGGGAGCGATCCGCGCGGCACGTCCGACTCGAAGAGACCGTCGACGTCCATACGACGGCCTTCCGCCGGGAGAATAAAACACCCACCGATCGGCGAAACGACGCCCTGAACGCGTCGTTTTGCCCCGGGGCGAAACGGGGTAAACGGGTGGGGAACGACACCGGTTAAGTGTGTCCGGCCCCAACAGATGTGTATGAGTGAGACGGACATCGAGGAACTCAAGCGCGGGACCGACCTCGTCAAGCGCGGCTTCGCGAAGATGCAGAAAGGCGGCGTCATCATGGACGTCGTTACCCGCGAGCAGGCGCGGATCGCCGAGGACGCCGGCGCGGTCGCCGTCATGTCCCTGGAGGCGGTCCCGGCGGACATCCGGAAACGCGGCGGCGTCGCCCGGATGGCCGACCCCGAGATGCTCGAGGAGATCATCGACGAGGTCTCGATCCCGGTGATGGGGAAAAGCCGGATCGGCCACACCGCCGAGGCCCAGATACTCGAGGCGACCGGCGCGGACATGATCGACGAGAGCGAGGTCCTGACCACGGCGGACGAGCGCTACCACATCGACAAACGCGAGTTCACCTCGCCGTTCGTCTGCGGGGCCCGAAACCTCCCCGAGGCCCTCCGCCGGATCGACGAGGGCGCGGCGATGATCCGAACGAAAGGCGAGGCCGGCACCGGCGACGTCAACCAGGCCGTCACCCACCAGCGCAACATCCAGCGCGCGATCCGCAAACTCGACGGGATGGACCACGAGGAGCGCGACGAGTGGGCCCGCGAGCACGGCGCGCCCCGCGCGTTGGTCCACGAGACCGCCGAGATGGGCCGACTCCCGGTCGTCAACTTCGCGGCCGGCGGCATCGCGACGCCCGCCGACGCCGCGCTCATGATGCAACTCGGCTGCGACGGCATCTTCGTCGGGTCGGGGATCTTCGGCGCGGAGAACCCCCCGGCCATGGGCGAGGCGATCGTCGAGGCCGTCAACAACTACGACGACCCCGACACCCTCAAGGAGATCGCCAAGTCCCCCGGCAAGGGGATGTCCGGCCAGGCCAACGAGACGATGCCCGAAGAGGAGAAACTCCAGGGCCGCGGCGTCTGAGCCCCGACTCCCCCGTTTCGGAACCCCCCAACTTTCCTATCAGACGACCCCGATCAGGCCGCGTCGAGATCGGATCGCACGTCGACGTCCCGCCTGACCCCCCGATCCTCGACGTCGACGAGCGCGGCGGAGGGTCCTTCGAGTAGGACGCTCCGACCGCCGGTGTCGCCGTCGATCGCCGTCAGCTCCTCGAAGAACCGACGGTCGAAGAGCACCGGGTTTCCCCTGACGCCGTCCGTCGCCGCGGCGAGGGCGTCGGCGACCCCGCTTCGGTACGCCGACACGAGCGATTCGACGGTCCCGGGATCGACGAACGGCATGTCGCCGAGCGCGACGACCGCAGCCTCGGCTTCGGCCTCGGGCCGGCCGTTTCCCTCGAGCGCGTCGATCCCGGCCCGGACGGACGACGCCTGCCCGGACTCGTACGCGTCGTTTTCGACGGTCGATACCGGGAGATCCGAGACGGCCGCCCCGACGGCGTCGGCCTCGTGGCCCACGACGACGACGATCGGATCGAGCCCGGCGGCGAGAAGCGTCCGGACCGAGCGCCGAACGATCGCCTCGCCCTCGACGGTGGCGAGCAGCTTGTTCTCCGCGCCGAATCGCTCGCTCGTCCCCGCCGCGAGGACGACCCCGGCAATTCCGTCCGCGCCGTCCGCGCCGTCGGCCTCGAACGGCGGTTCGACGACCGCCAACCCGTGGTCGGACGGATCGTCGCTCACCGTTCGAGGACGTCGTACGGGACGACCTCGACCGGATCGCCCGCGGTCAGTTCGGTCTCGGTGAGGACGAGCCCGTCGGCCCGCGTCGCCCGGGTGCTCGAGGAGACGACGCTCGGGTCGAACGTCTCCGCGTACACCGACAGCGGGGAGTCGGCGTGTCCGAGCGGCATCGCCTCCCCGCCCGTCAGCGTCACCGGAACGGCGTAGACGAACCCCGACGCGGCGATCCCGACGTCGCGGGCGATCGTCGCCCCGACGGTCGGGCGCGCCGTCCGCCCGGTGAAAAACGGCCCGGCGACGAGCGCCGTCACGGCGTGTGCCCCCACCGGCTTTCCGGGGATCCCGAAGGCGACCGCGTCGTGGTCGTCGAGTTCGGCCACCGCGATCGGCTTTCCGGGGCGCAACCGGACGCGGTGAAACAGCACCTCGCCGAGCTCGGCGAGGGCCCGAACGACGTAGTCTTTCCGCCCGACGCTCGTCCCGCCCGTCGTCATCACGACGTCGTGTTCCTCGGCGAGGGTGCCGATCCGATCGCGGACGCGATCGTACTCGTCCGGCACCGTCCGCTCGTACGTCGGTTCGTGGCCCCACGCGCGGACGAGGCCCTCGAGCATCGGGGAATCGAGGTCGCGCTGTCTGCCCTCGTGGATCTCGGTCCCGGTGGCGAGCAGCCCGACCGACAGCCGCTCCCGGACGCGCACCGACTCGATCCCGAGGTCGCCGAGCAACAGGGCGTCCTTCGGGCCGAGGACCTCGCCGGCCTCGACGAGCCGTTCGCCCGCGGCGACGTTGCTCCCGCGCTCGTACACGTACGTTCCGGGCTCGATCGCCGCCCCGGAGAGTGACCCGTCCTCGATCGTCGCCGCCTCCTGTTTGAGAACCGCGTTCGCCGAGGGCGGCAGCGGCGCGCCGGTGAAGATCCGGACCGCCTCGCCCGGATCGATCTCCGGCGTGTCGCTCTCGGGGAAGATCTCGGCATCGACGAGATCGTACGGATACCCCTCGGTGGCGTCGAAGGCGTACCCGTCCATCGTCGCGTGACCCCGAGCCGGCCGGTCCTCGGGGGCACACACCGCCTCGGCGGCCGCCCGCCCGGCGATCTCACCGAGCGGGACCGCCTCGGTTCCCAACCGTCCGAGCCACCGCTCGCGGAGCCGCCGAACCCGCTCTCGGGCCTCCGTCAGCGACAGCATCCCCTCGCGGTCGTCGCCGTGACCGTCGCTGTGGCCGTTGCCGTGGTCGCCGTCCGCCCCGCCCCCGCGGCCGTCGGAGCCGTCCCTCACGGGCTATCGGCCTCCGCGCGTCGTTCGTTCCGGGCTCCTCGACTCGTATCAACGTTTATCATGGTGCTACGACGTACATTCGATGTGACAGCCGTATGTCGGCAACGATGACACATAAACCGTTGCGGTGCCGCCCGCCGGGCCGGGTCGGATCGCCCGCGGGTGCCGGCCGATGACCGACGGCGGGGCTACCCCGTTCGGTTCGCTGACCGAGGCCGACCTCCGGGAGCGCTTCGAACGGGCCGACTACGTCGCCGACGACCGGACGGTGACGACGGTCGGCCTCGCGCTCGGACTCGGCCGTCCGCTGCTCGTCGAGGGGCCGCCCGGAAGCGGCAAGACGGAGCTCGCGAAAACGCTCGCGAGCGGGCTCGACACGGAACTCATCAGGCTCCAGTGCTACGAGGGACTGACGGCCGAGAACGCGCTGTACGAGTGGAACTACACGAAACAGCTCCTGGCGGTTCAGGCCGACGAGGGCTCCGTCGCCGGCGGGTCGACGGACGCCTCCGAGGCCGGTCTCGACGCCGACCCCGACACTGATCCGGACCGCGCCCCCGGCCCCGACCCCGAGGCCGCGTCCGGGTCGGTCTTCGGCGAGGAGTACCTCCTCGAACGCCCGCTGTTGCGCGCGCTCCGCGCCGGCGGCGACCGCCCGCCCGTCCTCCTTATCGACGAGATCGACCGCGCGGACGAGGCCTTCGAGGCCTTCCTGCTCGAACTCCTCTCGGACTTTCAGGTGTCGATCCCGGAGTTCGGCACCGTCAGAGCGGCCGACCCGCCGGTCGTGGTCCTCACGTCGAACCGGACGCGCGGCCTCGGGGACGCGCTCAAACGGCGGTGTCTGTACCTCCACGTCGACGCCCCCTCGTTCGGGACCGAGTACGAGATCGTCCGCCGGAAGGTCCCGGAACTCGACGCCGCCGTTGCGGCCGAGGTCTGTGCGGTCGTCGAGCGGCTCCGCGACGAGCCGCTGCTCAAACAGCCCGGCGTCGCCGAGACGCTCGATTGGGCGCGCGCGGTGGCGAGACTCCGCGCCGGCGCCGAGGACCCCCTGTCGCCGGACGAGATCGACCGGACCCTCGGCTGTCTGCTGAAGGAGGCCGAGGACGTGACGCGTATCGACACGGAACTGCTCGAACGCCTCCGCGCCGCGGCGGCCGAGGCGGCCCCTCCGGAGTGACCCGTGTCGCGAGACGACCCACCGTATCCGGGTGGCTCTGACGGCTCCGGCGACCGCGACTCTGACGAGCCCGGCGATCCCGGAGACGGAGCGTTCGCCGCCGCGAACGGCGTTCCCGACTTCGCGGCGGCGCGCGAGCACCTCCTCACCGAGTTGGTCCGGTTCGTCCGGACCCTGCGGGACGACGGCGTCTCTGTGCCGGCCTCGGGGACGCTCGCGGCCGCGCGGGCGCTGGCCACGGTCGGGCTCAACGAGAGGGCCCGCGTCTCGGCCGCGCTGCGTGCGAGTCTGCTCTCTGAGCCGACCGACGCGGCCGCGTTCGAGGCGGCCTTCCCGGCGTTTTGGCGCCGCCTCCGGCGCGGCTTCGAGGACCTCGCGACCGACGACGGGGTCCCGGCTGGGTCCGATCCCGACGAGCGCGCCCCCGCGGCGAACGTCCCCGACGGCCCCGAGCCGCCGCCCGAGCCCGACCCGCCGGCGGCCGACGACGAGGGCGACCCGGCGAGTCTCTCGATCGAACGGCGACGCGCGACCGGCGACGGATCGACCGACGCCGGGCACTCGGAGCGCCGCCGGTACGGCGCGACCGGACGCCGCGAGCCGATCGGCGACGCGATCGGCCGCCCCGACGACGACGCGTTGGACGCGATCGATCGGTTCGTCGACGCGCTCTCGACGCGGCCCGGACGCCGGCGGCGGCGCTCCGAGCGCGGCTCGAGCGTCGACGCCCGGAGCGCGCTGCGCGAGAGCCTCCAGACGGGCGGCGCGCCGCTTTCGCTGCCGCACACGGCGGCGGTCCGGAGCGAACTCCAGTGCTGTCTGTTGATCGACATCAGCGGCTCCGTGCTCGACACGATCGACAGGGGGGCGCTTCTCGCGTTCGCCGAGCGGTTCGTGAGCCGCGCCTGGAGCGCCCGAGTGTTCTTTTTCGACACCGAACTCCGCGAGGTGACGGGAACGTTCACCCGCGCCGGCGGCGACCCCGCGGCCGCTCTCCGGGCCGCCGAGGTCGAGTGGGGCGGCGGCACCGAGATCGGACGCGCCATCGGGACGCTCCGCCGGACCGCACCGCACGCGGCGGATCGCCGGACCGCCGTCGTCGTCGTCAGCGACGGGCTCGACGTCGGGGACCCGGCGCGTCTGGCCGACGGGATCGCGTGGCTCGCCGACCGCGCGCGCGGGGTCGTCTGGCTGAACCCCCTCGCCGTCTCGCCGGAGTTCGAGCCGACCTCGCGCGGCATGGCGACGGTCGCGCCCTACCTCGACGCGCTGTTCGGGTTCGCCGGCGCGTCGGATCTCGCCGAGCCCGCGCGGCAGCTGCGTCAACGCGGGCTCTCCGGGCGGATCGGGCTCGACACCGGACGCGAGCGCGAGGGTCGACGGAGCGACGCGGCGACCGACGGAGGCCCGACGCGATGACCGAGATCGCACGCGCTCGTCGCTTCGACGCCGACGCGGCGCCCGCCGGCGCTTGTCGTGGGGTCGGCTCCGATCCGGCCCGACGGCCCCTCCGTCGGTCCCGGCTCACCCGGGGTCCGAAACCGGAACTGCAAAGCCCGCTCGGCCCGGTTGAACCGACCACGACCGTCCCGCGACCCTAACCATGTCAGACCACACGTGGAGCGCCCCCGAAACGGAAGTCGTACAGCGGATCCGCGAGCGGATCGACGCCGAGGGCTCCGACGTGCTCGCCACGGTCGTCGGCGTCGAGGGCAACGCCTACCGGAGACCCGGCGCGAAGATGCTCATCGACGGCTCCGGCGTCGGCGTCGGGTCGATCACCGCCGGCTGTCTCGAGGACGAACTGCTCGCGGCCGCCGCCGCCGTCCGCGAGAGCGGCCGCCCGGAGCTCGTCACCTACGACCTGACGAACGACGACGAGACGGACGTCTGGGGGCTCGGCGTCGGCTGCAACGGGGTCATCGAGGTCCTCCTCGAACCGCTCGACGAGACCTACCGGCCGGCCGTCGAGGCGTTCGCGGCCGGCACCGACATCGCCGTCCTCACCGCCCTCGAGGGCGGCGACGGGATCGAACGGGGCGACCGCGCGTACTACCGCCCGAGCGAGAAACGTCTCGGCGCCCCGGACGGTACCGACGCCGAGGCGTGGCCCGACGACGCGCTCTCGGAGCCGGCCGCAGACCTCGCAAAACGCGGCCGCGCCGGGACGCTCTCGGCCGAACGCGGGGGTGAGAGCGAAAGCGAGGGCGACGCTCTCGAGTTCTTCGTCGACGGGATCGCCGCGCCCTCGGAACTCCTCGTGTTCGGAACCGGCCACGACGTCGGCCCGGTTGCGGAACTCGGCGAGCGCAACGGCTTTCGGGTCACCGTCGTCGGGTTCCGCGGCGCGATCGACCTCCGGTCGCGCTTTCCCGCCGCCCACCGGACGGTGACCACCTCGCCGGGATCGATCGGGACGGACCTCGAGATCGACGAACGGACGTACGCGGTCGTGATGACCCACAACTTCGTCGACGACCGGCTGACCGTCGAGGCGCTACTCGACTCGCCGGCCCCATACGTCGGTCTCATGGGCCCGAACGAGCGCTTCGAGGAGATGCGCGAGGCGTTCGACGCGGAGGACAAAACGCTCGAGGAGTCCGATCTCGCCCGGCTGTACACGCCGATCGGCTTGGATCTCGGCGGCGCGTCGCCGTACCGGATCGCACACAGCATCGTCGCGGAGGTGCTCGCGGTCGAAAACGGGCGCACGCCGGCGCACCTCGCGGAGCGAGACGGCCACATCCACGACCGCGTCGACGTGACCGAGCACGGGCGGGACTGATCGCCGACCCGGAGCGATCGGTCGGCGGCTACGCTCCGGCCGGGATCACTCGAGGTCGAACCGATCGAGCCGCATCACCTTGCTCCAGGCATCGATGAAGTCCTCGACGAACGCCTCCTCGGCGTCCTCGGCCGCGTACGCCTCCGCGATCGCGCGGAGTTCGTCGTGAGAGCCGAAGATGAGGTCCGCGCGGGTCCCGCGCCACCTGTGCTCGCTCGTCTCGCGATCGTAGCCGTCGTAGACCTGATCGGACTCCGGCGACTGCTGCCACTCGGTGTCCATGCTCAGCAGGTTCACGAAGAAGTCGTTCGTCAGGGTCCCGGGCCGGTCGGTGAGGACGCCGAGATCGGAGTTCTGGTACGTCGCGCCGAGGGCGCGCATCCCGCCGACGAGGACCGTCATCTCCTCGGGCGTCAGGTTCAGGAGGTCGGCCTCGTCGACGAGGATCTCCTCGGCCCGCTTGTCGAGGCCCGCCGGGACGTGGTTGCGGAACCCGTCCGATTTCGGTTTGAGCGCCTCGAAGGAGTCGGCGTCGGTCTGTTCGGCGGTGGCGTCGGTGCGTCCGGGCTCGAAGGGGACCTCGACGTCGTAGCCGGCGTCGGCGGCGGCCCGCTCGATCGCGGCGTTCCCGCCGAGCACGATGAGATCGGCCAGCGAGACGCGCACGCCGTCGGCGCGCGAGTCGTTGAACGCCGCCTTGATCCCCTCGTAGGTCTCGAGGACGGTTTCGAGCTCTGCGGGCTCGTTGACCTCCCAGCTCCGCTGGGGTTCGAGGCGGATGCGGGCCCCGTTCGCCCCGCCGCGCTTGTCGCTGTCGCGGTAACTCGACGCCGACGCCCACGCCGTCTTGACGAGCTGTCGCCGCGAGAGGTCGGTGTCGAGGATCTCGGCTTTGAGCTCCTCGATCTCCTCGTCGCCGACGAGGTCGTAGTCGGCCTCGGGGACCGGGTCCTGCCAGATCATCGTCTCCTCGGGGACCTCCGGGCCGAGGAACCGCTCAGGGGGACCCATGTCGCGGTGGGTCAGCTTGTACCAGGCCTTCGCGAAGGCCATCCCGAACTCCATCGGGCTCTCCTGGAACCGCTCCATGATCTCGCGGTACTCGGGGTCGCGCTTCAGCGCGATGTCGGTCGTCAGCATCATCGGCGTGACCTCCTCGTCGGGGTTCTGGGCGTCCGGCGCCGGTTCGACGCCCTCGCCCTCCTTCGGCGTCCACTGCCAGGCGCCGCCGGGGCCCTTCTCGGGTTCCCACTCGTGGTCAAGGAGGTTGTCGACGTAGCCCATGTCCCACTCGGTCGGCGAGGACGTCCAGGGGCCCTCGATGCCGCTCGTGGTGACGCCCTCCTGTTCGGCCTCGTCGCCGTCCTGCCAGCCGAGGCCCAGATTCTCTATCGGGGCCGACTCGGGGTCGGGGCCGTGGGCCTCCTCGGTGCTGTCGGCGCCGTGGACCTTTCCGAAGGTGTGTCCGCCGGCGATGAGCGCCGCGGTCTGCTCGTCGTCCATCGCCATCCGGGAGAAGGTCTGGCGGATGTTCTTCGCCGAGGCCATCGGGTCCGGCTGGCCGTCTGGGCCCTCCGGGTTCACATAGATGAGCCCCATCACGGAGGCGCCGAGACCCTCCTGGATCTCGCCGGCCTCCGCGAACCGTTCTTGGGTTTCGAGTTCCTTTTCGGGGCCCCAATCGACGGCCTCGTCGGGCTCGAAGTCGTCCTCGCGCCCGCCGGCGAACCCGAACGTGGGAAAGCCCATCGACTCGACGGCGACGTTCCCCGCGAGGATGATGAGATCGCCCCACGAGAGGCTGCGGCCGTACTTCTGTTTGACCGGCCACAGCAGCCGCCGCGCCTTGTCCAGGTTGGCGTTGTCCGGCCAACTGCTGATCGGGGCGAACCGCTGTCGGCCGCCGGCGGCCCCGCCGCGCCCGTCGTAGGCGCGGTACGTGCCGGCGCTGTGCCACGCCATCCGGATCATGAACGGCCCGTAGTGGTCGTAGTCGGCCGGCCACCACTCCTGGGGGGTCGTGATGACCTCCTCGATGTCGGCCTTGACCTCCTCGAGGTCGAGCGCCTCGAACGCCTCGGCGTAGTCGAAGCCCTCGTCTATCGGGCCGGGGTCGCGGGCGTTCTGTTTGAGGAAACCGATGCTGAGTCGGTTCGGCCACCAGTCCCGGTTGCTCCGGCGCGTGTTGGGACTCGGGGAGACGTTGTCACTCGACATCGTACCACCGCTGTCGTGTCGTTTCGCACATACACAGAACGACGCCGCGTCGACATATCAATGTTCCCCAATCCGATAAGGAATTTTGGCTACTGACGAAATGATCTGCACGATTTATCAACACGTACCGGCCCGAGCGCTCACTCGAACACCGCCGTTCCCCCGCCGATCCGGGTCTGGTAGGCCCGGGCCTCGACGCCGACGCCGTCGAAGGCGTCGAGCATCGCGCTGGCGACGGCGCGGCGATCGTCGCCCGAACACGCGGCGAGGACCGCCGGCCCGGCGCCGGAGATCGTCACGCCCGCCGCGCCGGCATCGAAGGCGGCCGTCCGGACCGCGTCGTACCCGCTTATGAGCTTCGCCCTGGCCGGCGTCACGACGTCGTCCTCCATGCCCCGCCCGACGAGTTCGGGGTCGTTTCTCGCCATCCCGACCGCGAGCGTGGCGGCGCTCCCGACGACCTCGACGATCTCCTCCATCCGGGCGCGCTCGGGGACGACGCCCCTGGCGTCGCGCGTCGAGACGACGATCTCCGGCAGGCAGGCGACGAGCGGGATCGACGCGTCGATCGCCGTGACGCCGTCCGAGCGGGCGATCGTGAACCCGCCGACGATCGACGGGGCGACGTTGTCGGCGTGGGCGGCCCCCGAAACCACGGCCTCCCCCTTGGCGGCGATCGGGACGAGTTCCTCCCGCGTCAACCCCCGGCCGTACAGTTCGTTCAACCCGACGGCCGCCGCCGCCGCGGAGGCCGCCGACGACCCGAGCCCCGAGGCCGGGCGAACGCCCTTGTCGATCTCGATGCGCGCCGGGGCGTCGAGGGCCTCCGCGACCGCCCCGACGGTGTTCTTCTCGGGGTCCTCCGGGATGTACTGGCTGCCGACGCCGGTGACGCTGATGGTGGTGCGGTCGGCCTTCCGCAACCGGACGACGTCCGCCGGCCGTTCGAGTGCGGCCCCGAAGACGTCGAAGCCGCTCCCCAGGTTCGCACTCGTTGCGGGTGCCCGCACCGTTAGCATGCCCGGAGTATCCGAACGGCCACCGATAAAACTACCTTTGATAGCGAGCGCGTCCCGCGATCGGCGCGGTTGTCCCCGCGGACCGACGGACCGACGCGGGGGTCGCGAAGCGACCGGACCGGTGGGTATTTTCGGCTCACCGCCCAACGGTCGGTATCTCATGACGTCCGAGGGCGGATCGTCCCGCGTCGACATCGGCCTCGAGTTGCCCTACGAGCGGCTCCTCGCAGAGGCCCCGTTCGGCGTCCTCGTCATCGACACCGCGAGCGCGATCAGGTACGCGAACGAGGCGTTGACCGATCTGTTGGGCTACGACCGTGAGGAGGTCGTCGGCGCTCCGCTGACGCGGCTGATCCCCGAACGGCTCCGGTCGTCGCACCACGAGGGCTTCGAGGCGTACCTCGAGACCGGCCAGCGACACCTCGATTGGGACAACATCGAACTGCCGGTGACCCACAGCGAGGGCCACGAGATCCCGCTGGACATCGCCCTCCGCGAGACGCCCGTCGGGGACGAGCGGCTCTTTACCGGCATCCTGACGGACGCCTCCAAGCGCTCCCGGCTCCAGCAGGAACTCGAGACCAACATCGACGTGTTACACGAACTCCACGCGGTCACCGCCGACTCGACGATGTCGTTCGAACAGCGGCGGCGGGCGGTCCTCGAACTCGGGTGCGACTACCTCGATCTCCCCTACGGGTTCGTGACGGACATCTCGGGCCCACAGCAGATCGTCCTCGCCGCGGTCGGCGATCACGAACTCCTCCAGGCGGGCGAGTCCTGCCCGATCGAGGAGTCGTACTGCCGACGGACGGTCGAGGACGACGGCTTTCTCGCCGTCGCGAACGCGGTCGAGGAGGGCTGGGACGAGGACGAGGCCTACGAGCGGTTCGGGCTCGGCAGCTACGTCGGCGGCAAGGTCGTCGTCGACGGGGAGCTGTTCGGGACGCTCTGTTTCGCCTCCTCCGTCCCCCGCGGGCGGCCCTTCACCGACGGCGAGCGGAACTTCGTCGAACTGGCGAGCCGGTGGCTGGGCTACGAGTTCCAACAGCGCCGACAGCGCCGCCGTCTCGAACACCAAAACGACCGTCTCGATCGCTTTGCGAGCCGCGCCTCCCACGACCTCCGGAACCCGCTGTCGGTCGCGAAGGGGCGGCTGGAACTGGCCCGTGACCGGCACGGCGACGACGAGGACCTCGAGGCGGCGGCGACCGCCCTCGCGGAGGCCGAATCGCGCATCGAGGAGATGCTCGAGTTCGCCCGCCTCGGCGAGGTCGTGACCGACCCCGACCCGGTGTCGCTTCGGGAGGCGGCTCGGGCGGCCTGGGGCGTGATCGGCGCCGACGCGGCGACGATGACCGTTTCCGAGGACGTCTCGCTCAGCGGGGACGGCGAACGCGTCGAACGACTCTTAGAGAACCTCTTTCGGAACGCGATCGAGCACTGTCGGCCGGACGTGACGGTCCGTCTGGGCGCGCTCTCGGGCGAGTCCGGGTTCTACGTGGAAGACGACGGCGACGGGATCCCGGACGAGGAGCGCGATTCGGTCTTCGAGCCGGGGTACACGACGAGCGAGGCAGGAAGCGGGCTCGGACTCGCGATCGTCGAGGAGATCGCGACCGCCCACGACTGGAGCGTCCGACTCGGGGAGTCGAGCAACGGCGGCGTCCGCTTCGAGTTCGTCGGGACGGCCGTCGAGTGAGACGGCGCCGCGTCAGGACTCGGGGGACTCGGGGAACTCGTCGATCCGCTCGTGGACGTAGGCGGCCCACTCGTCGAGCGTCTCGTGCATCAACTCCCGGGCCGCCTCCGGCGGCGTCGCGCGGTACTGGTAGACGTGTCCCCCGCTGTCGAGGAGCCGGCGGCGGCGCTCGGCGAGGTCCTTCTCGAGGAGGGTCGACAGCCCGCGGTTGACGTTGCTCCGGTCGCGATCAACCCTGTCGGCGAGCTCGGCGACGGTGCTGTCGGGCGCGTCGAGCAGTTCGGTGTAGAGCCGCGCCTCGTGCTGTTGGACGCCGAAGACGCACCGGAGCACCTCCTCGAACCCCGGTTCGGCACCGAGCATCAGGTCGCGGAACCGCGACGGGTCCGGATCGGATTCCATACGGGTCCGTGCGGCCCGGTGGCCGATAAACCCATCCGATCGGACCGATCGAGCCGGGCGTCCGTGGCGGCCGGGGCGGCCGCGGCGTCCGCGATGGCGGCGACGGCGGCGATCAGTACCGCTCCCGCGTCCACTCGATCACGTCGGTGATCTCCGCCGGCGTGGTCCCGTGGCCGACGTCGTAGGTCTCGAAGCGGACGTCGACGCCGCCGGCCTCGAGCGTCTCGGCCGCGCTTTCGGCCCGGGCCGGCGGGATGACCTGATCCATCGACCCGCAGCCGACGAACACCGGCTTCCCGGCGGCGTTTTCGGCCTCGGACTCGTGGGACGCGGCGAGGTACCCGTTGAGCGCGACCACCCACCGGTAGGCGTCGGGCCGTTCGAGCAGCGCCGAGAGGCTCGTGATCGACCCCTGGCTGAACCCCAACAGTCCGATCCGCTCGGGGTCGAGGTCGTACGCGGCAGTCGCCGCCTCGACGAACTCGTGGACGAGATCGAGGCTGCGCCTGAAGCCCTCCGCGTCCGGCTGGCTGGCGTGCAGTCCGCCCCCCGAGAGGTCTAGGTCGTACCACGTGTAGCTGTCCGGACCGTCCATCGGCTGGGGCGCGCGGACGCTCAGGACGTGGAGCTCCTCGGGGAGCTGTGCGCCGATCGGCAGGAGGTCCCGTTCGTTGGTCCCCCGCCCGTGGATCAACACGACCGCGGGCGCGTTCGATTCGACCGTGCCGGGCCGACTCGCGTGGACGAGCGGCAGTTCCGATTCGGTGGCCATGGCCCGGGGTACGACCCTGTCGGATAAAAACCGCCGGGCGGGGGGAGCCGTGCCCCCGGTTTCCATGGGAGGAATTACCACAGAGTTTATTACCGACGTCGCCGAAGAAAGGCCCGTATGGCGACCGCAAACGACGTGTTCGACGAGTTCCTCGACGACCGGGGCCACGAGACCGAAACGGCCTCTTGGGAGCAGGACCACAACAAAAAGCGGTGTCCCGACTGCGGGGGGCTTCACGACCCCGAGGCGACGCGCTGTTCGGTCTGCGGCTGGCGGCCGAGCTGAGCGAGCGCCGTTTTCCGGCTCATTCGGTCGCTGAACCCCACGAGACGCCGGAATGCGGACGGTGGTATTAAGCACGTCATTTATCATTGTGGGCGGCATTGCGTGAGTAATGGCTGACCCCACACACGTGACCCGCCTTTTCGGCGGCCCGGGAAGCGGAAAGACGACGGCGCTGCTCGACCGCGTCGACGAGATGCTCGACGACGGCGTCGACATGCGGGACGTGCTCATCGTCTCGTACACCAGGGCCGCCGCCGCCGAGGTCCGCGACCGCCTGGCCGAGCGCCTCGATTGCACGCCGAAGTCCCTCCGGAGCAACGTCTGTACGATGCACGCCAAGGCGTACGAACTGCTGAACCTCTCGCGGGGCGACGTCGTCGGCGAGTCGGACAAGGAGGCCTTCTGTGAGTCGTACGGCATCGAGTTCGAGGACGAAAACAAGTCCGCCCGCCGGCGTTCGGCCCGCTCGACGACGCTCGGCAACAAGGTCATCGCGACCTCCCAGTGGCTCCAGCGGACCGAACGCGACGTCGCCGAGTGGTACGACGTGCCGTTCAAGTGGGACGACGACGAGGTCAGACTCCCCCCCGAGATCGACGAGAACGCCCAGACCGGCAACAAGTACACCCCGACGTGGCCGAGCGACGACGACCGCCTCGACATCCCGGAGGCGATCCGGGCGTGGCGCTCGTATAAGGGCGACGAGGAGGTCGTCGGCTTCGCCGACATGCTCGAACGGGTCCGCCAGCGCTCGCTCGTCCCGAGCGTCGATCACCTCGTCATCGACGAGTTCCAGGACATCACGACGCTGCAGTACGGCGTCTACGACGAGTGGAAACCCCACGTCGACTCGGTGCTCATCGCCGGCGACGACGACCAGGTCGTCTACGCCTGGCAGGGGGCGGACCCGAACCTCCTGTTGGACGAGGACGTCGACGACGGGGTCGTCCTGCCGAACAGCTACCGGCTGCCCTCCCGCATCCTCAACGTCGTCAACACGCAGATCAGCCACATCGACAAGCGCCAGGAGAAAGACCTCAAACCGCGCAAGCAGGGCGGGTCCGTCGAGGCCGTCCGGTCGCCCTCGATGCTTGATCTCGTCCGGAACGTCCGGATGACCATCGACGAGGACGACGACGGAAGCGTCATGTGCCTGTTCCGCGCGCGATACCAGATGTTCCAGTTCATGGACGAGTTCATCGGCGAGGGCATCCCCTTTACCGCGCTGACCGACCAGCGGATGTGGACCGACCGCCTCCGGGGGTACGTCCGCGGGATCGAGGCGATCGCCGAGGACGAGCCGATCGACGGCCTCCAGGCCAGACGGCTGGGAGAGATGCTGGCCGACAGCGCCTTCGGCACCGGCGAGCGCGACCAGTACTTCGACGCGCTCGACGACCTCGAGGACGCGGAGGGCGTCGACGACCTGACCGACCTCGAGGTCCCCCCCGAGTTCGTCGACGACCACGCCCCCTTCGCCCCGGGGCCGGCCTCGGCGGCCGACATGCTGACGAAGGTCTCGAACTTCCAGGAGCGCTCCGTCGACGCGTACTTCGACGGCGACTACCGCGGTTTCGACCCGGACCGCGTCCGCCTCGGCACGATCCACTCGGCGAAGGGCCGCGAGGCCGACCACGTCTTCGTCGCGACCGACCTGACCGAAAAGGTCGTCGAGCAGATGGCGGCCTCCGTCGAGGACCCCGAGGCGGTCCCCGGCGTCACCGAGTTCACGAAGCGCTCCGACCCGGTGCCGACGATGACCGACAACGAGCGCCGCGTCTTCTACGTCGGCATGTCCCGGGCCCGCGAACGGCTCGTGTTGCTTGAGGGGCTGGTCGACGGCGCGCCGACGCTGCCGATCGACGTCCTGCTGTACGACGAACTGCTCGACGAGTCGCTCGAGACGGTGCTCTCGCGGGCCCAAGAGCGGGGCCGCCAGCTCACCGCCGACTGAGCCGCGCGACCGCGGGCCGCGGCCGACCGGGCCCGGCTCTCACTCGCCGCCGCGGACGTCTCTCAGCCGCCGCAGCCGTCCGACCGTCCGGTCGGTCAGCCGCACGTAGACGTACTCGCTGAGCAACACGAGCCCGAGCGACACGGCGAGGAAGAACGCGGCGAGGGCGTACTCGCCCTCGAGTATGTTGATCAGCCCGACCAGCCCGATCGGTCCGGCGACGACGAGCGTCGCGACCGACTGTACCGTCCGAACGACACCGATAGCCATGCCCGCTGTTTCGGGTCAGCGCGTATATGTCTCCCCGTCCCCGCTTTCGCTTTCGCTCCCGTTCCCGCCGTCGCCGCCGTCGTCCTCACCCCCGTCCGCGCTTTCGTCCCCGCCCGCGAGGAGCGCGCCGACGACCGACCCGATCCCGGGTCTGAAATACCCCCCGGCGACGAGCGCGGCGGCGACGGCCAGAAAGCCGATCCCGGCCAGCGGCCGGTCGCCGACGAGGAACTCCGCGCCCAACAGCCCGATCGGCGCCGCGAGCGCGACCGTCCCGAAGAGCGTCAGCGTGTCGAGGACGTTCATCCATCGGTCGGTCCGTCGCTGGGGGACAAAAAGCCGCCGTTCGCGGCCGCGGGACCCTCGGACGGCGATGCCCCGCCGGCGTCCGATGACGACAGCCTTTCGGTGCCGACGCTCCAAGCGCCGGTATGTTCACCGGGATCGTCGAGGGGACCGGCGAGGTCGTCGCCGTCGAGGACGCGCCGGAGGGCCGCCGCGTCCGCGTCGCCGCGCCGTTCTGCGAGGACCTCGAACACGGCCAAAGCGTTGCGATAAGCGGGGCCTGCCTGACCGTCGAGGCGTTCGACGACGAGAGCTTCGAGCTGTTTCTCTCCGAGGAGACCCTGGAGAAGACGTACCTCGATGACGTCGCGGTCGGCGACGCCGTCAACCTCGAACGCGCTCTGCCCGCCGACGGCCGCTTCGACGGCCACTTCGTCCAGGGCCACGTCGACGGCGTCGCCGACGTCACCTCGATCGAGCGGCTGGGCGACGACTGGACGTTCGGCTTCTCGCTGCCGCCGTCGCTCGCTCGGTACGTCGTCTCGAAGGGCTCGATCGCCATCGACGGCATCTCGCTGACCGTCGCCGACCTCCGCGAGGAGTCTTTCACCGTGGCTATCATCCCGGCGACCTACGAGTTGACGACGCTGTCGGAGAAGTCCGTCGGCGACCCCGTCCACGTCGAGGTCGACGTGGTCGCGAAGTACGTCGAGAGCCTGACCGACGGGTACGCGTGACCGAACCGGCCGCCCGGAGGGTCGGGCGACGAACGGGGTTTTTAACCGCCTCGACGCGCTATCCCCGCCGATGAGTTCGGGGTCACGTTCGGGGACGTTCTGTCCGGAGTGCGGCGATCCGATCGAGCGACCGCCGGAGGTCGACCTCCCCGGCGGCTCCCGCGACCGAAACGCCGCGCTGTGCGACGGCTGTTACTTCGATTCGTTCGATCTCGTCGACGCGCCCGAACGGATCGAGATCCGCGTCTGTAGCCGCTGTGGCGCGCTCCACCGGGGCAACCGGTGGGTCGACGTCGGCGCGTCGGACTACACCGACGTCGCGATCGAGGAGACCGCCGATCGACTCGGCGTCCACGTCGACGCCGAGGACGTCGAGTGGGGCGTCGAACCCGAACAGGTCGACCAGAACACGATCCGGATGCGGTGTCTGTTCTCCGGGCGCGTCCGGGAGACGCCCCTCTCGGAGACGGTGACGGTCCCGGTTTACATCGCCAGAGAGACCTGCGATCGGTGCGGCCGGATCGCGGGCGACTACTACGAGAGCATCGTCCAGGTCCGCGGCACGGACCGCGTGCCGACGGCGGCGGAGAACGACCGGGCGGTCGAGATCGCCGAGGCCTACATCGCCGACAGGGAGGCGACGGGCGACCGCAACGCCTTCATCACGGAGACGCTCCGGACCGGCGACGGCGTCGACATGAAGATCTCGACGAACCAGATGGGCCAGGGGATCGCAAAGCGGATCGTCGCCGAGTTGGGCGGCAGCGTCTCAAACGCCCCGACGCTCGTCACCGAGGACGGGGACGGCAACGAGGTCTACCGCGTGACGTTCACCGTGCGGCTGCCGCCGTTCACGCCGGGCGACGTGATCGACCTCGGGGACGGCGACGGCCCCGTGTTGGTGACGAGCGCCCACGGGAACCTCAAGGGGACGCGACTCGCGACGGGCGAGCACTACGAGGCGTCCTTCGAGGAGGGGATCGACCCCGACGCGCGAACGATCGGCGAGCGCGACGACGCCGCGGAGACGACGCTCGTCGCCGTCGAGGACGCCCACGCGGTCCAGGTGCTCGACCCCGAGACGTTCGAATCGAAGACGATCCCGCGGCCGTCGTTTCTCGACCCCGATGCCGAGTCGGTGCCGGTGCTCAAACACCGCGGGGGACTCCACGCGCTTCCCGACCCAGACGCCGATCTCGATCCCGAGGCCGACCCCGATCCCGGGGGCGACACCGGAACGGACGGAGCCGATGGCTGACGCTGACACGACGCCCTCCGGGTCCCCCTCGGAGGGACTCGGCGCGATCGTCGAGAAACCGCGCGCGGAGGCGGCGATCGGATCGCTCCGCTCCGAGGGGGTCTACGACGACGCGCGCCGCGTCGAGCCCTACGACGAGGCTCACGTCGCGATCCCGGTCGTCGCCCCGCCGACGGCGACCGCCGTTTCGGACGTTCGGACCGTCAAGCTCCCGAGACGGGTCGACGACCTCGGATCGGTCCTCGAGCGGCGTGGAGCCAACCCGGAGACGATCGCGGCCGCCCCCTCGTCGTGGGCCGTCGTCGGCGACGTCGTCCTCGTCGACTTCGGCGACGTGTCGGTCCCCGGGACGCTCGGGCCCTCGGCCCGCGAGACGGTCGCGGAGGCGCTGTTGGAACTGCACGGCAACGCGGCGACCGTCCTCGCCCGCGGGGGGATCGACGGCCCGCGCCGGGACCCGTCGGTGACGGTCGTCGCCGGCGCCGACCGGACCGAGACCGTCCACGTGGAGCACGGAACGACCTACGCGATCGACTTCTCGTCGGTGATGTTCTCGCCGGGCAACAAGGCCGAGCGCGCACGGATGGGCCGCGCCGTCGACGACGGCGAGCGGGTCTTCGACATGTTCGCCGGCATCGGCTACTTCGCGCTGCCGATGGCGCGGGCCGGCGCGTCGGTGATCGCGGCCGAGATCGACCCCGACGCCCACCGGCTGCTCGTCGAGAACGCCCGCCGGAACGGCGTCGCCGACCGCGTCCGCGCCGAACGCGCCGACTGCCGGACGGTCGGGGCCGACGCGACCGCCGACCGGGTCGTGGCGGGCTACTACGACGCCTTCGAGTACCTCGACACGGCCCTCGACGCGCTCGCTCCCGGCGGCGTCGTCCACCTCCACGAGGCGACCCCCGAGCCGCTGTTTCCGTCGCGGCCGATCGAGCGGCTCCGCGCGGCCGCCGCCGACGGGCGCTCGATCGAGACGCTCGAGCCCCGCGTCGTCAAGAGCCACAGCGCCGGCGTCGTCCACGGCGTCGTCGACGCTCGGGTCCGGTAGGCCCGGAGGTCCGCCTTCGGATTCGACCCAGGGGGCGCCTCTCTTCGCCGTCCGTCCCGAGCGTGGGGATTATATAAATCTGCGCGTTAGGGGCTGACATGAACAAAAAAGAGATCCTGGCGGTCCTCTTCGTACTCCTGATGGTGGCGTGGCCCATCGCCGGCGCGGTGGTGTCGCTGTAGCGCTCGCCGCATGACATAACCGTCGGCGTCCCGAACTCCCGGGCGTGAGCCTCTTCGATGCGCTCGTCGATCCCGGCGACACCGACGCGGTCCGGACCGTCGCGGGGGCGTTTGCGGGCGTCGAGCGCGACCTCCACGACGCGGTGGCCGAGCACTACCGGGCGCTCGGCGTCGACCCGCCCGATCCGGGCCCGCCCCCCGAGGCCCGCATCGAAGAGCTGACCGAACTCGTGAGCCACATCGCCGCCGGGGACCTCTGGGCGTACTTCTGCTCGGAGCACGCCCCGGAGGGCCTGAAGAACGCCGACGCGGCCCGCGCGTTCGCCGGACAGAGCGACGACGAGTGGAACGAGAGCCTCGAGCGGCTCGCTTCGGCCGCCCCCGACGCATCGGAGGGCTCCGTCCGGGAGCGAGCCGACGCCGTCGTCCGGGACCGGTTCGGCCTCGACCTCGGGACCTTCGAGTCGCGGATCGTCGGGTGGAGCCCGGAGGCGACGATCAGACGGACCCTGCGGGGCCGCATCGACGCCGACATCGAGCGGATCCGGCTGGCGACGCGGGCCCTCGAGGGCGAGGAGACGTAGCCGACGGGCGTCGAACACGAAAAAGCGCGGCGATCGAGCGCCGTCACCCGTCGTCGAGGGCGTACACGCGGCCGTCGTCGCTTCCGACGTAGGCCGTCCCCTCGACGATCGACGGCGTCGAGCGGACCCCCCCGTCGGCGTCGAAGCGCCACCGCTCGGTGCCGTCGCCGGGATCGACCGAGACGACGCCGCCGTCGCCGAGTCCGACACAGACGCCGTCGGCGACCGCGGGGGCCGTCGTCACCGCCGCGTCGGTCTCGATACGCCAGCGTTCGGCGCCGTCGTCGGGGTCGAGCGCGTACAGTCCGCCGGCCTCCGCGCCGTTCCCGACGTAGACGGAATCGCCCACCGCGGGGGTCGTCGCCGTTTCGCCGACGCCGACCCGCCAGCGTTCGGCGCCGTCGTCGGGACCGAGCGCGTACACCCGGCCGCTGTTGTCGCCGGCGTAGACCGACTCGCCGAGCGCGACCGCCGAGAGCACGGGGCCCTCGGTTCCGGTCCGCCAGCGTTCGGCGCCGTCGTCGGGATCGAGCGCGTAGACGGCCCCCTCCCACCCGCCGACGTAGACGGCGTCGCCGACCGCCGGCGCGGTGACGACCCGGTACTCCGTCCCGAAGGTCCACCGCTCGGAGCCGTCCTCGGCGTCGATCGCGTACACCTCGCCGTCGGTCGCCCGACTCCCCGCGTAGACGGTGCCGCCGGTGACCGTCGGCGAGGCGTCGACCCAGCCGTTGGCCTCGAAGGTCCACCGCTCGGAGCCGTCCTCGGCGTCGAGCGCGTACAGCCGATCGCCGCGCGTCCCGGCGTAGACGGTGCCGTCGACGACCGCCGGTGAGGAGTACACCGGGGCGTCGGTCTCGAACGTCCAAAGCGGCACGCCGTCGCTCGCGTCGAGCGCGTACAGCGCCTCGCCGCCCCCAACGTAGACGGTGCCGCCGCTGACCGCCGGCGAGGAGCGCACCTCCGCGCCCGCGTCGAACCGGAAGCGCTCGCCGGCAGCCGACGGGCCGACGAGGCCGGCCGCGTTGCCCGTGTTCGGCGGATCGTACTGGAACATCCGCACGCCCCCGATCGAGTCGTCGAGCGGCGCCGTCCGGTCGGGCGGTTCCTCCCCCTCCCCGTCTCCGAGACAGCCGGCGATCGCGCCCGACGCGCCGGCCGCGCCTGCGAGTGCGAGCGCACCACGCCGCGTGAACTCGCCGTCAGAACCCATCACGCGACACCGTTGGACGCTGTCGAACATAAGCGCTCGCCGGCCGCCCCGGAGACGCCCCCGACGCCGACCGACGGGGTCGCTCCGAGGAGTTCTGCGGCGTTTCAATACCCTTTTGCCGCCGCGCGCAGTGGTCACCGGTATGGCAGACTTCCAGGTCATCGTCGGCGACGACGACGGGGCCACGTACTCCTTCGAGGTAGACGGACAGGACGCGAACCGCTTTATCGGCCGCTCGATCGGCGAGACGGTCGACGGCGAGGCCGTCGGTCTCTCGGGGTACGAGATCGAGATCACCGGCGGCTCCGACCGGGCCGGCCGTCCGATGCACGCCGAGGTCTCGGGCTCTCAGACGAAGGCCGTCCTCTCGACGGGCGGCGTCGGGTTCGAACCGACCGTCGACGGCGAGCGCAAGCGGATCACCGTCCGCGGCGCCGAGGTCTCCGAGGAGACCCGACAGATCAACGCGAAGATCGCGAGCCGCGGCGAGACGTCCGTCGAGGACCTCCTCGACGCCGGCGACGAGGAGTAACGCTCCGGATGACCGACAGACAGTCCCCGGGGGCGCTGCACGACGCGTTCCTCCGGGGCGAGCGCCCTGACGACGTCCTCATCTACCTCCACGAGGAGCGGGTCGGCTCGATCGAGGACCTCTCGGAACTCGGCACGCGCGTCGAGGACGGCGTCGTGTTGGTCCTGCCGGGCGAGGAGGGCCGATCGGCGTTCGAGCGGGCCACCGGCGTGGACGCGATGGAGTTCGCCGGCGCGGCGATGGACACCGACGGCGGGATCGACGACGACTGCGCCGGCGGCCGCTGTCCCGACGCGGGCGCCTCCGGGGGAAAACACCGCGCCGCGTTCGTCTTCGCGTTCGTCGAGGAGCAAAACGAGGCCGTCGGCGGGATCTACGCCGAGGGCGACGTCGTTCACGGCTACGCGGCCTGCGTCTGCGGGACGAGCTACTCCGAAACGCGCGTCATCGACGCCTGACAGGCCGCCTTTCCGACCGCGCCGAGACGCTACCGGAGCTCCTCGGCAAGCGCGTTGGCGATCCGACCGCCGATCTCCGTCTTCGTTCCCTCCTCGACGGTCACGCCCTCGGCGTCGATCAAAAGCACGCGCGTCGTCTCCTCGCCCATCACGCTCGCGTCGTTCGCCACGACGAACGACAGCCCGGCCCGTTCGAGCGTCTCGCGGGCGCGATCGGTCATCGCCTCGTCGCCGCCCTCGGTCTCGAGTTTGAACCCGACGATCGGAAGCTCCGGGCGCTCCTCGCGGACCGTGTCGATGAGCTTCGGCGTCGGGTCGAGTTCCAGCGTCACCTCCCCGCCCGATCGGATCTTCTCGGGTGCGGTGTCGACGGTGTAATCGCCGATCGCGGCCGCCGACACGAGCGCGTCGGCGTCGTCGACCGACCTGACCGCCTCGAGCATCTCGGCGGCGCTCTCGACCGGGAGGACGTCGGCGTACGGCACCGACGGGCCGTCGTGGACGAGCGTCACGTCGGCCCCCCGAACGTAGCAGGCCTTCGAGACGGCGCGGCCGGTCCGTCCCGACGCCCGGTTGGTGAGCACCCGAACGGGGTCGATCGACTCGCTCGTCGGCCCGCTGGTCACGACGACGCGTCTGCCCTCGAGGGGGCGATCGCCGACGGCCCGGGCGACGTCGAGCACGATCGCCTCCTCCGTTGCGATCTTCGCTTTGCCCTCCTCGATGCGCGGTTCGACGAACTCGATGCCCCACGACTCGAGTCGCTCGATCGCCTCGAGCACGCCCGGGTGGTTGTACATCGGCTCGTGCATCGCCGGCGCGACGACGATCGGAACCTCCGCCCCAAGCGCCGTCGTCGCCGTCGTCGTCACCGGCGTGTCGTCGATCGCGCCCGCGATCTTGCCGACGGTGTTGGCCGTCGTCGGCGCGAGCACGAGCGCGTCCGCCCACCCGTCGTACCCGCACAGCTCGACGTGCTCGACCGACCCCGTGATCTCGGTGACGACGGGGTTCTCGGTGGCGAACTCGAGGGCCCAGGGGTGGATGATCCCCGTGGCGGCGTCGCTCATCACCGCCCGCACCGTCGCCCCCTGCCGCCGGAGTTCGTGCGCCAACTCGACCGTCTTGACCGCCGCGATGGACCCCGATACGCCCAGGACGACGTTTGTGCCCGCGAGCATCGACGGACGTTCGCCGCGGCGGTACAAAAACCACCGTGGCCGTCCGCCCGCAGCCGCCTCCCGCGCGATCAGGTCTCGATGCGCAACTCGACGTTGCGCTCCTCGCCCTCCAAGTCGGCCACGACGCGGCGGACCACGCGTTCGGCCTCCGTGCGTATCTTCGGTTTGATCTTCTCGACGACCCACCCGAGCGAGACGAACCGCGGCAGATCGACGATCCCGTCGTCGGCGGACCCGGGCGCGTACTCGACGGCGAACGTGACGCGGCTCGCCGCCCCCGGGTCGCTTCCCTCGGGCGTCTCCTCCCGGTCGGCGGGCTCGATCGGCTCGACGAGCCACCGCCCGCTCGCGTCGATGTCCTTGACGAGACGCCACTCGATCCGGTTCGGGGGATCGACCTCCGTGACCTCCGAGCGCGCCGTGTACCGGAGTTTCCACCACGCGAAGGTGAGTTCGTACTCGGTTCCCGCCCCGCCGTCGCCGAACTGCCGGACGCCGCGCAGGTACTTTGAGTAGCTCGCGTACCCGCGGAACTCCAGGAGGAACTCGTAGACGTCCTCGACGGGGAGATACACGACGGTGCTGACCTCGACGCGGTTCACACCGTCGGATCGGACGGGACAGCCCTAAACGTTCCCCCGGCGGCGAGCCGAATCACAACCCTTAGGCGAAACGCGGCACAGCCGACGGTGTGAACCTCCTGCGCGATCCGACGACGCGGCGCTGGCTCGCCTGGGGCGCGCTCGCGCTCGTCTTCCTGCTCGTCAACGTCCACCGGCTCTCGACGGCCGTCCTCTCCGAGGAGCTGACGGCCGATTTCGGCATCACCGCCGCCGAACTCGGCACCCTCCACGCCTCGTTTTTCGTCATCTACGCGTTCATCCAGATCCCGACCGGCGTGCTCGCGGACCGCTACGGCCCCCGGTACGTCGGCGCGGTCGGCGCGACCGTCCTCAGCCTCGGGGCGATCGGACTCACCGCCAGCGGGAGCTACCTCGCGGCGAGCGCGTCGCGCGCCGTCATCGGGTTCGGCAGCGGTGTCATCTTCGTCTCGATACTGCGCTTTTGTGCGAGTTGGTACCGCGTCGACGAGTTCGCGACCATGACGGGGCTCACCTCCGGGATCGCCGGGGTCGGGGCGATCATCGCCACGACGCCGCTCGCGCTCTCTGTCGATCGGTTCGGCTGGCGCTCGACGGTCTTCGCGCTCGGCATCGTCGGGTTCGTCGCCGCGGGGCTCGTCTTCACCCTCGCGCGACAGTCGCCGGCGGCCGCCGGGCTCGAACCGATCGACGACGTTCCGGAGCAGGCGTCCGTCACGCTCTCGGAGACCGGCGGCCACCTCCGGGCCCTCGCCGGCGACCTCGATCAGTGGCTGCTGTCGCTGTCGTTTTTCGCGGCGATGGGGACGATCCTGACGATAATCGGCCTGTGGGGCGTCCCGTACCTCGTTGCGGTGTACGGCCTCGACGTGACGACGGCGTCGTACTACACGCTCTTGGGCTCGGTCGGCATCCTCCTCGGCGGCCCCGGCGTCGGGTGGGTCTCCGATCGGATCGGGCGGCGGCTCCTCCCGATGGTCGTCGGGTTCGGCGTGTTTACCGCCGTCCTCGCCGTGATACCGATCCTCGGCTCGCCGCCACTTTTCGTCGTCGCGGTGTTGTATCTACTCATCGGCTCCTCTATCGGCGTGACCGTCCTCGCGCTGCCGGCGATCAAAGAGCGGTATCCGCCGGAGGCGAGCGGCGTGGCGACCGCCGTCGTCAACGGGGCCGGCTTCTTCGGCGCGACCGTGCTCCCGACGCTCATGGGGGTCGCCGTCGACAGATACCGGACCGGCGATGTCGTCGCCGGCGCGGCCGTCTACACGGAGTTCGGGTACCGGGTCGCCTTCGGGATCACCGCCGGCGCCGCCGGCCTCGCGTTCTGTAGCGCGTGTTGGCTGTACCTCCGGGAGCGACGACGCGCCTCCGAAGCGCCGGAAACGCCGGAAACGCCGGAAACGCCGGACGCGTCGGGCTAACCCGTGGGCTCGGTCTCGAGCCGTCCGGCGACCGTCCGGAGCGCGTCGATCCCGCGGGCCTCGTCTCGGAGCTCCGGAACGACCGTCACCGGCCGCCCGAGCCGCGACCCGGCCGCCTCGATCCGCTCGCGTTGGCCCTCGTGTCTGGCCTGACACCGCGCGCAGTCCGGGGAGGGGTCCTCGAGGACCTTGTTGATGACGGCACGGCCGACCGGGATCCCGTAGGCGTCGAGCTCCGAGAGCAGGCGTTCGCTCTCTAGGAGGGCCATCGTCTCCGGGACGAGGACGACCCGGAACTCGGTCCGTTCGGGGTCCCGAAGCGCCGCGCCGACGCGTTCCATCCGCCGCTGTAGGGCCGTCAGGTCGAGTTCCGGGCTCTCTCCGTCGTCGCCCTCGTCGCCGCCGGTCCCGAGAAACCCCCGGACTGACTCGGCGAGCGTCGAGACCTGCGATCTGACCGCGATGAGCTTGCCCATCGCCGACTCCATCACGTCCGGCAGCTTGAGCAACCGGAGCGTGTGCCCGGTCGGGGCGGTGTCGAAGACGATCCGATCGAACCGGGGGTCGTCCATGTAATCGACGAAGAGGTCCATCGCGGCCGCCTCGTCCGTTCCGGGGGCGACGCCCGCCTCGAGCACGTCGTCGAGGTCGTCGTCGTCGAGCGTGATCCCGAGGTCTTCGAGTTCCTCCAAGGCGGCGCTTACCTGCCCGCGGTACCGGCCGATCCGCTCGCCGGGATCGACCTCGACCGCCCACAGTTCGGCGCCCTCGAGGACCCGCGTCGGCTCCGGGCCGATCTCGACGTCGAAGGCGTCCGAAAGCGAGTGCGCCGGATCCGTCGAGACGACGAGCGTCGGCCGCCCGTCCTCGGCGTACGAAAGCGCCGTTGCGGCCGCACACGTCGTCTTTCCGACACCGCCCTTCCCGCCGTAGAGCACGTATCGCGTCACGGTCGTACTCCGTCGCTAACCGACAAAAGGCTCTCGTCCGAGGGTCCGATCGGCCTCGCGGGCGCTCTCGGCGCCGGGGCTCAGCTGATCGTCACGTGGTTGCTGTCCTCGTTGAGCGCGAGGTTCGTCGCGATCTCGGCGTTCCGGACCGCGTACTGCGCGGTCTGGCCGAGGCTGACGAGGACCTCCCGGACGCGGAGCACGTCCTCGTTGGCCATCTCCTCGAGGTCGTTGAGGATCTCCGTCTCGCGGTTCCCGATGTCGGCGAACCT
Organism: Natronomonas sp.; assembly: GCF_028274965.1. Taxonomy (GTDB): domain Archaea; phylum Halobacteriota; class Halobacteria; order Halobacteriales; family Haloarculaceae; genus Natronomonas. Next base: position 63,542 of record NZ_JAQCNO010000014.1, on the reverse strand, counting down.
GTTTCGCGTCTCGATCGCGAGATCGTAGTCCCTCGCGACCGCGGCCCGGACGCCGAGTTCGGTGATCTCGTTGACGCTGTCGGTGAACTCCCGGATCCGACGCATCGTCGCGTCGTCGACGTTGAGCGTGTGGCCCTCCGTTTCGAGGACGATCTCGGCGATGTCCTCGGCGTTGTCGGCGGTGAGTTCGAGGTTCTTCGCGATCGAGCGGTAGCCGATGAGCGGAAACCCCGAGTCCAGCCCGACGGCGCGGGCCAGGTTGGGGTTCTGGTAGGCGGTGAATATCAGCCGCAACAGGAGGACGAAGATCTTGTTCGCCTGCCGCTCGCGGTTCAACGCCCGCTGTGCGAGGTCCGGGTTGCCGTGGGCGAGCGCCTTGATGCCCTCGTTTCGCATCGTCGAGCCCGTCGACTCGAGGCGTTCGAGGAGGTTATCGAGCGTGAAGTCCTCCGGGTCCACCGAACACCTGATCGCGATCCGCTCGGGCGTCTCCTCGATGACGCCGAGGCCCATCAGCTGCGTTTCGGCGTTATAAACGGCGTTGATCTGGGCGGAATCGAGCGTGCCGCCCGCCTCGACCTCAACGTGGATGATCCGCCGGCCGAGGACGTACTGCGCGACGATCGCGCGCTCGACGGAGTCCGCATCGAGGCTCTGCGCGTGAATGACCGCCTCGCTCTCCTCCTTTTGGACCGACTCGGGCATGACCGTCAGCGTCCCCTTGCTGCCCATCCGCAACGACACCTCGTCGCCCTTCTCGACGCTTTGATCGCTCGCCCACTCCGCGGGCAGCGTCATCGCCAGCGTCGAGGGGCCGAGCCGTTGTACCTTGCGTGTCTCCATACCGATGGGGTCGCGTCCAATGACCTTAATGTTCACTATACGTATGGGAATCGAACGATAAAACATAATACGGTTCCAGCGCGCCGGCAGCGCGGACGCCGCCCTCGGCGGCATCCGGCGACGGCAAAACGGAACGCGAACCTCTACTCGGTTACTGCCCGGATCGGAGACGAGCGTCTCAGTCGTCGCTCGCCGCCGACCGCTCGGTTCGGGGGCCGCCGGGGTGGCCCTCGTGGGTGACGGCGTGTCGCAACAGCCCCTCGGAGATCCCCGGCACGTCGGCCTCGGTGACCGGGCCCTGCTGTTCGATCTCCTCGACGGATCGCGGGAACGCCCGCAGGTCGTAGTGGTTGCCGATCCCGCAGCGCGCGCCCTCGCCCATCGCGGTCGGGATCTGGTTGTGCCCCGGCGTGACGTCGCCGACGGCGTAGACTCCGTCGACGCTCGTGCGGCCGTGGTCGTCGACCGCGATGGTGCCGTCGTCGTTGAGTTCGACGCCGAGCGACTCCGCGAGGTCCGTGTTGTACTCCGCGCCGTACATCGGGAACCCGCCGCGGTACTCCCGGACCGTCCCGTCCTCGAACTCGAAGGCCGACAGCCAGCCGTCGTCGTCCTTCTGCATGCCGGCGATGTCCTCGTGGACGACGTCGATCGGGTGGTTCTCGAGCATCTCGGCCGTCTCCTCGGACCACTCGGGCTCGTCGCCCCGTGTCAGGAGGTCGACATCGGGGGTGAAGTTCAGCATGATCATCGCCACGTGGGCCGCCGAGTCGCCGACGCCCATCACGTAGACCGGCTCGTCGACGAACATGTAGGCGTCGCAGTGCAGACACCAGTGTAACCCCATCCCCGTGCGCGGCAGCGGCGGCTCCGGACGCTTGTCCGAAAAGCCCGTTGCGAGCACGAGGTGTTCGGTCGTCACCTCGGTGTTGCCGGCCGTCACGCGATATCCCTCCTCCGTCGGCTCGATGTCCGTAACGAGATCCTGCATGTAGTCCGCCCCGTACTCCTTGACCTGCTCGGTCGCGGTCCGGAGGAACTCGTTGCCCGAGACGTCCTCCGTGACGCCGATCACGTTGTGCGTGTCGAGCATCATCGCCGCGCGGCCGCCGCCGCGGTTGATGACCGCCGTCTCGTGTCCGAGACGGGTCGCGTACAGCGCCGCGGTCAACCCCGCCGGACCGCCGCCGACGACCGTCACCTCGTAGTTGTCTGTCATCGTGCATATATACTGGATCAAGCGGCTTAACTTCACGGCCGCTTGTGTCGCCCCGATACGAAACCGACGGGCGCCACTCGGCGCGGTTCGGCTCCGATCCGACCGACGGCGACACTGTGCGAAGCGTTGCCACGGCGAAGGGCAGGTGATATATGTGATGAACTCGTATATAGCGATGAACCACTCGCGTCAGCGGCGCACGCCACGCTGTGGGTCAGGGATACTATGACCAGTCGCGTATACAGACTCCACTCAACGCTGGAACTGCAACTCAAAGACGTACACGAGTTCTTCGACGAGTACGATCTCCCAGTCGAGATCGACGACGTCGACGTAACGAGACGGAACAACACGCTCATCGTCAGCGCCGTCGCCGCCGAGAACAACATCTCGAAGTACACGCCGACGGCGCAACTGAAGGCGAGCATCACCGAGAACCGCCTGTACGAGACAGAGGACGGCTGGCAGGAGACGCCGCCGGAAAACCAAGAGAGCGGCGCGTCGGTCGGCGACGACGACGGCCCCCAGTGGGGGAACTTCAGCGATGGCGGCCAGGTCCAAGAGGAGATGGAGGTGAACTCCAAACTCGTCGAGTACGCCTGTTTCAAAGGCGACCGCGAGACGGTGTTGCAGAACACGGCGCTGCAGTACCCGATGTTCGAGGTCCTCTGTGCCCTCGCGAAGTACGCCGAGAAGGGCACGCTCACGGCGATCGCGGCCGTCGACGACGACCTCGAGGCCGTCCGGATCGTCGACGGCGAGGAGCGCGCAGCGAGCGTCGAGGTCATCGATGACCCCCGCGAACGCGACGCCGAGAACACCGTGAACTGGCGCGACAACAAGTTCATCAACGACTGACCGACGGCTGACGACCGACTGTCGATCCCCCGCGATCCCGCTTGCGCCCGCGACCCGGCGGACAGCCGCAGTTGCCCGTTTTCAACCGCTTCCACCCGCCTGTAGCCCGCTGCCCGGCCGTCCGATCCGTCAACCGACACAGTAAATACGGTTGACGGAGACCACCCTGCAATGAGCAACACGACCACGTCCGAGGTCGACCTCGTCGGCGACGAAACGACACTCAACATCGCCCGCGCGGCGCTGTTCGCGGCGCTCATGGGCGCGTTCGCGTACGTCTCGTTCCCGTTTCCGGTCTCGCCCGTTCCGGTGACGCTGCAGGTCCTCGGCGTCTTTTTGGCCGGGCTCTTCGTCGGGCCCGTCTGGGGGGCGGCGGCGATGGTGCTGTACCTGCTCGCCGGCGCGCTCGGCGCGCCCGTCTTCTCCGGCGGCAGCGCCGGAATTGGCGTCCTGCTCGGCCCGACCGGCGGGTACCTCCTCTCGTACCCGATCGCCGCCTTCGCCGTCGGCGCGGTCGCACACGGCGGGTTCGAACTCCGCTCGCTCTCGGAGGCCTCCGTCGTCCGGCTCGTCGCCGGCATGGCCCTCGGGACGGTCGCGATATACGCGATCGGCGTCGGGTTCCTTTGGTGGAACACCGACACGACGGTTCGGACGGCGATCGTCACCGGGGCCCTCGTGTTCGTCCCCGCCGAGGCGGCGAAGATGGCCGCGGCGATCGGGATCGTCCGCAGCGACGCCATCCGCGCCGAGTGACCGCCGGATGATAACCGTCCGGGACCTCGTCCACCGCCGCGGTGACACGGTCGCGCTCGAGGGGGTCTCTCTGCGGATCGACGACGGCGAGTTCCTCGTCGTCGCCGGCGCGAACGGCTCCGGCAAAACGACGCTCGTCCGGCATCTCAACGGGCTGCTCGACCCCGACGAGGGGTCGGTGTCCGTCGACGGCACCCCCGTCTCGGAGGACCCCGTCGCGGCCCGAACCGCCGTCGGCATGGTGTTTCAGAACCCCCGCGACGGCTTCGTCGCCGCGACGGTCGGCGCCGACGTCGCGTTCGGCCCCGAGAACCTCGGTCTCGACCGCGAGGCGATCGACCGCCGGGTGACGGCCGCGCTTGAGGCGGTCGGCATGGACGGCCACCGCGACCGCCGGATCGACCGCCTCTCCGGCGGCCAGCAGGCCCGGGTCGCGATCGCCGGCGCGCTGGCGATGGAGCCGGCACACCTCGTCTTGGACGAGCCCTTCGGCGGTCTCGACCACCCGGCGCGTCAGGCCGTCCTCGGCCGCCTCGACGCGCTGTCGGCCGAGGGCACCGGGATCGTGATCGTCACGCACGACCTCCGGGGGCTGTTCGATCGGGCCGACCGGATCGTGGCGCTCTCGGAGGGTCGAATCGAACTCGACGCGGCGCCCGAACGGGCCCGTCCCCGTCTCGAGGCTCTCGGCGTTCGGCCGTGTTGAGCTACGAGCCGGGCGGCTCCGTCGCCCACCGACTCGACCCGCGGAGCAAGCTCCTCGTGCAGTGCGGCTTTGCGGCCGCGGCGTTCGCCTACACGACGCCGCGGGGGCTCTCGGCGCTGACCGGGCTCGCGCTCTGTCTGCTCGCCGCCGCCCGGACCGCCCCCCACCGGGCGCTGTGGGAGTTCCGGTTCGTCTTTCCGTTCTTGCTCGCCGTCCCGCTTCTCGATGGGCTCGCGCTCACCCGCGGGGTGTGGTTCGTCGCCGCGGACGCCGTCCCGGCCGCGCTCGCGAGCTACCGCGTCGTCCTCGTTGCGTTGGTCGCGGCGGCGTACGTCCGGACGACGCCGGTCCGGGACTCCCGTGCGGCCGTCCAGTGGGCCGTTCCGGGCCGGACCGGCCAGTTTCTGGGCATGGGCGTGGCCTTCGTCTTCCGGTTTCTGCCGGTCCTCCGGGCCGACGTCGGTCGGATCCGCGACGGTTACCGGGCGCGACTCGGGACCGAACGCCCCGTCTCCGAGCGGATCAGGACCCTCGCCGTCGCGTCGTTCAACCGGGCGTTCGACCGGGCCGACCGGTTCGCGTTGGCGCTGCGGGCCCGCTGTTTCTGCTGGAACCCAACGCTGCCGGATCTCGGCTTTTCGCGGCTCGACGCCCCGGGGATCGCCCTCGGGGCGCTTTTGTTCGCCGTTGCGGCCTACGCCGTCGTCTGAGGCCCCGCCGGTGCGCCCGGCGGCGGTGTGACAAAGCTTAAACGGATACGAGCCCGCCCATTAAAATATGGTTTCGGTGGTCCCGCTGCAGGCGACTGAGGACGCTACGCGGAAGACGTTCTGGCTCATCTCCAACTACGAGAAGATCCTGTTTTACTTCCTCGCGACGGTGACCGTCTTCGTGTTCGCCTACGGGACCTACAATCGGTTCGCGCGCTACGGCGACGGCAAAGCCGACTGGTTCGACCGCCTCGATGACCTCCCCGGGCGGGTCTCCTCGGCGGCGAAGATCGTCGCCTCGAACGAGAAGCAGTTCAACCGCGACCTCGTCGCCGGCCTGATGCACGCGTTCATCCTCTGGGGGTTCCTGACGCTTCTCATCGCGACGACGATCCTCTTTATCGACGAGTGGTACCGCGTCCTCACCATCGCCGCCGGCGACCGGCAGTCGTTTTGGGTCGGCGATTTCTATCTCTCCTATCAGCTGGTGACGGACGCCCTCGGGCTGCTGTTCGTGATCGGCCTCGCCGTTGCGATCTGGCGGCGCTACGTCGTCCGCGCCGAGCGCCTCTGGGGCAAACACACCAACTGGGAGGACGCCTTCCTCGTGTGGTCGCTTCTGTTGCTCGGTGTCGGCGGATTCCTCCTCGAGGGGCTTCGCATCCTCGGGACGGGCGACGCCATCGTCACCGTCGAGCCGGTGAGCTTCGTCGGCACGGCGACCGCGCTCGGACTCGCCGGGATCGGCATGAACGCCTCGACGGCCGCGGCCGTCTACCCGCTCGCGTGGTGGTCACACTCCGTTCTCGCCTTCCTGTTCATCGCGGCGATCCCGTACGCGAAGCCGTTCCACATGATCTCCTCGTTCGCGAACGTCGTCACCAGAGACGACAAAGCCGGCGTGCGACTCCCCGGGGTCCCGTCGGATCTCGACGCGACGAACGCCGAGTCCATCGACGATTTCACCTGGAAGGAACTCCTCGATCAGGACGCCTGCACGAAGTGCGGCCGCTGTTCGTCGGTCTGTCCGGCCAAGGCCTCGGGACGACCGCTCGACCCCCGCGACGTGATCCTCGATCTCAAACAGTACCGCCAGTCGCTGGAACGCGAGGGCGGCGAGACGAAGCCGATCGTCGCCGACGGCGGGGTCATCGACACGAAGACGATGGAGTCCTGCATGTCGTGTATGGCCTGCATGGACGCCTGTCCGGTCGAGATCGAACACCTCAAGAGCTTCACGCGGCTGAACCGCCAACTCACCGACCAGGGCGACGTCCAATCGAGCATGCAGGACGTCTTCCAGAACGTGATGACGAAAGGCAACACGTTCGGCGACTCGCCCGAGGCCCGCGGCGACTGGACCGAGGATCTCGCGTTCGACGTCGCCGACGCCCGCGAAACCGACGTCGAGTACCTCTGGTACGTCGGCGACTACCCGAGCTACGACGACCGCAACAAGAAGGTCGCCCGCTCGCTTGCGACGCTTTTCGAGCACGCCGACGCCGAGGTCGGGATCCTCTACGACGACGAGGTCTACGACGGAAACGACATCCGGCGCGTCGGCGAGGAGTTCCTCTACGTCGAGCAGGCCGGGACGCTCATCGACTCCTTCGAGGACTGCAGCTTCGAGAAGATCGTCTGTACGGACCCCCACTCGTACAACACGTTCAAAAACGAGTACCCCGAGGTCGACTTCGCGGAGTTCGCCGACGACCCGATGATGGAGTTCGAGATCGACGGGTTCTGGAACGACGGCGACGGCGCCGACGTGTACCACTGGACGCAGGCCGTCGAGGAACTCGTCGAGGACGACGCCTTAGGGCTTCAGGGCACCGAACTCGAGTACACCGTCACGTACCACGACCCCTGTCACCTCGGCCGGTACAACGACGAGTACGAAGCGCCACGCGAGTTGGTCCGCGCGACCGGCTGTTCGCTCCACGAGATGCCGCGCAACCGGGCCAACAGCTTCTGTTGTGGCGGCGGCGGCGGCGGGCTCTGGATGGAGGTCGACGAGGAGGAAAAGCCGAGCGAGGAGCGACTCCGGGAGGCCCTCGAGGACACCGACGCGGGCGACGGCATCGAGAAGTTCGTCGTCGCCTGCCCGATGTGCATGACGATGTACGAGGACGGCCGCAAGACCGGCGGGTTCGAGGACGACATCGAGATCGTCGACGTCGCCGAGTTGCTCGTCGAGGCCGTCGAGACGAACGGGGCGACGCCGACCGCGGGATCGGACCCCGACGCCGCGCCGGCCGACGACTGAGACCGCCCGCTCGCTACGCCGGGCCGCCGCCGTCCGTCCAGGCCGACTCGCCGTCGGGGCCACCGGATTTGTACACGCCGCGGGCGGTCGCGATCTCCTCGCCGTCGCCGTCGGTGATCTCGACGACGACGCTCGCAACGCTGTTGCCGTTCCGGACGACGTTCGCCTCCGCCCGGAGCACGCCGCCGGTCGCCGGCGCCAGGTAGTCGATCCGCATATCGATCGTCGGCGTGACGTTGCCGTTCACCGAGATGGCCGCCGCCCCGCCAACGGTGTCGGCGAGCGCGTACGTCACGCCGCCGTGGGCGATCAGCCGATCCGGGGCCGACGAGTGCTCCGGCGACAGTTCGAGTTCCCCGACCGCCCGCCCGTCGCCGGCGCTCAGTAGTTCGATGCCCAACAGGTCGTTGAACGGCATTCGGTCGAACGCCTCCGCGATGTCCATACGGACGCTCAACGACCGCCAGATAAAAACCTGATCGCTTCCGCCCGCTTCCGACCCTCCACCTCCGCCTCCGTCTCCCCGGTCGCCCCCCGCCGGGCGGACCGCCCGGCACCGACGCCACCGGGGTCGTAACTGACAACACGAGCGCCGCCGACTGTGCGATCATGTTCGACGAGATCATGCGGAAATTCGAGGACAGCCCGAGCCAGCAGGCGGTGATCCGGCTGTTGCTCGAACGGGGGTTTTCGGTCAACGACGAGGGCCGCGTCGTCTCCGGCGGTATCGAGATCCCGGACACGGGGATCGCCCGCGAGATCGGCGTCGACCGGCGCGTCGTCGACGCGACGACCGACGCCATCCTGGCCGACGACGAGCTCCGACGCATCTTCCAGAACATCTCCGCGATCCCGTCGCTCATGGACCTCGCGCCGGTGTTGGACCTGACCGTCCTGACCGTCCACCCGATCGACGCCGACCGCCCCGGCATCGTCGCGTCGGTCACCGGCTGTATCGCCGAGGCCGGGATCTCGATCCGCCAGACGATAAGCGAGGACCCGGAGTTCACCGACGAGCCGAAACTCTACATCGTCACCGACGAGCGACTCGACGGATCGCTCATCAACGACATCCGGACGCTCTCGTCCGTCCGGAAGATAGAACTCGAGTGACGCGTTGGCGGGCCCGCCCCGACGCCGCCGTTCAGGTCCGCTTCGGATCGGAGTTCCCGTCGGTGTCCTCGGACTCCGGCAGGGAGTGGCCCTCGACGGCCTCCGCGACGTCGGTGTCCTTGGGCGTATCGACGTGCCACCGCTCGAGTGCGTTCTCGTAGTCGGCGAGCTTGTTCGAAACGCGGATCTTGAGGTCGTCGTCGTTGACGTTTATCTCGAAGACGTACTCCCCAGCGTCCGCGTCGGCGCGGTTGAGGTTCGCGCTGATGAGGTCGTTGTCGAAGTAGTACGGCGACATCTGCGTCATCACGTTCTGGTACACGCTCCCCTCGACCTTCCGCAGCGCCTTTCTCGTCGCCGAGTCGGCCGCCCGCGCGACGTAGTTCGCCGACTCCCGCCACTCGCTGACCGCCTCGCTCGGCGCCTCCAGGCGGCCGTAGGACTCGCTCAGCTTCTTGCCAGCGGTCCTGAGGTCCTCGTCCGGGGTCTTTCCGGCCTTCTCGCCTTCCCCCTCGTTGACGCTCGCCTTCTCGGCGGTCTTTTGACTGACGTCCTCTTGGAGCCGCTCGTCGGCCTTCGGCCGCCACTCGTCCCACTCCTCGAGGTCGTCTGTGTCGACGCGCTCGCCGTCGTCGGCGAGGTCTTTCAACCCCCGCGTGATCCGTTCGCCGTGCTCGACGATCTCGGCCCAGCTTCCTCGGAGTTTGAACCCGGAGACGCTTTCCTCAACGTCCATCAGACCCCTGTATGCGAGCGGCCGTCTTATATTGCCCGTTACCGCCTCGCGGCTCGAAACGTGCGATCGGCGCGGGCGAGCGCCGGGATCGGCGGGGTTTAAGCCGGACGCGTCCGGGGTGTCCCGTATGCCAATCGAGGACCGCGGGGACGCACACGTCATCACCCACGCGCTGGCGAAACACACCCTCTCGGAGATCCGATCCGCCGACACCGACCAGGTCGCGTTCCGGAACGGCCTCGTCGATCTCGGCCGGCTCTGCGGCTTCGAGATCATCGACGGGATGATGGACACCGAGTACGTCTCGATCACGACGCCGCTGTCGGGGACGACCGGCGAGGTGGTCAAGGGGCTCGACGACGTCGTCATCGTGAACGTCCTCCGGGCGGCGACGCCGTTTGTCGAGGGGCTCGTCAAGGCGTTCCCGAAGGCCAGACAGGGCGTCATCTCGGCCGGCCGCGACGAGGCCGCCGGGATGGGCGAAGACGGGACGTTCCCGATCACCGTCGACTACGTCAAACTCCCCGATATCGACGACGACGACACGGTCATTGTCGCGGACCCGATGTTGGCGACGGGGAGTACGATGATCGCGGTCCTCGAGGAGGTGTTCGGCGTGGGCCGCCCGGAGCGGCTCATCATGCTCTCGGCGGTGAGCGCGCCGCCGGGGATCCTACGCGTCAACGAGGAGTTCCCGAGCGTCGATCTCCTGACCGTCAGCGTCGACGAGCGCCTCGACGAGGACGGCTACATCGTCCCCGGCGTCGGGGACGCCGGCGACCGCGCGTTCGGGACGTGACCGCGGCCGCCCGCGACGCTCGGGGCGGACACAGGAGGCTCCGACTCCGGGAGCGCACCCCTCTGTTTCGGCTGGATCCCGCCGCCTTCCTCGGGTTCGTCTCCTGTCGAAGCGTCAGACGCGCGACCGACGGGGCTCAGAACTCGATCCGGTCGCTCGTCGCGCTCCGGAGGCGATCGCAAAGCGCCTCGGCCTCGGCGAGCGGCACCGAAACGTCGAACGCGACGCGCTCGCCGTACTCGGCGTCGAAGGCGACCCCCTCGCTCTCGAGGATCCCGCGGACCGTCCCCGAGTCGTCGTATCCGACGACGGCGCGGAACCGTTCCTGCGGCCGCCGCTCGCGTGTCCCCGCGGAATCGAGGGCCGCCTTCGCCGCGTGTGAGTACGCCCGGACCAGCCCGCCGACCCCGAGTTCCGTGCCGCCGAAGTACCGCGTCACGACGACACAGACGTTCTCGAGGCCTCGGCCCGACAGCACCGACAGCACCGGCTTTCCGGCGCTTCCGGACGGCTCGCCGTCGTCCGAGGCGTACTCGCGGAACGGATCGGCGCGGACGCGGTAGGCCGGAACGTTGTGCGTCGCGTCGGCGTGTTCGGCCGCAACCGATTCGATGAACGCCTCGGCGTCCTCGGTCGACCCGACGGCCGCCGCGTGGCCGATGAACTCCGAGCCACGGACCTCGAACGCCGCACTCGCGCGCCCGGCAACCGTCAGGTACGGTTCGGGTTCAGGTTCGTGCTCGGCGTTCGGCCCCGACACGGACTTGCTTCGTGATCGCTCGTCTTACCCGTTTCGCAGCCGCTATCCGATGGGTGTTTATACCGTCGGCTGGACGTCCCCACCGTCAATGGAGCCAGCCACGGTCGGGACGTTTGTCGCCGCCGGGGTGGCGAGTCTGTTCATGGCGTGGGCGATCGGCGCCGGATCGTCCGGATCGACGCCGTTTGCGCCCGCCGTCGGGGCGAACACCATCTCCGTCATGCGGGCCGGATTTTTAGTCGGCATCCTCGGACTGCTCGGGGCGACGCTTCAGGGCGCGAACGTGACCGAGGCGGTCGGACGGGAGCTCGTCGTCGGGACGACGCTGTCGCCGATCGCGGCCATCGTCGCGCTCACCATCGCCGCCGGCCTCGTCGCGATCGGCGTCTTCACCGGGTACCCGATCGCGACGGCTTTTACTGTCACCGGTGCCGTCGTCGGCGCGGGGCTCGCGATGGGCGGCGCGCCGGCGCTTGGGAAGTACTACGAGATCCTCACCGTCTGGACGCTGACGCCGTTCGTCGGCGGCGGCGTCGCCTTCGGCGTTGCGAAACTGCTCAGACACGACGCGGTCCCCGAACTGACCGCGGTGCCGCTTTTGGCCGGCTGTGTCGGGGCGATACTCGCAAACGTCGAGTTCGTGTTGCTCGGCCCGTCGGACACCGCCCAAAGCGTCGCCGAGACGGTCGCGTCGGCGCCGCTGTTGCGCCTTTCGGTCACGCTCGGCGTCGCCGCGCTCACGGCGCTCGCGCTGTCGTTCGACATGCGCGGAGACAGGGCCAGGGGGCAGCGTCACTTCCTGTTGGTTCTGGGCGGACTTGTCGCCTTCTCGGCGGGCGGCAGCCAGGTCGGACTCGCGCTCGGGCCGCTGTTGCCGCTTTTCGACACCACCGACGTCGCCGTCCCGCTCGTTGCGCTGCTTTTCGGCGGCGGGCTCGGCCTGCTGGCCGGCTCCTGGACGGCCGCCCCGCGGATGATAAAGGCGATCGCACAGGACTACTCCTCGCTCGGCCCGCGGCGCTCGATCGCGGCGCTTATCCCCTCGTTCGTGATCGCTCAGGTCGCCATCTTCCTCGGCGTCCCGATCTCGTTCAACGAGATCATCGTGTCGGCGGTCATCGGCGCCGGCGCCGCGGCCGGCACGGGGGGCGTCAGCGGGTCCAAGATCGGCTACACCGTCTTGGCGTGGATCGGTTCGCTCCTGAGTGCGGGCGCTCTCAGCTTCGTTCTGTACACGGCCCTCGTCGCCGTGTTATGACTCTTGGGCCCGGCTCGTCGGGTCGCCCCTGTCGGCCGGCTCCTCCGGCTCGCTCCGGTCGTACTCCTCCGTCCGGACGACGCGGGCCTTCATGATCCGGGTGTTCTCGACGCGCTCGACGCGGATGTCGACCCCGTCGTACTCGATCAACTCGCCCTCCTCGACGAGCCGTCCCGCGCGGTTGAAGATGAACCCCGCGATGGTCTCGAACTCCTCGCCCTCGGGCAGGCTGATCCCGAGGGCCTCGTTGACCTCGTCGATGTTGAGTTCGCCTTTCACCACCGCCTCGTTGTCGGCGACGAACTCGATCGGCTCCTCCTCGCCGGCCTGGAGTATCTCGCCGACGATCTCCTCGGTGATGTCCTCCATGGTGACGAGCCCCTCCGTCGTCCCGAACTCGTCGATGACGACGACCATGTGCATCCGCTTTTCGCGCATCTCCGCCAGCAGCTCGTCGACGTTCTTCGACTCGGGGACGTGGAGCGTCTCCTCGATCAGGTCCTCCAGCTCGATCCCGTCGTGCTCGCCGTAGGCCGAATCGCGGATCAGATCCGAGACGTGGACGATCCCGAGGACGTTATCCAGGCTGCCGTCGTAGACGGGCAGACGCGTGTGTCCCGACCGGACGCACTGCCGGATCGCCTCGTCGATCGTCGCGTCCTTCGAGACGGCGTCCATGTCGAGTCTGGGCGTCATCACCTCCTTTGCGATCGTATTGGTGAACCGGAAGATGCGCTCGAGCATCTCCCGCTCGTCTTCCTCCAGCACGCCCGCCCGCTCGCCGGTCTCGATGATGTCGCGGATCTCCTCGCGCGTGACGTAGGTCGATTCGATCTCGCTGCGGCCGCCGGTGATCCGGTTGACCTGCCGGGTCAGGTAATCGAAGGTGACGATGAGCGGGAGCAGGAGATACTCCGAGAGCTTCAGGGGCCTCGAGATGCGGAGCGCCCACGACTCGGTGTTTTCGACGGCGTAGGACTTCGGCGCGCTCTCGCCGAACAAAAGCACCAACGCGGTGATCCCGAACGTCGCGCTGAGGACGGCCGCCGACTGCGAGACGTAATACGAGAGCAGCCCGGTCGCTATCGAGGACATCGCGATGTTGACGATGTTGTTGCCGACGAGGATCGTGACGAGCAGTCGGTGCGGGTCGTCCTTGAGCCGCTTCAGCGTCGCCGATCCCGGCACCTCGTCGGCGACGAGGCTGTCGACGCGGTGGGACGGCAACGAGAACATCGCGATCTCCGAAGAGGAAAAAAACGCCGAGAGGACCAACAGAAAGACGATCACGCCGCCGCCCAGCACCGCGATGGCCGCGTCGCTGAGCGGGAACTCGGCGGTGTCCGGTGCGGCCTGTATCGCAACGGTAACGACGTTCCACGCGGGAGAGCCCATAGAGACATCCCTTCTTCATGGGGCGCGAGATTAAGACTTGTCATGGCTCCGCCCCCGCGGTATCACGCCCGGGCGACCCGACGGCGACACTCTTAGGCCCCGCGCGCCCGAAGTGCCCGTCATGAGTGACCCAGCGATAACCGTGTACCGCCTGCAGGCGTGTCCGTTCTGTGAGCGCGTGATCCGCGCTCTGAACGACCTCGGCGTCCCGTACCGCTCGCGGTTCGTCGAGGCCCGCCACTCGCGGCGGGACGTCGTCAAGCGCCTCACCGGCGCCAGGACCGTTCCCGCCCTCGTTGATGAGTCCACCGGCGTCACGATGAGCGAGAGCGCGAACATCGTGAGGTACCTCGAGACGACCTACGGCGACGGCGGCCGCGAGCCCGAACGCGTCACCGCGAGGGCGGAGACGGAGGGGGCGGCCGAATGAATCTGGGCTTCGACGTCGTCGATCTCGGGCGGGCCGAGCACCCCGAGATCGGCGACGAGGCCCCCGATTTCACCCGCCCGCTCGTCAACGACGAGTACTGGGCGGACGCCTCGCTCTCGGAGCTCACCGACGACGGCCCGGTCGTGCTCGTTTTCCACCCCATGGACGGGGACTTCCCGGCGACGTACATCTGGCAGGAGATCCGCGACCGGGGCTGGGACGGGTACGACGCCGAGATCGTCGGCCTCTCGATCTCCACGCCGTACGAGCACGCCCGGTTCCTCGAGGAGTGGGACATGGAGGCCTTCCGGCTGTTTTCGGACCCGAAAAACGGCGTCGCCGAGCGGTACGGGATCGACCACGAACTCGACGGGATGTCCGGCATCGAGGAGCCCCGGCCGGCCGTCTTCGTCATCGACGACGACCGGACGATACGGAACGGGTGGGTCGCGACCGAGTGGCCGGAGTTCCCGCCGTACGACGAGATCGAGGCCTCGATCGAGGAGCTGTGACGCCGCCGGACGTCACCGACGCCGTGGCCGCGATCCGGCGGGGCGATCTCGTCGTGTACCCAACGGAGACGGTCTACGGGCTCGGAGCCGACGCGCTGAACGCCGAGGCGATCGGACGGGTGTTCGAGGCCAAGGGCCGCCCTCGCGATCGCCCGCTGTCGATGGCCGTCCCGGAACTGTCGGCCGCGGCCGACTACGTCCGCCCGTCGGCGGACGAGCGGGCCTTCTGCGATCGGTTCCTCCCCGGCCCCGTCACCGTGCTGCTCGAGCGGACCGATCGCGTCCCGGACGAGCTCGTCGCCGGGCGGGACCGCGTCGGGATCCGCGTCCCGGATCAGGACACCGCCCGCGCGCTGGCGCGACGGACCGGCCCGATCACCGCGACGAGCGCGAACCGATCGGGCGAACCGAGCGCCACGCGCCCCGGAGAGATCGCCCGATCGGTCCGCGATCGAGCGACCGTGATCGACGGCGGGGAGACGCCGGGTACCGAAAGCACCGTCGTCGACGTCTCGCGCGCCGAGATCCTCCGCCGGGGTGCCCTCGCCGACGAGATCGAGGCGTGGCTGGCCGACGCGTAGCCGCGATCGGACCCGACCGGCTGGCTGAGGCCCGCCGGAACGCGGCCTGACCGTCCCGCGTCGGGTCCTCGCGCGACCGTCGCCGCCCCGGGGCCGCCGAACGCGCCCGAAACGCCCTCACAGCGACAGGACCGACCGGAGCGATCTGGTCTTCGTCCCGCACTCCTCGCGGTACTCACAGGACCGACAGCGCGGGTCCTCACCCAGCCGCGGCGGCGGTCCGTCGAGGTCCTCGACGGCCCCGAGCGCCCGCCGGTACGCCGCCTTCCGTCGGGTCGTCATCCGGACCGTCCGGACCACCCCGTACGCCGGGTACTCGACGTAGGCCCGCTCGATCGAGCGCTCTCGCTCCCACGAGAGCGCCTTCGCGGCCGCGGTCGCGCGGACCGACTGGGGCCGCCAAACGCCCCGCTCCGGCGGCTCGCCCGCCGAGAGCAACACCGGTGCCGGCGGCCCCGAAAGCAGCTTGTGCGCGATGCCTTCTGCGTCCTTCCCGCGCAGGAACGCCCGCCGTTCGGCCGGGTCTATCAGGCTCTCCCAGCGGTCCGAACGCTCCTTACTGCGCCGGAGAGCCCGGCGGTACGCCGCCGGTCGGACGGCGATCGGCTCGGACGCGAGGTCCGCGTCCGGACCGAGGAGCTCCTCGTACCGGAAGGCAAGAGCGCGGACCGCCGACACGTCGTCCGGCACCTCCGTGCCGTCGCCGTGTTTCCGTCTGTAGTACAGCTTTCGCGGGCAGTACGCCGCGGTCGCGATGTCGCCGAACGCCTCCATGGGGGCGCTGGTCCCGTCTCGGTATATAAACCGTCGGCCGCCCTCGCCGTCGGTCACGCTGGTTTTTGGCCCGGAGAGCGGACTACTCGTCCGATCGATCGCGGAGGTAGTGCAACACGCCGCGGGCGTTGAGGACGACCTCCTCGCTGGCTTTCGGCTCGCTCCACAGCTCGGTCCGGTCGGAGGCCTCGAGGACGCGCTCGACGACGGCCTCCTCGTCGCCGAGCTCCTCGAGTTCGCGCTCGATCCGGGCGACCCACTCGGTGATGACGTCGACGTACGTCTCGAGTCGGTCCTCGGCGGACGCCGGCCCGAAGTGCCCGTAACAGACCGTCTCGGGGTCCATCTCCCGTATCATGCGCGCGTCCTCGACGGCGCCTTCGAGATCGAACCCTGGCGGCGGCGACGTCTCGACGACCGCATCGGCGTCGCGGGCGTAGATCCCGGCCGCGTCGCCGGCGAACACCGCGTCGGCCGCCGCGTCGTGGAACACGACCTGATGGAACGCGTGCCCGGGCGCGTGACGGACGGTGAGCGTCCGGGAGCCGAGATCGATCGTCGAACCCTCGCCGACCGTTTCGATCCGGCCTCGCGGCACCGGCTTCGGCTCGGTGTAAAAGTCGATCTGCTCGCCGACGGCCTCCTTTGTCCCCCGCCAGAGCCCCTCGGGATCGGCCAGAAACGACGCGCCGCTCTCGTGGACGTAGACGTCGGCGTCCGTCTCGGCCGCGAGAAACCCCGCCCCGCCCGCGTGATCGAGGTGTACGTGCGTCACGAGCACGGCGGCCAGCGCCGAGCGGTCGATCCCGACCTCTGAGAGCGCGTCGCGGACGCGATCGTAGTCCGTCCCGATCCCGGTGTCGACGATCGCCGGCCGCGGCGTATCGAGGATGTACACCGTTCCGTACCCGTCGGTCCCGAACATCCCTGTGTCGACGTAATAACAGCTCGGGATCCCCTCGACCGCGCGGACGTCGCCGGTTCCCATACCGGTGGTTCCGCGCTCGAGCACTAAAACAACCCGCCGGACCGGTCGGATCGACACGACTTTCAGCGGCGGCGGCGAACCGCTGGCACATGTTATCGCGGCAGTTCGTCCGGGAGCACCCCGACGACGTCAGGCGGGCACTCGAAACCAAAGGCGTCGACGCGGACCTCGAGTGGATCCTCGACATCGACGAGGAGTGGCGGGAGCTCAAGGCGACCGGCGACGACCTCAGACGGCGGCGAAACGAGATCTCGAAGGAGATCGGGGAGCTCAAACGCGAGGGCGACGACGACGCCGCCCAGGCGGCGATCGAGCGCTCCTCGGAGCTCAAAGCCGAACTCGAGGACCTCGAGGCCCGGGCCGACGACCTCGAGGCCGACCTCGAGGCCGCGCTGTTGGAGCTGCCGAACGTTCCGCACCCCGACGCGCCGGTCGGCGAGGACGAACGTGACAACGTCGAAACCGAGCGCTGGGGCTTCGACGACCGGCGGAGCCTCCCCGACCCCGTCGTCCCGCACTACGACCTCGGCGAGGAGCTCGACATCCTCGATTTCGAACGCGGCGCGAAGGTCTCCGGCGGCGGCTTCTACTTCGCGAAAGGCGAGGGCGCGCGGCTCGAACACGCCCTGATACAGTTCATGCTCGAACTCCACCGCGAGGAGCACGGCTACACCGACGTGTTCCCGCCGCTTCCGATCAACTCGGCCTCGATGCGCGGCACCGGGCAGTTCCCGAAGTTCGTCGACGATGCCTACCGCATCGGCGGGGCGAACGACGAGTCCTACGACGACGACGACCTCTGGCTGCTCCCGACCGCCGAGGTCCCCGTCACGAACATGTACCGCGACGAGATACTGCTCGACGGGGACCTCCCGATCAAACACCAGGCGTACTCGCCGAACTTCCGGCGGGAGGCCGGCGAACACGGGACCGAAACGCGGGGCATCGTCCGGGTCCACCAGTTCAACAAAGTCGAGATGGTGAACGTCGTCCGCCCCGAGGACAGCTACGACCGCCTCGAGGGGCTGCTGTCGGAAGCGACGGCGGTGCTCGAACGGCTCGGGCTGCCCTACCGCGTGCTCGAGATGTGCACCGGCGACATGGGGTTCACGCAGGCC
Source organism: Natronomonas sp. (assembly GCF_028274965.1). Taxonomy (GTDB): domain Archaea; phylum Halobacteriota; class Halobacteria; order Halobacteriales; family Haloarculaceae; genus Natronomonas. The sequence continues at coordinate 45,720 of NZ_JAQCNO010000014.1, read as the reverse complement.
AAAAAGTACGACGTCGAGGTGTGGGCCCCGGCCGACGACATGGACGACGGTCCCGACGCCGGCGGCCGGTGGCTCGAGGTCTCCTCGGTGTCGAACTTCGAGTCGTTTCAGGCCCGCCGGGCCGGGATCCGGTACCGCCCACAACAGCACGAGTCGGCCGAGTACGTCCACACGCTCAACGGCTCCGGGCTCGCGGTCCCCCGTGTCGTCGTGGCGATCCTCGAGTACTACCAGAACGCCGACGGGACCGTCGAGGTGCCGAAGCCGCTCCGGCCGCACATGGGCGGTACGGAGCGGATCGAGGGGGGCCGTCCGGTCGGGGAGTCGGCCCTCGGCGCGAACGAGTAGGGTGGTCTCGCCCGCCGGTCACGACGCCGAGTGGACGTACGTTCGGACGCTTTGGATCCCGTTGTCGGTCGTCTCGAAGCTATCGACGAACCTGAACCACACGCTGCCGTCGGCCCTGAGGAGTCGGCCCTCCGCGGCGAGTCGGTCCCGGTCTCCGGGGGACTCGCCTTCGGTCCCGTCCGTTTCGCCGCCCTCGCCGCCCCCGAGAGCCGTATAGACCGCCTCCAGAACGTGCTCCGTGTCGCGCTCCGGACGACCGCCCTTCATGAACGCGACGAACTCCTCGCGGCCCTCGATCGTCGTGTCCGGCCGTCGGTGGACGAACCCGCCGGTCAGCGCCGCCGACAGCGCCGCGTAATCGTCCTCGTCGATCGATCGGTAGTACTCCCGAACCAGCGTTTCGCCGTCCATACCGGTAGTGACGGCCGCGGACGGATATACTGTCGTCCCCGAGCGAGTTTTATGCGTCCCCGGCCAACCCGTCGCGTGGAGTTACACGTCCGGTACGAGGGCGACGACGATCCACAGAAGTGCTCGGCCCGGAAGCTCGCGCGGTTCGACCTCGCGACCCTGCACCGTTCTGCGCGCGACACGCCGCCCGGGATCGTCCTCGATCCTCACGCCGACCGCGCGCTCTCACCGGCGGACGCGCCCGACTCCTCCGGCGCCGGGCGCGCGGAGCGACTCGTCGCGCTCGATTGCTCCTGGGAGACGGCGCGGGCCGAGGCGTTCGACCTCAAGGGCCCGCACCGATCGCTGCCGTTTCTCGTCGCCGCCAACCCGGTCAACTACGGAACGCCGTTCCGGCTCAACACCGTCGAGGCGTTCGCCGGGGCGCTGTGTGTCCTCGGCCGCCGCGACCGCGCGGCGACGATACTCGGGAAGTTCCGCTGGGGGCACACGTTCCTGGAGCTGAACGACGAACCGCTCCGACGCTACGCCGACTGCGCCGACTCGGGGGAAATCATCGACGTCCAGGCGGAGTACCTCGACGCCTGATCCCGGAGGCCACGTTGGACGACGCCGCCCGAGGTTTATACACGAGGACGCGGGCAGTCGGCCGTATGTGAGCCCCGAGCCCCGTGGTGGCCGAGGCGGGAATCCGGCCCACCGCCACGGGACGCCCGCGCCGGTTGTCAGCCCAACCGCACCGACTCCGCGCCCGGGTCGATGCCGACCTCGACCGCGTCGCCGCGTTCGAACCCGTGGCCGTCCTCGAAGACGATCTTCGCCCCGATCGCCCCCTGTGAGGCGAAAAGCGAGAGCCCGGTCGCGCGCTCGCCGTCGACGAAGACGCCGACGTCGCGCCACCGGACGCCCCGTCCGTCGACCTCGCCGACCGGCGCGCCGAGCAGCGAGACGGTCCCCTCGGCCGCCTCGAGGACGCCCCCGTCGGCGTAGTGCGGAAGCCCCCCATCGAGCGCGTACCCCTCGTCGCTTCCGAGCGCCTCGAAGCCCTCGCCGTCGCGGGACGGCGAGTCGAGTCGGACGTGCGTCGGCCCCGAAGCGACCACCGTTCCCGTCCCGTCCCAGGGGACGCCGTCGACCTCGACGCCCGGTTCGATCGGCACCGATCCCCTCGCGCGCTCGTAGTTCTGCCCCCGGCGGCGGAACCCCACGTGGATGTGATTGTCCACCCACCGCCCGAAGAACCCGGATCGGACGAGCGATCCAAGCGTATCGCCGACGGCGACCGTGTCGCCGGCCTCGACCGCCGGATCGACGTGGAGAATCCGGGCGACGCACTCCCCGCACTCGACGAGTACGAGGAAGTCCTCCGAGGCAGCGTAGGGCTGCTCCGGACAGCGGACCCGCTTCGTGCGGAGCACCTCGCCACCGACCGGGGAGGCCGCTACGCCGTCGTCCGGGTACAGATCGATCGCACACCCCGCGTCGTGCGCCGGGTACGGCGAATTATAGAGCGAAAACCGCTCATACCGGCGGATCACGCTCCCGGCGAGTAAGACCATGCGGCCGGTTCGGCGCGCGTGGATTTATGAGCGTCGGCGCCCGACGGCCGCCGTGCGACTCCTCTGTGAATCCCTACCGGACCCCCTCGCCGACAGGGAACTCACGCGCGGACTCGTGGAACTCACCGAGTCGACGGGCGATCCGGGGCTCCGCGTCTGGACGCCGCCGCGACAGGTCGCCTTCGGCCGCCGCGACTCGGCCGCCGATGGGTACCGTTCGGCCCGCCGAATCGCCGCCGAGCGCGGCTATGACCCCATCGAACGAAGCGCCGGCGGCCGCGCAGTCGCCCACACGGGGACGACGGTCGCGTTCGCGCTCGTTTCGCCGACCGAACCGGGCCGAAGCGGGATCACCTCTCGGTACCGGGACGCGATGTCGCGTCTCTCGGGGGCGCTCGAGGAACTCGGGGCGAGCGTCGGCCGCGGCGAACCGTCCGCGTCCTTTTGCCCCGGAACGCACTCGCTGCAGCGCGACGGCAAGATCGCCGGACTCGCACAGCGGGTCCGGACCGAAAGCGCCCTCCTCGGCGGGTACGTGATCGTCAGATCGAGCGACGCAGCGGCGGTTTCGACCGTCCTCGATCCGGTGTACGCGGCACTCGGGTTGCCGTTCGATCCGGCCTCCGTCGGAAGCGTCGAGGCGGCCGGCGGCCCAGCCGGCGTCGGGACGGTCACCGACGCGATCGAGGCGGCCTTCACCGGCGACGCCGAGACGACTGCGATCGACGCCGTCGACCTACCGTCCGGGGACGCTCCGTGAGACTTACCACTCCCGGCGGAGGAGTCCACCTATGCTGTTTCGAAACGTGACGCTCGCCGACGGACGGACGCGGGACGTCCGGACGGACGGCGAGACGATCGCCGCGGTCGGCGAGGAGCTCACCGCGGCCGGCGACGCGATCGACGGCACCGGAAAGCGGCTGTTTCCGGGCATGATCGACGCGCACGTCCACTTCCGGGAGCCCGGACACCCACACAAAGAGACCTGGGCGACCGGCTCGAAAAGCGCTGCCGCCGGCGGAGTCACGACCGTCTTCGACCAGCCCAACACCGATCCGCCGACGGTCGACGCCGCCGGATACGAGCGGAAGGCCGACCGCGCCGCCGAGTCGCTCGTCGACTACGGCATCAACGGCGGCGTCACCGACGCGTGGAGCCCCGAAGAGCTGCTCGAACAGCCGATCGCCGCCCTCGGCGAGATCTTCCTCGCGGACTCGACCGGCGAGATGGGGATCGGCGCCGAGCGCTACGAGGCGGCGCTCCGGCGGGTCCGATCGAGGTCGATCCCGGTAACCGTTCACGCGGAGGACGCGACCCGATTCGACGACTCGGTGACCGACCGGGCGGACAGCGACGCCTGGAGCGCCTACCGGACGGCCGACGCCGAGATCGAGGCGATCCGGCGCGCCTGCGATACGGCCCGCGACGTCGGCACCGACGTCCACATCGCACACACGTCAACGCCGCGCGGCGCCGACGCCGCCCGGGAGGCGGGGATGACCTGTGAGGCGACACCGCATCACCTCTTTCTCTCGCGAGATGACCTCGACGAGCTCGGCACGTTCGGCCGGATGAACCCCCCGCTACGGAGCGAACGACGCCGCGAGGGGCTGTTCCGGCGGCTCGTCGACGGCCGGATCGACATCGTCGCGACCGACCACGCGCCGCACTCCCGCGAGGAGAAGGCGACCGACATCTGGAGCGCACCCAGCGGCGTGCCGGGCGTCGAAACCGCGCTTGCGCTCCTGTTGGAGGCCGCACGGACCGGCGCAATCGGCTACGAGCGCGTCCGGGACCTCACGGCGGCGAACGTCGCCGACCGCTTCGGGCTCGAGACCAAGGGCCGGATCGAACCCGGGTACGACGCCGATCTCGTGCTGTTCGACCCCGAGGACTCGACCCCGATCCGGGGGTCGGAGCTCCACACGAAGTGCGACTGGACGCCGTTCGAGGGCCACCGCGGCGTCTTCCCGGAGGTGACGATGGCCGGCGGCACCGTCGTGTTCCGCGAGGGCGAGTTCGGCGAGCGGACCGGGCGAAACGTCCGCGTTTAGTCCTCGGACCCCTCCGCGCCCGCCCCGAGGTCGTGTCCGCAGTTCGGACAGTGGGCCTCGTCGTGTCTGAGCGCGGCCGAGGACTCCCGGACCTCGCGCATGACACTCGAGATCCGCTCTTCGGCCTCGAGTTCCTCCTCGACGCCCAACTCGACGCCCTCGACCTCGAGGAGGAACTTCGCGACCTCCGTGATCTCGTACATGACGTCGTCGAGCTCCTCGGCGGTGTAGAAATCGCACATCGCCCCGTAGAGGAACGTCGCGCCGGCCTTCCGGACCTTCTCGTCGAACGACGAGCGGGCCTGGTTCACCGCCTGGGGGCTGTACGTGTCCGTCATGAACGGCACGAGCTCCGGCAGGTTCTCGCCGATCTTCGTCATCTCGACGCCGGTCTCGGTCCGGAAATCCGCGCAGAGACGCGCCATCGCCCACTCGCGGGCGGTGACGTACGTCCGGTCTCTGAGGAACTCGTTGGCCCGGTCGTACGTCGCGCCGTCGATCTTCGAAAACCGGGCGTACCCCTCGACGTCGTCCGGAACCGACTCCGATCCCGACCCCGCGTCGTCCCCGGACGGTCGGTTCCCGTTCGTCTCCGCCGAGCCCGCCCCGTCCGTCCTCGCCCGTGCGTCGTCGACCATACCCCCCGTAGCGATCCGCCGCGAAAAAGCGTACCGGAGATGTCAGACGGACGGCAGACGGCGGCGACCACCGCCGTGCGGGAGGCTTTTGCTTCCAGCCGGCGAAAACGGTGCATGAAAACGCTGTTGGGAATCGGCGGGAGCGACGACTCGTTGTACGCCCTCGAGAAGGCCATCGAGCGGGCCAAGGAGGCCGACGACGACCTGACGATCGCCATCGTCGAGAACTCCGATAGCGACATGACGGAGGCCGACCTCCGCGATCGGATCGCGGCGGCCCTTGGGGAGGCGGGGTTCGACGCCGACATCGAGAGCCTCTCGGGGCACCCCGGGAGCCAGCTCCTCGAGTTGGCCGAGCGGGGCTCGTTCGACCGGATCGTCCTCGGCGGCGGGGAGACGAGCCCGCTCGGAAAGGTGCAGCTCGGCTCGATCTCCGAGTTCGTCCTGTTGAACGCACAGACGACGGTGACGCTCATCCGATGACCCGCGAGTACCCGGCCACGGTGGCCGGCCCCTACGAGCCGCCGCCCCGGACGTTCCTCGACCGCGAGGAGCGACCGATAGCGATCCGCCGGTACGCCGAGGGCGTCGACACCCTTGCCGGGATGTACACCGCCTTCGATCCCGAGGACCGCGCGCAGGGGATCCCCCCGGCCAGGGAGGACCAGATCCGGACGTGGCTCGAGGGCCTCTTCGAGGACGACTGTGTCAACGTCGTCGCGTGGCACGACGAGGACCCGATCGGACACGCGACGCTCGTCCCCGACGGGAAGGGCGCCTGTGAACTCGCGATCTTCGTCCTCGGGCCCTACCAGGGGGCCGGGATCGGGACGGAGCTCATCGAGGCGCTTTTGGGTGCCGGACGCGAAGACGGGATCGAACGCGTCTGGCTGACCGTCGAGCGCTGGAACGGGGCCGCAACGGCGCTGTACCGAAACGTCGGCTTCGAGTCGACCGACACCGGCAACTTCGAACTCGAGATGGCCGCCCGCCTGCGCGAGGACGCGGCGGAGTGACCCCCGACCCGCCGGGTCGCCGCGGGACGGACGCGCGGAGCGAACGGGTGCTTTCTTTGCCGCGCCGCCCGTCGGGGCGGTATGGACGACCGCCTCATCGACGACGAGACCCTCGCGCTTTATCGCAGATCGCTCCTCCCCGGCGAGGGGTTTTTCATTCCGGACTCGGTCGACGACGCGGAGACAGAGCGGCTGGCCCGCGAGGCTGTCTCGGGTGCCGGTCGGGTCGTCGTCGCCGACCCGGACGCCGACGGACTCGGCTGCGTGGCCCTGCTCCGGGCGGCGTTCGGCGACGCCGCGTTGCTCCCGGCCGGCCCCAGCGAGATCGACGAGGCGCTCGGATACGTCCTCGAGTACGGCGAGCCCGACCTCGAGTTGTACGTCTGTGACCTCTGTCCCGACGCCGAATCGGACGTCGGATCGCTCCCCGCCGTCGCCGAAGCCGCCGGCTCGATCCGGTGGTTCGACCACCACCAGTGGGACGACCGCCTCGCCGAGGTCGTCGCCGAACACGCCGAGTTGGTCGTCGGCGACTCTGACAGCGTCTGTACGACCGACGTCGCGCTCGCCGAACTCGAGTACGAGTTCGCGGACCGCTACGCCGAACTGGCGGCCGTCACGAGAGACCACGACCTCTGGCTCCGCGAGGACCCCCGAAGCGACGACCTCGCCGATTACGCCTACTGGGCCGACCCCGAGGAGTACGTCGGCACCGTCCTCGACCACGGCGCGGACCTCCCCGAGGCGGTCGAATCGTTCCTCGCCGAGCGCCGCGTCGAGAAGGACGCCCTCGTCGAACACGCCGTCGACCGGGCCGACTACGAGGAGGTCGGCGAGTGGACCGTCGGCGTCACCTACGGCCGGTGCTCGCAGAACGAGGTGGCCGAGGCGATGCGGGAGGCTGGCGCGGACGCCTCGGTGATCGTCAAACCCGCGGGCTCGGCGTCGATCCGCGGGACCGACGCCTTCCAGCGCTGCCACGAGGTCGCCGGCCGGGTCAACGGCGGCGGCCACCCGAAGGCGGCCGGCTGCAAGCCGGACATCTACGACGACATGCTCGATTACGCCCACCACTGGACGACCCAGGGGGCGGTCACGAAACAGGTCATCCTCGAGGCGTTCCGGGCCCTCGCCGACGCCGACGAATAGCGCCGCCCCCGGTGACCGTTAGGCTTTACCCCCATCTCCCGGTACCCGGCACATGGATCAGCTCCGACGGTCGCTGCTGGAGGCCCCGATCATCGAAAAGGAGGGGTACCACTACTTCGTCCACCCGATCAGCGACGGCGTCCCCATGCTCGAACCGGGCCTCCTCAGGGAGATCGTCATCAAGATCATCCGGAAGGCCCGACTCGAGAACGTCGACAAGATCGTCACGCCGGCGGCGATGGGGATCCACATCTCGACCGCGGTCTCGCTCATGACCGACATCCCCTTGGTCGTCATCCGGAAACGCGAGTACGGCCTCGAGGGGGAGACGCCGCTGTTTCAGGAGACCGGCTACTCCGAGAACCAGATGTACATCAACGACGTCACGGAGGGCGACAACGTCCTCGTCTTGGACGACGTGCTCTCGACGGGCGGGACGCTGTCGGCGGTCTGTGGGGCTCTCGAGGACATCGGCGCGAACATCGTCGACGTGGTCGCGGTCATCAAAAAGACCGACGGCGAGAACGAACTCGACGGCTCCGCGTACAGCGCAAAGACGCTCATCAACGTGACCGTCGAGGACGGGGCGGTCGTCGTCGTCGATCCGAGCGGCGACGACTGAAAGCGATAGCCGAACTCGAAGCAAACCGTACCTGTGCCCGAGTCTACGGTCGGATCCGAATACAAACGCCACAAGCGCAGGTCGGAGCCGAACGCCCATAGCGGGAGGACGATTTGAACGTCCGATCTCCGGGTTATGAGCCCGGCGGAATCTCCTGGCTATCCCATCCCGCTGTCCTCCGATAGTCGGGTGTATCAATTAAGGGTTGTGATCGACCTGCCGTCGGTCGGATCCGACGCCGATCCCCGGCGCCCGAAGGCGGGCCCGAGGCCGCCTCACGCGCCCGCTTGGACCGTCCGTTCGGCGACCTCGAGGAGCGTCTCCCAGGTGTTGAGCCCCGCCCGCAGCGCAACGAGATCGGCGGCGTCGACGCCGACAGTGAGACGCGAACCGTCCCGGGACAGCGTCGCCGAGGCGCGCTCGCCGTCGATCTCGTCGAGCTCCTGTCCGACGGCGCTCGCGACGAGTTCGGCCGTCCGTGTCTCGTCGTACTCGAAGTGCAGTTCGGCGGTGTGCACCGTCCGGCCGCTACTCGACGTCGATCTCCTTGACGTCGCGGCTCCGCTCTTTCAGCAGCACGCGGTGCCCGCAGTACGGGCACCGAACGCCGCCGTACTCGTCGAGTTCGACGTCGCGCTTACACCGGGAACACTTGTAGCTCATCGTTACTCGCTGTCGTCGCCGATCGCGGCCCGGATCGACCGCGTGACGGTCTTGCCGGCCGGCGTCTCGGGGCGGTACGCGCCGCCGGTGAACGTCTCGCCCGTCTCTTCGTTGACCCAGATGCCCGTGCCGACGCGCTTGACGCTGTCGCCGTCGACCGACGCGTTCTGCGTGTCCTCCTCGATCTCGGCGACGCGGCGGCGAGCGACGCGGCCGTAGCGCGCGCCGAAGCGCCCGGCGCTTCCGGTTTTGCCTCTCTTAGCCATAGTACCAGTACGTCTCTTTAGCGAACGCATAAACCCCACGTTTCGCGGCGGTCGGGGGCTCCCCGAGCGCCCGCGGTGGGCCGTGGCGTCCCGCGTTTAGCCGCTCAACTCGGCGTCGGCGAGGGCATCGTTGAGGTCCGACCGGACGTGCTCGCCGAGGTCCCGACCGCCGGCCGTCGTGACGATCCGGTTTTCCTGGACGCTCGAGCCGTCTCGGATCAACAGCCGGACGTTGCCGTGTTCGTCCGCCCGGGTCGCCTTCGCCCGGACGCCCGTCCGTGACCCGGACCCGCCGGCGTCGATCGGCCCCGGGATGATCTTCTTGACGTGGGGGTGTGCGGCGACGGTCTCGATCGCCCGCCGCCCGTCGCGCCCGCCGATGAGCGTGCTGTGGCTGCCGCCGAGCTTCTCTGTCGCCGTCGCCTCGACGACATCCAGGGCCGGCTCCCCGCGCTTGCGGCGGACGGCCTCGATCGGATCGTCGTCGGCGATCCGGTACAGCGGGTACCGCAGCTCGGCCCGGACGGCGCGTATGACCTCCCGGTCGCCGGTGGCGTACACCTCCTCGGGGCGCTTGCGGCGGACCTCGTCGGCGATCCGTCCGGCGAAGTTCCGGAGCTCCGTCCCGACCCACCGCTCGTCGGTCTCCCGTTTCGTCGTGACCGTCCGCTCGCCGACGACCGACTCCTCGAAGAGCGCCGCGACGGTGGCCCGCTCGCGGCCGCACTCGATCACGACCGTGTCGGCGTTCGCGCTCCGACAGACCAGACAGTAATCGCCCGGTCGATCGAGCGACGAGGCGCAGCACCGACACTCCATGCCGGACGGTGGCGGTCGACGCCGATAAGCCGGACGGTTCGGGACCCCAACCGGCGGGCGCTCACGCGAGCGCGTCGGGGTCGGTCTTGAGGAACTCCCTGGCGAGGACCGTCGCGTAACTGCCCTTCGGCAGCGAAAAACGAAACCGGAGGGGATCGGTCCCGAACTCGAGGGCCGTCGACACGCGGATCGCCCGGCGGGTACCGCTCGAGTCGAACTCCCCAGGCAGCGAAAAATCCGAGCGCCCGATCCCGAGCCCGGACAGCACCTCCCGGGTTATCTCCCCGGGTTCGCCGCTCCCGAACTCGGTGTCGGTCCCGACGAGCGGCGCCGTGACGAACGCCCGTCCCCGCTCGCAGTGTCGCCGGACCGTCGCCGTCTGGCCCGCCTCGACGCGCTGGGTTCGATCCGGGTCCGGGAGCCCGTCGCCGTCGGCGAAACAGACGACGTCGCCGGCGACCGGCCGGTCGAACGGCAGCCCGCGCCGGAGCCGCTCCGAGCAGATCAGGTTGAACGCGTACGACTGGGCCGCGTTCGTGAACATCCGCTGGAGGTTGCTCGGCAGCCGCTCGAGGGCCTCCCGGTAGTCCGTCGGGTCGTCGTCGCCCTCCGCCAACCGCGCGGCGATCGCCCGCTCGAACCGGAGTCCCCCCGGCAGCTCATCGGGGACGGCGGTCCACTCGCGCGTCTCGGCGACGGCTCGGCGGCCCCGCCGCGTCCGTTCGGGCTCGCGCTCGCTCGACTCACAAACGTACCTGACGGCGGCGGCCTCCCAGTCGCCCTCGAGGATCGCGAGCCCGACCCGGTGCGTGATCGGCCGCTTCGAGCCGAACCGCTGTTGCCCGAAGTAGTTCGGCACGGCAACCTCCCCGTCCGACGCCGCGTCGGGCCCCTCGCCGGCCGCGAACGCCCGGAGCTCGGCGGCGATGGCTTCGGCGCGGTCGGGCCGCGTCGGGTCCTCGACTGTCAGCTCGAAGTCGTTGCCGGCGAGGTCGCCGAAAAGCACCGGCCGCCCGGCGCGGCCGAGCACCTCGATGTCGGCCCCCTCGAGGGTCACAAGCGCGTTCGCCTCGCGCCTGATCGAGAACAGCTGCGTCGTGACCGCGCGTTTGTCCTTCGTCCCGGCCCACGAGACGCGCTCGCGGCTCACCCCGAGGCGCTCCGAGAGCGCCGCGGCGAAGTCGTTCGTGTCCCAGCCCCGCAGCGTCGCCCGGAACACGAGATGCGGGTAGGACCCGGTGTCGGCGTCGACCGGCCGGAGGTCGGCGCCGAAGGCCTCCCGTTCGCGGACGCGGAACGACTCCGCGGTCGCCCGGAGGCGGCCGCCGGTCCCCTCGGTCTCGGAGACGTAGTACTCGATGCCGACGGCGGCCTCGGCCGGGTGTGCCTCGCGCATACCGCCGTTGGGTCCTCCAGCGGCAAGCCGTTTGCCGTCCGGGGCGCTCTGCCCGCCCGCCGCCGCCGGGATGACAAGCGTCTTTTGGGCTCTCCGCGAACGGCGGTCATGGACCTCTTTACGCCGTTCGAGTGCCGGGGCGTAACGGCCCGCAACCGTATCGCGGTCTCGCCGATGTGTCAGTACTCCTGTGAGGCCGGCGACGGCCTCGCGACCGACTGGCACCGCGTCCACCTCGGCAGCCGGGCGGTCGGCGGTGCCGGGATCGTGATGACCGAGGCGACCGCCGTGACGCCGCGGGGTCGCATCTCCCCGCAGGACCTCGGGATCTGGAGCGACGACCACGCCGAGGCGCTGGCACCGATCACGGAGTTCCTCGAGAAACACGGGGCGACGTCGGGGATCCAACTCGCACACGCCGGCCGGAAGGGGTCGACGCGCCGCCCCTCGGAGGGCGGCGATCCGATCCACGGCGACGGCGGCTGGACGCCGGTCGGACCGACCGCGGAACCGTGGCCCGCCGAGACCCCCGCCGAAACCGAGCGCCTCGACGGCGCGGGGATCGACCGCGTGACCGACGCCTTCGTCGATGCGGCCGTCCGGGCCGTCGACGTCGGCTTCGACGTCCTCGAGATCCACGCCGCACACGGCTACCTGCTCCACGAGTTCCTCTCGCCGGTCACGAACGCCCGCGAGGACGAGTACGGCGGGAGCTTCGAGAACCGGACGCGGCTGCTCAGAGAGGTCCTCAAGGCGATCAGGGCGGCCGTCCCCGAGGAGACCCCCGTCTTCGTGCGGATCTCGGCGACGGACTGGCTGCCGGACCGCGACTCTTGGACCGTCGAGGACTCGGCCCGCCTCGCCGGCGACCTACGGCCCCTCGGCGTCGACCTCGTCGACGTGAGCGCGGGGGGGATCCACCCCGACCAGCGGGTCCCCGACACCGGGGCACACTACCAGGTGCCGTACGCCGAACGCGTCGCCGAACGCGGCGTTCCGGTCGGGGCGGTCGGCAAGATCACCACGCCGACCGGCGCCGATGAGGTGATCCGCAACGGGCGCGCCGACCTCGCGATCGTCGGCCGCGAGCACCTCCGGGACCCGTATTTTGCGGTCCACGCGGCCGAGGAACTCGGGTACGACGCGCCGGTCCCCCGACAGTACACCCGCGGGTTCGACTGACTCTCGGCCCCGGCGTCGGCGTCGTCGGTCTCAGTACAACTCGAGATCGCCGGTCACCCTGTCGACGACGCGTTCGGACCCCGGCCCGACCGCAAGCGCCGTGACGGTCCCGGGCTCCAGTTGCGTGTGCCCCGCGTCGCGAACGATGGCGTACGGGAGCCCCTCGCGGCGCGCCGCGTCGGCCAACTCCCGGAGCTGTTTCTCCCCGCTTCCCTTCAGGACGATCTTCGTTTGGCCGCCGGATTTCCACTCGGTCCCCGCCGACTCACCGGCGTCCTCGTAGGCGGACAGCGAGGCGTGGGCGACCTGTGCGGCGAGCTTTCCGGTCCCCATCCCGACGTCGGTCCGCGCAACGATGGCCTGTTTCATACCGCCGGTGCTCGGGCCAGTCACCTGAACGTTCCGCCCGGCGTCACCCGAGTTCGCTCCCCTGATCGCGGGCGCGGTGTTCGCTTATCAGCTGGTCGATCTGGGCCTGCTTCCGCTCGCGCCGCCTGTCGGCCGCCCGCTCGCGCCACTCCTCAACGACGGCCTCGACCTCGCTCTCGCGGGCAACGGCGAGTTCGTCGACCTCCTGGATCGTCACCTCCTCGGCCGGCCCGACGGGGACGTCCCGATCGAAGAGTATCTCGTCGGCCTGCTCCGAGAGCCGCCCGTGTTTGAGCACGACCCGGGGGTCGTACTCGACGAGTAGCTCCGCCGTCCGGCGTCCCGCGCCGCTCGCGTCCCGGAGGTAGACGACGTCGCCGGGCGCGATCCCGTAGGCGTCGTCGGCGCGCTCGATGGCGTCCGTAGTGAACTGCTCGATCGGCTTGACGGGAACGAGGTCGCGTTTCTTCTCGGCCACGTCGGCGAAATCGGAGTGATCGAGCTTCCACAGCTCCTTGAGCCGCTCGAGTTTCCCCTCGAGGTCGTCGTTCGCCGACTCGGCCTCCGAGAGCTCGCGTTTGAGCCGCTCGTTTTCGCGCTCAAGCCGCGTCACCTCGCGGCGCTCTCTGGCCTCGCGGCGCTCCTCGCGGCGGGCCTCGGAGAGCTCCGATTCGAGCTCCTCGATGCGCTCGCGCTTCCGACCGACGGTCCCCTCCAAGTCGTCGACGTGGGACTCGAGGCGCTCGACGCGCTCTTTGAGCCGCTTGATCTCCTTTTCCTCGGCGGTGAGCTCCCGCGGCTCGTGGGCCGGTTCGGGCTCGTCGTCGCTCTCGTCGCCCGCCATCTCCTCGAGGACCGCCTCGACGCTCTCGCCGCCGGCGACGACCCGGGCGATGACCTCGCCGCGCTCGAACTGCGGGGGGACCTTCGCGCTGATCCGGTCGAACTGGCCCTCGTGGTCGTCGAAGGCGAACAGCGCGGCCGCCATGGCGTCGCGTTCGTGGTCGTTGTCGTACGCCTCCTCGCGGGTCCGGTGGAGCTTCCGGTCGACCGGGAGATCCCGGGTCGGGATCCAGCCCGCGGCGTCGAAGCTCCGGCGGATCTTCTCGACGGTCTCGGGCATCGGCTCGACGTCGGCCGCGACGACGACCGGCCGGCCGTGTTCGATTATCCACTCGATGACGTCTGCCGTGTCCGTCGTCCGGCTCGACCACACGTCGAGGACCGAGCCGTCCAGATCCGTCAGCGCCACCGCGGTGGTCGTCCCGGGATCGATCCCGACGATGACGTGATCCCGGCGCGTTGCGAGCGGGCGGTACTCGATGCCGTCGCGCCGCTCGCGCTCGATCTCGATCCGCGTGTCCCCGGACCGGCGGGCCGAAACCGGGATCTCCGCCGGCGTCGCCTCGACCTCGAATCGCGCCTGGGAGTACCCGCCGTACTTCTCGGTCACGTCGGTTTCGTACTCTAAGGCCGCCTCATCGAGCGCCGATTCGACCTCCCGGGCGGCCCGCTTGACCGACCCGTGGATCCGGCGGGTGAAGCGGTCCTCGCTCCAGCCCCCACCGCCGCCGGTCGAGCGGCCCCTGGCGACCTTTATATCGGTCGTGTCGGTGAACGCCGAGACCTCGTACCCGACGTTTCTGGCCGCGAGCCGCGCCGCGGCCTCGGCCTCGCGCATCGGCTTTTTGCCGTACGGCACGCCGTGTCTGTCGGCCACCCGCGAGAGCGGCTCGGGCCGCTCGTCGCCGGTCACCTGGACGAGTTTCGTTTCCGAGGGCAGCCCGCGCAGGAACCGGACGAGCGCGCCCTTGTCCTCGGCCAACTCGAAGGCGTTGTCCGTCGCGAGTATCGCCGGCTCCTCGTCGTCGATCCGACGGTGGAGCTTCCGCCGCGAGACGACGGCCCGATCGATCGCCTCCCCGTCGTAGGCGACGACGGCGTATGAGGGGGCGTCGCCCCGCACGTCGCCGCTTTGGATGTCGACGCCGAAAACCAGATCGCCGAGGGCGCTCGTTCGCGTGCTCACACGCGCGGATACGGCGTCGCCGGACATAAACCCCGTGTCGGAGCGTATCCGCCGGGCCGACCCCCGTCGCGTCGGGCGCTCTCTTGGGTCTCGTTCGCGGCCCGATCGGTCCGGATCGCCGAGCGAACTATCAAGGGTCGCCCCGAACGAGCCGTATGGACGTCGTTCACACCGCGATCCGCGTTTCGGACCTCGAGGCGGCCCGGGCGTTCTTCCTCGAGGGGCTCGGACTCACCGAGAAGCGAGCCGGGACGATCGACGGCGTCGAGAACGTCTGGATCGGCGGCGACCACGGCTCGGTGCAGCTCCAGTACGACCCCGACGGCCCGGACCCGCGCCCGGACCGGACGACGATCGATCACCTCGCGGTCTCGGTCGACGACGTCGACGCCGAGACCGACCGGATCGCCGCCGAAACCGGCTGTGCCGTCCTCGAGCCGCCCCGGACCGTCGACGCCTTCGACGTCCGCATCTCCTTTATCGAGGGGCCCGACGGCTACCGGATCGAACTGGTCGAAACGCTGTCGTGATCCGGCCGCGGGCTTGAGGCCGGGACCGGACCCGACCGCAACGCGGCGCCTCGGGCTCGCGTCTCACTCCTTGAGGAGGGCGACCCGCTCGGCCAGCCAGGTTTCGGCCTCGGTCAGCGCCTCCTCGTCGGACCCGCTGAGCTTCAGCCGGTTGTGGCCGGCCTCGCGATCCGGGTAGCACCCGACGGAGACGTCGAATCGCTCCCTGACGGCGTCTAAGCGCTCGATGAGGTTCGCCTCCGGTTCCTCCGTGTACAGCAGCCGGGAGCCGGCGTCGCCGCCGAACTCCCCGCCGATCTCCTCGAACATCCGCTTCATCTCGGAGGGGATCCCGGGCAGGACGTAGACGTTCTCCACCACACACCCCGGCGAGAGCCCGGCGTGGTTGATGAGCGCCCGCGCGCCGACCGGGATCTCCGCCTCCGCCTCCGCGTCGACGTCGAGGTCCGGGTACTCCTCTTCGATCCCCTCAAGGGTCCGGTCGATGTCGGCCCGCGCGAGGTCGCTCTCGACGAGGTCGCGACCGAACGCGCGCGCGACGCTCTCGATGGTGACGTCGTCGGGCGTCCGCCCCAAGCCGCCGGTGACGATGACCGCGTCGAAGGCGTCGCTGTAGCGTCCGACCGCGTCGGCGATGACGGCCGGATCGTCGGGAACGGTCAACACGCGCTCGACGGTCGCGCCCCGTTCGGCGAGCTGTCTGCCCAGCCACGACGCGTTCGTGTTCTCCGTGTCCCCCGCGAGCAACTCGTCGCCGACGGTCACGATCGCCACGTTCATACGCCCCCAACGGAGGCCGCCCGCAAAAGATCCCCGTCACCGCGCGACGAGGCGAGTGCCCCCGGACCCGCACTTGGACTTGGACCGCACGTCGGCGCGGCTCCCGGCGGAGTACCGCGAGTCCGGGTGCGGGAATTGAACCCACGTCCCAGCCACCACAAGGCTGGAGGATACCACTACCCCAACCCGGACGCGCACCTGAACGTAGGCCGGTTCGAACCTAAATACATTACGACTTCTCAGCCCCCCAGTTCGGGCGACTCGTCCCCCATCAGCGGGTTTTTGTTCCTCGGCGGGCTATCCGTGGTACCGTGGCGATAACGGACAAGATCTACGTCAAAAACCACCGCCAACTCGCCTCGCAACTCGATACGAGCTTCCCGAAGGGGGCGTTCTCGGGGGCGACGCTCGACGTCCTCTTTTCGGGCGACGGGATCGCGAAACTCGACGAGGCCTCCCGCGATCGCGTCCTGGAGTTCGCGGAGGACTTCCTCGATTGCGACTGCCAGAGCCACCCCCACTGCGGCTGCCCCGAGCGGAAGTTCATCGCCTACCTCCTCGAACTCAGAGCCGAGGGGCTCGGCCCCGACGCCATCGTCGACGTCATGGGCGACGATTATATGCTGTACGCGTACCCCGGCGACGTGCTGTCGTTTCTGGACGACTCGGTGCGGACCCTCGAGGCGGCCGAACGGCTCGCCGACGTGGACGGCCGCCGCGACGTCGGCGGGGAACTCGGGCGCCGACGCCGACAGCTCTCCCGGTAACACGGCCGAACGCGGTCGACCTCCCTTCCCGACGCGATCGATCGAACGCCCCTTTTGATCCGGTCAGCCGAGTCGGAACGGCTCCTCCTCGTTCTCGTCGCCGTCGAGGTCCTCGAGTTGCACCACGTCTTCTGCCTCCTGGGCCTCGACCTGCTGGCTGAGGCGGGTGACGTACTGCTTGTACTCGTCAAGCTGTTCGCGCAGGTGTTCGGCCTCTAGCTCCAGTCGCTCGTGTTCGCGGACGAAGCTCTTCGGCACCTCGACTTTCGGCGGGAAGCTCTCGGCCCCGGAGGCCGTCTCGGAGGCGCCTCCGCCCGTGAGTTCGTGCTCGGGGACGACCCGGACCTGTCCGTCGTGAGCAACGAGGGTGTCCACGTAATCGCGGAACACGGCCGACAGGGAGATGTCGCGCTCCTCGGCGATCTCCCGGAGGGTCTCGAAGGCCTCCTCGTTGACCCGAAAGGAGATCGTCTTGTTCTTGTTGCCCATCGGTACCGTGGGTTGTGCATCCAGACGTATAACCGTTCGTCAGACGCCCGTCTCACGCCGCCGAGCGGCCCGGCCGCCGCCACAAGGAAAAGGCATATGCGACAAAACGACGTCGTGTCGACAATGAGCGTCGACCTCGCCTTCGGGGAGAACGAACTGCTGCCGGCGGTCGCACAGGACGCCGAATCCGGCGACGTGCTGATGCTCGCGTACGTCACCGAGGAGGCCCTCGAGCGGAGCCGCGAGACCGGCCACGCCCACTACTACTCCCGGAGCCGCGACGAGCTGTGGCACAAGGGCGCGACGAGCGGCCACGTCCAGCACGTAGAGGGGATCCGCGTCGACTGCGACGGCGACGCGATCCTCTATCTCGTCGATCAGGACGGCGGGGCCTGTCACACGGGATACGAGAGCTGCTTCCACCGGACGATCGACGGCGAGGTCACCGACGACCCGGTGTTCGACCCGGACGAGGTCTACGAGTAACGCGTGCCCGAAAACACAGCGACACCGGCGGGATCGGACGCCGCCGAGGCGCTCCGAACCGCGGCCGAGCGGGTCGAAACGCGGCGCTCGGAGCTCGACGCGGCGGGCGTCTCCCAACGGGACGCCGAGCGCCTCGCCGACGCGCACCGCGCCGTCGTCTCGGTTTTCGATCGCTGGGAGGAGCGGGCGACCGACTGGGACGACTTCGAGGGCTACGTCGAGTTCCGCAACGACCTCGCGGAGACGCTGGAGTCGATCCCCGAGGACGTCCCCGAGCGCGAGGCCTTCCTGGAGGCCGACGGCCACGTGAAAACGAGCGGCGTGTCGAAGTCCCTCGACGTCTCCGATTTCGACGCCGCCAGAGAGGCCCTCGGGCCCGTCCGGGACGTCGTCGAGCGCTACGAGGCGCTCGAATCCGCGACACAGCGCCGGCGGGAGGCCTCCCGACGCGGCCAGCGCCGGCGCTCGGAGCTCCGCGAGCGGATCGACGCGCTCCGGCGGCTCGTCGAGCTCGGTGAGGCCGACCTCGACGCCCCGATCGACCGGCTACGGGAGCCGATCTCGGCGTACAACGACGCGATCGAGGACCGCTTCGAGACGTTCCGCCGCGAGGCGCCCGCCCGCCGGTTTCTCTCCGTGATCGATCGGGCCGCCCGGACGCCGCTCGTGGGGTACGAGCGGCCGCCGGGGGGTCTGCTCGCGTACGTTCGGGCCCACGACGCCGGCGATCGACCCGTTCCGGACGTCCTCGAGTTCGCGGAGTACTCGAACTCGAAGCTCTCGCACTACGTCGAGGACCCGGGGCTGTTGAAGCGCCGCGTCGCGACGAACCGGACCTACCTCGAGGGGCTCTCGGCGGCCCCGCTCCGGATCGAGTGGCCGCCGAAGCCCGGCGGGACGCTCCGGTTCCGGACGGACGAACTCGTTTCGGTCGTCGACCGCATCGCCGAGGAACCGACGATCGCGACGCTCCGGGAGGTCCGGTCTCTGACCCGAGATCCGGAGTACGAGCGGCTTCGCCGGGCGGCGAACGCTCGATCGGAGCTCACCGCCGACGAGCGGCGACGCCTCGAGAACGGCGAGATCGAGGCCGAACTGTCGGCCGCGCGCTCGGAGCTCGAACGGCTCGAGGCGGCGCTGGACGAACACGGCGGCTGACCCGCTTCGGCGCCTCGATCACCCAGCCGAGCGGCCTCGGAGCATCTCCTCGCCGAGCGCATCGAGTATCGTCTCCGCTCGCTCGCGCCGCCGGGCCTCGGCGTACAGCCTGACGAGCGGCTCCGTCCCGCTCGGTCGCGCCAGCACCCACGCGTCGCCGTAATCGAGGCGGTACCCGTCGATCGTCGTCAGCTCCGCGTCGGCGGCCTCGGCGTACGCGCCGGCCGCCTCGAGCATCGCCTCGCGCTCCTCGACCCCGTCGTACCCGAGGTTCCGCCGGACCATCGCGTACCCGCCGTGGTCGGCCGCGACGCCGCTTGCCGTCCGCTCGACGATGAGTCCGATGAACCGCGCGGCCGTGTAGGCCCCGTCCCGCGCGATCCGGTGGTCCGGAAAGAAGATCCCGCCGTTGCCCTCCCCGGCGATCGGCACGGTCGCGCCCCCGGCCAGCAGCTCCCGCATCCGGGTGATGAGGTGGGTGCTGCCGATCGGCGTCAGTTCGAGCGCCGCGCCGGCCTCGGAGACAACGTCGACGACGCGCTGTGAGACGTTGACCGCCGAGACGACGACGTCGTCGCCCCCGAGTTCGGACGCCGCGAGGGCGGCGAACGACGCGTCGCCGTCGACGTGGGACCCGGTCTCGTCGACGAAGATCGCCCGGTCGGCGTCGCCGTCGTGGGCGATCCCGAGATCGGCGTCACACGACCGGACGAGCCGCCTGAGGTCCGCGAGGTTCCCCTCGATCGGCTCCGGGTCCCGCCCGGGGAACCGGCCGTCCGGCTGGGCGTTGAGCGTGACGACCCGACAGCCCAGCCGGCGGAAGAATCGGGGGCTGGTGAGACAGCCGGCGCCGTGGCCCGGATCGAGCGCGACTGTCACCCCGGCGTCCGCGATCCGGTCTCGGAGACCGTCGAACTCGCCGAGGAGGTCCTCGATGTACGCGCGGTTCGCCCCGTCGACGGCCTCGCTCGCGCCGGTTTCGGCGTAACCGACCGAACCGACGCCCGCCGCGAGCCGCCGCTCGATCCGTTCGAGCGTCCCCGCCGACAGCTCGATCCCGTCGTCGCCGATCAGCTTCACGCCGTTGTACGCCGGCGGGTTGTGACTCGCCGTGACCACCACCGCCGGGACGCCGCGTCGCTCCGCGTACGCCTGTACGCCCGGGGTCGGCACGACGCCGAGGCGACGGACCGAACAGCCGACGCCGGCGAGCGTGCTCGCGGCCGCGTCGACGAGCATCCGCCCGGTCGTTCGCGTGTCGCGGGCGACGGCGACCGTCTCGCTTCCGAGGACCGCCCCCGCCGCGGCCGCGATCCGGCCGACGAACGACGGCGTGATGTCTTCGCCGACGATCCCCCGGACCCCGCTCGACCCGAACACGTCCATACCGGCTCTCTCGCCCGCGAGCATAAAAGGTGTTGCCGACCGGTACGGACGGAGCCACCGGACGCGTGGTCCGGCCGGAGGAACGGACCGCCAGCGGGGCGTCTCTATTGAGACCCCGGGACGTATTTACGTTATACCCCACACGAACGTTCGAGCCCCGAACGGCGTTCGGAGCCGCGGACGCGTCTCGGGCTGCGAAACCTTCAGGTGGACACGCGGAGTACGGTGGCCAAATGGGTGGCCCGGACCGGACGCGGCGCGACGGCATCGACGCTCTCGCCGCGGTCCTTCGGAAGCGAGCGCCGCTTTTGCGCTTGCTCGCCGACGCGCCCCGCGACCAGCGGGACCTCCGGGACGAACTGGGCGTCTCGCGCTCGACCGTCTACAAGTCGATCCGCGAACTGACCGAACGCGGCATCGTCACCGACCGCAACGGCGCGTACGACCTCACCGGGTTCGGCCGCCTCGCCTGGCAGCGACACAACGAGTACGCCGCACGCCTCGGCCGCCTCGACGCCGGCCGGCGGCTGATCGAGACGCTCCCCGACGGGCGGCGGTTCCCGCCGACGCTCTTCGAGCGCGGCCGGATCATCGCCCCCGGTCGGCACGCGCCCGAACGACCCCTCGAACGGCTCGAGGCCGTCGGCGACCGCGCGGACCACATCAGAGCGGTCTCGCCGTCGGGGCTGCCGCGGTTTTTGGCCGACCTCCACGAGGACGTCGACGACGGCGTGCGGACGGCGACGATCGTCATCGAGGCCGACGCGCTCGCGCGCCTCCGCGACACGTACGACCGGTTCCCGGAGGCGGTCGCCACGGACGGCCTCGAGATGCGTCGCATCGACAACGAACTACGCTTTGCGTTCGTCCTGTTCGACGACGCGGAGATCGGGCTGTTCGGCTACGACGACGGCGTTCTGATCGGAGCCGTGTTCAGCACCGACGACGACGCCCTCGCGTGGGGGGCGCGACTGTTCGATCGGTTCGGCGACCGGTCGGTCGAGATATAAACGCTTTCGACGGTGCCACGCCGTGGGGACGTATGACCGACGAGGACGACAGCCTCCGAGCGAAGCGGGTGTACGCCGACGCGACGGGCGCGACGACCGCGTTCGTTGGAACCGCCGCCGGCGTGGTCCGGGTCTCCGTCTCCGACGACATCGTCGGGGAGTTCTCGCTGGAGTACGCGGCCGAGGTGACCGATCTCGCCGTCGCCGACGGCTCGCTCGCGGTCGGCACGCCGGATGACGTGTTCGTCCGCTCCGGGGAGACGTTCGAGGCGACCGGGTTCGGCCCCGCGAGCGCCGTCGGTCACGACCGGAGCGGACGGCTGATCGCGGCCGGCGCGGGCCGCCTCGCGCGTTATGAGACCGAGTGGACCACGCTCGCCGAACTCGACGCCGTCCGCGCGATCAGCTCCGACATGGTCGCCGCCGCCTCCGGCATCCACCGCCACGACGGGACACACGTCGGACTCGACGACGCCCGGGACGTCTCGACCGCCGGCCGCCCCCTCGCCGCGACGGCGGCGGGGCTGTACTACCTCGCAAACGGGTGGATGCGCGCCCTCGAAGGCGACGTCTCAGTCGTCGCGAGCGACGGGGCGACGCGACACGCCGCGGCCGGGGCGACCTGTTATATCGGCTCCGACGACGGGACGTGGCGCGAAACGGAACTGCCGGTGGCGGAGCCGATCGCCGACATCGCCCACGGCGGCGGCGTCTACGCCGTCACGACCGACGGGACCGTCCTCGCAAACGTCGGCGACGGCTGGCGACACCGCTCGCTCGGCGTGCCCGACGTGACCGCGCTGGCGGTCGAACCACCGGTCTGACCGCCCGGGTTTATGTACGATGACGGGACCCGAATCCCCGTGTCCTGAGCCGTCGCCGGTCGTCCGAACGCGGGAGCGTGGCGGACGGGCGATCGGGCCGAAACGCGCCACCTGTTCGAATCACCCGGTGAGTTCGCGGTCCCGGCTCTGGGGGTAACGCTGCTCCGCGACGGCGAACGCGAGCGTGCTCGCGAGTCCGATGAACGTCCCCGTCGTCAGCGTGAGCGCAAGATAGGAGAGCCCGGCGAAGGGCAATGAGAGAAAGAAGGCGCTCAGCCCGTGTAACACGACAGAGATCGCGGCGACATAAAACGGCGCGTTGAGATACCGCCAGCGGAACCCCCCGGCGAGGTACTCGTCGGTGATCCGGCCGAGCGCGGCGACGATACCGGCCGCGGCGACCCACTGGACGGCGCCGTACACGAAGGCGGCGACGAGCCCGGTGGCCGCCGGATCGACGCCGACGCGCGTCTCGGCCGCCTCGATGCCGCCGACGGTACCCACGGCGATCAGCGCCGCCGCGACGACGTACGTGACGAGCTGGATCCGCCCCGAAAAGAGCCCGACGCGGATCCGTTCGATCGTCTCGTCGATCGTGTCCTCGAGTCCGAGCCCACGGAACAGGACGTACAACCCGAGAAGCGCCGAGACGACCCCGAGCGTCGACCCGGGGAGCCCGACGATCTCCGCGGCGATCGAGATGGGGTAGATGAGAAGCAGGATTCCGAGCGGGATGAGTATCGTCCCCCGCGTCTCGGGGTCCGCGAGCACCTGCTTGAACGTGTAGTACATCGACTCCAGGTCCTGGGCCTGCCTGACGACGACACGCCGCACGCTGTCGATCGGCACCCGCGAGCGGATGACCGGCAGCACGCTCTCGTCCTGTGCGCCGTCGGTGACGACGACCGCGCGAACGTCCTCTCGCGTCGATAGCGACGCGAGGACGGTATCGACCTCCGCGCCGACCTTCCTGTTGGCCGAGACGTCGGCCTTCGCCGTTCCGGTGACGACGGCGACCTCGACCGACTCGTCGTCGATGCTGTCGTAGAGGTGCGTTCCCTGAAAACAGACGTTCACGTCGGAGTCCTCGGGATCGGCGGTCGCCAGAGCGACGGCGGCGGACTCGACGCTGTCGCGGCCGACGACAGGCGTGTCGAACGCCGTCTTCCGGCCGAGGTCGTCGTCGAGGTCGACACACAGGATGAGCAACATCGCTCGTTGTCCCCTGTTTCGGGCGGTCAGTTAAGTGGTTTCTCCCCGCCGGACTCGACGACGCGAGGCCGTCTCAGCGCCGCAACATCCGCTCGAAGAGCCGGCGCTCGCGCGCCATCTTGTACAGAAACAGCGAGGGCACAGCCAACGAGACGACCGAAAGCACGGCGACGAAGACCCCCGACACGCTGAGTACCCCGGACATGTCTCCCGATACGGCGATGCGGTATTAACGGCTTCGGGGACGCCCGCGAACGTGCCCGAACGGGCCGCTTGCTACCTGCCGTCGGCGCCGACCCCGGCCCCGAACGCCGAGAGGTCACTCTGGATCCCGGCGGCGAGCGTCGATTTCCTACGCAACGCCGCCATCGAGACGGGCAGCCGCGGGACGAGTTCCCGGAGCGCGCCGTGGAACGTCTCGGCGACGGCCGGGTCGCCCTCGAAGGCGTTTCGCACGGACTCGCGGACCTGCCAGACGCCGACGGGCGCCCAGTACCCCTCCGTCGCGTGCCGGATGACGAACACCGTCGCCTGCCTGCCGCGGTCCGCTAGCTCCTCGAGCACGCCCAACCGCGCCGCGTAGTACGCGCCCGAGGTCTCGTCGACGTAGTCGCTTCGACCGCCGCGGCCCTCGCTGTCGGCGGCCATGTACAACCGCCCGCCGGGATCGGGGTTCCAGATGCTGCCGGGGGCCTTCAGTTCGAGGAGTTCGAACTCCCAATCGCCGGGGGCGGCGATCACCCAGTACTCGTTGCCCATGTAGCTGTTGTGCCAGACGAGCGTCCGGTCGATGCTCGGGGCGTTCCGAACGCTCCCGCGGAGGTACTGCCCGACGGTGTCGTCGACGGCCGTGATCGACCACCGGGTCGGCACGAGGCGCCTCCGCTCGGCCTTCCCGAGCGCGCCGACCGACAGCACGTTGTTGATCTCGTAGACGTCGAACCCGCGGCGATAGAGGTACGCGATCGCCCCCTCGGCGCGCCACTCGTCGTCCGAGAGCGTCTTCTCGATCGCCCGCGGCACCGACGGGTTCTCCGTCACGCTGGCGCTGTCGGCGCTCGCCCGCGGCCCCCTCGGCGCGGCGATGTCCTCGAGCGAGCCGTCGAGGTCGAACCCCGGCCGACCGCCGAGATCGAGTTCGATATCGACCGGCCGATCGGCGATCGCGACCTCCCGTTGGGTCCCGACGAACCCGTCCCAGACGTCGTGGGCATCGACGTTCGACCGCCGCGTGGAGTTCAACAGCCCGGTCCGCCGCCGGAAGACGTCGTCGATGCTGTACCCCTGTCGGTACCACTCGGCGGTCGTCACGTAGTCGGCGGCGTCGCTCTCGTCGCCGACCGGCGCGAGCAGCCCGGCCGAGACGTTCGGGTAGCTCGATCGCCCGACGAACACCGACGGGGCGGTCGATCCCACCATCGTCCCCCCCGAGAGCGTCTCGTCGAAGCGCGTTCGGGCGTCGTCTATGTGCTCCGTGACGGCGTAGGACTTCTCCTCGGCGAGCCTCCGGAGTTCGACCGACTCGTCGCGGTCGAGGCCGTCCACGTACTCGTCGAGGCGCATACGCCGGGTAGACGTCCGCCCCTCAAGAGTCGTTCGGGGCGGACCACAACAGCTAACCCCGCCTGTCGCCAGCCGCAAACATGCCCGTCGTCGACTGCGACCCCGACGCCGCCCGCCGCCGACTCGAAACCGAAGGGATCGACATCGAGTCCGGCAACACCGACCACGAACGGTGGCGGGCCGAACACGGGGGCGCAACGGCCGTCGCCTACGAGGACAGCGTCGTGGTTCAGGGCGCCGATCCGACCCGGATCCTCGGGCTTCTCCGTGATGACGGCGGGCGTGTACACGCGTACTTCGACGGGGCCTCCCGCGGTAACCCCGGCCCGGGGGCGGTCGGGTGGGTCCTCGTCACGGCCGACGGGATCGTCGCGGAGGGCTCCGAGCGGATCGGCCGCGTCACGAACAACCGAGCGGAGTACGAGGCGCTCGTTCGCGTCCTCGAGGCGGCCGCCGACTACGGCTTCGACGAACTCGACATCAGGGGCGACTCACAGCTCGTGGTCAAGCAGGTCCGCGGCGAGTACGACGTCAACGACCCCGCCCTCCGGGAGAAACGGCTCCGAGCGCGCGAACTGCTCGAGGGCTTCGAGTCGTGGTCGATCGATCACGTTCCGAGAGAAATAAACGATCGGGCGGACGAACTCGCGACCGAGGCACTCGATGGCTGAGACGAACCGACCGCCGCCGGACGCGATCGACCGCGCGGTGCGGCTCACCCGACGCGCCCGCTCGGCGACCGACGAGAGCGAACGCGAGGCGTACCTCGAGGACCGTTCGGCGCTCCTGTCGGAGTACTCCTACGCCGCCCGGACCAGAAGCGACGGCGGCGGCGAGACGCTGATCCTCTATCCGACCGAGTGGCTCGAGGACGGGACGGTCGTCCTCGAGGCGGTCACCGACACCGACCGGGCGATCGAGCGCTCGCTGTCCGGCCCGGGGACGGGCGACGACTGGGGCGAGATCGACGAACACAACCGGGCCGTCGCGCGGACGGTCCGAGAGCGCCACGGCGACGTCCACGGCGACACGGCCGACGCCTTCGCGACGTTCATGAGCAACCACTACGCGAAACCGATCGAGGCGGCGACCCCGGGCGAGCGCGACGAGTTCCGCACCGAGTACTTCCGCCGGAACGCGTGGCCGAGCGACGAACAGCGGGCGGAGCTCGATCGCTCCGTCGAACTCGTCCTCGACGCGGCGAGGGCGCGGCGGGGCTCCGACGGCTAGCGCCGGGGGCTCGCGGTCGCCCCGTGTCGAAAGCTCTTTGCGCCGGTCGATCCTGACCTGCGGGTATGGCCGGAGCAAACCTGTGGACGGACCTGGAGACGGGACCGAACGCGCCCGAGGAGATCTACGCCGTCGTCGAGTGTCTGAAGGGCGAACGGAACAAATACGAGTACGACAAGGACGTCCCCGGCGTCGTGTTGGACCGCGTGCTGCACTCGAACGTGCACTACCCCTCCGATTACGGGTTCATCCCGCGGTCGTACTACGACGACGAGGACCCCTTCGACGTGCTCGTGTTGGTCGAAGACCAGACGTTCCCCGGGTGCGTGATCGAGGCCCGCCCGATCGCGCTGATGAAGATGGACGACGACGGCGAACAGGACGACAAGGTCATCGCGGTCCCGACCGAGGACCCCCGCTACGACCACCTCGAGGACCTCGAGGACATCCCGACACAGACCCTCGACGAGATCGACGAGTTCTTTTCGACCTACAAGAACCTCGAGGAGGGCAAGGAGGTCGAGACGCTCGGATGGGAGGACAGGGCGGCGGCGATGGACGCGATCGAACACGCACAGGAGCTGTACGAAGAGCAGTTCGGATAACGAACGCCGCCGTCCCGCGCGGTCGCTGCGGGGCTGCGAACGCGTTCGTCCCGTTTTCGAGCGCCGTCGCGTCGGCGCTTCCGAGCGCCCGTCTGTCGGGTGCGGTCCCGGAACGGATTGCTCCTTTCGGTGACCGGCGTCCGGTCTCAGGCGCGAAACGAAACTTCTTGTAACTCCCTCTCCCAGACGGGCGTATGGGACTGTTCGATCGGCTCCGCGGCGGCGACGGCCCTCGGGTCGCCTTCTTCGGCATCGACGGCGTACCGTACTCACTGATCGCCGACAACGAGGACACCTTCGAGAACCTCCACGAGATGTCCGCCGGCGGTTCAATCGACTCCATCGTGCCGCCCGAGTCGAGCGCCTGCTGGCCGGCGCTGACGACGGGCGTCAACCCGGGCGAAACCGGCGTGTACGGCTTCCAGGACCGCGAAAACGGAAGCTACGACACGTACGTTCCGATGGGACAGGACGTGCAGGCGACCCGGATCTGGTCCCGCGTCGACAACACCGGCGGCGAGGCGACGGTCCTGAACGTCCCCGTCACGTTCCCGCCGGACCGGGACATCCAGCGGATGGTAAGCGGCTTCCTCTCGCCCGGCGTCGAGAAGGCGGCGTATCCGGACGAACTCCGGGCGACGCTCGAGGAGCTCGATTACAAGATCGACGTCAACGCCAAACTCGGCCACAAGGAGGACAAATCGGAGTTCATCGAGGACGCCCACCGGACTCTTGAGGCCCGCTTCGAGGCGTTCAAACACTACGTCGAGGAGGACGACTGGAACCTCTTTTTCGGCGTGTTCATGACGACCGATCGCGTGAACCACTTCCTGTTCAAACACTACGCCGAGGACGGCGAGTACAGAGAGGAGTTCCTCGAGTTCTACGAGAAACTCGACGGCTACCTCGGGGAACTCCGCAGCATGCTGGACGACGAGACGACGATGGTCGTCGCGTCGGACCACGGCTTCACGTCGCTCGATCACGAGGTCAAGTGCAACGTCTGGCTCGAACGGGAGGGGTGGCTCTCCTTCGACGGCGACGATCACGACGGTCTCGGTGACATCGCCGACGACACCCGGGCGTACTCGCTCATCCCCGGCCGGTTCTATCTCAACCTGGAGGGCCGCGAGCCGCGGGGATCGGTCCCACAGGAGGACTACGAGTCGGTTCGGGCCGAACTCAAAGCCGACCTCGAAGGGCTCGAGGGCCCCGACGGACGCCCCGTTGCGGAGCGCGTCGTGACGTGTGAGGACGCCTTCCGGGGCGACCACGATGACATCGCACCCGACCTTGTCGTCATCCCGAACGACGGGTTCGACCTCAAATCCGGGTTCCGCGGGGGCGAGAAGGTCTTCGACACCGGACCGCGAAACGGCATGCACAGCTTCGAGAACGCGTGTCTGTTCGTCGACGACGCCGCCGCGACGATCGACGACGCCGACCTCTACGACATCCCGCCGACGATTCTGGATCTCCTCGACATCGAGATCGACCGCCGCGAGTTCGACGGCGCGTCGCTGGTGTAACCCGCGACCGAGCGTTTATCACCGAGCACGCGACCACCTCGCCGCGTGGCACCGTCAGACCTCGACCGCGAATCCGTCGAACGCCGGCTCGACGCCGTCGAGCGGGCGCTCACGGACGAACGATCCGTGGAACGAGTCGACGAACTGGACGAGATCGAAACGCGGGTCGCCGAACTCGAAGCCGCCGTGCAGGCGCTTCGCGGGTACGTCGGCTCCGTGCGGGCCGTCAACGAGGACGTCGAGCGGCGCGCCGACCGCGCCCTCCGACGGGCCGAGGCGCTCGAGCGCCACGTCGGGCCGACCGAGGCCGACCCTGACCCCGATCACGACCCCGACCCCGACCGCGATCCGGGGGACGACTCTGCCGACGCGTCGGGCGCGCTCGGTCGGCTCCGAAACCGCCTGTGATCCGCGTCGTCGTCGCCGTTGTGTTGAGTTCGGCGCTTCTCGGGGCCGCCCTTCCGAGCGCCGAGCGCGCCGACCGCGAGCGAAACGCCGCGCTCGCGACCGCCGAACTGGAGGCGATCGCCGACCGGGCGGCGCGACTCGCCGCCGAGAACGATCCGGTCGCCCCCGGCCGAACGCCGGCCGCGATCACGGTTTCGATCGACGTTCCGCAGCCGACATTCGCCGACGGCGGGCGGGTGCGGATCCGCCGCGACGAACTGCGCTGGGAGCCGATCGACGGGCCGAACCGAAGCGTCGGTCTCCCGGTCGAACTCCGCGTCGAATCATCCATCGTTCTCACCGACCGGGCGCGCATCCGGTTGTCGCTCCGCCGGATCGACGGCGACGCGGTCGTCGTTGCGCGCCCGCTGGACCCGTCGGTTTAAATCGGATCGCGCGACCAGACGCCCCGTGCTCGACGCGTTACTCCCCTCGGATCCCGATTGTGCCTGCGAACCGACGCTCGAGACCGATCGCCTCCGGATCGAGAGCGAACCGTGCCCCGGCGCCGGACGCCTCGCCGAGGAGCCGGCCTGCCGCCGAACGGCGATCGAGGCGCTGGAGCAGCGGGACGTTGAGACGGTCCACACCCGCGCGAACGGTTTCGAGCGGGCCTACGAGGACGGGGCTGCGGA
This sequence comes from Natronomonas sp., assembly GCF_028274965.1. GTDB lineage: Archaea > Halobacteriota > Halobacteria > Halobacteriales > Haloarculaceae > Natronomonas. Next base: position 16,548 of record NZ_JAQCNO010000014.1, on the reverse strand, counting down.
CCTGCTCGTCGCGGCCGGACGGTTCGCGGACGCCGTCGGGTTTCACGACGAGGCGCTGGCAGAGCGCGCCCGCGGGGACCCTCTTGGTGCCGGACGGGCGGCCGTCGGCCGCGGGGACGCCGTCGCCCGACTCGTCGCCGAGACCGGGGTAGCCGCGTTTCTGGGAAGCGACTACGCGACGACGCTGCGGCCGCACGTTGGGCCGACGGTCGCCCGCTCGCGGGTCGCGACCCGGTCGCCGCCCGGCGCGACCCTGCGAGCGCGGTACGAACTCGATACCGGCGCTGTCGTCCGAAAGTACGGCGGCGACCCGCTGGGAACGTACCACATCACCCCCGCCGAACACCGCCTCGACGCCGCCGCGACCGCGACGCTTGCGGCCGCCCACCGACGCCTGGCCCGCGGCGCCGTCACCGGCGGCGAGCGCGCGCCGTCGCGTGCGGTTCGGTCGGTCGCGGCGGACGACCAGCCGGTCGAAACCATCGCGAGCGCGCTCTCGAAACACACCCGCGGCCTCGGCGTGCTCGACGACTGCTTCGCCGACCCTGGGGTCACCGACGCCTTCGCGACCGCCCCCGTGAGCGAAAACAGGCTCCGGGTCCGGTGCGACGGCGAGACGCTCCGGACGAACGTCAGACTGACCGAGGAGGGCGTCTCGGCGCTCGCCTCGCGGTTTCGCCGGTCCAGCGGTCGGGCGTTCTCACAGGCTGACCCGACGCTCGCCGCGACGGCCGATGCCTCGGGGCGGCGGATACGGGTCGCCGGCGTCACCGACCCCGTCAGCACCGGAACCGGGTTTACATTTCGCGCACACGACGAGTCGGCGTTTCGGCTGGCCGACCTGGTCGACAACGGAACGCTTCCCCGGCGGGCTGCGGCCTTCCTCGCCGTCGCGACTGCCCGCGGTGCTGCGACGCTTCTCGCCGGGGCCCGCGGCGCCGGCAAAACGACCCTTTTGGGCGCGCTGCTGTGGGAGATCCCGCCCGACGTCAGAACGGTTGCGATCGAGGACACCCCTGAGCTCCCGATCGCCGAACTGCAGGCCGACGAGCGGGACGTCCAGCCGCTTCGGGTCTCAACCGACGGCGGGGCGTCGATCGAGGCCACCGACGCGCTCAGAACCGCCCTCCGACTCGGTGACGGGGCGTTGGTCGTCGGCGAGGTCCGCGGCGAGGAAGCGCAGGTGCTCTACGAGGCGATGCGGGTTGGGGCCGCCGACGGATCCGTCCTCGGGACGATCCACGGCGGCGGCGGCGAGTCGGTCAGGGAGCGCGTCGTCACCGACCTCGGCGTTCCGGAATCGGCCTTCGCCGACACGGACCTCGTGGTCACGGTCGAAGCCTACGATGGTTCCGAGGGGCGACAACGCCGCCTCGCGACGATCGAGGCCGTTCGCCGGGGCGAGGACGGCGTCGACTTCGAGGCGCTGTACGACGCCGACGACGGGACCGACGCGCTGACCGACGACGACGCGCTCGATTCCTTCCGCGGTCCGACGGAACCGGTCTCGGACGTCCGCGACGCGATCGAGCGCCGAGCGCGGGCGCTGCCGTGACGACGGTTCCTCCGATGGCGGCGGCGCGCGGACTCGCGTCCGTCTCTCCGAGGGAGTCGCTCCCGGACCCGGTACGGGACGTGGAGCCGTTTCTCGACCGCGACGCTCGTGCGCTCGTCGCCGTCACCGATGCGATCGGGGTCTTCGCCGGACTCTGCTGGGCGATCGGTGCGGTCGCGTTCGGGCGGCTATCGGTCCTCGCTCTCGCCGTCGTCGCCGGTTACGGGGCGTCGCTGCTCGCCCGCGGCGGACTCGTCGCGCTCGGAAACGCCCGCCGGAGTCGGACGCTCGGCACCGCACCGACCCTCGTCGGCCGCGCGGTCCTCCGGATGCGGATCGCGCCGACCGCGGAGGACGCGGCGGCGTTCGCGGCCGAGACGCGGGGCCGACTCGGCGATCGTCTCGCCGACCACGTCGCCCGCGCACGCGGCACGCCGGCGTCCGGGCTCGGTCCGTTCGCCGACGCCTGGCGGGAGCGCTTTCCGGCCCTCCACCGCTCTGTGACGATCGTCGAGGCCGCGGCGGACGCGCCGCCCGACGAGCGAGACCGGACGCTCGATCGCGCGACAGACGCGATCCTCGAGGGGACGAAGGACCGCGCGAGCCGCGCGGCGGACTCGCTTCGCGGCCCTGCGACCGCCCTGTACGCATTCGGCGTCCTCCTCCCGCTCGCGCTCGTCAGCGTGCTGCCGGCCGCCGGCGCGGCCGGGGTCGAAGCGACCCTCCCGGTCGTCGTCGCGGTGTACGACCTGCTTCTGCCGGCCGGACTGATCTGTGCCGGCGGCTGGCTCCTCTCGACGCGTCCCGTTGCCTTCCCGCCGTCGACGGCACAGAGCGACACGACCCGGCCGGTTCTCTGCGTCGCCGCCGGCGTTTCGGCCGCCCTCTCTGGGTGGCTCGGCGCTCGCGCGGCCCTCGCGCCGTGGACGCCGCCGCTCGCCGCTGTCGGCCTCGGCGCCGGCGCGTCGCTTCTGGTCCGGTACCGCCCGACGGTCGCGGTTCGGAAACGCACGAGCGAACTCGAGAACGCGCTCCCGGACGCGCTCTATCTCGTCGGCCGCCGCGTCTCAGACGGGATCGCCGTCGAACGGGCGGTCGCCGACGCGGCCGACGAACTCGGCGGCATCGCAGGCGAGACGTTCGAGGCGGCGGCCAGACGCCAGCGCCAACTCCGCGTCGGCATCGAGACGGCCTTTCTCGGCGAGCACGGCGCGCTCGAGACCGTTCCCAGCCAGCGCGCCGAAAGCGCAGCGCGGCTCCTCGGCATTGCCGCGGGCGCCGGTCCACCGGCCGGCCGGGCGCTGGTCGAGACGGCCGATCATCTCAACGAACTCCAGCGCGTCGAGCGGGAGGCCCACCGGAGCCTCGGTCGCGTGACGTCGACGCTCTCGAACACGGCCGCCTTCTTCGGGCCGCTCGTCGGCGGTGCAACCGTCGCGCTCGCCGACAGCGTCGGAACCACCGACGCCCTCGGCGGCGGCGCGCCGGAAACGGCCGGACTCGGTCTCGCGATCGGCGCGTACGTCCTGCTCCTCGCGGTGGTTCTCACCGCGATCTCGACGGGGCTAGGACGCGGCCTCGATCGCGCGACGGTCGGGTACCGGATCGGCGCGGCGCTCTGTACGGCGACCGGTACGTACCTCGTCGCCGTCTCGGTGACGACGTCCGTCTCCGGAGGTTTATAACTGAGAGCCAGGCCAGACGGCCCATGTTCGATGTCCCGCTCGACGCGTGGTACGTCTGGATCGGACTTGCAGTGGTGAGCAGCACGGCGCTCGGCGTCGTCGGACTCCTGCCGTCGGCGCCGCCGCCCGACGCGTCCGGGAGCGCGCGCACCGTCGACAGCGTCGCCGCGAGCGACCACGCTGCGGTCGGCAGGCACCCGCTTTCGAACGCCGAGGCCGTTCGTCTCGGCGCCGATTCGATCTCGCTCCGCGGCGCGGGGGGCACAACCCACGCGGCGTTCGGCTACGGTCCGGTGACGCCCGTCGTCGGGGACACGAAACTCGATGCGGTCCTCCACGGGAAACCACCGACGCGCGTGTTCGGGACGTTCGACGCGTTCGAGCGCCGGGCCGCGCGCGCCCGTCGGGACGCACCGCAGTGGCGTGGGGCCGACGAACTCGTCGTTCGCCGGGTCAACTCGGGGGGATCCGATGTCGTCCTCGCGGGATAGCGGACAGACGGAGCCGCTGGCGGCGCTCGTTGCCGTGTTCGCTCTCGGGGCGGGCCTGTCGGTGTACGTCGGCGCGCTGGATGCGACGCTTCCGCTGTTGTCGCCGACGAGCGAGATAACGCCCGCGGCGACCGAGCGGATCCTCGCGGAGAGTTCCTCCTTCGGCGCGGTCCGTCCGCCGATCGACGACGCCGTGGCCGCTTCCCGCCCGCGCGGACACGGCCTGCGGGCGACGGTTCGAGCCGACGGCGCGGTCTGGCACAGCGGACCGACGCCGCCGGAGCGCTCGAGTTGTCTCGTGCGGTCGGTAACGGTCCGCGTCGCCCCCGGACGGGTCCGACCGGGAACCCTGGAGGTGTGCACGTGGCCCGCGCGGTGAGCACCGTCCTGGACGTCTCGGTCTGTCTGCTGTTGATCGGTGCGGCGGCGTCGACGCTCGTCCTCGCGGTCCCCGAGGAGCGCGACCCCTCCGAGCCGAACGCGGACACCGTTGCGAACTCCCTTGTGACGACCACGGCCGCCGTCGAGGTCGCCGGCGATCGACGGTCTCACGGCACGTTCGCCGAACATCTGAGCCGAGCGGCGCTGGAAAGCGGTTCGATCGGCGGCGATCGACTCCTCGCGTCGACGTATCCCGACACCGTCGATCGGGCGGTCCGGAACCACACGGACGAACGGGCGTACGTCACTGCGCGCTGGGAACCGTATCCGAACGCGTCACTCCACGGTCGGATCGCGGTCGGTTCGGCTCCGCCCGCGACTGCCGACGTGTCGACGACGCGACGAACCGTCGACAGCGGTATCGTCGAACCGGACGCGGCCGGCGGGTTCGACTCGCTTGCGGCGTCGCTCTCGGCCGCGTATATCGAACACCTGTTCCCCCCCGAACGGACCCGAGCCGAACTCCTCGATCCGCGGACCGCTCGCCGAACGGCGGATCGGTACCGGGTCATCGCGGCCGTCCTCGGCGTTACCGTCGGGAGCGAACTCGCCGCGGCCGACACGAGGGCGGCGAACGAACGGCTCGCGCGCGCCCTCGGCGATCGCGTGGAATCCGATCTCGAGGCCGGCTATCCGTCCGTTCGGGTGGCACGCGATGCCACCGCGGTCGGCAGCATCGAACTCGTCGTGCGGCGGTGGGACGCGTGAACGACAGAGGCCGCGTTCCGTTCGCGCTCGTCGGCGTCCTGCTGTTGGTCACCGCGACGACGCTCTCGGTGAGCGTCGTCCCCGGCGACCGCGATCGACGCCCGGACATCGACCGCGCGATGGACGGCACGACGGCGGCCGCGGTGACCGAACTCCGGGGCGCCGCGGACGAAGCGGCGACGGCGGCGGCGATCGACCCGGTTATCACGCCGGCGGCGACGACCGCGGGCGAGGCGTTGAGCGAGGACGCGTCATACCGGGACGCGTTGAGACTCCGCATCTACGTGCGCGCCGCCGAACGGCTCTCGGGGACCGAAACGACGCGCGGCCGCATCAGCGTTCGGGCCTCGTTGCCCGCGGTCGAACCGACGACGGAGGGGTACCGGCGGGCGATCAAGCGCGTCGAGATCGACCGCGTCGGCGACGATGGGACCGCTCTGCGCGTCGAGATCGACGGCGTGACGCTCTCTGCGACGCGCGACGGACGGACCGTCGAGACGGCCGAACGCAGCCCCACGTTCGTCGTGGCGAACCCGGCGCTGTCGTTGCACGACCGGACCGACCGCTTCGAGCGCCGGGCCACAGCCCCGGTAACGCGGAAGGGACTCGGGCGGCGCCTCACCGCTCGGCTGTATCCGATCGTCTGGACGCGGGGGTACGCCCAGTACGGCGGTGCGCCGATCGCGACCGTACTCGGGACGAGACACGTCGAACTCGCAACGAACGACGCGCTGCTGGCCGAGCAGCGCGCGGTGTTCGGCGAGGCCGATCCGGACGGCCACAGAGGAGTCGCGGCCGCTGGCCGCCGCGTTGCGACGACCGACCTGCTCGTCGGTGCCGGCGGCGACGAGGAGTGGCAGGACGTCGTACTACGGGGGGCCGACAGGATCGGCCCCGCCCCGCCGGCCGACCGGCCGGTCGGAACGTGGCTGGATGAACCGGACGACCCAACCGTCACGGTCGGCGTCAACGGGTCGGCCGACCACGCCTTCGCCGATCTCATCGGCGTCACCGGCGACGACGAGCTGGCGGAGGCGATCGAACGCACACACACGGTCGAGGCTCGCGTCACGGCGAGCGCGACGCTCCAAAGCCGGATCAAACGGAACGGCGACTCGCCGGGCCGCGACTGGACGCTCGTCGACGAACGAACGAGCGAGTCGACGTCGGTCGCGACCGCAGGCGGACGGACCGTCGGCACGGCCGGCTGGCGGACCTGGGACAGCGAGACGTTCGAGGTCGTGATCACCGAAACGACCGTCCGAACGTGGGAAGGGGAAAACGAAACGATGCGGACGGAGTCGGTTTCCGAACGGACCTATCGGGTTCGAACCGGTGTGGAGGCCCGGACCGAACCGATCGACGGCGTCCCCCGGGGCCGCCTCGACGGCCGCCTCCGGCAAGCGACCGATCGGGCGACGGCGCAGGCGCGCTCCTCGGCCGGCGGCTTCCGGCGCGTCGCGAGGGCGGCCGCCCACGGCCGCCCCGTGCGCTCGATGGCCACGGCGACCGCCGACCCGACGTTCGAGCGGCGCGACGTCGAGCGCGATCTGTACCCGATCCGCGATGAGACCCGAAACGTCTCCGTCACGCTCCCGGCGACGGCCGTCGGAACCGGCCGAACGAACCCCGCACGCCGCCTCTCTGAGGCGCTCCCGGAGCGGGACGCGCTCCTCGGCTCAGAGGACCGATCGACTCCCGCACGGACCCGTCGGGCGGCCGAAATCCGCTATCTCGACGCGCTGGAGACGGAACTGAACGAGCGCGAATCCGTCGGCGACAGCGCCAGCGACGGCATCGAGGGCGCACTCGGAGAGTACCTCGACACCGACCGACTCGACGGTGCCATGGCGGCACACCGGGCGGCGACGCGCCCGGAGCCCGAACCGCTGACCGATCCGGCCGGAAACCTCTCGTTTGCGGTCGACACCGCGCCGTCCTATCTCACGACGAGCGAACTGAGCCGCGACCGGATCGACAGCCGCGGCGACGGGACGATCCACCCGCTTGCGACGAGGACGGTGAACGTGTTCACGTCGCCGCACGGCGACGTCGCAAGCGGTCTCTTCGATCGGCTTCCGGTGCTCGGAACGCAGCGGGTTCCGCTGTCGACGGCGGCCCGGACGCTCTCGGCCGCTGAGGGCTCCGAGCGCGGCCGACTCGAGGCGACGGTCGAGCCCGCCGTCACGTTCGTCCGCGGGGAGCTGTTCGCCGAGTTGATCGACGCCGGCGTCAGCGAGCGCGAGGCGCGCAGGCTGCTCAGCCCTGAGGCGTCGACGGCCGAGGAGGCGCTCATGCTCACCAACGGAACGACCGTCGAACGCGCGACAGGAGCCGAAACCGCCACCGTCACGACCGACCGACTCGAACTGCGTCTCCGAACGACGCTCGACACCGCGCTCGAAGCCGACTCGGCCCGCCCCAGACGGGCCCCGACGACGGACACGCAGGACCGCATCCGCGAGGAGTACGGCGAGGAGCTCCAGGACACCGTCGAGAAGGGTCTCGAAACGAAAAGCGAGCGCGTGCGAAAACGCGCGCTCGGGAAGCGTCTTGGGTCCCTGCCGGCCGGCCTGCCTCTCGCACCCGTTCCGGGCTACTGGTACGCGACGACGAACGTCTGGTACGTCAACGTCACGGGGACCTACGAGCGGTTCGCGGTCCGGGCCGACCGCGGGGACGCCTCCGGGTCCGTAACCTACCTCCGAGACGGCCGTGCCGCCGCCGTCACGCACCGAGGAGCGGAACGCCACCTCGGGACCGCCGACCGGGTTTCGGTCCGGACGAGAACCGCGGTCGTCGTGGTCGTCCCGCCCGGACCCCGCGGCGTCGGAAACACGGACGGAACGATGATTCAGGACTCGTCCGGGTGGCCCGGGTGAGCGGCCGGGGACCACTCGGAGCCCGAACGCTACTTGACGGCGGCGGCCGAACCGGCGGTATGCTCCACGATGCCGTCACCGATCCCGGTGAACTGACCGTCGCGGAACTGCACGACCGGTACGTCACAAAAGTGCGAAACGTGATCGATAGCCACGGCGTCCGCACGGTCGTCGAATCCACCGACGTTGACCCGGCGACGATCGAGTCGCTCGCGGCCGGCGAGACGCCCGGACTCACCGTCGAGGAGGCGTCCGACATCCTCGCGGTCCCCGAGGGATCGCCGGACTCCGACACGGTTGCGACGCTCGCGAGAGAGGAGCTTCTCATGGGCATGACGACCGCAGTGCTGGACGTCGAAGCGGTCGAGTCCGGTATCGAGGGTGAACTCGAGGCCCGGGAGATCCAATCGAAAGTCGAGGGGCGCTTTCCGATGACGCTTCGGGAGTTCGCGCTGTTGTCGCAGTTTATCGACGGGAGGCGGTGACGGTGCGGGTCGGCATCATCGGCTGTGGGTACGTTGGGCTCGAACTCGCACGTCAGCTCGCGGGCGATCACGAAGTCATCGGCGTTCGGCGCTCTGCCGACGGAGCCGACGCCATCGAAGCGACGGGCGCAACGGCGGTCCGGGCCGACCTCACCGAGGCCACCGATCTCGCCGCCGTCCCCGACGTCGACGCTGTCGTGTTTGCGGCCTCCTCGGGCGGGCGGGGTCCGACGGCGGCCGAGCGCGTGTACGTCGACGGACTCGAGACGGTGATCGAGGTCTTCGGCGGGCGCGACGCGCCGCCGGAGCGGCTGATATACACGTCAAGCACCGGCGTCTACGGCGATCACAACGGCGGCTGGGTCGACGAAACGACGGAGCCGACGCCGACGACCGAAAAGACGCGCGTGCTCCTTGAGGCCGAACGCGTCGCCCGCGAGCACGCCGCGGCACATGGGATCGACGGCCAGGTTGTCCGGTTCGCCGGGCTGTACGGTCCCGGCCGCTACCGGTTACAGCGGTACCTCGACGGCCCGGTGACCGAGGGCTACCTGAACATGCTCCACCGGGACGACGCCGCCGGGATCGTCCGGTTCGCGCTTGAGGCGACCGAGGAGCCGGTCTTGCTCGCGGTCGACGACGAACCCGTCGACAAACACGACTTCGCCGACTGGCTCGCCGACGAGTGCGGCGTCGCCCGCCCGCCGAAACAGAGCAAAGCCGAACGGCTCGACGGGGCGGCGCTCTCGGAGCCCGCCGAGCGGCGGATCCTGACGAGCAAGCGCTGTTCGAACGACCGGCTCGGGGAACTCGGATACGAGTTCTCCTACCCGACCTACCGCGAGGGGTACCGCCCCGCCGTCGAGGACTACCGGAACGACGCGTGAGCGTAGTCCGCCCCCGAAACGACGGCGCGTCCCCCGGCGTCGCCGTCGGCCTCCGAACCGGGCGGCCGGGGCGTGCGGCCGGGACTTCCCCGCTATTGGCGCCGCGTAGACGATGCCGGAAGCCGGGTCTTTTTCGACGCGCCGCCCCTCAGGACGGTAGATGGAATACGTACAGGAGCGCGTGACGACGCTTCACGACTTCGGCGACGCCCGGCCGAGCGCGCCGACGGACGAGGCGGCCGTCGTGGTCCCGATGACAGAACGCGAACACGCCGGCCTGGCCGCAGAACGGGTGCTCTCGGCGCTCGAGACGGTCGATCCCGGGCGGGTCGTCGTCCCGCTCCGCGCGTCAGCCGACCGCATCGACGCCGTCATCGAGTGGCTCTCGGAGTTCGATCTCTCGCTGGAGGTCCTGTGGTGCGACGGGGACCGTCTCGGATCGCTTCTCTCCTCGGCCGGACTCGACGGGGCGCGGGGGAAGGGACGGGACGTGTGGCTCGCCTTCGGGATCGCGGCCCAAAGCGAGTACGTCGTCGTCCACGACGCCGACGCGAAGACCTACGACGAGCGACACGTGCCGAAACTGCTCTTTCCGCTGGCGCAGGGGATGTCGTTCTCGAAGGGCTACTACGCCCGCGTCGAGAACGACCGGCTGTACGGCCGGCTGTTCCGGCTGCTGTACCGCCCGCTTATCGACGCGCTGTCCCGGGCGAGCGAGGCGGCCGTTCTCGGGTTTCTTGGCGCGTTCCGGTACGCGCTCGCCGGCGAGTTCGCCCTGACCGGCCGCACCGCAGAGAGGGTCCGGATGCAGCGGGGCTGGGGGCTCGAAGTCGGCACGCTCGGGGAGGCCTTCCGGCTCGCCGGCGCCGACGGGACCGCCCAGGTCGACCTCGGCGTCCACGAGCACGATCACCGCTCCGTCTCGGGACCGAGCGGGCTCTCGGAGATGTCCCGACAGGTCGCGGCGGCGCTGTTTCGGGCCGTCGAGGAGAACGGGCTCGACCCGGACTACGCGACGGTCGCCGACCGCTACCGGAGGGGCGCGGAGCGGCTCGTCGACGCCTACGCCCTCGACGCCGCGTTCAACGGCCTGGAGTACGACCGCAGCGGCGAACGGGAGCAGATCGGAACGTACGCCGACGCCATCGAACCGCCCGGGGCGGACACCCGTCTGCCGGCGTGGACGAACGCCGCCGTGACGCCCGAGGAGGTCGTCGACGCCGCCGTTTCGGACCTCGAGGCGGCGACGTCGGGACGCGCCGACGACGTCGCCCCGCTCCGATCGCCCTGAGGCCGGCGGCGGCCGATCCGCCGCCTGTCCCCCCGGAGCGCGGGGCGTACCGCTCCGTGTCGTAAACCTAAAGAGTTGAACCGACGTGTTTCGCAGCAAGATGATCACCGTGCAACTCACTCACACTTCGGAGGTGGATACATGGGCGTCGAAATAAGGGAATCGCCCGTCTCCGAGGCGGAGATCGAGGAAATCAAGCGGTTCGTCCACGACTACCTCGCAGCCAGCGTCGAGAGCGAAACCGAGGGGGGCCGGATGCGGTGGTACCCGTGGCATTCGGCCGCTTACCGGTACAACCACGTCCTCAACGTCACCGAACTCGCCGCCGAGATCGCCGCCGATGAGGGCGCGAACGTCGATGTCACCCGCGTCGCCGCCCTCTTTCACGACATCGCGAAACTCGAGGCCGAACAGGACGCCCACGCCGACGCCGGGGCCCGCGTCGCCCGCGAGTACCTCCGCTCGCGGACCGACCACCCGGATTCGTTCATCGAGCAGGTCTGTGCCGCCGTCGCCGAGCACTCCTACGAGGGCGACCTCGACGACGTGCCGCTCGAGACCCGGTGTCTCATGGAGGCCGATCTCCTCGATAAGGTCGGCGCGAACGGGGTGACGCTCATGATCCTCCGGATGGGGTACGAGTCCCGAACGCACATGGACGCAAACGAGATGATCGGGCGCGTCCTCGAACGCGGCGAGGACGCCGTCTCGCGGGTCCGCTCCGACACCGCCGAGAGCATCGCCCACCAGCGACTCAAGCGCGTCCGGTGGTTCAAGGAGTGGCTTGAGGACGAGATCGCCGGCATGGACGCCTTCGAGCCGGGATCACGGTAACAGCACGCCCGCGAGAAAGTACACGCCGAACCCCGCGAGAACGGCCGCGCTCCCGTAGGCGACGGCGGGGGCGAACGACTCCATCCGCGACTCGGCGGCCGCGAGCGTCGCGGGGAACCCGACGATCCACGCCGAGACGCCGCCGAAGAGGCCGACCACGAGCGCCGGGTGTCCGGTTTCGACGACGACGAGACCCGAAAGCGACCCGCTCGCGTACGCCAACACGTCCACGCGACCGGGCGTCAACAGCCCGACGCCGGCGGTGAGCCAAAAGAGGATCTGGTACGGGTTCGTCACCGAGAGCGCGAACGCCTTCGAGAACCCCCGGCTGTCGGGGGTCGCATCGCCCCGAAACCCCCCTCCGGTCCCGACGACCGCGCCGTAGGCGAAATACAGCATCAACAGCCCGCCAAGGAAGAACATCGCGTCCCGGACCCGCGGCAGGTCCCGGACGAACGCGACGACGCCGCCCAGCGACAGCAGAAAGAAGACGACGTCGGCGGTCATCGCGCCGAGGCCGGCCTTGAACCCGGCCGCCCACCCCCGGAGGACGGACTCCTCGGCGATGATGGCGTTCATCGGCCCCGGCGGCGCGGCGAGGGCGAACCCGAAGAGCACCCCCGCGACAAGGGTCGTCAGAAGCGTCATCGGCTGGTGGTTCCGGGTAGCGACACAAAAGCGTGGCGCGGCCGATCAGATCCCCTGGCTCATCAGCCGGCTCCGAACGATGTCGGCGTCCTTGTTCCCGGTCGCGGTGTTGAGGACGACGACCGTCTCGTCGCCGTCGAAGGCGCCGTCGTCGGCGAGATCCCACGCGCCGGCGGCGGCCGTCCCGCAGGCGACCGACACCTCGAGGCCCTCGTGTTGGGCGATCGTCGCGGCGCTGTCGAGGAGGTCCTGATCGTCGACAGCGACCCCGTCGCCGCCGCTCGCCCGAACGGCCTCCGCGGCGGGGAGCCCGCCGGCCGGATCGGGGATCTCGAGGCTCCCGACGACGGTGTCGGGGACCTCCCAGGGCTCGGGGTCACCGCCGGCCTCAAGCGCCTCGACGACGGGCGCACAGCCGTCGGGCTGGGCGGCGTACAGCCGCGGCGTTTCGGCGACGAGTCCGGTCTCGGCGAACTCCCGGGCGCCCTTCCAGACCCCGGCGAGCGTCGCGCCGTGTCCGACGGGGACGACCACGGCGTCGGGGGCCTCCCAGCCGAGCTCCTCCGCGATCTCGTAGTAGACCGGCTTCGCGGCCTCGTGACGGAACGGCGACGCGAACGGCCCCGCGGGGAACCACGCCTCGGACTCGGCGGCCGGCATCGACTCCCGTTTTGTCTCGTAGGCCTCCCTGGCGTCGTCGAAGCGACCCTCGACGACGTGCATGTCGCCGCCGTGGACGTTTATCATCGCCTTGTTGATGAACGTCGCCCGGCTCGGGACGAACGACCGCGAGAGCAGCCCGGCCCTGGCGGCGTACGCGGCCGCCGACTGGCCGCCGTCACCGGTCGTCGGCAGCGCGAGCGTGTCCGCGTCGGCCCGGACGGCCGCCTCGGCGACCAGCGCCAGCCCTCGATCGGTGAGCGTCCCCGTGGGGTTGTGCGCCTCGTTTTTGATCAGCACGCGGCCGACGCCCAGCTCCTCGGCCAACCGCGGGGCCTCGACGAGCGGGGTCTGACCCTCGCCGATCCCCTCCGGGACGAACGGGAGCAACTCGCGGTGCTTCCAGCCGCCGGACCGACCGGCGAGCGCCGCCGGATCGATGTCGACCGACCCGAGATCGTACCTCGCGTCGAGCGATCCCGCACACTCCGGACAGCGCGTCGCGCCGTCGTCCGTGACCGTCGCTCCGCAGTCGGTACAGCGAAACCCCTCGAAGTTCGTCATGCCCGACCGTTCGATCGCCGGTGGCAAAGCCCTGTCCTTCGCGGCCGTCGACGGATCCGCCCGATGAGGGGCCGGACCGCGCCGACGACCGGGTCACCGCTCGGCAAAGTAACTGGTGAAAAAGCCCGAGAGAAACGCCGAGACGGCGACCGAAAGCGCGACCTCGGTCAGGTCCCACGGCCCGTCGCCGTCGTCGGCCATGGCGACGGTGACTGCGACGCTGATCGCGAGCGAAACCACTCCGTTCGTCAGGTGCTTTCCGAATCCCATACCAGTCGTATGGGCGGGCCGGATATAACTCCCACGTCGGCCTCCCGCCGGACGCGATCGCGGACGGAAACCGGTTTGTCCGTCCCGACCGAACCCGGGGTATGCACGTCGTCGTCGCCGGCGGCGGCCTCGCCGGATTGGTCGCCGCCCGGCACCTCGCGGGGGCCGGCGCCGAAGTCGAACTACTCGAGCGCCGCGACCGGGTCGGCGGGCGCGTCCGAACGCGAACCGTCGACGGGTTCACCCTCGATCGCGGGTTCCAGGTGCTTTTCACCGCGTACCCGGCCGCGCGGCGGGAACTCGACTACGACGCCCTCGACCTGCGGGCGTTCGCGCCCGGGGCGACCATCGCGTGGCCGGACCACCGCTCGACGCTCGCCGACCCGCTCGGCGACCCGAGCGCCGCCCTCCCGACGCTTCTGAACCGCGACGTCCGGACGGCCGACAAGCTCCGTCTGTTCGCGCTCCAGCGCGAACTGCTCGGCCGCGACGTCGAGGGCATCCTCGATGGCGACGCCGAGGACCGCCCCGAGGCGACGATCCGGGAGTACCTCGCCTCCCGGGGGTTCTCGACGGCCTTCGTCGAGCGCTTCGCGGAGCCGTTCTACGGCGGGATCACGCTCGATCGCTCGCTCGGCACGTCCCGGTCGGTCTTCGAGTACACCTTCCGGATGCTCTCGGCCGGCGAGACGGTCGTCCCCGCCGACGGCATGGCCGCGATCCCGGCACAACTCCGCGATCGGGCCACAGAGGCCGGCGCGAGCGTCGAAACCGGCGTCGCCGTCACCGACGTCGATCCCGAGGGCGGCCTCACCGTCGAGACCGAGGACGGCGACCGCTCGCCGGACGCCGCCGTCGTCGCGACCGATCCGGCGACCGCCGCCGACCTCTGTGGCGTCCGGACGCCGACGGACGCCAGGGGCTGTACGACGCTTCACTGCTCGCTTCCGGCCCATCAGTCCCTCGACACCGGGTCGCGGATCGTCCTGAACGCCGCCGACGACCGCCCGAACACCGTTGCGCCGATGAGCGCCGCCGCGCCGGAGTACGCGCCCGAGGGCCGACAGCTGCTGAGTGCGACCTTCCTCGGCTCGCCGGACGCCTCCGCGGACGCCCTGACCGAGACGGTCCGGGAGGCGCTTGAGGCGTGGTTCCCCGAGAACCACTTCGGCGGCCTCGAGCGCGTCGGCACCGATCGGATCGAGTTCGCGCAGTTCGCCCAGCCGCCGGGGTTTCGCGCGGAGCTCCCCGGCGTTGAGGCGCCGGCCGGCCCGGTCGTCGTCGCCGGCGACTACACCGAGTGGTCGTCGATACAGGGCGCGATGGAAAGCGGCCGGAACGCGGCGCAGGCGCTGCTCTCGGAGACAGACGCCCGAGCGGGGCGGACTCCGGTGTCACGAACGGATCTATGAGAGCGAAAAACGGCGTCAGAGAGTGCGTCGGCCGGGATTTGAACCCGGGTTGTGACCATGGCAAGGTCACGTGATACCACTACACTACCGACGCGCGCCTCGCAACCGGTCGTACCGCGGAGGCAAACAAAAGGCTTGCGGACCGCCGGTCGCGGGCGGTTTCCCGAGCGGGCGCGCCGCCCGCCCGGCCCTGTCATCCCGGCCCACGACCGGTGCATACCGCGGTACTTTTAACTGTGGGTTCGGTATGATCGTCACAGTCTCGTGAACGGACGCGGAAGCGCTACGGCATGACGCGAAGCGTACTCGTGCCGTCGTCGCTGACCCGGGAGGCCGAGGACAAACGCGAGGCGACTCGCAAACTCGGCTACGTCGCCCGCGCGGCGACGATCTTCCGGGTGGACCGCCTCGTCGTCTTCCCCGATCCCGGGGGCGACGACGGGCGGTTCGACGACGGGTTCGTCGACGCCGTGTTGCGGTACGCGGCCACGCCACCCTACCTCCGAAAGGCGGTCTGGGACAGGCGGGACGAACTGGAGTACGCCGGCATCCTGCCGCCGCTCCGCGTCCGCACACAGACCGGCTCCGGATCGAACGGTTCGGGGTCGTTAAGACAGGGAATCGTGACCGAGGTCGGACCTGACGGGCGTGTCCGGGTCAATTGCGGACTGCAACACCCGATCTCTCTGCCGGTGCCGCCGTCGATGGCGGTCTCGGCCGGGGAACACGTCACCATCAGGGTCTCTTCGCGAGAGCCGGTCCGCGCGAAGCTCGTGGACGAACCCCCACCGGGGTTCGCCGTCGAGCGCGCGGCCGTCGACGACGCCCTCGCCCGGTCCGAGGCCGGCGTTCGTATCGCCGCGTCCCGGCTCGGCGAGGCGTTGACGGTGGATCGGCTCGGCGAGTTGGCCGAGCGGACGGCCGGCGACGGTCTCACGGTCGCCTTCGGCGCCCCCCAGCGGGGGCTGCCGGAGATACTCGGCTGTGAGCCTCGCGCGGAGACGATCGGCGACGAACCGCACGCGCGGTTCGACCTTTGGCTCAATACGGTTCCGAACCAGGGTAGCGAGGTCGTCCGGACGGAGGAGGCTCTGTTCGCGACGCTTGCGCCCCTCACGCTGGAGTGAGATACATGCCACAACCAAGCAGACCACGAAAAGGCTCGATGGGCTTTAGCCCCCGAAGCCGTGCGGCCAGCGAGATACCGCGTTTCAACTCCTGGCCGGGCGACGAGGGACAGCCCGGGCTACAGGGCTTTGCCGGCTATAAGGCGGGCATGAGTCACGTCGTGACGATCAACGACGAGCCCAACTCCCCCCGAGAGGGTCAAGAGGAGACCGTCCCGGTGACCGTCGTCGAGACGCCACCGATGCGGGCTGTCGCCGTTCGAGCTTACGAAGACACACCGTACGGAAAGCGGCCGCTGACCGAGTACTGGACCGACGAGGTTCACGAGGATCTCGGTCGCGCGCTCTCCGTACCCGAAGAACAGTCCGGCGACGCCGAAAGCAAAATCCGCGAGGCCCTCGATCGAGGCGTCCTCGCCGACGTGCGGGTCATCACCCATACGGTCCCGCGCGATCTTTCGAGCGTGCCGAAAAAAGAGCCCGACGTGATGGAGACACGCGTCGGCGGTGGATCGATCGACGGGCGCGTCGATTTCGCGTTCGATCTGATCGACGAGGGCGGGGAACACACCGCTACGGACGTGTTCCGCGCCGGCGAATACACCGAC
>NZ_JAQCNO010000013.1 GCF_028274965.1 Natronomonas sp. | reverse complement strand
GTCGAGACCGCCGAAAGCGCCGCGGCGGGCATCGAGATCGTCCGCTCGGGTTCGATCGACTGTGTCGTCTCCGACTACTCGATGCCCGACGCCGACGGGCTCGATTTCCTCCGGATGGTTCGGGAGACGTACGAGGACCTGCCCTTTCTGTTGGTGACGGGGCGGGGAAGCGAGGACATCGCGAGCGACGCGATAAGCGCCGGCGTCACCGACTACATCCAGAAGGCCCGGGGCAGCGACCACTACACGCTTCTTGCGAACCGGATCACAAACGCCGTCGAGCAGTACCGATCCAAACGGGAGATCAAAAAGCAGAAACGCGACCTCGAGGAGCTGAAAAACCGGTTTCAGTCCTTCGTCACGCACTCCCCGGACGTCATCACCGTCGTCGACGAGACGGGGACGATCCGGTATCAGAGCCCGGCGGCCGAGCGGGTGCTCGACTCCGAGCCGACCGAGGCCGTCGGCACGAAGGGGATCGAACTCGTCCACCCCGAGGACCGCGCACACGTCATCGAGCGGTTCCGGGAACTCGTCGACGGGGAGCGCGACTCTTTTGTTGTCGAGCACCGCGCCGAGCACGACGACGGAACGGTCGTCTGGATCGAGTCGATCGCCAGCGCCGGCGGCGACCTCGACGAGGACAGGTACATCATGAACTCCCGGGACGTGACCGAACGGAAGCAGCGCGAGCGCGAACTCGAACAGAAGACCGAGCGGTTAGACGAGTTCGCCGGGATCGTCAGCCACGACCTCCAGAACCCGCTGTCGGTCGTTGACGGGCGGATCACGCTCGCGAAGGAGTCCTCGGAGGACCCCGGGGTCGTCGATCACCTCGAGCGGGCCGAGGGCGCGCTCGATCGGATGGACGACATCATCGACGCCACGCTGACGCTGGCCCGGAAGGGCCGGACCGTCGATCGGACGGAACCGGTCGACATCGACGGCCTCGTCGAGGAGTGTTTCCGGACGGTGACCCCTCAAGAGGCGACGCTCCGGGTGAGCGTCGAGAACCTGACGATCCACGCGGACCCCGAGCGGCTCCGACACGTCCTGGAGAACCTCTTTGCCAACGCGGTCGAACACGGCGGCGAGGACGTCACCGTCACGATCGGCGAGACGGACGCGGACGGCATCTACATCGCCGACGACGGGCCGGGCATCCCCGAAGCGGAACGCGATGAGGTCTTCGATCCGGGCTACTCGCTGGCCGAGGAGGGCACCGGGTTCGGGCTCGCCATCGTCGAGGAGGTCGTTGAAGCCCATGGGTGGGACGTGGACGTGACCGAGAGCGAGGGCGGCGGCGCGCGCTTCGAGATCACCGGCATCCGGGCGGTCTGACCGGCCGACGCGACGCCTCGACGCTCCGTTACACGCGCCAAATCGCCGACTGTAATCAGGTGACCAATCTGAAGGGACGGCCCCGATATCCCTACCGTGTCACGATCGAACGTCGGCGGCTGGGCCCGCCTCTCGGCGGCGCGGCCGCCGGTCGGAGCCGGGGCCATCGCCGCCGTGTCGGCGGTTCTGGTCGGCGTGTACGCCCTGCCCGATCCGCTCCGCCGGGAGCTCAGCTTCGCGTACGCCGAGCCGACGCTCGTCACCGCCTACACCGCCCACTTCGTTCACCTCACCGCCTCGCACCTCCTGAGTAACCTCGCCGCCTTTCTCGTCGTGGCGACGACCGCGTACTACCTCTCGGCGCGCGCCGGACGCGCCGGCGCGTTCGTCCGACTCGTCGCAACGCTTCTCGTCGCGTTCCCGATCGCGCTGTCCGGGCTCAACCTCGCCGTCCCCAGGGACGGCGTCATGTACGGGTTCTCCGGGTTGAACATGGCGCTCGTCGGGTTCCTTCCGGCGGTGATCGCAACGTACGTCGGGCGGCGGCGAGACACTGCCATCGACGGGGCCGTGCTGCTCGTCGCGTTTCTCGGCTCGGCGGTCTACGTCGCGACCGTCGGAACGCCGCGTTCGGGCCTGACGGACGCCGTCGTCCTCGTCGCCCTCCTGTCGGTTCTTGCGATCGGACTCGCCCGGTATCTCGCGGGCTCCGACGGGATCGGAATCAAGATCGGGACCGCGATCCCGGTACCGTCGCGCGTGAACGGCGTCGACGCCCCCGCGGTCGCCGCCGTCGTCGTCTGGGTCGTCTTCCTCTCGATCGGGTTCCCCGACACCGTGGCCGCGGACGGACGGGTCACGAACGTCTACGTGCACTTTCTCGGGTACGCACTCGGGTTTATCACCGCGTATCTGGCCTACGAGTGCCAACTGCTGAAATAGCCCTGCCGGGTCGAAAGCCGAGCGGACCCCCTGATCCGTTCAGGCCGGCTCGAAGACGACGAGTCGCTCGCCGGCCTCGCTCGTCCCCACGCCGAGCGTGACCTCCTGTCCGATCTCCACGTCCTCGTGGTCCATGCCCCGCAGTTGGCCGGTGATGCGGACGGGACCGAACTGCGCGACCGCGACGAGATACGGGGCGTCGGCGGCGAACGACGGCCCCGCGACGTTCGTCACCGTCATCGTCAGCACCTCGCCCGTCTCGGGAAGGGGCTCTCTTGTGAACTCCCGCAGACCGGTCTCGGGGTCGATCCGCCGGGGCGGGAGCCAGCCGTCCCCCTCGGGGCCTTCGAGGTAGAACGGCTCGCCGTCGGCGAGCGAATCGAGGAAGTCGTCGTACCCGGCGTCGGGCACGTCGTCGCTCATCCCATCACCTCCAGTACGTTGACGACACAACTCGCAACCGTCCCGCCCGCGTTGTGCGTGAGGCCCATCTCGGCGTCGGCGACCGCCGGGCTGTTGACGTGATCGCCCCGGAGGAGCTTGGTGAGTTCGGAGATCTGACCGCACCCCGTCGCGCCGACCGGGTGGCCCTTCGCCTTGAGGCCCCCCGAGAGGTTGATCGGGAGCTCGCCGTCGATCGTCGTCTCGCCGCGTCTGGCCGCCGCGATCCCCTCGCCGGCCTCGTAGAACCCCAGCGCCTCGATGGCGAACACCTCGGCGGCGGTAAAGCAGTCGTGGACCTCGGCGATGTCGACGTCGTCGGGCCCGATCCCGGCGTCCCCGTAGGCCGTCTCCGCGGCGCGTTCGGCGGCCGGCGTGCGCGCCATCGACGCGCGGTCCTGAAGCGCCATCCGGTCGCTGCTCTGTCCGGACCCGACGATGGCGACGTCGGGGCCGAGACCGCGATCCTCGGCGACGGCCTCGCTGACGAGCAACGCGGCGCTGCCGCCGTCGCTCATCGGCGAGCAGTCGTAGAGCCCGAACGGCGAACAGACCGTCGGCGCGGTCAACACGTCGTCGATGTCGATCGATCGCTGAAACTGCGCGAGGTCGTTCTCGAGGGCGTTGTCGTGGTTCTTGATCGCGATGTGGGCGAGGTCCTCGCGCGTGCCGCCGTACTCGTGGAAGTAGCGGTTCGCCATCAGCGAGTACGCGCCCGGGAACGTGACGCCGGCCTTGATCTCCCACAGCGCGTCGGCGGCGGTCGCGAGCCCGGCCGTCCCCTCGGCCGTCGAGAGGTTCGTCATCCGCTCGGCACCGCCGACCAACACGACATCGGCCTCCCCGCTTCGGATCCGGTTGACCCCGTGTCGGACGGCGACGCCGCTTGATGCGCACGCGCTCTCGACGCGCGTCGCGGGGGCGGTGACCCCGGCGGCCTCGGCTGCGAGCGGTCCGGAGTGGCCCTGTCGTTCCGCGATCTCGCCCATGAAGTTCCCGTAGAACACCTCGTCGACGTCCTCTGGGGCGAGCCCGGCGTCGTCGTAGGCCTCGCTTGCGGCCTCGGCGAAGAGATCGCGGCTCGTCCGTTCGCTTTGTCTGCCGAACGCGGTCATGCCGACGCCCGCGATGGGGACTCGCGTCATCTCACCACTCCATCCCGCCGTTGATGCCGAGGATCTGTCCGGTCATGTAGCTCGACTGTTCCTGTGCGATGAACGAAACCATGCTGACGACGTCCTCGACCTCCGCGAACCGATCGAGGGGGATCCGCTCGAGGATCCCCTCTTTGACGCGCTCGGGGACCGACTCGAGCATCTCCGTTCTGACGAACCCCGGCGCGACGCAGTTCGCGGTCGAACCGTCGTTGGCGAGTTCGAGCGCGAGCGTTCGCGTGAAGCCGAACAGCCCGGATTTCGTCGTCGCGTAGTTTGCCTGCCCGTAGTTGCCCTGTTGTCCGACGACACTCGAGATGTTTATCAGTCTGCCCTCATGTGCCTGTCGGATGTCCTCGAAGCAGGTCTTCGTGCAGTTGAACACGCCGCCCAGATTGACGTCGATGACGCGGTCCCAGTCCTCCCGCGTCATGTTGTCGAACTTCTTGTCGACGGTGATCCCGGCGTTGTTGACCAACACGTCGATGCGACCGAAGGCGTCGGTCGCCTTCTCGTACATCCCCCGAACCTCGTCCATCTCCGAGACGTCCGCTTGGGCGACGATGGCGTCGCCGCCGGCCGCCTCGATGTTCTCGGCGGTATCGTGGGCCGCCGCCTCCGAACTCCGGTAGTTTACGATCACCTCCGCGCCGTTGGCGCCGAGATCCTCGGCGATACCGCACCCGATGCCTTTCGAGGCACCGGTCACCAGACACGTCCTGTTTTCTAAAGACATCGTCGTAACCTGCCGTGTGTGTCTCTCGTTTTGCACATAACTCTTCTCCCGCGGCGTGGCCGCCGTCTCGGGCCGGACGCGGACGGGATCTCGTTTCCGGGCGACCGCCATTGCTTTGTAGCCCCCGCGGCCAGTACCCGGTGATGAACGACCGCACAGCCGTCCCGAGGGCGGCCCTTGGCTCGGTCCCGGCGGGCGACCGACGGGAGCGCCGACGCGGCGGACCCCACCGCGCGCGCTCCGGCACCGAAGCGGGGGCGATCCATGGCCGATAACCGGGACGACGCCGGAGAGCGATCCGCCCGCGGCGATCCGGCCGAGATGGAACTCGACGAACTCCGCGAGGAGATCCGCAACATCGACCAGGAGATCGTCGAGCGGATCGCACAGCGCACCTACGTCGCCGAGAGCATCGCGGCGGTCAAACGCGAACAGGGGCTGCCGACGACGGACGAGTCACAGGAGCAGGCGGTCATGGACCGCGCCGGCGCGAACGCCGAACAGTTCGACGTCGACGCGAACCTAGTGAAGGCGATCTTCCGGCTCCTGATCGAGCTGAACAAGGTCGAACAAAGAGAGAGCCGGTAGCCGAGAGAACGGCTGTTACGTGGCTTCTGGCTACACATTAGTGGATGGATATGTCGAATACCGCGCCACCGCTCGAATTTTTAGACTTGATGAGCAGCCGGAAGATTCGATCAGATCTGTCGCGCTCGCGGTCACGACAACCGCTACGAGTACCTCGCTTCGCTCACGTGATACTCCCTCCTCTGTCCGAAGCTATTCCTCGTCAGTTGGTTCGAGTGGGAGTTGTTCGACCTCGATCTCTTCGTAGTCCTTCTCAGAGGAGAGCACGTCCATCCCTCGCGTTTCCGCGGTCGCTGCGTGAAACGCGTCGAACGGCGTCATTCCCTCGTCGTAGTAGTTAAGCGCTTTCAGAACCACCTGTTTCTCTTCCTCGTTTCGCACGGGGACGAGCTCGAGCAAGTTCGCCACCAGCGGAACGTAGTCAAACTCGTACCGTTCCCGGGCGAGGAGAAGTTCGAGATACGAGAACGGCGACGTTTCGACATCGTATTCGGCGAGAGCATCCTCTGCTGAACTCTGTAACCAATCGGTATCTTTGGCGAGTGCGAGCAGGAGATCCGTCTCGACGTACACCGTCATCCGTCGCCGCCGGCTTCCTCAGCTTCGTCTTTCGCCTCTGCCTCGATATCCTCCCGAATTTCCTCGACGGATGCACCGTGAAGCTCGCCTGCCGCCTCGCGGACAGCGGCGAGTGGATCGTCCGCGACCGGAATCAGCTCGATTCTATCCTCGTACATGACGATGTGATACTTCTGGCCGTACTTCTCGCGCACCTCCTTCGGGATGTACAGCCGCCCCTGTGCATCCGTTTCTGCTGACATAGAGAAGAATATGTTACCATAAACAAAAAATCTTACCATTAAATTGGCACTGATGGTTCCAACAAGATCGTTTCAATCGTGTATATGGTGAATTTCATCCATTTGAACAAGGTCGAGCAAAGAGAGAGCCGGTAATCAAAAACAAGATATACAGAGCCTATCTCGTAGGTTTAGGTTGCAAATCTCCTTCCGATTGTTGTACGACCGGTCTCGGGTAGACGCATAACATACTACGAACATCCCAGATTTCTTGCTGCACGGTCACAACCAACACAATATGATAGATGAGTCGTACATGAGCGACTGGCGACAGCTCAACGGTCGCTCAGCCCCCGACGGGCAGGCGGATCTGACGCTTGCGCATCTCACAGACTTGCACGGGCAACTGGGACCGTCCCATCAGGTGTACTACGACAATCCCCACTCGCGACCAGATATCGAGTTTGACGACGACCAAACTGTTCGCCCGGTCCGTGGACTCGCGACCCACGTTGCAAAAATATCAGAACTTCAATCGAGCGGCGACAGCGACCTCCTGACGCTCGCAAGCGGTAACACCTTCCATGGGACTGCCGAGACTCAGTTGTAACGCGTCGTCGATTACAGCAACCACGGGTCCCTCAAGCGAGCAGACGACCGAACGAACACACTCCGGAGCCGAGACGGTTCGAATCCGGGCTACCCGAAGGGATACATCCAAGCCGAGCAGCCACCGAGCCCCCGATCGACGCCCCGAACGGTCACTTCAGCCGTTCCTGCAGAAAGGAGGGATGCGCCGCCTCGACGCCGTCGATCGAGAGGATCTCATCGCGGATCGCCTCGCCGACCGCGTCGCCGTCGCCCGCCCGGACCTCGGCCATCAGCATGTGGTCGCCGCTCGAGGTGTACAGCGACTCGATGACGTCGAGGTCTTTCAGCTCCCGCGTCACCTCGACGTAGCGCTCGCTCGCCACGTCGATGCCGACGAGCGCGATGGACTTTCCCGAGAGCTTCTTCGGGTCGACGTCAGCGGAGTACCCGACGATGACGCCCTCGGACTCGAGTCGTTCGATGTACTTCCGGACGGTCGGTTTCGACACGCCGGCCCGCTCGGCGATCTCCGTGTAGGACGCTTGGGCGTCGTCCTCGAGGACTGCGAGTATCCGGTCCTCTGTCTCGGCGGTCATACCTCTGTATTTCACATCAGTGAAAAAATATCTTCCGAAGTGAAAAACACCGTTCGCCGGGGATTCGATGCGGTTCGGTACCGCCCGACAGCGGTTTACACATCGGCGTGTTCGCGTCCCTCCAGCTAACAACGGTAATCGAATGGAGTACGCTTAAGACGACGCGACCGACAGAACGTGACGTATGACCATCGATGACATCGACCAGGTGACGGTGCTCGGCGCGGGGAACATGGGTCACGGGATCACGGAGGTCATCGCGATGGCCGGCTACGACGTGCGGATGCGGGACATCGAAGACGAGTTCATCGAGAGCGGGTACGCGGACATCGAGTGGTCCCTGGAGAAACTCGAGGAGAAGGGCCACCTCGACGAGTCGCCGGCGGACGTCCTCGGGCGCATCGAGACGACGACGGACCTCGAGACCGCCGCCGCGGGGGCCGATCTCGTCATCGAGGCCGCCCCGGAGGAACTGGACGTCAAACGCGAGATCTTCTCGGAGATAGAGGCCTACGCCGACGACGACGCCGTGTTGGCCTCGAACACGTCCTCGCTCCCGATCACCGAGATCGCAACGGCGACCGAGCGTCCCGAACGGGTCGTCGGGATGCACTTTTTCAACCCGCCGGTGAAGATGGACCTCGTCGAGGTCATCTACGGCGACGAGACGAGCGACCGGACGGCCGAAACCGCCTCCGAGTTCGTCGAATCGATCGACAAGACCCCGATATACGTCCGCAAGGACATCCGGGGGTTCGTCGTCAACAGCGTGCTCGGGCCGTTCGGCGACGAGGCCGCCTGGATGGTCAGCGAGGGCGCGGTCGGGATCCGCGAGGCCGACGCGACGATGGTCCACGAGCGGGGGTACCCGATGGGGCCGTTCGAACTCTCCGATCTCACGGGGATCGACATCGGGTACCGCGTCCGCACGGAGGCGGGCCGACCGGTGCCGCCGATCGTCGAAACGAAGGTCGACGCCGGCGACCTCGGGCGCAAGAGTGGCGTCGGGTACTACGACTACGAGGACGGCGACGGCGTCGATTACCTCCCCGAGGACGCCTCCGAGTCGTTCGATCACCTCCGGATCGAGGCCCGGATAATCAACGAGGCGGCGAAGCTGATCGGCGACGACGTGGCGAGCGCCGAGGCGATCGACACCGGACTCCGACTCGGTGCGGGCTTTCCAGAGGGCCCGTGTCGCCGGGCCGACAGGATCGGGCTGGACGCGGTCCTCGAGAAACTCGAGACGCTCCGGGAGGCGACCGGCGAGGACCGCTACGAGCCCGCCGCGTACCTCCGGGAGCGCGTCGCGGCCGGCGCGACCGGCGAGGCGGCCGGCCGCGGCTTCTACGAGTACGGCGGCGAGAGCCGGGAGTACCACACGATCGACGTCGAGCGCAGCGACGACGGGCTGTTGTGCGTCGAACTCGACCGACCCGAGCGGCTGAACGCGCTCAATCAAGAGCTGATGGACGAGATCGTCCACGCCCTCCGGACGGCCGACGACGACGAGGTGCGGGCGGTCCTCTTCGAGGGCGCGGGCGATCGTGCCTTCTGTGCCGGCGCCGACATCTCCGGGTTCGCCGGGCGTTCGCCGCACGACGCGGAGGTCACGGAGCTGTTTCAGGCGGTCAACGACTACCCGCGCCCGACGCTCGCGAAGATCGACGGCTTCTGTCTCGGCGGCGGCCTCGAACTCGCTCTCGCCTGTGATCTCCGGATCGCAACGGAGGGATCGACGTTCGGCTTCCCCGAGATCAACCTCGGGCTGCTCCCGGGCGGCGGGGGCACCCAGCGAGCGATCAGGATGCTCCCGGAGGCGCGGGCGAAGGAACTCGTCTTCCGCGGCGAGCGGATCGACGCCGAGACCGCGGCCGAGTGGGGGCTGCTGAACCGGGCGGTCCCCGAGGCGGATCTCGAAAAAACGGTCCAGGCGTTCCTCTCGGACCTACTCGAGGGGCCGCCGATCGCGCTGCGGAAGGCAAAGCGGGTCATGAACGAGGGGCGCGATCAGGACATCTCCGCCGGCCTCGAGATGGAGGCCCAGGCGTTCGGGCTGCTGTTGTCGACGGAGGACATGGAGGAGGGCACGGCGGCGTTTGCCGAGGACCGCGACCCCGAGTTCGAGGGCAGATGACGGGCGATCCGGAAAAGCCCGAGCCGATCGAGCCCGGCGTCTTCGAGCGCGAACTCGACGAGCACGGGCTCTTCGAGTGGCTCGATCTCGGGCTCGTCAGCGTCGAGCCCGGCCGGGCCGTCTTCGAGGTCCCCTTCGACGAGAAGTTCGCGAACATCGGTTCGGGGTCCGTCCACGGCGGCGTCACGGCGACCGTCATCGACACGGCCTCGGCGTTCGCGCTCCGATCGACCTTCGAGGACCCCGAGACCGTCGGGCTGACGACGACGGACCTCGACGTCCGGTACGTCCGCCCGGCGCGAAACGACCTGCGGGTCGAGGCGACGGTCGTCCGGGCAGGCGGAACGATGGGCTATACGGACTGTGAGGTAACGACCGTCCACGAGGGCGAACGAAAGACCGTCGCGACCGGCGGCACGAGCTACAGGCTGTTCAGAGAATGACAGACGACACCACGAACGCGGACGACCGCACCGACACCGAGGACGGAGACGAGACCGACCCCCAAAGCGGGGACGCCCCCGGCGTCTTCCATCGGATCGACGAGGGCGACGCCTACGTCACGCAGGGCCGAACGATCACCGACGCCGACGTGATGAACTTCGCTGGCGTCTCCGGCGATTTCAACCACATCCACACGGACGAAGAGCGGATGGCCGACTCGATGTTCGGCGAGCCGATCGCCCACGGGATGTTCGTGTTGAGCGCGGCGACGGGGCTCGTCTGGCAGAACCGCTCCGTCGAGGAGCGGGAGGCCGTCGTCGCCTTCTACGGGATCGACGAGCTCCGCTTTCGGAAGCCGGCGTACGTCGGCGACACGATCCGCGTCGAGATGGAGGTCACCGAGACGACCGAGAAACCCGACGGCCCCGGGAACGGGACGGTCAGATACGCCATGTCGGTCCGAAACCAGCGCGACGAGACCGTGTTGTCCTGTGAGATGATCTCCCTGCTGCGGTAGCGGACTCAGAGGTGGCTTCGGAACTCCTCGAGGGGCGGGAACGCGTGCGTGTCGCCGCTGTCGCCGTCGAAGACGATCGGCCGAAGCCGCCCCGCGTCGGTGACAAGCGGGGACTGAAACGACGACGCCGTCATGTGGTTCACCCGGACGCCGGGGGGGACCCGGCTGAACGAGGGCAGCATCAGCACGCCCGCGCCCTCGAGCTGGGCCCGATCGTAGAGGTAACACGGCCGCCTGACGCCCTCGATCTCGATCGTCGGGTGGTCGTGTCCGACGACGTACCACTCGGCGCGTTTCGAGGGCGGAACGTGGCCGTGCGTGATCACGACCGACTCGCCGAGGCGGTACTCCTGGACGATCGGGCCGTCCCACAGCTCCTCGAGCATCGTGTCGTGGTTGCCTGGCGTCGCGGTGAGTCGACATCCGGCGTCGTCGGCGAGCCCCTCGAGGGCCCGCACCGTGCCTGTGGCCCCGGTCGGCACCCGGTCGAACGAGTGAAGCAGGTCGCCGGCGATCACCGCCTCGGCCGGGTCGTAGCGCTGTAGGAGCGCCTCGAACCGCGAGACGAGGTCCTCGTGCTCGCCGAGACGGAGCTCGACGTCGGAGGTCACGTCGCGGCCGACGTGGAGGTCCGCACAGACGAGCGCGTCCGACCCGGGGAGATAGACCGCCCGATCGTGGACCCGAAACTCCATACGTCGCCTTCGGCGGTACGGACAAAGCGCTGACGGACTCGGGGTCGCCGCGCCGGCCGCGCTCGGGCGGCAGTCGACGGTCCGGATCGCTGAGGTTTATCTGCGATCCACCCACAGTTCGGGTATGATCGACGTCCTCGACAACAAGCGGGCCGCAACGAAGTTCCGCGTGCTCGTCGAGATCGCCGAGCGACAGCCGGCGGTGAACCAAGGCGAGATCGCCGACGCCGTCGGCGTGACGAGCCAGGCGGTCTCGGAGTACATCCGGGAACTCGTCGACGAGGAGTTCGTCGAGAAGGAGGCCCGCTCGCGGTACCGCGTGACGAAACAGGGTGTCGACTGGCTGTTCCAGCAGGCCTCCGGCGTCCGGCGCTTCGCCGACCACGTCACCGAGGACGTCCTCGGGAGCATGCAGGAAGACGCCGCCTTCGCCACCGACGACATCGAGGCCGAACAGACCGTCTCGCTCTCCATCCGGGACGGGCTGTTGCACGCGACGCCGGGCGACGCCGGGCCCGCGACCGGCGTCGCCACCACGGACGCCGAGGCCGGCTCCGTCGTCGGCGTGACCGGCTTCGCCGGGATCATCGAGTTGGATCCGGGGGACGTACAGCTGTTTCAGATCCCGCCCATCCGGTCGGGCCGACCGGTCGCCTCCGAGGCGATCGCGGACGCGGCGGCGGGCGCAGACGTCGTCGCCGCCGCCGGCGTCGAGGCCGTTGCGACGCTCAGAGAGTCCGGCGTCACCCCCGGTACGACCTTCGCCGCCGGCGCCGTCGCCGCCGACGCCGCCGGGCGCGGACTCGACGTCGTCGTCGTGGCGACGACGGACCTCGCGAGCCGGGTCACGGACGCCCTCCGGGATGCGGGACTCGCCTACGAGGTCACCGACGTCTGACCGCGCCGCCCTACAGGACGTCGCCGAACTCGTACCAGCCCGGCTCCTTCCCGGCCAGCCACTCCGCCGCGTCGACGGCCCCGGCGGCGAACACGCGCCTCGACTCCGCGCGGTGTGTCAGGGTCAACACCTCGTCGTTGCCCGCGAGCAGGAGCTCGTGCTCGCCGCGGACGTTCCCCGCGCGGCGGACGTGCACGCCGACCTCCGAGGCGTCGCGGGGGTGTTCGCCCTCCCGGCCGTGCGTGCGATCGAGCGGGCTCTCGTCTCCGTCCCCCCGGGCCTCGTCGACGGCGTCGAGGATCGTGTTCGCGGTGCCGCTCGGGGCGTCGCGCTTGCCGTTGTGGTGCGTTTCGGTGAGTTCGACGTCGTAGTCCGGAAGCGCCTCGACGCCGGCCTCGACGACCGCCAACAGCGCCTGCACCCCGCGGGCGAAGTTCGAGGCCTTCAGCACCGCCGTCCGCTCGCTCGCCTCTCGGAGCCGTTCGAGCCCCGAGTCCTCGAAGCCGGTCGTGCCGACGACGTAGGGAACGCCCGCCTCGGCGACCGTCTCGGCGTACTCGCTCGTCGCCGCCGGGGCGCTGAAATCGATCGCGGCGTCGGCGCCCCCGAGCAGTTCCGGAAGCTCGGTGTTCGGGTACACCCGGACGTCCTCGACGGTGTCCGAGGAGGTGGCGACGCCGACGACATCGTGCCCCCGACCGCCGGCCTCGGCGACGATCTCGCCGCCAGTCCGGCCCGTGGCGCCGATGACGACGAGTCTCATTCTTCGAGGGCCGCGAGGACGTCTCGGAGGCGCTCGCGGTGCTCGGGCTGGAGCCGGTTCAGCGGCGAGCGCATCGTCGCCGCGTGGATCCCCCGCATCTCCATGGCCTCGTTGATCGGGATCGGGTTGGTCTCGACGAAGAGCGTCCTGAAGAGGTCCCCGAGTTCGTACTGCAACCCACGGGCGCGGTCGAAATCGCCGGCCAGCGCCGCGCCGACCAGCCCGACGGTGCGCTCGGGTTCGACGTTCGCGGCGACGCTTATACACCCCGACCCGCCCTGGGCGATGATCGGGAGCGTGAGCGCGTCGTCGCCCGAGAGCACCGCGAAGTTCTCGTTTCGCGTGCGCTCGATGACCTCGTTCGTCCGGTTGAGGTCGCCGCTCGCGGCCTTGTACCCGACGATGTTCTCGTGTTCGGCCAGCGAGACGGCCGTCTCGACGGCGACGTTGCGTCCGGTCCGACCGGGGACGTTGTAGACGATCTGCGGGACGTCGACAGCGTCGGCGACCGCCCGGAAATGCGCCTCCATGCCGTCGGGTTCGGGGATGTTGTAGTACGGCGAGATCAACAACAGCCCGTCGGCGCCGGCCGCCGCGGCCCGCTCGGAGAGATCCAGCGCCTCCCGCGTGTTGTTCGATCCGGAGCCGGCGATGACGGGCACGTCGTCGACAGCGTCGACGACCGTTTCGACGACGTCGATGTGCTCGTCGTGGGTCATCGTCGCCGACTCGCCGGTCGTGCCGACGGGGACGAGCCCGTCGACGCCGGCCGCTTCGAGCCGCTGTGCGTGGGCGCGCAGGGTGTCGTGGTCGATGCGTTCGTCGTCGTCGAACGGCGTGGTCATCGCGGGGAACACGCCGGTGAATGTGTCGTGGGTCATGGCTGTGGGGTCGTGGATGCCTCGGGGCGTTCGCCCGCGCCGACGACGGGCGCTACGCCCGCAGCCTCCTTCGGGGACGGGCACCGTTCGGTCCGGGAACCGACGCGCCGCCGCGATCGCGGGCCGGCGCGGATCGGTGGGGGGACGCGTGGGTTCGCATACCGAAGGCTCGCGCGGCGATCGACTTATGCGTTGTGCGTCGACCGTGAGGTGTGATACCGGCCGCCTCGGAAGCCATTTGACGCCGAATCGCCTACCTTCGCCCGTATGCAACACACCGGACTCAAGGTACGGATGGCGGTCGTCGGGAGCGTTCTGTTCGCCTTCTACGCGCTCGTCGCCATCGTCGCCGTCGAGGCCTTCGGCGTCGGTCTGCCGATCGTTCTCCTCGGGACGATCGGCTTCGCCGGCTTCCAGTACGTCGTCGGCAAGAAGATCGCGCTGTGGAGTTCGGGCGCCGAGGACATGCCCGAGGACGGGTACTCGGAGATCCACCGCTCCGTCGAGCGGATCGCCGACGACATGGACCTCGAGAAGCCGCGGCTGATGGTCGCCGACATGGGCGTTCCGAACGCCTTCGCCGTCGGCCGCCGCGGAGCGGGCGTCGTCGTCGTCTCCGAGCAGCTCATCCGGCTGTTGGACCACGAGGAACTCGAGGGCGTCCTCGCCCACGAGCTCGCCCACATCGACAACCGCGACGTGGTGATGATGGTGATGGGCCAGTCGATCGCGTCGATGCTCGGTTTGGCGGCGTACTTCGCCATCGCCTTCTCCCGGGACGGCGGGCTCGGAAACATCGTGTTGGGCTATCTCGCAAGCATCCTCGTCCAGACGGTCGCGATGGTGTTCGTCCTCGCCATCTCGCGGTACCGCGAGTACGTGGCCGACTCCGACGCCGCCGCACACGTCGGCGGCGACGCGATGGCCAGCGCGCTGCGGAAGATCTCGGGGGCCAACGAGCGCTCCGACGCCGAACTCGACGACAACGTCTCCGCGCTGTGTATCTTCGGCGGGGACCGGTCGTCGCTTCAGCGGCTGTTCGCGACGCACCCCCCGATCGAAGAGCGGATCGAGGCCCTCCGGGGCGTCGAACGGAGCTTCTACTGAGAGCGTCCGTTCGGCGTTCGGACGCTCCGGCGATCGCCCGATCGGATCCCAAACGGTACGCACGCTTGAATAAAAAGAACGCGTACACAAACGGCGAACGCGCTCCGCGAGTTACCGGTGACGCCGCAGTTGGGTGGCCGGCGCTGTGGGGTGGCGACACTGGGGCCGCCACGCCGAGCGTTCTCAGCCGGCCTCGGACACGAACGTGTTGAAGTCTGTGCTTTTGAGGCGATTGGACGGAGTGGTCCGCGCGTCCTCAAGGACGGACATCGCGTTCTACTCGGCGGGGTCGACCCCGCCGATCGGATCGGCTTCGGTGTTCGTCCAGAGATATTTAATAAATATGTTAGTTTCTTATTCGTACCGGTCTCGTTATCGTTTCCTTGGAGCGGCCTCCGACCCGGCCGCCCGCCGGCCGAAAACGCCACCGTTAGAGTAAAGAACGCGCGAAAAAAACCGGATTGCAGTTACAAACCATGACAGAAGACATCGAAGCGTTGCGCGAGGAGGTCGTCCACGAACCCGACGAAGCGTTCGTCGAGGCCGCCAACGTGACGGCGTTCATGGAGGCGTACGACATCGCCGACGGGGACGAACTCATCGAGCGGACGACGCGGGACACGGGCGTTGAGGCGTCGGGACTGGAGTGGTTCTGGGGGGAGCTTCCGGACTATCTGGGGATCGAGTTCTACGAGCCCTTCGACGCCGTTCGGGACGACACCGACGGCCCGCAGTTCACCGAGTGGTACCCCGGCGGCGAACTGAACGTCGCGCACAACACCGTCGACCGACACGGCGCGCTCGACAGCGAGACGCGCAACAAACTCGCCTGTCTCTGGGAGGGCGAGGACGGCGAGATCCGCGAACTCACCTACCACGAGCTGCGGCGGCGGACGAACCAGGTGGCGAACTACCTCGAATCCGTCGGCGTCGAGACCGGCGACACCGTCGGGCTGTACATGCCGATGGTGCCTGAGGTCCTCCCGATCATGTACGGCTGTTTCAAGGCCGGCGCGATCGCCGTGCCGATCTTTTCGGGGTTCGGCGTCGACGCGACCGCCACCCGGATCGAGGACTCCGAGTGCTCGGTGCTTTTCACCGGCGACGGCTTCTACCGCCGCGGGAGCGAGGTCACGCTCAAGTCGGCCGCCGACGAGGCGATCGCCGAGGCCGGCCACGTCGAGCACACCGTCGTCTTCGACCGCCTCGGGGCCGACGTCCCGTGGAACGACGACCGCGACGAGTGGTGGGCCGACGCCGTCGAAACGAGATCCGACGAGTACGAGACGAAGTCCCTCCCGAGCGATCAGGAGTGCATGCTGTTGTACTCCTCGGGGACGACCGGCAAGCCGAAGGGGATCGTCCACACCCACGCCGGCGCGCAGATCCAGCCGGCAAAGGAGCTGTACTTCAGCTTCGATCTCAAGCCCGCCGACCGGTTCTTTTGGGTCTCCGACATCGGGTGGATGATGGGGCCTTGGACGCTCATCGGAACGCACACGTTCGGAAACACGATGGTGATGTACGAGGGCGCGCCGGATCACCCCGAGCCCGATCGCTTCTGGGAGCTTATCGACCGCCACGGCGTCACGCAGTTCGGCATCTCGCCGACGGCGATCCGCGCCCTCCGGAAACACGGCGACGAGTGGGTCGAGGGCCACGACCTCTCCTCGCTTCGGCTGTTGGGTTCGACCGGCGAGCCGTGGGACCCCGAGTCGTGGCTGTGGTTCTACGACAACGTCGGCGGCGGCGACACCCCGATCATCAACATCTCCGGCGGCACGGAGATCTTCGGGTGCTTCCTCGCGCCGCTGCCGACCCAGTCGCTGAAACCCTGCTCGCTCGGCCGCCCCGGACTGGGGATGGACATCGACGTCGTCGACGAGACCGGCGCGTCGGTCACCGAAAGCCACGACCGCGGATACCTCGTCGCCCGCGACTCGAACCCGGCGATGACGAAGTCGCTGTGGGGCGGCGACGAGCGGTACCGCCACGAGTACTGGTCGGCGTTTCAGGACCCGCCGATGTGGAACCACGGCGATTGGGCCCAGGAGGACGCCGACGGCTTTTGGTTCCTCCACGGCCGGGCGGACGACGCGTTGAACGTCGCCGGTCGGAAGGTCGGACCCGCGGAGATCGAGGGCGCCGCCATGGAACACGATGACATCAACCAGGCGGCGGCGGTCGGCGTGCCCGACGACACGACCGGGACCGCCGTTGTGCTGTACCTCGTCGTCGAGGAGGGCGTCGAGGAGACCGACGGACTCCGCGAGGAGGTCCGCGAGCTGGTCGGCAAGGAACAGGGCAAGCCGTTCCGGCCCCGGGAGGTGCTCTTCGTCGACGAGTTCCCGAAGACCCAGTCGGGGAAGATCATCCGCCGGGCCGTCGAGGCGACCTACACCGGCGAGGACCTCGGCGACATGAGCAGCATCGAGAACCCGGCGTCCCTCGAGGAGATCGAGCGCGCGCGCTGAGAGCCCGCGGCCGGCCCCGCCCCGATCAGTTCGTCCCGAACCACTTTGTGTGCGCGGCGAGCACGCTGTGGTACGATGTACGACGACACGGTGCTCGATGACCTGCGGGCACAGCTACAGCGGGCGGCCGAACGCGACCTCTACCGGGAGAAGTTCTCGAGGGCCGGCGTCGACCCCGCCGACGTGGACTCCTGGGAGGCGTTCCAGTCGCTCCCCTTCACGACCCCCGGCGACCTGAAGGCGGACTTCGAGACGCACGGGCCGGAGGGGTCGCTGTACACCGAGGGGGCGATGGTCTCGTTTTCGCCGCTCGGCGACGACCTCGCGCCGATGTTCGACACGACGAGCGACCTGGAGTACGAGGCGAGTGTCAACGCCGACATCTTCGAGGCCGCCGGGATCGAGCCCGGCGACCGCGTGCTCAACACGTTCGGGTACCACCTCTTCGGGACCGGGATCCTCCTCCAGCGCGGCTTCGAGGCGCTGGGCGCGGAGGTGTTCCCGGTCGGCCCGGGCGACTCCGAGCAGGCGGCGGGCTTCATCGAGGAGTTCGACGTCGACGTCCTCGTCGGCAACCCCAGTTTCGCGATGAAGATCGCCGAGGAGGGGGCCACGGTCGAGACCTTCGTCGGCGGCGGCGAACCGTTCACCTCCATCCCGGGCTACCGCGAGAAAGTCAAGGAGGCCCTCGAGTGTGAGACGGCGATCGATTATTTCGGCACGCGACACGTCCTGCCGATCGCCGCCGAGACGGCCGCCGAGGACGGCCTCTACGTCGCCGACGAGTACGCGATCGTCGAGATCGTCGACCCCGACAGCGGCGACCCCCTCCCCGTCGGCGAGCGCGGCGAAGTCGTCGTCACCCACCGGCGCAAGGAGGGGTTCCCGCTCGTCCGGTTTCGGACCGGCGACCTCGCCGAACTCGAACGACAGGGCGGGGATCTCGTCTTGCCGAACGGCGTCATCGGCCGGACCGACGACCGACTGAAAATAAAGGGCGTGAAGGTCTACCCGGAGAGCATTCCTGCGGTGTTGGCCGCCTTCGACGGGCTCAGCGGCGAGTACGCCGTTCGGGTGACGCGCCCCGACTCGACCGACCACCTCGAGATCGTCTGTGAGGGCACCGCCGACGAGGCGGCGCTGGCCGAGGCCCTCGCCGACCGTCTCGTGGTTTCGCCGGACGAACTCATCCTCGTCGAGGACCTCGAGGAGCCGGGCGTCTTCGACGAGCGGTACTGACGGCCGCCGGGTTCTGTCACGCCTGGAGGTCCAGGAACTCGCGGGCGGTCCGATAGAAGACGTCCCGGTAGACCGACTCGGGGAGGTCCCGCCCGAGCAGTTGGGCGCGTTCGGCCCGGTAGGGGTACGGGACGTTCGGAAAGTCGCTGCCGTACATGATCGACCCCGAGAGCTCGACGAGCGTCTCGTCGGAAATAGAGGTCGGGTCGAACCCCATCGTCCGTTCTGCCTCCGTCGACATCGCGAACGTCGTGTCCAGGTAGACGGTGTCGTGCTCGCGGGCCATCCCGACGAACGCCGCGACCTCGTAGGTCCCCATGTGCGCGCAGTTGACGACGAGATCGGGATAGGAGGCGATCAGCTCGGCGAAGCGGTCCGCGCCGACGTAGGGGCTGTCCTCGTACATCGGGGCCGTCCCGCCGTGGTAGGTGATCGGCCGGCCGTACTCGACGGCGGCCTCCAAGGCCGGGGCGATCCGGGGGTCCGCGGGCGCGCACTCCTGGACCGGGCAGTGAAACTTCAGGCCCCGAGCGCCCGCCTCGAAGGCCGTCTCAACGATGTCGCCGACGTCGTCGTCCTCGGGGTGGACGGTCGCAAAGGGAACGAGCGACTCGGAGTCCGTCGCTTGATCGGTGAGCCAGCCGTTGAGCCGCCTGGCCCCGCCCGGTTCGTGGACGTACGGCAACGCCACGTAGCGCCGGACGCCGGCGGCCGCCAGCGTCCCCTCTATGGACTCGCGGTCGGTTCCGTGTCGGAACTCCCAGCCGGTCTCGGCGGTCAGCGTCCGCTGGATCGCGTCGGCGAGGCCCTCCGGAAAGCAGTGAACGTGCGCGTCGATCGCCGGGACGAAGGGCGCGTCGGCGTCGGACTCAACGGCGGTCACGTCTCAGTCCCCACAGACGAGGACGGACCGCTCGGTGTTGAGGATGACGTCCTGGGTGACGCTGCCGAAGACCGCCTTGCCGGTCGGGCTCCGCTTGCGGCCGGCGACGCAGATCAACGCCGCGTCGTAGGACTCGGCAACGTCGATGACGCCGGCGGCCGCGTCGCCGCTTCGCTCCTCGAAGGTCACGTCGACATCGTGCGATTCAAGGAGCTCTCGGGCCCTGCGGGCGGCGCCGATCTGATCGATGGAGGCGCCCTCGCGGTTCTCCCCGAAGGAGTGGACGAGCACGGCCTCGCGTCCGTCGATCGGGAGTTCGGCGATCTCCTCGGCGATCCGCCTCGCGCGGTCGACGTCGGTGTCGATCCCGGCGGCGATCGTGTACATGTCACGGTATGCTCGCGCGGTGCAAATATATGTACCGGGCCGACGGGGACGCTCGCGATCGAACACCCCGACTGGGGGGCGAGACTGAGACCGAAATCGGGATCGGCTCGGGATCGACGTTATGACCCGCGCCGGGATCGGCGACCCGAAGCGGCGACCTCGGAGGGTGGCCGCCTCAGTAGGCGTAGGGCCACTTCCGCAGGTAGTCTTTGATCTGCCCGAGTCCGGCGATGATGCCCTTCGGCTCGACGGCGAGGACGACGATGATCAACACGCCGAAAAAGACCGGCTCGAGCGTCGTCGCGTCGGCCGCGTACTCCCTGAGGAGGGTTCTGATCTCGTCTTGGGCGATGGTCACGGCGGCGACGCCGATGATCGCCCCCCAGACGCGACCCATCCCGCCGAGCAGCAGCATGACGTAGTGCTCGAGGGTGAGTTCGATGGTGTAGGAGCCGGGGTCGACGAACCCGATGTAGATCGAGTACAGCGACCCGGCGACGCCGATCATGAACCCGCCGATCGCGTACGCGAGCAGCTTGTTTTTGAACACGTTGATCCCGAGGACCGCCGACGAGAGGTCGTTCTCGTGGATCCCCCGGAAGACGCGCGCGATCCCCGTCCGGCTGAGATTCAGCGTCGCCAACACGAAGATCACCGTGACCGTCAGGATGAGAAAGTACTGCTCGGTCGCGGTGCTTACCGTCGCGAAGTCGCCGATCAGGCCGACCTCGCGGGGGACGTTCTGCTGGGAGCCGCCGTGGATGAACGCCAACTCGCTGTTCTGGAAGAACCAAAGCGCGATGAACTGCAGCGCAAGCGTCGAGATGGCGATGTAAAACCCCTTGACCTTCCAGGAGGGGAGCCCGAAGATCACGGCGATCGTGGCGGTCAACAGCCCGCCGACGAGCATCCCCGGGATGAGCCCGGCCCCTAACTCGGCGACGATGCGCGTCGAGGAGTACGCCCCGATCGCCATGAACGCCCCCTGTGCGAGGACGATCTCGCCGGCGTAGCCTAAGATGACATTCAGCCCGAGCACGGCGATGACGAACACGAAGATCCGCGTGAGCATCGAGACGGCGCCGCCGCCGAGCACGAACGGGATCAAAAACGGGATCGGCAGCGCGAGGAGAAACGCGACGCGCTCGGTGCGCCAGCGGATCAGCCCCATCCGGTCGTCGTAGGAGGTGAAGTACTCGCCGCAGGGCATCAGACCACCCCCCCGAGAGCCGCCGCGGCTCCGGTCGGTCCGTCCGTCGGTGAGTCGTCGTGTGAGTGCGTGCGTGGGTGTGCGTGTTGGTGTTGGTGTGCGTGTTGATCCATCGTTAGAGCCTCTCTATCCGCTCGGTTCCGAACAGTCCGTACGGCTTGACCAGAATGACGACGAGCAAAAAGACCATCGGGAGCACCTGCCCGACGCCGGGGCCGATGACCGGCTCGGCGTAGAACGCGCCGAGCTGTTGGATCAACCCGACGACGATCGAGCCGATGAACGCTCCGGGAATGCTGTCGAGGCCGCCGAAGACCACCGCGGCGAAGATGAGCACGCCGACGGCCTCGATCGTGAAGCCGGCGCCGCCGGCGGACATGGCGAACAACAGCCCGCCGATCGATGTGATCGCGATCGAGAGCGCCCACGACAGCAGGATCGTCCGCTCGATCGAGACGCCGAGCACCATCGCGGCCTGTTGGTCGCTCGACCCGGCCCGGAGGATCGATCCGATGACGGTGTAGCGGAAAAACAGCATGAGCGCGACGACGACGACGAGCGACAGCGCAACGCCGAGCGTGAACGAGGCGCTGAGATCGACGCCGAACGGGAGCGGGAGGCTCCAGTCGGGGCGAATCGCCTCGGGGTACGCCCGGTACTGCGGCCCGATCAGAAACCGGACCATGCCCGTGATGATCCCGCCGAGCGCGAGCGTGACGATGATGACCGACAGCACCGGTTCGCCGATGAAATGCCGGAAGACGACCCGCTCGAGGAACACGCCAAGAAGCAGTCCGAACACGAGCGTCGCCACGATCGCCGCCGACGCCGGGAGCTCTAAGGCGACCAAAAGCGGCGTCGAGAGGACGACGACCAGGTACGCGCCCAAAAGCGCCAACTGCCCCTGCGCGAAGTTGAGCACCCCGGTCACCTTGTAGATGAGCGAGAACCCGATCGCGACGAGGGCGTATATCGCCCCCAGGCCGATCCCGGTGACGGTGACCTCGAAGAGCGTTCCGACGACGCTCATCGGGTCTCACCTTCGATGACCGCGCCCGCGTCGGGTTCGGTCAGATCGATGACCGTCATCTCGCCGCTCTCGCGGGACTCTCTGCCGTCCTGGTAGGTGATCGTGACCTCCATCTCGACCGTCTCTTGGCCCTCGTAGATGCCGTCGATGAGCGTCCGGTACCGATCGGTGACGACCTCGCGTCTGATCTTGCCGGTCCTCGTCAACTCGCCGTCGTCGGCGTCGAACTCCTTGAAGAGGATCACGAACCGATCGATGCTCGGCCCCTCGAGGCGCTCGTTCGTGTCGGTGACCACGCCGCGGATGAGCTCCAACACCGGCTCCTTTTGTGTCAGATCCTTGTACCCGGTGTACTGGATGTCGCGTTGGTCGGCCCACTCGGCGACGTTATCGAAGCGGATGTTGAGCACGGCCGCGAGCGAGTCCCGGCCGTCGCCGACGATGAGCGCCTCCTTGATGTAGGGGTTGAACTTGAGCTTCGTCTCGACGCTTATCGGCGCGACGGCGGTGCCGTCGGTCAGTTCCATGACGTCGTCCATCCGGTCGAAGATCTTGATGTGGCCGTCGTCGGTGATCGCGCCGAAGTCGTCGGTGTGCAGCCACTCGCCGTCGAGGGCCTCCTCGGTCTTCTCGGGTTGGTTGTAGTACCCGGAGGTGACGACCGGGCCGCGGACGACCAACTCGCCCTCCGGCGTGATGCCGACCCTGACGTTCGGGAAGACCTCGCCGACGGTCTCGACCTGCACGTCGTGGTCGCGGTGCATCGTCACGAACCCACAGACCTCCGACTGTCCCCAGATCTGCTTCAGCGGGACGCCGAGGGCGTGGTAGAACTTGAAGTGGTCCTCGCCGAGGGGACCGCCGCCGGTGTAGACGTTCTTGGCGCGCTTGAGGCCGATCTTGTCGAGTATCGGCCGGTAGGCGCTCCAGTAGGCGAGCCAGTGTTTGAACCGCAGCGTCGCCGGCGGCTCCTCGTCGCGTTTGTCGCCGGTGGAGTACTCGGCGTACCGCTCGCCGATGGACATCGCCTTGTCGTACACCCACCGCTTCAGCCGCGTCGTGTTCTCGATCTTGGCCTTGATGTCTGCGACCCAGCCCTCGTAGGCCCCCGGCGAGGAGAAGATGATCTCGGGGCCGATCTCCCGGAGGTCCTCGCTTTCGGTCTCGGGCTGTTCGGGGAAGTTCGCCGTCCAGCCCCCGAGGAACGCCGCCGCCATGAGGATCATCTGCTCGCCGATCCACGCCATCGGGAGATACGAGAAGTAGTCGGACTCCTCTGGAAGCGGGTCGATCTCGATCGCCGCGTTCGCGAGGTTGACGAAGTTGAAATGCGACAGTTTGACGCGCTTGGGCATGCCGGTCGTCCCGGACGTCGGGGGCAGCATCGCCGGCTTCTGGGGGTCGAGATCCCTGATCCGCGTTTCGAGGTCCGCGTTCGTCACCTCGCCGCGGTCGAACCGCTCTCGTCCGCGCGCCTCGATCTCGTCGTAGCTCACGACCGGGACGGCGGTGTCGTCGTACCGGAACATCCCCTTCTCGTCGCGGTAGACGATCGTCTCGAGCGACGGCGAGCGATCGGCGACCTGCAGGAGCTTGTCGACCATCTCCTGGTCCTCCGCGTAGGCCACCTTCGGCGAGAGGAGCTCGAGTTGGTTGCCGATCGCCTCGGGCAGCATGTCCTCGTAGTTCGGGGCGGCCATGCCGCCGAGCGTCTGTGCGCCCATCCACGCCCACAGCTGGTGGGGGCGGTTGTATCCGATCGTAAAGAGGATGTCGTCCGGCCCGAACCCGAGCGTCTCCAGCCCCATCGCGAAGTGCTTGACCCGGTCGTAGTACTCCCGCCAGGTGAACTCGTCCCAGACGCCGTAGTGCTTCCACCGCAGCGCGATGTCGTCGCCGCTCTCCTGGACGTGATCGAGGAGGATCTCCGGGAGCGCGACGTCCTCGATGGTGTCGATGTCGCCCTCCGGCGGTTCGGCGAGCCGATCGATCGTCGGTCCCTCGTCGAGTTCGACGTCCGCGAAGCGCTCGTCGGTGTTCGACATCTCAGTCGACCCCCGTGTAGATGTTCCGGACCTCGGGGTCGTTCGTCACGTCCTCGGGGTTGCCGCGGGCGACGACGCCGCCTTGGTTCAGGACGACCATCCGCTCGGAGACGTCCGTCACCACCTCGAGGTCGTGTTCGATCATGACGAGCGTGAGCCCCTCGTTCTCGTTGAGATCGGCCAGAAACCGGACCATGTCGTACTTCTCGTCGAACGTCAGGCCGCTCATCGCCTCGTCCAACAGCAAGACGTCCGGGTCGAGCGCGAGCGTGCGCGCGAGATCGACCCGGCGTTGGATTCCGAGCGGCAGGCTCGCAACGGTGTCGTGGCGGTACTCCCACAGTTCGAGGTAGTCGATGATCTCCTCGACGCGGCGCATGTTCTCGGCCTCGAGACGGCGGCCGCCGCGGTAGAACAACAGCGCCGAGAGGAGGTTGGGGCGCTCTCTGACCGCCTGGGTCGTCATCACGTTCTCGAGGACGTCCTCGTCGTCGAACAACTCGAGCCCCTGGAAGGTCCGTCCGAGGCCCTTCCGGGCCCGCTTGTACGCCCGATCGGCGGTGACGTCCTCGCCGTCGAGGAAGATCCGCCCGCCGGTGTCGGGGTCGTAAAACCCGTTTAAGACGTTCAACAGCGTGGTCTTGCCGGCGCCGTTCGGGCCGACGATCGACACCCACTCGCCGTCGTCGATCCCGATCGACACGTCGTCGCAGGCGGTGACCGCGCCGAACGTCTTCGTCACGTCCCGACAGCCTAAGGCGGCCCTCTCGGGGGGGACGTGTGGTCCGGATCGGAGATCCGCGCGTCGCGTCGGTGTGTCTTGGGTGCTCATGCGTATGGGGATGGCGTGTTCATGCGTATCTACGTGTACCGCTTGCGTATCTTGTAGTGGCGGATGTCCGAGTACCGGCTCTCCTCGCTGGAGGTGCCGAGATAGAACTCCTTGATCTCCTCGCGGTCGACCAACACGTCGGCCGGATCGTTGAGCTCGATCTGCCCGTTCTCGAGGACGTAGCCGTAGTCGGCGATCTCGAGGGTCCGCTTTGCGTTCTGATCGGCGATGATCATCGTGATGTCCTCCTCGCGGTTGATCTCCCTGAGCGTCTCGTAGATGTCCTTGACGAGCTTCGGCGCGAGACCGAGGGAGGGTTCGTCGAGCAACAGGAGGTTCGGGCGGTGGATGAGCGCGCGCGCAACGACGAGCATCTGCTGTTCGCCGCCGCTCGTGTAGCCCGCCTGCACGTCGAGGAGGTCCTCGAGTTGCGGGAAGTACTCGAAGGCGAGATCGTAATCGGACTTGTCGTACCTGATCCGACGCCCCTGTCGGTACAGCCCACAGCGGAGGTTCTCCTCGACGGTGAGATCCGGGAACACCCGCCTCCCCTCGAGGATGTGGGTGACCCCGCGGTTGACCATCTCCTTGCACTGGAAGTTGGTGACCTTCTCGCCCTCGTAGTAGACGTCGCCGCGCGTGACCTCGCCGCGCTCGCTGCGGCCGATCCCGGAGATCATCTTGAGGATCGTCGACTTGCCGGCCCCGTTCGGGCCGAGCAGGGCGACGATGTCGCCGCGGCTCGCCTGCATCGAAACGCCCTGGACGGCCAGGAAGTTCCGATCGTAGACGATCTCCGCGTTGTCGAGTTCGACGACCGGCGTGTCGCCGTCGTCCGTGCTCGATCGCGACTCTGCGTCGCTCATCTTACGGGAGCCAATCCTCCCGGCGCTCGAGTTCGATCAGTTCGTCGGGGACCATCTCGCCGTTCTCGACCACGTAGGTCTGTCCGTTCATCGTCGGCCGGCGGTCGCCGTCCTGGTAGTCGTAGGTCTCCGGCAGGAGCCCCCGGGCGTCGAAGTCGTCCGTCTCGATCAGCGCCTCGCGGATGTTCGCCCCGACGTTGGGGTCGAGGTCCATCTCCTGGGCCTGCTGGATCCCTTCGAGGGCCAACAGCGCGTGGACGACGCCGCGGACGTAGTTGATGTTCGCGACCTCGGGGTTGCTCATATCGCGGCCCTCGCGCTCGAAGGAGTCCTCGATGATCTGGACGCCCTCGGCGCCGGAGTTCATCGCCTGCTGGAAGGCGACGTTCGAGTTGACGTACCGGACGCCCTCGAAGAGTTCCGGGGCCTCCGTCGCGCGGAACTCGTCGACCGTCCACGTGAGCCCCATCACCGTGATGTCCGAGTCCCGCTCCTGCAGCGAGCTCAAAAGCACCTGCATCGGGGCGGCGGTGTTCTGGTGGATCAGGTAGTCGACGTCGTTGCTCTCGGCCCGCTGGACCTGCGTGCCGGCGCTGTTCGCGTCGAGTTCTAAGGCGATGCTGTCGGCGACCTCGAGGCCGAGTTCCTCGGCGTACGCCTCGCCGCCCTCGACCGGCGTCTCGCCGAAGGGGGTCGTGTTGTGGATGTACGCGATCGTCGCGCCCGGGTCGTTGTCCGCGATCCACTGCAGGTGGGCCCGACCCTGGCTCGTGTAATCCAGGTTGGCGAAGAAGTTGTAGCTCGTCTCCTCCGCGAGGAGGTCGTCGGAGTACGACGCCGAGATGTACACGATCTCGTCGGCCGCGACGTCGCTCGCCAGCGCCTCCGTGTCCGCGGTTCCCCACCCGATGATCATCGGCGGGTTGTCGCCGGAGGTGAAGCTGTCGTACTGCTGTTGGGCCTCCGGGACCTCGTAGGCGTAGTCGACCCAGTCGTGCACGATCGGCTGATCGAGGACGTCGTTCTCGTTGATCCACGTTATCGCGTCACGGGACCCGATCCCGGTCGGTCGACCGACGTCGGAGGTCGCCCCGCTCAGGTCGTACAGCGCCGGGATCTGGATCCCCTCCTCACCGCCGCCGCCGGAGCATCCGGCGATCGCGACCGTCGTCGCCGCAGCGGCCGCGCTGCCCGTCTTACTCAGGAACCCGCGTCGACTGTGCTCGCCGCTGTCGAGCGCATTGTCATCGTTGTTCATGCTAGCACGATACCTACATACGAACAAAGTTATTTAAATCATTTGCCGGGCGTATAACGAACGACCGGTTCAGTCCCCCGATTTCGGCGGAACGTTCGGTTCGGGCGGCGGGCGGCGGCGACGCAAACTACTAATGCGATGGACGAGCGAATACACACGAGGAACGACCATGACATTCGAGACGAGCGCCGAGCACTCGATGATCTCGTCGACCGCGACCGAGATCGCGACGGAGTTCGGCCCAGAGTACTGGCGAGAAAAGGAGGAAAACGAGGAGTTCGGCGCGGAGTTTTGGGACGAACTCGGCAGCGCCGGGTTCCACGGGCTGCTCGTCCCCGAGGAGTACGAGGGCGCGGGCATGGGGATGAGCGAACTCGGCCTCGCGATGGAGACGCTTTGCGCCGAGGGCTGCGGGATGGCCGGCACGTGGTATCTGGTCTTGACCGCCGGGATGGCGACGGTGGGGCTCAACCGCTGCGGCACCGACGCCCAACAGGAGCGGTACCTGCCCGACATCGCGGTCGGCGACCGGAACTTCTCGATCGGGATCACCGAACCCGAGGCCGGGACGAACACGCTCAACGTCGCAACGAGCGCCGAAAAGGAGGGCGACGAGTACGTCCTCAACGGCCAGAAGGCCTGGATCACCTTCTCCGATCGGGCCGACAACATGATCATCGTAACCCGGACGACACCGCGGGACGCCGTCGACCGCGGGACCGACGGCATCAGCCTGTTCATCGTCGACATGGACTCGCCCGGTATCGACGTCTCGCCGATCTCCAAACACGGGATCAACTACTCGAAGTCCTGTGAGGTGTTCTTGGAGAACGTCCACGTCCCTGAAGAGAACCTCCTCGGCGAGCGCGACGAGGGCTGGAACGCACTCGTCAGCATGCTCAACCCCGAGCGGATCGGGTTCGCCGCCGCCGGGACCGGGATCGGCAAACTCGCGGCGAAGACGGCGATCGAGTACGCCAACGACCGGGAGGTCTTCGGCGAGCCGATCGGCACCCACCAAGGCGTCTCGTTCCCGATCGCGAAACCGTACGCGAGACTCGAGGCCGCGGCGCTGATGCGACAGAAGGCCGAGTGGCTCTACGAGCAGGGCGAGCCCTGCGGGTACGAGTCGAACGTCGCCAAGGCGACGGCCGTCGAGGCCGGCATCGAGACGGTCAAACAGTCGATG
Source organism: Natronomonas sp. (assembly GCF_028274965.1). Classification (GTDB taxonomy): domain Archaea; phylum Halobacteriota; class Halobacteria; order Halobacteriales; family Haloarculaceae; genus Natronomonas. The sequence goes on along the minus strand of NZ_JAQCNO010000013.1, from coordinate 222 downwards.
CAGGCCTTCGGCGGGTGGGGCTACGCCACGGAGTACGACGTCGAGCGGTGGTGGCGCGAGATCAACCTGACGCGGCTCGCGCCGGTGACCCAGCAGATGGCGTACAACCACATCAGCCAGGAGATCGGGTTCCCGAAGTCGTACTGAGCGATGTTCGAGAAGGTCCTGGTCGCCAACCGCGGGGAGATCGCGATCCGCGTGATGGCCGCCTGCGAGGAGCTA
>NZ_JAQCNO010000009.1 GCF_028274965.1 Natronomonas sp. | reverse complement strand
GACCGGAGCCAGCGCGAGGGATTTATAAATGCAATCGGTCGCGCGGCCGAGCTGAGCGGCGTCGGGGAACGGAGCGGAGACGGCGGTGGCGGCCAGTCGCGGCTCGGCGAGTTCTGACCCGCGTCGAACCGCTCGTCCCCGCTTCGTCGATCTCGCCGACTGCTCCGTATCGCGGCCGAGACGACCGGTACTCACCGATCTATATAGCGAACATAGAAAACGATTAATCGCCCGAGCGAGATCAACGCCTGTATGTCCGACAACAGCTGGTCGGCGAACCGGCGTACCTTCATCAAGACAGCGGGCGCGGGGGGCGCGGTCGCGCTCGCCGGGTGTTCCGGCGGCGGCGGCTCCGACGGCGGGTCGACCGGCGACGCGGGCGGCTCCGCGACCGAGGTCACGTGGGTGATGAACCCCGCTGAAGAGGAGATCGACATCCAGGTCCAGTACCAGCCGCTGTTCGAGTACATCGAGTCCGAGGCCGAAGTCGAGATCATCGAACAGCCGACCGCGAGCTACTCCGGGACGGCCCAGGAGCTCCGACGGGCCGCCGAGGGCGACCGCGTCTTCGCGGACACCTCTCCGGGCGCGGTCGCGCAGATTCCGGAGGAGATCGACGTGACGGGGATGCGAGTCGCGTACGGCGCGGAGAAGTACTTCTCGCTGATCACGACGACGACCGACAGCGACATCGAGGCGCTCGCCGACATCGAGGGGGAGGTCTTCGCTTCCGCCGCCCCCACGTCGGTCTCCGGAACGCTGTTCCCGCTTTTCATGCTCAGCAACGCCGGGCTCGACATCGGGAGCGCCCCCTCCGGCTCGCCCGAGGACTTCGAGCTCCGGACCTCTGACCACTCCACCGCCCGCGAGCAGCTCATCCAGGACGACCGGATCGCGGCCGCCGGCACGGGCGCCTTTTCCACGGCCGCACACGTCCCGCAAGCGCAGTTCGACGAGATGTCCCAGGAGTTCGTCGACATCTCCGCCGAGTACGACGGGGCGGGCGAAAACGACCCCGAACTCCAGCTCCTCGCGGTCTCCGACCCGATTCCCCGCGCGCCGATCGTGAGCAACGCCGCGTGGGAGGAGCCGCTCAAAGAGGACCTCCGACAGCTGATGATCGACGCCGAGCAGGAGGCGTTCGAGCACGACTCACAGGCCGACATCGCCGAGGCGCTCAACGTCGACCCCGAGATTCTCGACACCAACGAGTCCGAGCTCAGCGAGGACCAGCAGGACGACCTGAACTTAGTCGAGGCGCACTCGCTCTGGTTCAGCGGCGTCGTCGAGGCGACGAAAGCCGACTACGACCCCGTCGCGGAGCTCGGCCAAGAGCTCGGCTTAGAGTGGAGCAACCTGTAGGCCGGCGGTCTCACACCCCTCCTCATGACATACATCGAAGTCGACGGCCTCTCGAAGCGGTTCGGCGACACGGTCGCGCTCGACGACGTGTCGTTCGCGGTCCCCGACGGCGAGTTCGTCATCGTGCTCGGCGTCTCCGGCTCCGGCAAGTCCACGCTGTTGCGGGCGCTGAGCGGACTGCTCTCGCCGACGGACGGCGAGATCGCGATCGCCGGGGAGTCGATGGTCGGCCCGCGGCCCGAGGTCGCGATGATCTTCCAGCAACACAACATCATCGGCGACATGACGGCGTACTCGAACTCGCTTTCCGGCGGCGTTCACCGGTCCGGGTTCCTCTCCAGCGTGTTACAGCTCCAAGACGACGCCGAGAAACACCGCGCGCTCGACGCGCTCGACACGGTCGGCCTGCTCGACGAGGCCGAACAGAAGGCGCGCAGCATGAGCGGCGGGCAACAACAGCGGATCGGGATCGCCCGCGCGCTCGTCCAGCAGCCGAACGTCCTGCTCGCGGACGAGCCGGTCGCGAGCCTCGACCCCGGCAGCGCCCAGAGCGTGATGGGGTATCTCCGGACCGCCTCCGAGGACCGCGGTCTCACGACGTTCTGTAGCCTCCACCAGGTGAACATCGCCCGGAAGTTCGGTCACCGCTTCATCGGGCTCCGCGACGGCGAGAAGGTGTTCGACGGGTACCGCGACGATCTGACGATCGAGGTCATCGACGACATCTACGGCGACATCGACACCGAGGGGATGTTCGTCCGCGACGACGGTGACGCCGACGCCCCGACCGACGAGGTCGCGACGTCGTGACGGAAACGGAGCTGATCTACGAGTGACACCAGACACGACGGACTCAGACGGAACGGCCGGCGCGTTCGACGCCGACACGGACGTCCCGGATCGCATCGCCGACCAGTTCGAGAACATCAGACGAACGCGTCGCCGGCGGGCGCTGGGCTGGCTCGGGCTGTTCGCGTTCCTCGCGTTCGCCACGCTGCAGGCGTTCGCCGCGACGGAGCTTCTGAACCCGGACGCGCGCCTCGGGACGTTCACCGACTCGCTGACCGGGTTCTTCCCGATCACGAGCTACTTCGGCGTCGTCCCGTTCCTCGATTTGGGTCAGTACGTCGCGTTCATCAGACAGGAGAACCTGCTGTACGACCCCGAGATCGGCGGCCTGCTCTTCCAGTTCCCGCCGAACCCGACCGACGTGTACGCGTTCTTCTTCCGGGAGCTCGGGATCTTCCAGATCTTCGGGGAGGCCGGGATCACGCTCGCGATGGGGTTCGTCGGGACGGTCCTCGGATTCCCGGTGGCGCTCGTCTTCGGGACGCTCGGCTCCGAGCGCGTCACGCCGTTCCCGTTTAACTTTCTTTTCAGGGGCACGATGTCGTTTATCCGTGCGGTCCCGGCCATCATCTGGACGCTCATCTTCATCCCGTTTCTCGGGCTCGGTCCCTCCTCGGCCGCGATCGCGATCGCCTTCGATACGATCGGAAACCTCGGCCGGCTGTTCGTCGACGAGCTCGAAGAGATCGAGGACGGCCCGATAGAGGCCATGGAGACGACCGGCGCGAGCAAGCCGCAGGTCGTCTTCTTCGGCATGCTGAGTCAGGTCCGGACGGCGTTTATCGCGTGGACGCTGTACATCTTCGAGATCAACGTCCGCATCGGCGTCACCGTCGGCGTCATCGGCGCGGGCGGGCTCGGGTACGTCTTGGCCTCACAACAGAACCTGCTGCGGTTCACCAACATGATGGCGACGCTGCTCGCGATCTTCTTTCTCATCATCTCCGTTGAGCTGTTCAGCCAGCGGCTCCGGTCGCGGCTGCGCTCCGATGAGGTTCAGATGGGCATCTGGGAGCTCATCACCGGCTTCCCGCGCCGGATGGCCGAGTCGATGCTGAAGTGACGCCGCGGCTCCGCCGGACCGTCACAAGGGAAACCGACTTTTCGCTCGCCCTCTGAGACGGACGTATGAGCACCTTCGAGCCGCCCGCGGAGACGCTGGCGGACGTCGTCGTCGTCGACTACGGGCTCGGGAACCTACGGTCCGCGACCCGCGGGCTCGAACGCGCGGGGGCGTCGGTCGAGATCACGGACGACCCTGCGGCGTTCGCCGCGGCCGACGGGGTCGTTCTCCCCGGCGTCGGCGCGTTCCGAGAGGGGATGGAAAACGCCGGTCCGCTCCGCGAGGCGCTGACCGACCACGCCGCGGCGGGCCGCCCCCTGTTCGGCATCTGTCTCGGAATGCAGATGCTCCTCACCACGAGCGAGGAGGCCGACCACGAGGGCGAAGGCGAGGTGACCGG
>NZ_JAQCNO010000007.1 GCF_028274965.1 Natronomonas sp. | reverse complement strand
CGAGGCGGCCGGCCCCCTCGCCGTGGTGCAGGACGTCCAGTTTCTGGTCTCGAACGTCCTGTTGGCCGGGGCCGTCGGCGGCGCGCTCACCGGCGACCGGGCCGGTCTGAACCGCCGGAACCGCAGCGAGATCGAACTCCAGGCCGAGTTGGCGCTCATCGCAAACGGCCTCCTCCGCCACGAGGTGCTCAACGCGACCGCGATCATCGACGGCTACACGTCGCTCTTCGACGATCAGTCGCCGCGGGAGTCGGACATCGCCGCGATCCGGGCGGCGACAGACCGGATCACAGACACCGTCACCGACGTCGGCGAGGTCGGCCGCGCCCGGGAGGAAGACCCCCTCGGGGCCGTCGGGCTCTGTTCGGTCCTCCGCGAGGAGGTCGACTCGCTCGGCGAGCGGTACCCCGACGCCGAGTTCGCGGTCTCGACGCCGGACTCCGACGTGTCGGTCCTCGCCGACAGGCGGATCCGGCTGTTGGTCCGAAAGCTCCTCGAGACGGTCGCCGAACGGGACGCGGGGACCCCCGTCCGGGCGGATGTCGGCGTCGAACGCCGCGACGTGTCTCTGTCCGTCTCGACGGCCGGGGAGGCTGTCGCCACCGAGACGACGGCGGCGGACGATCCGGCCGCCGGGTTCGACCGCCGGATCGTCGAGCTCCTGACGGCGTACTACAGCGGCGACGTCGAGTTCGGGGCCTCCGATGGGTCCGGATCGCCCGTCGCCGCGGTACTCACGATCCCGCGTGCGACGGGCGAACGAGCCACGAACGGCCGGATCGGGATCGCCACGCCGGGCGTCGTCGCCGCGCTCTCGGCCGGCGCGATCGCCGGCGTCGCGATGGGCGCGCTCTTCGTCGCTCTCACCGGACATTTACCCGTCGTCGGGGCGCTCTACGGCGTCTCGAACGCCCTCGTCGGCTGGATCACCCACCTGTTTCACAGCGCCGTGTTCGCGCTGCTTTTCGCCGCCGGATACACCCACCTCTACGCCGGCGATCCGAACGACAGCGCCGCGGTCGGCGCGCTCGCCGGGGCCGGGTGGGGCGTCGTCCTGTGGATCGTCGCCGCCGGCCTCCTGATGCCGCTTTGGCTCCGGGCGGTCGGCGTCGCGTCCCCGCTGCCGAACCTGACGGCCGTCGGCCTGTTCACGCACGTCGTCTGGGGCGCCGCCCTCGGATCGAGTTACGTCCTGTTGCGCCGCCGCTTCGAGGCGCTGAAACCGTGGCTCCGGTTCCGGGCGGCCTTCGAAGCGCGGTTCCGCGAGGCACTCGGGCGATCCCCGTGACAGCCCCGCGTCGGACCGTCCCCGACGATCCGGCGGGTTCGGTCCCGAGGCGACGCCTGCTCGGAGCGAGAAAACGGACGTCCTGACGGAGATTTGAACTCCGGTCCCTGGCTCCGCAAGCCAAGAGGATAGTCCACTACCCTACCAGGACCTACGCGGTGATAGCCCGCTTCGACGTATAGGGGTTACGGTTCCCCCGACCGAAGGTTCATACCGGAGCGCGCGGCCACCGCCCGTATGGGAGTCCGACCCCGAACCGAAGCCGACCGGCGGCGACGCCGGATTTCGCGGGAGTACCAGCGACGACGGTGCCGACGCCGACACCGACAACGCTTTTCGGGAGGCCGTGTATGCTCTCCGTAGCAATGGGCGCTATCGAGGACACCTACGCGGACCTCGACGCCGACGTCTCCGAGGAGGAGTTCCGCGAGGCGGTCGAGGCGAAAGTCGAACAGATGGGCGGGCTGGCGGACGAGGAGACCGCCGCGATGCTCATCGCCCACGAGCTCGACGGCGGCGAGGTCGACGCGATCGCCGACATCGAGCCGGGGCTCGAGGAGGTGAAGTTCCTCGGGAAGGTGACGAGCGTCGGCGAACTCCGGACCTTCGAGCGCGACGAGGACGACGAGGAGGGACACGTCCTGAACCTCGACGTCGCCGACGAGTCCGGGGCCGTCCGGGTCGCGCTGTGGGGCGAGGACGCGGTCAGGGGAACAGAGGAGATCGCGGCCGGCGACGTCTTCCGGATCAAGGGCCGACCGAAGGACGGCTACAACGGGATCGAGGTCAGCGCCGACCGGCTCGAACCCGACGAGGAGGCGGACGTCGGCGTCGAGATCGGCGGACGCGTGACCGCCGACTCGCTGTCGATGGGACAGTCCGACGTGAACCTCCGCGGCGTCGTCCTCGACACCGATTCGATCCGGACGTTCGATCGCGATGACGGCAGCGAGGGGCGGGTCTCGAACCTGACGCTCGGCGACGAAACCGGCCGGATCCGGGTCACCCTGTGGGACGAGCAGGCCGACCGCGCCGAGGAGCTGACCGCCGGACAGAGCGTCGAGGTCATCGACGGGTACGTCCGCGAGCGCGACGGCTCGCTCGAGCTCCACGTCGGGTCCGGCAGCGACGTGGACGAACTCGAGGAGTCCGTGGAGTTCGTCCCCGACGCCGACGACATCGGCTCCGTCGAGATCGACCGGACCGTCGACATCTCCGGCGTCGTTCGGTCGGCCGATCCGAAGCGAACCTTCGACCGCGACGACGGCAGCGAGGGCCAGGTCAGAAACATCCGTGTCCAAGACCGGACCGGGGACATACGGGTCGCGCTGTGGGGCGACAAGGCCGACATCGACCTCGCCCCCGGCGACGAGGTGTTCTGCGCCGACGTCGAGATACAGGACGGCTGGCAGGACGAACTCGAGGCCTCCGCAGGGTGGCGCTCGACGGTCGTCGTCCTTGACGACGCCGAACCCGACCGGGGCTCCGAGTCGGCCGGTCTCGACGAGTTCGCCGACGACGCCGGCGATCCGACCGAGGGGACGCCATCGGGCGGCGGAACGGACAGCTCCGGGGACTCCGACGCGTCCAAAACCGGAACCGGAGCCGACGGGGCGACCGAGGGACCCGACACGTTCACCGGAACCGTCGTCCAGCCGGGCGATCCGATCATTCTCGACGACGGCGACGAGACGGTCCGCGTCGAGGCCGACGCCGACGTCCACCTGGGCCAGGAAATCACCGTCCGGGGGCGCCGCGACGGCGAGCGGTTCGTCGCCGACGAGGTGTTCTGATACGGCACGGCCTCGCAAAGATTAAGGCCGACTCGGCCCCGGTGTGGTGTATGAGCGTCGAGTTGCCGTTCGCGCCCGTCGACACCGTCATCCGACGGAACGCCGGGCAGCTGCGGGTCAGCGCCGAGGCGGCCGAGGAACTCGCCCGCCGGATCCAAGAGCGCGGGGCGGCACTCGCGGTCGAGGCCGCCGAGACGGCGACCACGGACGGCCGCAAGACGCTGATGGCCGAGGACTTCGACGCCCCGACCGTCGACAAGGACCTCCTCGAGCTCCCGGTCGCGCCGATCGACCGCATCGCGCGTCTCGACATCGACGACCGATACCGGGTCTCGATGGACGCCCGGATCGCCCTCGCCGGCGAACTCGAATCGTACGCCGACACCGTCTCGACCGCGGCTGCGATTCTGGCGCGGCACGCCGACCGGCGCACGATCAAGGCGTCGGACTTCGAGACGTACTACGAGCTCGAACCGTACTTCGGATGAAGTTCGGGTACCGCGAGATCTGCTTAGAACACGACACCGGCGCCCGACACCCCGAGACCGCAGACCGGCTCCGCGCGATCAGACGCGGCCTCTCGAAGCGACACGGCGTCAGCTACGACGACGGCGACCTCGCGACCCGGGACTCGATCGAGGCGGTCCACGACCCCGGCTACGTCGCCGACGTCGAGGCGTTCTGTGCGGACGGCGGCGGAACCTGGGACGCCGACACCGTCGCCGTCGAGGAGACGTGGGAGGCGGCGCTTGCCTCCTCGGGGCTGGCCTGCTGGGCGGTCGAGGAGGCTCTCGGGGGCGCGGAGGGCCGGGACACGCCGTTCTCGATCGGCCGGCCGCCGGGACACCACGCCGAGACCGACGAGGCGATGGGGTTTTGTTTTTTCAACAACGCCGCGGTCGCCGTCGAGCGCGCGCTCGAACGCGACGGGAGTGGCGTCGATCGGGCCGTCGTCTTCGATTGGGACGTCCACCACGGCAACGGCACCCAGGACATCTTCTACGACCGCGAGGACGTGTTCTACGCCTCGGTCCACGAGCAGGGGCTGTTCCCCGGGACCGGCGAGATACTCGAAACCGGGGGTCCGAACGCGCGGAAGGCGACGCTCAACGCGCCGCTTCCCGGCGGGAGCGGCGACAGCGAGTACGCGGCGTTCGTCGACCGCATCCTCGACCCCGCGATGGAGCGTTTCGACCCCGACCTCTTCGTCGTCAGCGCCGGGTTCGACGCCCACCGCCACGACCCGATCTCGCGGATGTGCGTCTCGACGGAGGGCTACGGGCACCTGACCGACCGCGTTCGGTCGATCGCCGACCGACACGACGCGCCGCTGTCGTTCGTCCTCGAGGGCGGGTACGGGCTCGACGCCCTCTCGGACTCCGTCGAGATGGTCCACGAGGTCTTCGACGGCCGCGAGCCGGTCGAACCGGACGGCGACGTCACCTCGAAGGCCAAACGCGTCCTCGACGACGTCCGGGACGCCCACGGCCTCTGAGCCTCACGGCCGGGGATCGAAGTACGCCGCGAGTTCGGCCCCGAAGGAGTCGGCGAGCGCCGCAACGTCCGACCCCGCGAGCACCTCGTGGTCCTCCTCGAGGGCCGCCTCAACGTGCGTGCCCAGCGAGACCTCGAAGAGCTTCGCCCGGACGAGCGCCGCCGGCGTCCTCGCCTCGCGGGCCCGCTCGACCGCGTACCGGCCGTCGTCGTCGATGAACGGGCCGGTGACGCTCTCGTCCTCCCGGTAGGTCCGGTAGAACCCCTCGGCGTGCTCTCTGACGCCGACCGGGGGCCCGTCGTGTCGTTTCACCCCGGAGAGCTCCGGGACCGCACACTCGATCAACAGCGCGGCCCGCCGGTCCGCGAAACACGCGCTCCGGAGCGGCGAGAACCCGGCCCGATCGAGCGCGCCGACGAGCCCCGAGAGGGACGTCTCGAGCTGTGGGTACAGCTGGTCCTCGACGATGTCCGGGGCGGCAAACCGGACGGCGACCGGTTCGGTGCCGCGGTCGGCGATCCGACCCGCGACCTCGGGCGCCGAAAGCGGCCCCGGGCGCTCGGACTCGAAGCGCTCCGCCGTCGGATCGGCGAGCAGCCGCCGCGCGTGGTGGACGAGCCGGGCGACGTTGCGCCTCGAACAGACCGCGGCGACGTTGCGTTCGGGGTCGGTCGGGTCGACGACAACGAGTGGGTCGTCGAACTCGCGCGCGCCGTGGTCCGCGGGGTCGAGCCGGACCGGCGGTTCCCACGCGGCGGCCGCCGAGACGAACGCCCGGAACCCCCCGTACTCCGAGACGAGCAGCTCCGTGAGGAACCCCGAAAACCCCTTCGTCCGGAGGTCGCTTCCGTACGCGCCGATCGCCGACAGAAATGCCTTCGCGACCCGAACGTCGTCGGCGAGCGGCTCGATTTCCCCCTCGAGGTACGCCGTGTGAAACGGCGTCCGGTCGACCGCCGACCTGATCGCCGTCGGGCGCTCGACGGCGTAACAGGGGACGCAGTCGACGTCGAAGCCCCCCCGCTGGCCCTTGACGTAGGGGTGTTCCGCGAACTCCTCGTGGCCGTCGGGCAAAACGGCGTGTCCGACCGCGAGGCCGTACCGCTCGAGGTCCTCGCGGTCGAGCTCCGGGGAAAACAGAACGAAGAGGTCGATGTCCCGGTCGCCGGCGAGCCAGGTCCCGCGGGCCGTCGACCCGACGAGTTCCGTGTCGGCCTCGACCGGGAGCTCGTCGATCGCCGCCGCCGCCCGCGCTTCCAGTTCGGCGACCACCCGCTCCATGGCCCGAACCTCGGACGCCTCGGGGACGACCCGCTCTCGGACCGCCTCCACGACCGATTCGAACGACATGGCCGGGGGTTCGGCGCGGACGAATAAAACGTGCCGGTGGCGCCCTCGACGCCGCGTTGGTCGGGTCTCGCCGACGGGCGCAAGCGGGAAGCGAAAGCCATATGTGGCGATTCGGAGTACATTGTGACGCAGCCGCCGTAGCTCAGCTGGTAGAGCACCACGCTGTTAACGTGGTTGTCCCAGGTTCGAGACCTGGCGGCGGCGCTCTTCTCACCACGCCTCCCGCAGCACCGCCTCTGTGTCCTCGACGGTCGGATCGAGCCCCGCCGGGCAGTACGACATGAACCCGTCCCCGTGGACGTCGGCGGCGATCGCCGGGAGGTCCGACTCCGACATGTCGTCGATCTCCCGGAGTCGCGTCGGCAGTCCGAGCCCGTCGCGGACCCGCTCGACGCCCTCGATGACCGCGCGCGCGGCCGCCTCGGGCGAGTCGGCCTCGACGCCGAAGCCCTCGGCCAACAGCCCCCGGGCGCCGTCGGTCTCCCCGAAGAGGTACGCGAGCGCGTGCGGCGCGATGATCCCGTGTGCGCCGCCCTGTTGGATCTCGTACCCGCGGGCGATCCCGTGGCCGAAGGCGTGGATCAAAGACAGCGTCAGCCCGTCCGCTCGCGAGCAGCCGTACTGCGCGAGGATCGTCCCGACGACGACATCGCGCATCGTCGCTTGGTCGCGCTCGCCGGCTCCGAGCGCCGGCAGCCCGCGGGAGAGACGCCGGATCGCCCGGACCGCGGTCCCGTCGCTGATCGGCGTCGACGTGGCGGCGTAGGCCGTCTCGATCGCCTTATCGAAGCCGTTCATCGCCGACGCGCGGAGCACGTCCTCCGGCGTCGTCCGGAACAGCTCGGGGTCGTACCACAGCGCCTCGGGCATGAGCCGCGCGTCGTAGATCCCGCCGCGGACCAGCCCGTCTCGTCTGGTCGTGATCCCGGCGACCATCGAGAGATCCCCCCCGGCGAGCGTCGTCGGGACCACACAGACCGGCGGTAGCTCCCCGTCGCCGAGCGGTACCGCCCCCGTCTCCTCGAACGCCTCAAGTATTTCCTCGTCGCTTCGCTGTGACCCCGCCACGGCGGCGATCGTCTTCGCGACGTCGAGGCTGCTCCCGCCGCCGACGGCCAAGAGCGCGTCGGCGTCCGTCTCGGCGAGGCGGTCGGCGCCCCGAAGCGCGGTCGAAAGCTCCTTGTCGGGCGTCGTCTCGGCGAACGTCCCGGCCAGACGTCCGCCGGCACCCGCCCGGACCGGGTCCATCACGGCCGCCGTCTCGCCGACGGTCCGCCCCGTCACGACGAGGGCGTTCTCAACCCCGAGCGTCCCGAGGACGTCCTCGATCGTCGACGCGCAGCCCGGACCGTACCGTATCCGTCCGGGTTGATAGTCGAAACTGAACTCCATGCGGGCGCTTTACCGGCCGCACGGTTGGCTCTTTTCCCCGCCCGCATCCGGCAGACTGAAAAGCGACGAGCGGGTACTCCGGGCCAGCGGGCCCTTAGCTCAGTGGTCAGAGCGCTCGGCTCATACTCCCCGCGCCGTCGGCGCCGGGATGGGACACCGAGTGGTCGCCGGTTCGAACCCGGCAGGGCCCAT
>NZ_JAQCNO010000064.1 GCF_028274965.1 Natronomonas sp. | reverse complement strand
CTCGGCGGCGGTCGCGGCGTTGCGCAAGGCTTTCATAACAACCAATCGATCACCGGAGCATGATACGGATGCTCGACGACCTCGATGCCGAGGGGGCCGCGGTCGGGGTTCGGGTCGACATAAACAGCCCGTTGGACGACGACGGGATCGCCGACGACGCCCGGGTTCGCGCCCACGTCGACACGATCGCGGAGCTGTGCGAGCGCGGCGCCCGCGTCGCGTTGCTCGCACACCAGGGCCGCCCCGGCGACGACGATTTCAGCGACCTCCGCCCCCACGCCGAGCGTCTCGACGAGCTGCTTGCGGCCCCCGTCGAGCACTGCGATTCGACGTTCTCGAGCGACGCCAGAGACCGCGTCGAACGCCTCGCCCCCGGATCGGCGCTGCTGCTCGAGAACACCCGGTTTTACTCCGAGGAGTACATGTCCTTCGACGCCGAGGACGCGGCCGACACGTACCTGGTTGAGAAGCTCTCGGTTGCCCTCGACGCCTACGTCAACGACGCCTTCGCCACGTCGCACCGCCGTCAGCCGTCGATCGTCGGGTTTCCACAGCGGCTCCCGGCGTACGCCGGACGCGTGATGGAACGGGAGATAAACGTCCTCGGGAACATCGCAGAGAGCCCCGAGCCCCGCGTGTACGTCCTCGGCGGCGCGAAGGTCGACGATTCGATCGGCGTGGCCCGGTCGGTCCTCGAGCGCGGCCTCGCCGACAGCGTCCTGACGACCGGCCTCGTCGGGAACGCCTTTCTGCTCGCGGACGGCGTCTCCCTCGGCGCCGCCTCGGCGGCCATCGTCAACGAGCGGAGCCACCGGGCGGTCAAGGCCGCCGGCGACCTGCTCGACGAGTTCAGCCACCGGATACACATGCCCCGCGACGTCGCCGTCGAACACGACGACGAGCGGCTCGAACTGGACCTTGGCGAACTGCCGACCGGACAGCCGGCGATGGACATCGGCGTCAGAACCGTCTCGGCGTACGCCGAGATCTTAGAGGACGCCGGGACGGCGATCCTCAACGGGCCGGCGGGCGTCTTCGAGGACGACCGCTTCGACACCGGGACGCTGGAGCTGTACAAGTGCGCCTCGCGCGCCCACAAGAGCATCGTCGGCGGCGGGGACACCGCCTCGGCGCTCCGAAAGTTGGGCATCCTCGAGGGGTTCGACCACGTCTCGACCGGCGGCGGGGCCGCACTGCAGATGCTCGCCGGCGAGTCGCTTGCCGGCGTCGAATCGCTCGACCAGTAGCCGTGTCTGACCGCCCGACGGACGTCGCCATCGAAGCCGCCGGCGGCGACGACGTGACCGCGCTCGTCGACCTGTGGCTCGATCTCGCGGCCGATCAACGCCGCCACGGATCGCACCTCCGGACCTCGGAGAACCGCCCCGTGATCCACGAAACGATGGTGCGACACGTCGTCGCCGACACCGCGCTCCTCGCGCGGCGCGGCGACGCGGTCGTCGGGTTCGTGACCTTCGCCGTCGAGACCGGTCGGTACGAACAGGACCGCTCCCGCGGCGTGATCCACAACGTCTACGTCCGACCCTCGGACAGAGACGACGGGATCGGAACCGCGCTGCTCGAGGCCGCCGAGGCGGACCTGGCGTCGAGGGGGGTCGACGCCGTCTCGCTGCAGGCGATGGCTCGAAACGAGCCCGCACGCCGGTTCTACAGCCGGCGTGGGTACACCGCCCACCGGATCGAACTCGAAAAACCCATCAACGACGGCTCCGAGGGTACAGACGGCGACGCGTAGCGCCCCGCGTTGCGCCAGGGGAGCTTGGGCGGTTCAAGCACCCGACTTGTAATCGGGAGTTCGTGGGTTCAAAT
>NZ_JAQCNO010000067.1 GCF_028274965.1 Natronomonas sp. | reverse complement strand
CACCTTGGCGTTGAGATACGCGGCCGCGACGCGCTCGCCGAGGACGTGTCCGTCGATGCCGTCGCTCCGCCGTGTCGCCCACCCAGTCACCCCGTCCGTTCGGCGATCGACCCGAAGAGCTCCTCGTCGGAGGGCGGCTCGCCGTCGGCCGGCTCGACGACCTTCTTCGTCGTGAGGAAGTGCTCGTAGGAGATGTTCTCGTCGATCAGGTTCCCGCCCATCGGCCCGCCGCCGAGCGAGAAGGTAAACCGGACCCCGTTGCCGAACCCTCCCGCCAGTTCGATGCTCGATTGGTTCCGCCCGATCCGGTGGACGTCGAGGCGTTCGCCGGCCGCGATCGCCCGCTGTCGGTCCGGCGTGTAGACCACACACGAGTGGCCCCGCCCCTCGTGCTCGAGGATCGCGTTGCTCGCACCGATCGCCGCGTCGAAACTCGGGCGGTCGTACGCGGCGACGACGGGGGTGAGCTTCTCGCCGCAAAGCGGCGCCTCGTCCCCGACGTCCGGCGGCTGGACGAGCAGGAACGACGATTCACTCGCCGCTTCGGGGAGCTCCGCGCGCGCCGCGAGTTCGGCCGCCGACCGCCCGATCGCGCCCGAGCGGAGTTCGCCGGCGTCGAAGAGCACCTCCCTGAGACGGTCGGTCTCGGCCTCCGTACAGAGGTATCCGCCGCGGGCTTCGAGCGCCTCAAGCAGCTGCGACCGGACGGAGCCGTGGGCGACGATCGAGTTCGCGTTCAGACACGTCAGGCCGTGGTCGAACGACGCGCTGTGGGCGATGTCGTCGGCCGCCGCCGGCACGTCGGCGCGCTCGCCGACCAGACAGACGACGTTGCCCTCCCCGACACAGAGGTCCGGCGTGTCCGCGGTCCGTCCGGCCTCGACGTTGTTCGGCGAGCCCGTCACCTGCACGAGGTCGGCCCGATCGAGGAGTTCGTGGGCTTTCGGCTTCGTGATCGGCGGCGGGACCATCCCCACGAGATCCGGCGGCGCTCCGACCGCCTCGAGTCGCGCCCTGATCGCCTCGATGACGGCTCCCGTCGTCTCGACGGCGCTCGGCGAGGGCGAGACGACGATCGCGTTCCGGCCCTTGATCGCGAACATCGCCAGTGTCGCCGGCGTTCCGACGGGGTTCGTCGAAGGGGTGAGCGCGCCGACGACCCCGGCGGGGTGCGCGATCTCGATCACCCCCTCTTCGGGGTCGCGATCGACGACGCCGACCGTCGGTTCGCCCGCCGTATCAGAGAGCGCGCCCCGGACGATCGTCTCGGTCTTCTCGATCTTGTCGGCGACGTTTCCCATCCCGGTCTCCTCGACGGCGCGCTCGGCGAACGCCCGGCAGGCCCCGTCCCGACAGATCGCCCAGGCGACGGCCGCCACCGCGTCGTCGACAGCCTCCTGGCCGCTGTCCTCGAACTCCCCTATCGCCCGTTTTGCGGCCGCGACGCGCTCGGTGACGGCGCTTTCGGCCGCGTCCGTGCTAGCCATTTGTGTGCGTGTATTCGGTCGTGTCACTTATTTTCCCCGCCGACGCTCGGTCGCTTCGATTGCCCCGAACGGGCGAGGGCTCCGCCCGCGACCGACGTGCTTATGCGTTCGTACCTAATATAAACGAAGGGTTTGTCATGCCCTACGAAACGGGACTCTCCTACGACGACGTGCTACTCGTTCCACAGCGATCGCCGGTCGGTAGCCGCTCGGACGTGACGCTGCGGACCGAACTCGCCGACGGGCTCGCGCTGTCGGTCCCGGTCGTGACGGCGGCGATGGACACCGTCACCGAGACCGAAATGGCCCGCGCCGTCGGCGAGGCCGGCGGACTGGGCGTGATCCACCGGTTTCTCCCGATAGAGAAACAGGCCCGGATGGTGCGTGCGGTCGCCGAGGCGGGTCTGCCGGTGGGCGGCGCGGTCGGCATCGCCGAGGACTACGAGACGCGCGCGGCGTCGCTCGTCGAGGCCGGCGCGTCGGTGCTGGCGTTGGACGTCGCCCACGGACACATGGAGCGGGCGATCGAGGCGACGGAGCGCCTCGCCGATCGATTCCCGAAAACGCCGCTGTGTGCCGGTAACGTCGCCACCGAGGCCGGCGTTGCCGACCTCGCCGCCGCGGGTGCCGACTGCGTCAAGATCGGCGTCGGCCCGGGGTCGCACTGCACGACCCGGGAGGTCACCGGCTTCGGCGTCCCGCAGTTCACCGCCGTCGAGCGGTGTACGGCCGCCGCCGACGAACGTGGCGTGCGGACGATCGCGGACGGGGGGATCCGAACGTCGGGCGACGCGGTCAAGGCCCTCCTCGCGGGCGCCGACGCCGTGATGATGGGCGGGTTCTTCGCCGGGTGCGCCGAGTCCCCCGGCGAGGTCGTCGAGATCGATGGCGAGCGGCACAAGCGGTCCCGCGGCATGTCGACCGCCGCCGCCGCCGCCGAGCGCGAGGACAAAGACGGCGACGTCGAAGCCGACGAGGGCGTCGAGGCGGTCACCGAGTACACCGGTCCCGTCGGCCCCCGCATCGCGGAGTTCGCCGCCGGGATCCGTTCCGGGCTCTCGTACGCCGGCGCTCACGACCTCGAAACGGCCCGCGAGAACGCCGAGTTTATGAAGGTTACACCCACGACGACAGGGCGAAACGGCGCCCACGGGTTCGCCAGAAACGAGTGACCCGGCGGCGCGGGCCGGGATCGTGGTCGAGATCGGACATCAGCGCCGGTCGATCTCCGCGCCCACCCCCGAGAGTACGTCGAAAAAGCCCGGAAACGACACGTTGACGTCCTCGGCGCCCTCGATCGTCGTCGGCCCCTCAGCGACGAGCCCGGCGACGGCCAGCGCCATGATGATCCGGTGGTCGTCGTGGCCCTCGACGGTCGTGCCCTCCATGCCGCCGCCGTGGACGCGGAGTTCGTCCTCGAACTCCTCGACGTCGACCCCCATCCGCCCGAGTTCCTCCGCCATCGCCGCGACGCGATCGGTCTCCTTCAGGCGGACGTGCGCGCAGTCGGTGATCCGCGTCGTCCCGTCCGCGGCGGCCCCGAGCACCGCGATCGTCGGGAGCAGATCCGGCGTGTCGGCGACCCCGACCTCGATCCCCTCCAGCGCCGATCGGTCGACGCTTACCCGCCCCGCTTCGCGGTCCCACTCGATGTCGGCACCCATCGCCTCGAGGACGGACACGATCGCGGCGTCGCCCTGCGCGCTCGGCTTTGCGCCCTCGACGACGACGCCCTCACCCTCGCCGTCGGCGGCGAGCGCCCCCGCGGCGAGCAGGTACGACATCGACGAGAAGTCCCCGGGGACGCGGTACTCGCCGCCGGTCGGCTCGTACGTCTGGCCGCCCTCCACGCGGAACCCCTCTGCGCCGGCCGCCCGGACCGCCGAGTCGTCGCCGCCGAGCACCGTCGCCTCGACGCCGAAGTCGGCCAGCACCTCGAGGGTGATGTCGACGTACGGGGCCGACTTGAGCTCGGTCGTGAGTTCGATCTCGAGGCCCGATCCGGTGACCGCACCGGCCATCAACAGCCCGGTGACGTACTGCGAGGAGACGTCGCCCCGGATCCGGACGCGCGAGCCCTCAACGCCGCCGCCGACGACGATCGGGGCCCGTCCGTTTCGCCGCGTCGACGCCGCATCGGCACCGAGCCCCTCCAACGCCTCCAGCAGGGGCCCCTGCGGTCGGGACCGAAGCGACGCGTCACCGGTCAGCACCGCGAGCCCGTCGACGAGCGCCCCCACGGCGGTCGTCAGCCGCATCGTCGTCCCGCTGTTGGCGCAGTCGATCACGTCCGACGGCGTCGCCGGCTCGCCGCCGAACCCCGCGATCTTGAGGCTCTCGTCGGTCCGCTCTGTCTCGCCGCCGTAGGCCTCGACGGCCCGCCTCGTCGCGGCCGTATCCGCGCTGAAAAGCGGGTTCCGAACGGTCGCACCGTCCGCGTACCCGGCCGCGAGGATCGCGCGGTGCGTGTAGCTCTTCGACGGCGGTGCCCGCGCGACACCGCGAACCCGCGACGGCGTGATCCGGACGTCCATGCCGCCGTCTCGTCTGGGGACGACAAATGTCTGCCGACTCGGCCACATCCGATCGTACGGCGACCCCGACGCGCGGCTGTTCGTTTCGAACCGCGTCTGATTCGGCCGAACGCAACCTATTTTATTCCCGTTGTCGTACGAGCAGTCGTGTCACGGGACTTTTCGAAGCTCGATCGGTTCATCGAGGAGACGGGCGTCGACGGGTTTCTCATCGACGCCGACAGCGACGAGGCCGATCAGCTGTACCTCTCGGGGTTCGACGCCCCCGACCCCTTCCATACGCTCTACGACGGCGAGATCCACCTGCTCGTCTCCGGCCTCGAGTACGGGCGAGCAAAAGAGGACGCGGCGGCGGCGACCGTCGAACGTCACGCCGATTACGACCTGACGGCGGCCACCGAGGAGCACGGTCAACCCGAGGCCGCCCGGCGCGTCCTCGCCGATTTCTGCCGGGAATACGGCGTCGAGTCGGTCGCGACCCCGGCGAGGTTCCCGCTTGCGACCGCCGACGGGCTCCGAGAACAGGGCGTCTCCGTCGCGACGCCGGATGCCCCCCCGATCGGGCGGGGAACGGACGTCGTCGAGCGGATGCGAGCCACGAAGACGGACGAGGAGATCGACGCGATCCGGACCACACAGCGGGCCGGCGCGCTTGCGATGCGGACCGCAGAGGAGATGCTGCGCGAGACGACGGTCCGGTCGGGGACCCTCTACCACGACGACGAGCCGCTCACCAGCGAGCGCGTCAAAACGGAGATCGAGGTGACGCTGTTGGAGCGCAACTGCGGGCTCAGGCGGCGCATCGTGGCCTGCGGCTCGGACGCCGCGGACCCACACGAGCGCGGGAGCGGTCCGCTCCGGGCGAACGAACCAATCATCATCGACATCTTCCCCAGGGACAAGGGGACGAACTACTTCGGGGACATGACCCGCACGTTCGTCGTCGGTGAGCCCGACGAGACCGTCCGGGAGTGGTACGACCTCACCGCGGACGCAAAGGAGGCCGCGATCGGGGCCATCGAGCCCGGCGTCACCGGCGAGGACGTCCACGACGTCGTCTGTGACGTGTACGAGGACGCCGGGCTACCGACGCTCCGGAGCGACGAGGACGCCGAGACGGGGTTCATCCACAGCACGGGTCACGGCGTCGGCCTCGACATCCACGAACTGCCGCGGGTCGGCACGGGCGGCGACGAACTCGAAGCGGGCAACGTCCTCACGGTCGAGCCCGGGCTGTACGATCCCGCCGTCGGCGGCGTCAGGATCGAGGACCTCGTCGTCGTCACCGAGGACGGGTACGAGAACCTCACCGACTACGAGGAGACGCTGCGGATCGAGCCGAACGGCTGAGCCGCGGCCGCGCCGCGCTGGGGCCGATGCCGGAAGACGAACGGCTTTTGAGCGCCGCGGAGCAAGCGAGCGTATGCAACTGCTCGTCGTGGGGGCGGGGGAGATGGGCCGGTGGTTCGCCGGCCACTGCGGCGCCGATGCGGTCGCCTTCGCCGACCGCGATCCCGAGACGGCGCGGGCGGCGGCGGCCGGCTTCGAGGGGGCTCGGGGCGTTTCTCTCGACACCGACGAGCGCTTCGACGTCGTCTGTCTGGCCGTGCCGATCTCGGCGACGCCGGCGGCGATCGAGACCCACGCCGAACGGGCACGCGGCGCCGTCGTCGACGTCTCCGGGGAGATGCGGAACGCGGTCGACGCGCTGCGGGCCCACGCCGCGGGGCGCGAGCGCGCGAGCTTCCACCCGCTTTTTTCGGCCTCGAACGCGCCGGGGAACGTCCCCTGCGTGACGGTCTCGGCGGGTCCGACGATCGGGCGGCTCCGCTCTGCCCTCGAGGCCGCCGGCAACGACGTCTTCGAGACGGATGCGGACACGCACGACGACGCCATGGAGACCGTCCAGGCCACGGCCCACACGGCCGTCTTGGCGTACGCGCTCGCGGCCGACGACGTCGACCCGCGGTTTCACACGGCCCTCTCGGGACCGCTCTCGGAACTCGTCGAGGGCCTCACCGGCAACACCCCGAGCGTGTACGCCGAGATTCAAGAGCGGTTCGAGGGCAGCGCCGCAGTCGCCGAGGCCGCGGCGCGTCTCGCGGACGCCGACGGCGACGCGTTCGTCGAACTCTACGAGGAGGCCGGCGAATGACCGACACGGCGGGGATCCTCGACGCCGCGCGGTATCTCCGGAACGTCCGTCCGATCGATCCCGACGAGATCTACGAGTACGTCGAGGACAGACCGCACCCGGCGGTCGTCAGGGAGACGCTCAGGCGCAACGCGTTCGATCTCGGCCTCACGGAGCGCGACGACGGCACGTTCGTTCCCCTCGAGGAGGGCCCGATCGACCCGGCCTTCGAGGGCGTCGAGCGGTTTCCGGCGGCGTACGCCCGACGCTTCGAGGACCGCCTCCTCGAGCGCTACGGCGCGAACTGGCCCGAAGGCGAGGCTGGCGATCGGCTCAGGGCCCGGATCGACGAGCTGAAAGCCGCGTACTTCGCCGACGAGACGGTCACGTACGACGAGGAGACGGCCCTCGCCTACGGGCTGTATCACCTCCCGGACTACTACGCGGCGATCCAGTACGCCCTCGAGGAACTCGGACGCGACGGCCGCCTCCCGCACGCGCTCCGGATCCTCGACGTCGGGGCCGGCACCGGCGGCCCGGCGCTCGGGATTCACGACTACCTGCCCGCCGACACGGCCGTCGAGTACGACGCCGTCGAGCCGAGCGCCGCGGCGGCGGTCCTTGAGGCGATGCTCGCCGAAACGCGCCCGGGGTTCGGGACGACGGTCGCCCGCGAGACCGCCGAGAGCTTCGTTCCCGACGGGGAGTACGACCTGATCGTCTTCGCGAACGTCCTCTCGGAACTCGAGGACCCGGTCGACGTTGTGACGCGGTATCTGGACGCGCTCGCCCCCGACGGGACGCTTCTCGCCGTCTCGCCGGCCGAAGAGCGGACGGCGACGCGGCTCCGGTCGATCGAGCGGGCGGTCCTGCGGCGGCGCCCCGGGACCACGGTCTACGCCCCGACGGTCCGGCTGTGGCCCGACGAGCGACCCGACGACCGCGGCTGGACGTTCACCCGGCGCCCCGACATCGAGCCGCCGGGGTTCCAGCGCCGCCTGGACGTCGCCGGAGACGACGACGGGACGTACCGAAACGGAACGGTCCAGTTCGCGTACCTCCTCCTCAGAACCGACGGCGCGAGCGCCATCGAGTACGACCCCGACCCCGACCGGGTCGCGAAGATGGCCGACAGCGAGCGCCACGTCACCGATCGGATCGACCTCGACGCGGTGAAGCTCTCCCCGAACCTCGCCGCGGACGGCAACCCGGTGTTCAAGATCGGCGACGGATCGGAGCGGATCGACCACTACGCCGTGTTGGCCGACGCGTCGGCGCTGAACGAACCGCTCGAACGCGCCCCCTACGGCGCGCTGTTGGGCTTCGAGAACGCATTGGTCCTCTGGAACGACGACGAGGAGGCGTACAACCTCGTCGTCGACGGCGAGACGTTCATCGAGCGCCTCGCCTGAGACGGGCGCCAGCGCCGCCGCGGCGGACGTTTTTGTGCTCGCCGCGCCAACGACGCGGTGTGGTCTACATCACCCGGGGGCTGCTGACCGCGCTGCTCGAACTCGCCGAGGACCGCGACCCCGCGTCGGTCACGGTTTCTGTGACCGTGATGCCGGCCGCGGAGCTGGACGCCGACCTCCCCGCCGACCGATCGGTGTTCACCGACATGTACCTCCCCGACACCGGCGGGTCGGTCACCGCCGTCTTCGGGATGGACATCTCGACGCCGGGGGCCGCCGGTCGCTTCATCAGCCACCCCGACGGAACGCTCGGGCTGCGGAAAACCGACGACCTCCACGAGGTCGTCTTCGTTGCGACGCCGCCGTACGACGTCGAACACGTCGGCGCCTTCGCCCGCTCCGGCGAGGGCCTCCCGATCGAGACCCTCGACGTCGAGCCGCCGGCCGGCGAACTCGGCGACGCGCCCGGCTGACCGCGCTCCGCGTCCGGGCTCACTCCAGGTAGCCGAGGTCTCGGAGTTGGTCCGTGATCTCGTCGAACTCGGCCTCGGTGAGCGCGCCCTGTTTTTGATGCTGGATGACGATGCTCCGCAGCAGGAACCGAACCAGATCGCTCGTCGAGGAGAAGCTCGTCCCCTCGATCGTCTCCTCGACGCGCTCGGAGAGCTCCTTGGGTATCGAAACCGTCGTGTATTCGGTCACGCCCGGGGGTTGGTCGCTCGCGTGCATATGTCTGTTTACCGGCCGCCCGAGTCGGGAATATTTACGGTACCGTCGTGTATAGCCGGACGTAATGGGAGTTCGGCCGCCACAACAGGACGACGACGAGGCTCCGGAAGCGGTCGCTTTCGGGATCGCGGCGCTCGATGACCACCTCGAACGGGCCGGGGTGACGTTTCCGATGACCGCCGAGGAGCTCACGGCGGCCCTCGGCGATCCCACCGTCCCCTACGACGCGAAGGGCAACGAGATGCGGCTCTCGGAGGCGTGCGATCGGCTCAGCCGCGAGCGCTTCGACACCCGACAGGAGTTCCTGAACGCGGTGCACCCGATCTTCGAGGCCAAACGCGAGCGGGCGAACAACAGCGTCATCGGACAGCTCCGGGCGCTGTTGCCGTTCTGACCTCCCGGCGACGCGGCTCGGTCCGTCACTCCTCGAGTTCCCGGAGGCGCTCGGCGACGTCCTCGAGGCGCTGTGTCTGTTCGCGGTTCACCGAGACGAGGATGTCCGACAGCACGCCGAACATCAGCAACTGCACCGACAACAGCACCATGAACGCGGCGAAAAGCGCCAGGACGTCGTGGGAGACGCCCTCGACGAGGTAGCGGTACCCGACGAAGCCGCCCGTCCCGACGCCGACGACGGTCCCCAGTAGGGCGACGCTACCGAAGTAGAATATCGGGTTGTTCGTCCTCGCGAGGGCGTACAGCGTCAGGACGATCCGCCCGCCGTCCCGGAACGGGCTGAGGTTCGTCTCCGATCCGCCGGGGCGGGCCCGGTACGTGATCGGCACGACCGCCGTACTGACGCGCTGTCTGACGCACTTGACCGCGAGTTCGGTCTCGATGCCGAAGCCGTCGGCGTCGGGCCGGAGCTGCTCGAACGACCGCCTCGTGAACGCCCGGTACCCCGAGAGGATGTCGCTCAGATCGCGGCCGTACACCGCCGCGAACAGGCGGTTGATCGCGCGGTTTCCGAACCTGTTGAGCCGCGTCATCGCCCCCGGCTCCATCTCCGCGAAGCGGTTGCCGATGACGTGTTCGGCCCGCCCCTCGAAGATCGGCTCCAGCATCGCGTCGGCCTCGGCCGGCCGGTACGTGCCGTCCCCGTCCGCCATCAGGACGTACGGCGCGTCGATGGCGGCCACGGCCTCCCTGACCGCCTGCCCCTTCCCGCTCCCCGACTGTACCATGACCCGGGCGCCGCGGTCCTTGGCGATCGATCTGGTCCCGTCGCTCGAGTCGCCGTCGACGACGAGGACGTTCTCGAACCCCTCCTCGCGGAACCCCTCGATCACCTCGCCGATCGTTTCGGCCTCGTCGAGCGTCGGCAGGAGGACACAGACGTCCGAACGATCAGCCATCACGAGCGATTGGCGCGCCGGATAACAAAAAACGGCAGGTTCGGCGCCCGCTCATTCCGAGGGCTTCGCCCGGCCGGTGGCCTCCGGGGTGAGGTTCCCGTGCTCGTCGATCTCGCCGTCGACGATCCGGGTCGAGGAGATGATCTCCCCGTCCTCGGCGTAGCAGTGATCGACGACCTCGATCTCGAGCGGTTCCAGCCCGTTTTGCTCCCGTTCCTCGTTAACGAGCCGACCGCCGTCCTCGGTCTCCGGCGAGACGACGAGCACGTCGAACCCCGGTTCGGTCGCGATTCCGGTCGGCTCGCGTAGCTTCCGGACCTCGAACGTCCGGTCGTACTCCTCGGAGAACGCCCGGAGTTCGACCTCGAGATCGGCCTTCCGCTCGTCGAACGGGCGGACGTACCGGTCGACGCTCCGCGTCTCGGGAGCGAGCTCGTCGCTTGTCAGCCCGACGGTCACGTCACCGAGTTCGAACGCACGCTCGAAGAGCTCCCGGTGTCCGTCGTGGACCGGATCGAACGTGCCACCCAGTACGACTTCCATAGAACCCGGCTCGGTCGGCCGCGGTTTAGTGGCTTCGGTGCCGGCGGGGGCTCGACCCGCTTAGGGCCGCTCTTCTCGGTCGTCCTCGACGGTGATGTCCACCGGTTCGGCCCCGTCGCTCCGGTCGATCCCGAGGTGCGAATCGAGGTTGAACACCGTGTTGAGCTCGTCTTGGATCTCCTCGACGACGCTTCCGACGAGCTCGCTCGGCGCCATCGCCGTGTACTCGTAGGGGTTGTTGCCGGCGCTCCCCGACTCGCGTTTGCGGCGCTCGAGTTTGCCCTCCTCGTTGAGCTCGGCCAACGCCTCCCGGACGGTGCTCGGATACAGGCCGGTCCCGTCGGCGATCTCCTCGCTTGTGCTCCCGGGGCTCCGCCTGAGAAACACGTAGATCCGCGCCCGGGTCTCGGTGTCGAGCACCCACGAGAGCAGGTCGACGATCCCCTCGTCGAACTCCTCGGCCGCCCGCTCGGCCTCCTGCTCCAACCGGTCCCGCACGCCCTCCGTCTCCCCGTCGGCGGACGCTCCGTCCCCGTCGTCGGCGGTCTCGTCGGTAGACATCTGTGATATTCAGCCGGACACAGGGTACTCCGGTACATAAACCCTGTGACCACCCTCAGCGCGGCGATTTCGCCGCAGACGGGGCCTCTCCGGCCCGATCGGGGCGAGCCTCAGTCGGATCGCGTCGGGGCGGCGGCGTCCCCGGACGGCCGGGGGTCCCGCCGGCTCGCCCAGATCAAAAGCGCCGGCGGCAGCACGACGATCGCACTGACGTACGACAGGAAGACGCTGAGCGCCATGAGGAGCCCGAAGTTCCCGAGCACGGGCGTGATCGCCAACACCAACGCGCCGGTGCCGAGCGACGTCGTCAGCATGCTGCCGGTGAGGGCGCCGCCGGTCCCCGAAAGCGTCGTCTCGAGCGCCCGATAGGGGGTCTTACCCATGTTGTACTCGTCGATGAACCGCGCGGTGACGTGGACGGAGTACGCGACGCCGACGCCGATGGTGATCGACAGAAGCGTCGCGGTCAGGGCGTTCAACGGCAGCCCGATCACCCGCATCGTCGCCAGGAGTAACGCGAGTGCGATGAGGATCGGAAGGAGGTTGACGATCCCCAAAAGCGGCCGGCGCTCTAAGGCCCAGTACACGACGACGAGAAAGACCCCGGTGAGAGCGATCGCGAGGATCATCCCCTCGATCGCGCTCTCGAAGATCACGTCCGAGACCGCGCTGAACACGACGACGCCGCCGGTCGCCGTGGCGTCGAAGCGAAACTCCTCGGCGAACTCCCCGGCGTCGGCGGCCACCTCGCCCTGGCTCGCCTCGGCGTCGACGCTGTACTCGACTTTCGTCGAACGCCGGTCCTCGGTGAGGTACTGCGAGGCCGCGTCGGCGAACGGCGAGGCGAGCAACTCGTCGTATATCAGACCGAGGTTCCGGTCGGGGATCCCGTTTCCGTCCCGGTCGTTGCGGGCGATTAACGCGGCGAACTCCGGGCTCTCGGCGGCGTACCTGTCGATCACGTCCAAGAGCCCCTCGGACACCGCCCGGCCGTCGACCCGGGTGAAACTGTCCGGCGGGTCGGCGTTCGGCCGGGCGAGCGACTCCAGGGCGTGATCCGAGGTCAGCGGTCCGACGACGTACAGCGTCACCGAGCCGTCCTGATCGGCCTCGAAGCGGTCGTCGAGGAGGTTCGTCGTCTCCGTGACGGTGTACTCGCCCGGCGACATCGGCCCCGGCAGCGCCTCGATGTACGCGGGGATGTCCTCCGGCGGGAGGAAATCGTCCGTCTCGAAGGACTGATCGACGCCCTGGCCGTACACGCCCGCCGACGCGCCGACAAGCAAAAACAGGACGACGAACACAACGGGTGCGGTCCGGGTCACCGTTGCGCTCACCGAGAGCGCCCGCCCGAGGGTCGACCCCTCGGAGGCGATCGGCGAGGACCCGAACGTCGGGATCGACAGCCGCTCTCGGACGCGGTCGGCGAGCAGCTTCGCGCTCGGCAGGAACAGCCCGAAGATGAAGAAGGTGAAGATGATCCCGACGGCGGCGACGAGCCCGAAGTTGCTGATCGGACCGAGGTCGCTGACGATGTTCGCGCCGAACCCGAAGACGGTCGTCACGGTCACGATGAGGAAGGCGACGAGCAGCTGTCTGTTCGCCTCCGTCATCGCCGCGAGCGGGTCGAGGCCCTTCTCGCGCTCCTCGCGGTAGCGGTTGATGATGTGGATGCCGAAATCGACGCCGACGGCGAGTATCAACACGGGAACGGAGACGAGGTTCTGATCGAAGGGGATCCCCGCGTACCCGACGAACCCGAAGGCCCACACGAGCGTCAACAGCAGGGCGGCGAGTCCGAGCCCCAGATCGATCGGGTCGCGGTACGCGACGGCCAAGAATCCGAGGATCAACACGAGCACGATCGGAACGACGATGGCGAGCGAGTCCCCGATGATGTTCCCGAACTCGCTGCCCGTGATCCCGGGGCCGAACACGCGGACGTCGCCGCCGCCCTCCTCCGCGAGGTCCTCCATGGCCAGCTGTATCGACTCGAGCTCATCGCTGCCGCCACCCTGGGGCCCGCCGCTTCCCTCGCTTTCGAGGTCGTGGGTGACACCGGTGATCGACGCCGAGGCCGACGCCGCCGTGGGGTTGAAATCGTTCGAGAGCGCGCCCTCGAATGTCGGATTTCCGGCGAGTTCACGCACCGCCCGCCTGATCTCGGAGGGCGTCGCCTGCTCGACGGCTCGTGTCCGCTCTTCGGGCGTCTCGGCGCTCGGATCGAGCGTCGACGCGATAAGCGTCGCCGGGCCGCGCGCGCCGTCGATGCGGAGTTCGCTCCGGCGGTCGACCCGCTCGAGAAACCGGAGGTTCCGGACGAGTTCCCGCTGTGCGAGGACGTTGTCGCCGACGTGGATCACGGATGTCTGTGCGGCGGACTCCTCGAAGCGGTCGCCGAACTCATCGTTGACCGCGTCGAGGGCCTCCTGTTCGGGCAGCCCCTCGGTGAACGAGCCGGTGCCCTCGCTGTCTGTCGAGACGAGCGGCAGCCCACCGGCGAACGCCGCGGTGACGAGTAAAAAGGCGACGATGACCGCGAGGGGCCGCGAGAGCGCCGCCTCGTTCAGCCGCCCGATCGCCGACGCGTCCGACGGCTCCGCGTCGTCGCCCGGCACGCTCAGCCCTCCCGTCGCCTGTACGCGAACGCCCCGGCTGCGACGACCACAACCACGATGACGACGCCGACGCCGAGCCACGGGATCCCGCCGTCTTCGGCCTCTGTCACGTCGATCGCGGTCCGGTACGTGTCCGAGACCTTGCTCGTCCCGTCGGCGTCGTCGTACCGGAAGTCGGTCTGTAGCGCGTACGTCCGCGGCGTCGCCCCGCCGCTCGCCGACACCTCGAAGGTGACCGTCGCCGACTCGCCGGGCGCGAGGCTCTCGATGTAGCCCTCGCTTTCGTCGCTGCTGAGGGGATCGTCGGTGAACAGCTTCGCCTCCACGTCGGTGACCGACTCGTCGAGGTTGTTCGTCACCTCGACGTCGACGAGCGTCGAGCCTCCGGCCGTGAGCTCCCGGTCGGCGACCGCAAGCAGGAACTCGTCGCGGTTCTCGCCGACGTCGACGGTGACGTCGATGTCCTCGTAGGCGCGGCGCTCGTCGTCGGCGTTCCGGTAAGCGACGGCCATACCGAAGTTCCGCGGGATCGCCTCGGCCTCGCGGTTCAGCGCGATGGGCAACTCGAAGGAGGCCGACTCGCCGGCCGAGAGGGTCCCGACCGCGACCGAATCCTCGATCGGGACCACGTTGGGGGACTGATCGGCGAACCGGACGACGACGCTCCGGACGGGTCTCGGGCCGTCGTTCGTGACCGTCCCCCGCAGTTCGCCGTCCTCGCCGACCCGAAGCGTCGACTCGACGTCGGCGAAGCTGAACCGCTGTTTCGGCTCCGGGGTCACCGTCAGCCGCCGCGGGACGCCCTGGGACTCGATGCCGTCCGTGTCCTCGAAGCGAGCGACCGCCTCGATCGGGTAGCCGTGCGGGCTCGCGTCCGGGCTCACCGTCGTCTCGAACTCGAAGCGCGCCGCCTCGCCGGGCGCGAGGCTCCCGACGCCGATCCGGTCGCTCGTCGCGTCGAAGGAGACCCGAGACTGGTCCCGCGCCACGCTGAGATCGACTGTCACCTCGTCGGCGCGCTCGTTGCCGACGTTCTCGACCCGTGCCGTCACCGGCCCGGTATCGCCGACCTGGCTCCGGTCCTCGACGGCCTCGATCTCGAAGCGGGCCCCGTCGTCGACCTCGACGTCGACGGAGCGCGTCACCGTCCGCGTCCGATCGTTTAACACGCCCGCGCCCTGCTCGATCCGCGCCGTGTAGCCGTACTCGAGTTCGACGTCGAGTTCGTACTCGCCGGGATCGGCCCCCTCGGGGACCCGAACGTTCAGCGAGACGGTCTGGGGCTCGCCCTCCGTGACCGTCCCGATCGCTTGTCGCTCCGTTTCGACCTCTATCGGCCCGTCGGCCTCGGCGTCGACCCGGACGTTCCTGGCTGCGGTCACCACGTCGCGCTCGTCGGGCGAGCCGAGGTCGACCTGCCCGTTGTTCGAGATCTGTACGTCGAGTTGCGTGGCCGTCCCCGGCGTCAGCGTCGAGTCGGGGACGTCCACGTTCAGGCGCGGTTCGCCGGTGACGATGCCCTGTCCCGCCGCCACCGACGCGCCGCCGAGGGAGACGACGAGCAGCGCGGCGAGTACGACGGCGGTCGACCGGCTACCGGCCATCGACGGGGTGCGCGGCGGCGATCGAAACCGGTTCGGTTGCGGACGGCGACGCCGGGGACCAACCCGAGTGCGGCTCGCGTGCTCTCATCGATTGAACGTTCGTTCGACTGCGGGGTTGATAACGCTTCCCTTCGGTCCGAGCCGACCGGACGGTCAGGCCGCCCCGGGAAGCCGAAGCGCCGCACAGACCGCGTCGAGCCCGGACTCATCCATGAGCCGGCGCTGGCGCGTTGCCCCGCTTTCGGCCTCGTAGACGTCGACGATGCCGCTGACCCCGAGACGATCGCGTTCGCGTTCGACGAGTTCGCCGAGCGGAACCGCCTCCGTCCACTCGCGGGACAGAAGCGACGCGTCGCGGCCGTACCGGAGGGCCCGCCACTTGTTTTCCTCCAGGAACTCCCGGCGGTGGTCGGCCCCCGACTCGCCGTCCTCGTACCGCGCCGCGAGGTCCTCGACGAGGGCCTCGGTGTACTCGACGAACGCGAGCACGCGCTGTGGATCGGCCTGGCCGTCGGGTGTTCTGACCTCGACGGTCCCGTGGACGGAGTGGGGCCGCACGTCGTACCACAGCTCGCCGCGGTCGTTTATCGATCCCGTCTCGACCATCGTCCGCTCGAAGCGCTGGAACGTCTCGAAGTCCTCGAAGACGGTCGGCATCCCGGTGTTCGGGAGCGCCTCGAAGATCTTCGCGCGGGCCGACTCCAGCCCCGTGTCGAACCCGTTCCAGTACGGCGAGTTCGCCGACAGCGCGAGCATGATCGGGAGGTACCACCGCATCTCGTTGGCGATCCAGACGGCCTTGTCGGCGTCGTCGACCCCGACGTGGACGTGAAGGCCGGCGGTCGTGTTCCGGTGTTGGGGGTACTGGATGCGTTCGAGCTGCTCTCTGTACCGGGGCTTTTCGACGTGATCGAGCTCGCGCCACTTCGCCGCCGGGTGCAGCCCGGCCGCGGCGATGCCGAACCCGTGGTCGGCGGCGTGACCGAGAAGCGCCGTTCTGACCTCCTCGAGGGACTCGCGGGCCTCCTCGAGCGATCCGACGGTCGGCGTCTGCGTTTCGATCACGAACTTGAACAGCTCGTGGTCCAAGCGCCCCTCTAGGGACGGGGGCGGATCGTTCTCGTAGACGAGTTCGTCCGTTCCGGCGGCCGGCCGCCCCGCGTCATCGACGACGAAGAACTCCTCCTCGATGCCGAGCGTCCCCGCCCGGTCGAACGCCTCGCGCGAGCCCAGATCCATTATTGGTGTCCGGTTCATCGGCGACCACTAAATACCATGCGCCCGCGGCCGCCTCTGCTCGCTCCGGGCCCTCAGCGCGGCTCCGCGACGACGGCGAGGTGATCGCGGTGAAACGGTGTGAGCGACCGCGTCTCGCGGACGGCGTACCCCTCCCGCAGGTCCCCGAGAACCGACTCGAACACCGCGTCCGGATCACGCGTGACGTCCTCGCTTCTTGCTTTCACCGCGAGCAGCAGGCGGCCGTCCTCGCGGAGGAACCGCCGGTTCGCAAGCGCGACCGCCGCCTGTCCCCGCGTCGCGACATCCTGTATCACGACGTCGACCGGCTCGATGACGTGGGCGTACGTCTCGGGCTTTCGGGCGTCTTTCAACAGCGGAAACAGCCTCGAGCGCGGCTCGGCGGCCTCGAGCAGCTCCCGGGCCGGTCGGGCGGCGAACTCGACGGCGTACGTCGGGCCGGCGAAATCGGCGACGTGACTCGCTGTCGTCCCCGCGGCTGCGCCGAGATACAGCACCGTCTCCCCGCCCTCGAGCCCGGTGTCCATCCCGTCTTCGAGCATCGCGCCGAGCTTCGAGCGGCGCGGGTCCCAGCGCCGCCACCCGCCCGCGGTCGGCTCGCCGTAGACCGGATCTCCCTCCGTCGCCAGCCACTCGCCGCCGCCGAATGAGCGCCTCTCGACGCCGTCGGGCAGGCTCATTCGGTCTCACGCCCTTGGATCCGTTCGATCCGGTCGGCGAGTTCGGCGTCCAACTCGGGCTTTCGCTCCCCGGAGTAGTGATCGACCCGCGCGGCGATCGCCAGCTTCCCCGACAGCGCCCGCGCCGCCGACCCGCGGTCCTCGGGGGCGCTCGATTGGATCGCCTCGTGGGTGAATATGACGCCGTGTTTCGGCGACGGCGCGCGCCCCCGGAGGTGGGCGAAAAGCGCCTCCTCGGCCCCGAGGACCTGGACGGTCCCGGCCGGCTTCCGGGCGAGCTCGTCCAGCCCGCCGGCGAGCGCGATCAGCCGCGCGGCGAGGACCGGCCCCGCGAGCGACGCGAGGTTCGGGGCGACCTCGGGGGCCGCCCGCTCGACGCGGGTCCGAAGCGCCGCCGCCTCCTCGTCGAGATCCCGGACCCGGCGGGCGAGCGCGGCCAGGGCCGGGTCCGCGTCGTCGTCGGCCGCCAGCTCCCTCGCGTACTCGATCCCCGCCCCGGCGTCCGGACGCCGGCTGCCGGCCCACGCCGCGACCCGCTCGGCGAGTTCGTTCGCGACCCGCTCGCAGTCGTCCATAGCACGAATACTATGTTTTAACTGTTGGTCATCTGCCCTTTCGCGCTCTCGAGTTTCCTCACGGGCCGCGTACACCGTGGCGTCGTGAAGGAGATCATAATAGTCGTCTTCGTCGTCCGCAAAGTCGGACTCCACTGCCTGGATCGGCCAGTCACTAGGCGCTTCCGTGCTTCCGCTTTCGATAGCATCACGGGCGGCATCCAAGTCGCCAGGGTTTATCCCTCGGAACCAGCTCGTATCCGCAGAACTGTCAGTCATAATCTGACTTAGACACCCAGCTTGTAAATGCGCTTCCGATAGAGCGGCTCGATGTCCTCGTAATAGCTGTGAATGTAGTGGTCGATTCCACCAGCCGGGTCGGTGGTTCCACCAGCGGACGTGTCCCCGCGCATATATTTTATGAGTTCGCGGTTCACGTCTTGCTCCACGCGCCAGAACGTGGTGAAGCGGTGCCGTCCGTAGTGGGACGTCACAGCCCTGTGCTGCTGGGTTTCTTTATATTCTGGGTGGAAGTGGCGTTTCCACGTCAGGTTGATAGCTTCGTCGTCCACCTGGGTGTGGTTCGTCCGCGAGAGGAACAGCCAGGATTCGTTGTTGTCGGGGCGGATCAGCAGGTAGTTCATCCACAGCCGGCGGAGTTCTTCGTCCACTGGTAGGACCCGTGGGCGCTGCGACTTGTTCCCCTGTCGGTCGTGGGGAATGTAAACTGCGTTGTCGAATCGGGCAACGTGTGGTGAACTTCCCATGTCCGGATAGTGCTTTTCGACTTCGCTGTTCGTGATGTTCAGTTCACTAATCTTGATGTTCGCCATTTCGCTAGCACGAAGCCCCAGCTTCAGCTGGGTGACGATGAACGCCCGGTCTCGGATGTGCTTCACGTCCGCCACGATATCCTGAAGATCTTCTACCGGAATTCGCGGGGGCTCCTTCACTCGCTTGGTAGACAGAGACATCTTCTTCTTCGCTATCATGAACGGATTGTAGTCCATCGGATGAGGGAACTCCGCGCCGTTCTGCCAGTATTTGTATATCTTGTTGAGCTCCCACAGTTTCTTTTTTGTTGTTCGCCGGGAGTTCCCTTTTTCATCCAGTTCTCGACGAATAAACCGCTTGACGTGGTCTTCGTGAGGACATGCCGGATGGCGACCCTGGTCAGACATGAACTCCCGCCACTCTCGAATTGTCCGGTCATAGGAATCCAACGTACCTTGGGATGGGTCCTGTGGCTTCAGGACATCGTCCATGAACAGGCCAAATACGTCGACGTCGACGCCGTCGAACGTCGTAGCGTGGTTAGCCAGGGGGTCTATTTCGCGGTTGAAGGCTTCTGCCAGTGTTTGTCTATCGTTTTCGGACATAGTTCATCTCTTGTCGTTCTGCTCTAGTTTCCGGTCCCACACGTCGCGGGAGAAGCCGCCGGCCACCACTGCCATCAGCACAGGGTGGTAGACGTGCGGGTGGTCAGCGTGCCACTGTAACCAGTTGTAGAATTCTTCCAGCGGTTGGAAGTATTCGAAGTAGACAGTCTGAAGCTTCCGCGAGTGGCTGTGTCGTCCCACGTTCCCGTCTCGGAGAGCGACCAGGAAGTCTTTGATCTGCTGGGGATCGGCCAGGGCATGGTGCCGGCCCACGTCGTCCATGTAGGTTTTGAAGTAGCGACCCGCCTTTTCGTAGCGGTCGCGGGTGGACTTCGTATCGAACTTTTCCGTCTTCTCCTCGAAGTAGTCCGCCCACACGTCCCTCCCAGAGTAGGCAGCTTCGTGGTTTTGAAGTCGGTACTTGTCGGGGACCGCGTTGATCTGCTTGTAGACGCCCATGCGGTCGCGGACATCGTTCGACAGTTGTGGTCGGTTCTTCGGTGCTGGCATGATTTCAAGATTTTTCGTCCACCGTGGTGATTTCGTCCCGTAGGTAGTACCGCCCATCTTCGACACGAAGGTACTCCCCCTCCATGTCGTCCAGATGAGTGGTCACACGCTCCGGGACTGTGTCGATGACGTGCTGGATGATTTCGTCATAGCTGGCTCCCGGGTTTGTATCCACGAACTCTTTGATAGCCTGGCGTTCGCCGTGGTAGACGGCGTCTTCGAGGTCCGCTATCCGGTCCCGGGCGCGGTCCAGTTCCGCCTTTAGGTTGTTTCGTTGTTCACGGAGCTCTCGGTTCGTTTCGTCGGGGTCTATCTCCGACGCGTCGAACTTCTTGAGGCCCGCCTCTACCATCGCCTCTACGAACTCCGACCGAGAACGAAATCCCATTTCCTCACATTTGACCTTCCACCGGCTAAGTTGTTTGTCGGACGGGTACGTGGCGACGTGATTAGACTCACTCATCAGTGTCTTCCGTCTCTTGGAGGCGGTCAACTTCTTTCCCGAGAAAAAAGTCGCTGTCCTGAACACTTCCCGTGAGTAAGGAGCTTTTGAAGAGGTTGACTTTCCTGGTTTTATGAGTCCGAACACGTCCCCGGGGTTTCTTTCCCTGCTCGACACTCCGGGGGAACAGCTTACTCTGGTAGAACCCCGTTCTCTCATCGTCATCCCACCCACTCGCCTCGACTAGCTCTACGTCGAGGTCTTGCGAGTGTATGAGATCTTTCACCTCCGGCGGCCACTCTGACTGCCCCGTTTCGCAGACGTATGTTGGTTGCCCTGCCATACTATACCTACTCCTATCCACCAGTAACGTTAATTCTTCTCACACAGGTGTGCCTTGGCCAAATCCTCAGTCCCCGAAATTCATACGATTTTACAGGACTATTACACGAATGACGGAGTAGAGAGACAGATCGCCACCGAATCCCTCATAGCCGATATCGTGCGGCATCTCACACCCAGGAATCTCGTGAATCGGTTCTGTTCCAGGAGCCCGCGTTCGTGGCGCTTCATGAGGTTAAGCAACAACCCGGGGAAGATACATCACCACCTCCGTAGGATCGTGGTCCGTCGCTCGGCGGCAGCGAGGTGATTAATAACTCCCCAACTATCTCACAGAAGCGCCTCGATGTCTATCTCCTTGTTTTCCTCAAGATGGTCATTCAGCTGTCGGAATCCTTGGTTGATTAAGTGTTCAACCGTTGCATATGGCGCATCTACGGTCGGATAGAGGGCAATCACTAAGTTGCGGAGCTCACCGTCTGGATCGAATGTGCCGATATTCCAGACGGTCTGTGTGTTCGCTGTTTTACCCGGCTCGACACCGTTCTCGATAGCCAGCGACATCGCGAACTTCGCGGCATCTGCCTTTTCATCGAACTGGTCCATTACACTCTCCATCGTCCCTTTGTTTTCTGGCGTAAGGCCGATCGTGGTCCGATCGTTCGTGCTCATTCTTCAACACCTCCTTTCTGTAGATCTGTGTGCCGCGCACTGACGCGTTCAAGCGTGTACTCTTTCCGTAGCTGCCCCTTGAGAATATCACGGGCCCTCTGAGGATCAATCTCATCACGGTAGACCAGCAGCATCACCTGATCGGTGAACGTCGGCAGTGCCTCAACAACGTTCTCCATATGCCCTCGGTCCAACCGTCCAAACGGCGAGTCCATAATGATTGGTCCTTGTAGCGGCGCGTTGTTCTGGAGGGCACCCATCAGAGCTAGTGCAACGACGTGTTCCGCACCGGCTGAGCGCACCTCAATCTCGTCCCCGTCCTCATGTATGATAGTCAAGCCGTAATTGTCGTTAATTTTCAGTCGCTCATATTCTGGCTCGGTCGTCAGCCGAAGAAAAATCTCTGACGCATCGCTTTCGACACGCTGACGCAGCCTATCGCGGTACTCAGCAACACCCTGATCGAAGAGCTCCTCCAGCTTCTCGTATAGCTCTCGACGGGCGCGCTCCCGCTCAAGCCCACTACCGGAAATTTGATCCAATCTATCTTGGAGATCTTGAACAGTGTTCTTAGCTTTCTCCAGTTCGTTTTCAGTCTCCTCGATGGCGTCCTTCTTGATACGGATCTCGCCGACGGTATCCTCGTACTGTTTGTTGAGATCCCGGACCCGCTCTTCTTTTGAGGACTCGAGACCCTCTTTGACCTCACTGAGATCGTCACTTACCGTTGCACGCCGCGCTTTCAATTCGTCAATTTCAGAAATAATTGCTTTGACACGGTCGGTGTTATCTGACTCGATGACGCGCTCCAACGCTTCGATCGAACGAAGGATCTGGTCGTATCTCTCTTCCGGATCGAAGTCCTGATCGGTTAGTCCTTGGAACTGCTCAAGTTCACTCTGGAGGTGCTGTTCTGCCCCGTCTTCTAAGGGCTGGTCACAGATCGGGCAGTCCCCGCGCTCTAAGCCATCAGAAATCCGTTCCGCAAGCTGCTCTGCGACGGATATCCGGGTCTGTTTTTTTTCAAGTTCTTGCCGCTGTTCTTTGAGAGTTTCAAGTCGATCTTGGACGGTACTTTGTAGTACACTCCGCCAGGAATCTGCCATCGCCTCTTGAAGTTGAGCCTGCTTATCCTCGAGGCCTTGGTCAATCTCTTCCAGCTCTTCCTCCAAGTTTTCCCGCCGGTTGACGAGACTCCGAGCACCCTCGAGTTGCTGAAGCTTGTTTTGTATTGCCAGCTTTTCTTCTTTCAACCCATCTAACTCATCTTTGAGTTCTGATAGGTCTGATTCAAGTTGGTTCCGCTTGCCATGCGTCGTCTCCAACTGCGTCCCGAGCTGTTCGGTTTCGTCGTCTCGCTGGGCTGCTTCTTGCTCTTTAGTCTGGGCGTCATTCAGGAGCGCTTGTATGTCAGCGCGACCGTTTTTAAGGACCGGGACTCCCAGGATCCTTTCGATTGCTTCCCGGATCTGCTGGCCCATCTCACTTTCATCGATGAGGAGTTCCTCATACTGCTGGAGGAGTTCTCCATCAAACAGGAAAAATCGCGAGACCTGCTGGGGTAAGATCTCCGCCAGCTCTTTTTCCCGTGCTTCCGGTCCGGTCACCGTCCCATCTTTGACGAGATATACGTTTTCGGTGTAATCATCGTCCGCCTGTGGCACCTCAATCCCATCTTTCGGGGTATGTTCTCTGACAAGTTCGTAGTCTGTCCCGTTTTCTTCGAAATACAGGGCAATCTTGAACGAGAATTTTCCCTCCTCTTTAGTTTCCCAGTTGATAAACTGTTCTGGAGAGATCTCACGGGTGCCTCGATCAAGAATACGACCGAATAACGCATATCGAATTGCATTCAATAGCGTGGTTTTTCCCCGCATGTTTTCGCCGAAGACGATTGTCACCCCATCCTCTTTTGGGAACTCCAAAGTCTGGTTCCCTTTGAACGGGCCAAAGTCCTCAAGTTCGAGTCTATTTATTTTTAACATCTGATCCGTCCTCCAACTGGGACTCGACAACCTCCGAAATCCGGCTTTGTGTCTTTTCTCGCTCTTCGAGCGTTTCTTCTTCAATCCGGATGATTTCCTCAACCAAATCGGCTGGTATTTCCGGAAACTCTTCTTGTCGGATACTCTCCAGCGCGGCCATGAGTTCGTCTGTGTCTTCAGTCATCTTCAACTCCGGTTTCGGCAAGAGCGTCGTAGTCGATTCCGGCTTTGTGCGCAATTTGTTTTAGATCAGCAACCGATTTCGGATTCTCCGCATCCTTCCCGAACTGAATCGCTCGAGCGAGTTCGCCCTCGAGAATACTATTAACGGGGATGTCGCTCTCGGTGCTGTACGGTTCAACTACCACGTCGTGGATATTCGCATGATGTTTATTTTCTGAATTTCGGAGAACTCGACCCCGACGCTGAATGAACTCACGAGGGTTCTTCGAGGAGGCAAGGATTAGCGCATGTGTTGCATTTGGAATATCAACACCTTCGTCAAGGCATTTGATCGACAAAATAACTCCTCCTTGGTTCTCGAAGAATTCTAATGTCTGTGCCCGGTCACCGTCCATCTTGCTATGATACTCCAGCACTCGGAAGGGCTGATCCGCAAGCTCGTCACGGACCTCTTTCAGCTGGTCTATTCCAGCGCAGTACACCAGCCATCGATCGCCTCCCGAATACTGTCGTGCGAGGATCTCTCGTGCTTTCTGGGTCTTCTGGCTAGCCCCTTTCAGTATTCGAGCGCGATCAATCTGTAGCTGCTTGATGTGCTCTGGTAGGTCATCCAGATCGGTGTCGTCACCCGCCTGCGAACGGGCATACCTCTTGCGAATCTCTTGGGTGAGCTCCTCCCAGTCGTCCTGTTCGCCCGGAGTCAGCGAAACAGTGTGTACATGATAAAAATATGGCGTGAGCCGGCCAGCCTCGATTGCGTCGGCGAGTGTAAATGGTGGCTGGACGATGCCATCGAAATACTCCATGATCACTGCTGTTCCTTCCTCATCGCCGTACCTACGCGGGGTCGCACTTAATCCGAGTCGCCAGCCAGCATCAAAATCAAGAAGCTTTTGATGTTCCGGGCTGCCAATCCGGTGAACTTCATCAGCAATCAAAAATGTGTGCTCACCGTCATTAAATAGTGACTGGAAGTCATCAGCGATACCCGACTGCATCGTCGATAGCACAATTCGCGGCGATCCGTTCGGGCGGGTCCAAGAGCGTAATAGCCCATCTTTTTTCCAGTCGTTATTTCCACCGCCGCAGATCAATAGACTTGGATCGAGATCCTGATTTGTCGACTTTAGCTCAGCTTTCCACTGCTCCAGCAGATCGGTGTTCGGAACGAAAACGACCGGTGATTTTCCTTCCTGAAGGGCCTCACGAATCGCACAAAGTGCGGTGAAGGTCTTACCACTACCCGTTGCGTGTTCGAAGACACCTGAATGACCCCGTTCACGCCAGGCTTCGAGCGCTCGCTGTTGATGTGGTAACGGTGTTCGCGGGTTGGGCCCTGTGTCAGGAGACTCAACACGGGAGCGCTCGATCTCCTCGACAATTTCATCGACAACGGACTCCCACTCGACGGCATCAGCCGCCGAGACCAACTTCTCTTTCGCAACCGCCGGGAAGTCTCGAACCCTCACAGCGTCGTAGGTGTCTTCCCACAGCGTGTCGAAGTAGGTCTGCTCATCACGGACCCGTTCTTGTTCTCGGTCTGGGCCCCAAGAGACGTAGACATCAACCGATTCGAGGTTTCCGTCCATCGCCAGGCCAGCCCAAGTTTCATTCATCGAACCTTTGAATACGACAGCAGGATCTTGTGGCGCTTGCGGCTGTTCCTGGGTGAAGATACCCAGCTTGTCATGGAACAGCCGTTTATGTCGCGCAGGGGCATCATCATCGAGGGAAGCGATCTTAAACTCGATGATCCCCTCTGCGACGAGTGCGGCAAGGACTTTCGTCGGCTTCTCTAACCCAGGCTCCGAGAGCATCGAGTCAATAACCTCTGCCAGTTCCTCGGCGAGCTGTTCGTCGGTTCGGGCCTGGTAACCACTCTCGATCGCATCTCGGTCCTCCAAGTCAAGCACCGGTGAGCAGATGATTCGCATCTTGCCGCCGTTGTTGACGAAGGTCTTCAGGCTATCCCAGGCAAGAAGATAGATGGAACTCCGGAAGAACCCGACTGCCCGGTCGTACTGTGTTGCCCGCTCCAGACAAGGTCGATAAAACTCTGTCGCGATATTGTCTTCGCCTTTGTGATAGGAGGGTGCCAATGAGAGGTCCTGTAATTTATCCTTCATATGTTAGCCCACAAGCCGCTCCGTAGTGATTTCTGACCGGCGCTCGATAGCATCCGCCAGCCGGTCGTGTTTAACAGTAAGAACCGTTTCTGTCCCCGTGTTGAGGTGACGCTGTTGGGTTCCAATTTCTCCGCCGACGGCCTCATAAACTGTTTCTGAGGTGACCCTAATTCTCTTTCCATATTTGAAGTTCTGGTGTAACCCAGCATCCCACAGGATGAACACCTGGATCTGAGGGTCATATCCGACTAGCAGTGCGAAGTGGCCGCCAGAGTGATCGAACGAAGCGCGTTCTCCGGAAGACTGTCCGGGGACGATCAGATGTGCTAGCCGGTCGCCCTCTGTACCGGTACCTGGTGGGGTTGTCACCTGGTAGGCGTACACTCTGATCTTTGGAGGTAGTGGGCGCGTGAGTTCAGCCTCTAGGGGGACAGAACTGGTGTCCTCGTGGTCCTGTACAACTGGTTCAAGACTGTCGAGAAAGCGCTCGTGGATCTGCTGTTTTGAGATCTGATCTACCATCCGTTCCCACAAATCCCGCCTGTAATTGTAGAGGGCCCAAGAATAAGTGTTATGACGATCGGGTTCAGTCGGCGGGTTGTTTCGCTGTAGGCAGCTAAAACACCATTACACAGCAATTAAGTCCACTCTGAAAGATATCCGCCTGTGACAGACGACAACGCCTCCGATGACGATGGGCTTTTTTCGGATATTCTCTCTGAGGATAACCCGGATGATGAGGCGGCACCGTCCGATGAGTCAACGAAGGGCAACACCGTCGATCCCGAAACTGTCGGAACCAACAAACTCTCTGATATCGATTATCTCAACTTTGGAACGTTTACCTATCACCTCAGGCGTGACAATGCTCCGGAGACCGTCTGTGGCTTATCAATTGCCGACAGAGAGTTCAAAAGCAGTTCTCGCAAGCCTGACCTCCTCGACCCGTGTAAGCAATGCCACGGCCAGAGCAGCCGTGAGTCCAATGAGGAGCAACGACGACAATTCAGAGCGGCGATTGCAGAGCATGTCGACACTGTCGCCCCGACTGAAGCTTCACCGGGTGAGTTCTCGAAGTCGGAATTGCTTGCAATCAAGAAGGCGCTGCCAACGGACTTCCCTACGTTCCGTCCCACGCCAACGAAACTCCGATTACAACTTAGCCGGGCGATTGTCGGCGTGAGCAATTCTCAATCTGAGCCAGCGCAGTTCGATAAGAAGGAGCTAGACGCCCTGAATGAGGCGCTTGCGGGAACCGACGTAATACCTCGGGAACCTGCGGTGGTGATACTGACTGATGACGG
The DNA here is from genome assembly GCF_028274965.1 of Natronomonas sp. Taxonomy (GTDB): domain Archaea; phylum Halobacteriota; class Halobacteria; order Halobacteriales; family Haloarculaceae; genus Natronomonas. The sequence continues at coordinate 37,785 of NZ_JAQCNO010000067.1, read as the reverse complement.
CCGGATCAGACGAACACCTTGCTCAGCATTTCAGACACAACATCGGGGTGGTAAAGGAACCAACAGAATCCATCTCCACGAAGATGACCAGATCAACGCTATCTATTCCTATAATCCGCGTAATCAGCTATATTGTCTGACGACAGCGGGACAAATTTATGAGTTTCAGGGCCACGAAATCCCCGTCGGATCGTTGGACGATCCTGGCATAGCCGTACAAGATTCCCTCCCGATCCAGGATGAGGAAGCTATTGTAGAGTTACTCGATGCACCGGACATCGGCTATTACGGATTTCTTCTGACGGCGACTGCGGACGGCAAGCTGAAGCGCACAGGCACGGGACAGTTTGAAAACATCCGTAGCACAGGGATTATTGCGGCTGATCTCTCTGAGTCCTCCCTGATAGATGTTGGATGGTCTGATGGGGAGAGTGATCTTTTGATCACGACCGCCGCAGGGCAGTCGATCAGATTTAGAGAAGACGAGGCACGGCCGATGACAAGGCAAGCGAAGGGCGTTGCTGGCATTGAGCTAGATTCGACAGATCAGGCGGTATCACTTTCCGTCCTGCCCAGCGACTTTGACGGCGAGATATTGAGTCTAACCCAGAATGGCTACGGCAAACGCACCCCTGTGGGTGAATACCGAAAACAGAACCGGTACGGGAGGGGCTTAGTTGATATCAACACAGGCGACCGCAACGGACCCGTCGTAACGACTCGCCCAATAACCAGTGCCGAGGACGTCATTATTGTAACACGCCAAGGCCGTGGTATCAAAGTTCCAGCCTCGGAGATTTCAACGGTCGGCCGGAACACGAAGGGAGTCAATATAATCGAGCTGAATCCTGAGGATACCGTTGCCGGCGTAACTATTGTCTCTAGGAGTTGAGCTACGACCAATTTACCGGGACGCTGGCAGCAAGAGCGGGCATCTGTCTATATGCCGACAACGATGGCCATGGTGGCGTTTGGTTCGCCAGAGCCATCACGTCTATTCGACACGGGCACCCCGGAGGGTTGCTATTCTCCGACTACGGGGAAATCGCCGAGGCTGCTCTGATCGTCTTCTATCATCTCCCGGATTTTCTCCTCAGACTTGAACCGGAACTGTGAGGACTCGACGTAGTTCTGCTCTTTTTCGAATGCGAGCCAGTGCCGGCCTTTGGCTTCAGCTGCGAATCCGGTGAGGTTGCTCCCTGCAAAGATGTCCAGTACAATCGGTCGGTCTAGATAGCCCCGTTCCCAGTCGTCGTATGGGGGGTTCGGCGTCAGGAAATCGATAAAGAACTCTGGGATCTGCCGGGGGAACCGGGCAGGGTGGGGATCGACATCATCGAACTCCCGGCACATCTTAAGATACTTTGTGTTACTCGCGGTGTTCGACGCCTCGATCACATTGTTGGGAGTCTGCCCACCCAGCCCGAGAAGACCAAGTAACTCCGCAGCTGACATTTCCTCAAGCGGTTGATCAGCACCAAGCTTCTCAAGCAACGTGCTCGCATCGACCTCTTCGAGCCGGGAAAGCACATTATCAGCTGACAGCCCCTCAAGCAAATTATCTGGAATGGAGCCTTCGTTCTCATTTGCGAAGGCTTCTGAATCTATGTTCCACCCGGAGTTTCGCTCGCCGTCGTTGTACTCGCCGGTTTCGAGAAGCTTCTTATGAGAATCAGAGTACTCCTGTAGCACCCGCTGGTTATCAGCTTCAGGGTGGGGGTGTTCTCCGTCAACGGCTGCTGACTCTTTGTTGATCTCCGGTGTGAGCCACCAGATATGCGTGACTGCGTCAGTCACGCGGATCTTTCGGATATTCACCCACTCTATCGGATTCGGTAGCTTTGCCGGGTTATACCAGTAGAAGTCTTGTGCCAGATGTAGTTGCCCTTCATCAGGATCCACCAGCCGATTAAGCAACTCGAACTGGTATGTTGAGCGCTCTGGATAGCCTTTCTTGAATGCCCCGCCTATCTCGATTACTAAGCTCCCGTGTGGCTGGAGTACTCGTCGGATCTCCGGCACGAACTGCATAAACCAGTCGTTGTACTCGGACTGGTCCTCATTTCCGTACTGCTTCTGATGTTGAAGCGCGAATGGAGGCGAGGTGACGAGTAGATCGATACTGTTGTCGGGAAGTTCACGTAGCAGCTCTTGACTGTCTCCCTGATAAGCAGACCCGTAGTCCTCGGTATATTCAGGTGAGGACTCCATCAATTGTGTGACAGAAGAATCTTGACTCATGGGTCAGTAGTCTGGATCATCGGTTTATGATGTGATTGTTTAGGCTTTGCTGTCGGCAGACGATACGGTAACCACTGCTATCTGAACCATCTCGCTAGAGATTAGTAATGTTTTCATCTATCAAATACCTATCCTCCAAACATAGCTAGAGTTGCGGTGGCGCGGATCACCGCTGTGCCAGGTCGCTTCTGTGGTCTCTTGCTCACACTATATGCTATCAGATTGTAGCTGAACAACTGGGCGAGTCGGTGGTCCGAACCGCGGATTCTACTGGTTCGATCGTGTCGCTTGTGTCGACCTTTCGCGGTATCATCCAGCCGAGGACTCATTCTGTGTATGGGACCCCTCTGCGTATACAAGCTGCCCCCGATCAGTTGCCATGCTCTCACGCGCCCCGGCTTGGGACCACGCAGTACTGCTGTTTGGTCGAATCTTAGATAGTCATTAAACGCCACCTGATTCAGAGATTAACCAAGGCTACCGGTCTTTATTGGTTAATCCCGACGCGCTCGGCAGCCGCGGTGTCGATCATGGATTACCCAAGCGACGATGTCGCGTCCAACTCTGTCTAGACGCATCCCACGTTACTCCGAACGGCCACAGTCGTCGGACTCAAACCTGTCGGCCTGCTCGTCGCTCATCACCGTGTAGGAGTCGGTGGTGGTGTCGGTCTCGTGTTGGGTTACTTCTGTGTTTACCCGATCTGGCGCTCGCTCTAGGGTGCCCCGGTCCTCCAGCCACTCGGAGAACTCCTTTTGAACTCGCCAGGCGTCATAAAATTCCTCAGCGTCGAGCAGACCGTTGACAGCTCGACGATGGATGGCCATCGTGTTCAGTTCCACTCGATACGCCAGGTGTTTCGCGAGATCGTCGGCGATGGCGTCGACGTCCCGCTTCACAGTTGAGGGGGCTACGTCGTATCGTCGCGCGAGCTCCGAGTAATTGAGCCGCTCGGCCGATCCGGCCTGGAGCACGAAGTCGCCAATCTCGCTCCGGCGCTCGTAGGTATCCATCGCCTCGGGGTCTTTGTCTGGGTTGACCGCAACAGCGAGATACTTTGGAAGGTCTGCGGCGGTCGTACCCCCCTCGTCGTCACCCGCGCCCGCGTTGTTTTGCGTCATTTTGCGTGCGGCTCCTCGGCGTCACCACCATCCGCCGCCACGTCGTCGGTGGGATTTCATTCTAAGCGGCTGAGTGCAGGGATCGCTTCACAGGTGGGGCGTTCGATGATGGGTTTGTCGTCGTCGATGCCGGTGATTCCTTCGAGGTCGAGCTTGGAGATATCGGCCAGGTCGAGAACGCCGTCAGTCAGGAGAGGGTTGGGCATACCCCGTGTTTGAAGCTTCGACATCATAGGCTCGCCGGCGAGCGTAGACTGTGCGACTGTCGCATCCTCGTCGGCCATCCCGCGACGCTCACTCGCTTCTTAAACAACTCCCCGTCGCACACCTCGCGAACCTCCGACACTCCGGTCGGTGGTCCTCCGTCAACAACCTCGGTTACTTTCCGGGACAGCACGCGGTCGATGCTGCCGATACGGCTGACCTCTCGGGTCCCCAAGCTACCGTTCTGCCGTGTCATGGGATCTGGAAGGCGGTGGTGACGGGAACTATACCATTGAGCCTCGAGGAGAAGAAAGCGTGACGACTGGTCACGACCGATCACTGTCTCGCACGAGGAGTTGTTCGCACCCGATGTAGTGGTCGGCAACAGGACACTTCGGGATCTCCGATGGAAGTACGCCGACAGCGAACACCTCACGGCCCGCGTCCCGCAGGTCAGATAGTGGCGTCGTACACGCTCGGCGCGGAGGGAGCACGAGGTGGATAACCTTACAGTCGCTCGTCGCGGCCACCGTCTCACACCGATGGACTACAGGCGTTCCTAGGCTCCGATCGTACCCCGTCACTCTTTACCCCTGTCGCCCACTGGGGGCGTAGAGGCTATTATACGGTCCATATCCTCTTTTATGCCCGTTTTGAGTTCGTTCTCATCCGTCTCACTGACTTCGCGAGGGTCGGTGTCGGTGGTGAGCCCGGCATCGGCCAGCATGTCCGGGTCCACACCCACTCCGAGGTCACACCGGAGCCGTTTCCTCCCGCCCTTCGCGTCCGTCTCGAAGGCTGGATGGCCGTCGGCCGCCCAGTCCATGAGACCTTTCACCTTCCGCGTCCCAGGGGTCCCGTCAAACACCTGGCTCCGTGCCTTGTCAGCCGAGAGGGCGTGCTTTCCGCCACATCGCGCCGCCCGTCGCACTAGCTCGACACGGAGGCCGTGCGTCCGTTCGTCATCGGTGAGTTCATAGTATGGCTTCCACTCGAAAGCTGGGGCGTCGAGGTCTATGCCCTGCTCCTCAGCGTACTCGCGGGCCTGCTCCTTAGGGATGAACAGGTCGCGGTTGTTCGGATGCTCCGTGTATCCGATACGGTTGAGCACCGGCTGGAGGTGCGTCTTCCGCATGTGTTTCGTGTCGCCACCTCGCCAGGACATTGCCTCCAGCTTCCTACCGAACACATCGCGTGGGAATGGGCCCGGCGTGAGTTCGTCCGCCAGCCACCGGCGCTTTTTTTCTACAGTTGTCAGGCCCCGGTCGTCGCTCGGGTCGAGTCCGGCCAGTTGGGTCTCGGCCTCTGGGACGGCTACCTCCAGCTTGTCCGTGACCCTGCCGAGTAGACCACCGGAGAGGTGCCAGCACACGACGGCCCGGAGCAGCTCGTGTTTTGCGCTCCCCTTCTCGGTCGCGGAGGCGGCCATGTCTTTTTTCACTCCCTTTCTGATACGAATAGAAATCCGCTGGCCGCCGTCGCTGGCCTCCCGCGTCGGCTGTGCTTTTTTTTTCGCGTGTCTTGGTTACGACGACCGACGGCTCCCATGAGTCGGTCGGTGTACTCCTCGACCGAGTGTTCCTTGTGGAACCGCCGCCAGGCAATTTCTATCTCGAAACCAGCATACAGCGCCGTCGCGGAATGTTTTTTCTCGACCGACGAGAGGAACCTGTCCCACTCGGGCGGACGTTTCCAGTTGAGCGGGATGCGCTCGGCCGAGTTCATCCGAACCACCACGACGTAACGGATCGATGCGAACGTGTCAGGCCAAAGTGAACGAACGTAACGTACTGATACAATACAGTAGTAATACAGTAGTGTAGTGCGGTCCCGTCCGGTCGGCCACCACGACGGCCTTCCTTGCCCATTCCGGCGGTTTTCTGTGTGTCGAGCAGGTTATACCGGTGGGAAACACTCTCTTTTGAGCGATGCGCGAAAAAAAAGACGTACTAATTGCTCTTGGCTTCTCGGCGGCGGAATCTTCATACAAACGCCGGGAGAGGCTATTCACGACGGCTTCCCCTCCGGGGTGGTCGTTTTAGCTCCGTAGACGCGGGCGTCCCACCGCCCATTTCGGTTTCCCTCCCACATGCTACCCTTGGGCGCCAGCCTCGGCTTTGTCTGAGGTATCCACTTCACCGCCGGTCATGGAGCCAAGATGTAATCGGCCGTTGATTACGGTGTATTGTACCCGATTGACGGCTTCGGTGTCGACGCCGAGGGCCGCGAGGTCTTCCGGTGTGAGAAACACGGCCGCGCCAATAGGATCCCCGTCGCCATCGTGGGATACTCGTGCCTCGCGGGTTCCGTCAGCCATGTTGGAGCGGTCGTGAGGGCCGCTCATGGCATGCCCTCCGGCCGCGCTGGCGGCTCGTAATGGTCGGCCATCCGCGTGAGAAGGTCGTCGTAGGTCTCACCGGCGCGCTTACACGCTTTGATTCGTCGGCGGGTCTCGTCCGATACGGGGATACTCGAATTCCTAGACATGAGATTACGTTGATTAGAAAGATTATTAATACATGCGTATAGATTTTAGCGTACGATATCATGACTGGAAAACCGTCGGAGCGAGAACGCGGGATTCTATCGAAAAGGGACCGACAATACCTGCTAGGGCATAAATCGTACGACGACGCCAACGAACGGCGGGTGCGACAGGAGATTCGTACCCGTATACGAGAGAGTATCCAGGATTTTACCCTGTTACAAACGGCGCTTGACCACAGAGACCAACAGTTGATTTTCGATCCACACCGCGACAACAATCCGGAGTTCTCCAAGGGTTTGGTTAACTTATTCACATTTCTGTATCGGAACACCCAGACCCAGAATCCCGGCTTCGCGGCGATGTTGAGACGAGGCGTTCGGCAAGCTGAACGCGACATTCTCGGTGCCGAAAGAGACAGTGTGAGTGTCGAAGTTGAGTTTTCCGTCAACCGGTACCCTGTACATAAAACAGACTTCGAGCAGGTTGAGACGCAAGTCCGAAACCGTGACTTCGACGAAATCGATGAACACGAACTTCGAGCATTCCTGCGTCTCTACGCTCAGTCGGGCGAACTAGACGAGACTGTCCCGAGAGAAACCGCGGAGGAAATAATCGAAGAAATGTCAGTTGAGTCTAACGACGGAGGGTAGGGCTTGCCGGGGGCGGTCCGCCAAGGCGCGATGCTGTCACTCTCGCGGCTTTACAGGGATGTTATATCATTAGTCAGCCGATGTACGCGTTCATTTGGTCGGCTGGTTCACACAGTCAACTACTATAGATATCTGCTTATGTCGTCCATCGCCCGAACGGCGTGGATGAGCTGTCTGTCGTCGGCGGTCTCGGCCTCGCGGACGGCCGCCCGGGTCGCCGCCATCGTCGCCTCGCGGAGCCTGTCGTAGTAGTCGCCCTCGTCGGCGGCGAACCCCGATTCGACGGCCGCCCGGGGCCACTGCTCGGTGGTCTCCGCGGACCCCTCCCGTATCGCCGCGGCAGCCGCCTCCGATCCGGGGTCGACGCCGGCGAACCAGCCGCGATCGGCCGGACGTTCTCCTGTCATGCGTCCCCGTACTGCTGCCCCGCGTATATGCGTTCCCGAACCCGGGGCCGCGCCGGCCGGTCAGGGCTCGACGACGAGCTTCCCGAAGACGCTCTCGTTCAGCACGTCCCGCTGTGCGTCGGCGGCGTCCTTGAGGCCGTAGCGCCGGGCCACCGTCACAGAGAGCTCCCCGGTCGCCATCAGGTGGGCGACGCCCCGGAGCGGGACCCGCAGATCCGGCGCGTTGAACACGCTCATCAGCTGGTACTCGATGTCCTTGCCGCGCGCTCCCGCGACGTTCGAAAAGGCGGGCGCGGGATCGTTCTCGCCGATCCCGACGACGGTCGCGCCGGTCGCGGCGACGTCGGCGTCGAACTGGAGGTAGTCGTCGAGGCGGTGATCCAACACCGCGTCGACCCCGCCGTCGGACGCCTCGAGGACAGCCTCGGCGAGGTCCTCGCGGTCGTACCCGAGGACGGTGTCGGCGCCGAGTTCGGAGACAGCCTCGTGGTACGACGGATCGGCCGTCGCGATGGTTTGCGCCGAGACGGCCGACGCGATCTGGACGGCGACGTGCCCGACGCCGCCGGACCCGCCGTGGACGAGACAGTGCTCGGCCGGGTCGAGGTCGGCGTGATCGACGAGCGCGCGCCAGGCCGTACAGGCGACGACGCCCGCCGCGCCGGCCTCGAGCAGCGACACCCCCTCGGGCAGCGCGACGACGCGGTCCGTCGGCACCGTCGCGTACTCGGCGTAGGCCCCCTGAAATCCGCCGTTGCCGATCCCGGTCCCGTACACCCGATCGCCGGCCGAAAACCCCGACACGCCGTCGCCGGTTTCGACGACCGTCCCCGAGAAATCGACGCCGGGCGTAAACGGGAGCCCGACGGGCTCGTACGAGCCGTCCCGGAAGTACGTGTCGACGGGGTTGACCCCGGCCGCCGCCACCTCGACGAGGAGCTCCCCGCTCGCCGGGTTAGGGCGATCGATCGATGCCACCCGCAGCGTCTCCGGGCCGCCGTGCTCCGAGAGCCGAACTGCCTGCATGGCGGGACCGGGCGCGCCGAACCCACTAAAACCGTCCGGTCGCCCGCGCCCGTTGGCCCCCGCCGGAGGGCACCCTTTTATCGACGTCCGTCGACGTTCCGGACGCCATGACGACCCTCGTTACCGACGTGGCGGAAACGGTCGAGGCCGCGCCGGGATCGCCGGCGATCGTTTCCGACGACGCGATGTTGAGCTACGGCGCCTTCTTGCCGCGGCCGTTGGGCTCAGCGGTCCGGCTCGGAGGAATCCTCCGGGTTCCCGCTGACCCGCTCCATCGCGAGCCCGGCGATCCCCGCCGCGGCGAGCCCGATCCCGAGGGCGCGCAGCTGTCGGACGTACGCGGGTTTGGCCTCGAGGTCGTCGGCGTTCTCGAAGTTCGTCCCGAGCAGCCGCTTGATGACCGCGACGCTCACGCCCGGCGCGAGCGCGCTGAGCAGTCCCTGTCCGATCGCCCACGCCGACCCGATCGTCCGGCATCGTTGTCCGTTCATCACGTGTACACACAGGCCGCGAGGCGCTGATTAGGGTTGCGGTACGACCGGGATCCGGCGTCGTCCCACCGTACCGTGGCGGTATATACCGCGCCGGCGCGCCGGTTCACCGATCGGTTCCGCGTTCGGGCTCAGTTTCAGGTTCGGGTTCGGGTTCGGGTTCGGCGCCCCCACCGGTTCGTTCCTTACCCTTGAGGTCCTCATCCGTCGCGTTCGCGCCGTCGGCCGCCGCGTTGGCCCCCGTTCCGGTATCACCTGGACCGACGTCCTCGGAGCCGTCCTCTACGGTGTCGGTCCCGTCTTCGGCGCTCCCGCGCGAGCCGTCTCCGCTCCGCTCGCCGGTCGAACGCGCCGAACCTGCGTCGGCCCCGCCCGACCCGTCGCCGCTCGGTTCTTCCTCTATCAACTGGCCATCGACGGTGTTGACGACCGCGGTGCCGTGTATCTTGAACAGCAGCGCCGTCTTGCCGATGCGTCGGAGCAACAGCCCGCCGACCACCCCGACGACGGCGACCGGAAGGTTGTAGGGCGCCCCGAGGGCGGCCCCGAGTAGCCCCTGCACCCCGCCTGCCGCCCCCGGAAGCGCCGAGAGCGCCGGTTCGATCACGCCGATCCACAGCGAGACCGCCGCGATCCCGCCGCCGATCAGGTTCGGCACGAACGCCACGGCGTGGTACTTCAGCGCCTTTTTGAACGCGACAGCGAATCGCATACCAAATTGTCTCCGGGTGTCGTATAAAAACTTGGGACGCGATCCCCCGACGGGAGCTCTCGCGGGCTCGCCCTCGGCCCGAAGCGGGCTCCGATCGACGCCGCGCTCGGTTCGGTTCCGCGCTCGGTCCGGCTCGGGGCGTCCGGCGTCGGCAGGTTTCATACGTCCGGCCGACGGGCGTTCGGTATGGATCTCGGACTCGCGAACGACACGGCGCTCGTCACGGCGTCGAGCAGCGGTCTCGGGCGAGCCTGCGCGCGGGCGCTTGCAAACGAAGGGGCCAACGTCGTCTGTAACGGACGCGACCGGGACAGACTCGACGCCGCGGTCGAGGCGCTCGAGGGGACCCCCGGCACCGTCCGCGGCGTGGCGGCCGACCTGACTGATCCCGACGCCATCGACGCGCTGGTCTCCGAAACCGTCGACACCTTCGGCGGGTTGGATCACCTCGTGACGAACGTCGCCGGGCCCTCGACGGCGCGGGCACTCGACATCGACGACGGAACGTGGCAGGCGACGTACGACCTGTTGTTCATGAGCGCGCTCCGGTCGATCCGGACCGCCGCTCCGGCGCTGACGGAGGGCGGTGGGTCGATCGTGATGATGACCTCCCGGACGACCCGCGAGATCATCGAGGAGTACGCCCTCTCGAACGTCTTCCGGCTCGCGCTCGTCGGGCTGAACAAGACGCTCGCAAAGGAACTGGCCCCGGAGGTCCGCGTCAACGCGGTCGCGCCCGGCCCCTTCGAGACCGGTCGGATCGGTACGCTGGTGGCCGAAAGCGTCGAGAGCGGCCGCTTCGAGTCCCGGGAGGCGGCCTACGAGGCGTGGGCCGGCGACGTCCCGCTCGGGCGGCCCGGAGAGCCCTCGGAACTCGGCGATCTGGTCGCGTATCTCGCCTCCGAGCGGGCCAGCTACGTCACCGGTGCGACGGTCCCGATCGACGGCGGCGTCACCGACGCGCCGCTCTGAGAGCCGCCAGCGCCGAATGGTAACCTTTGAGACCCGCGGCGTAGTTCGAACGGTATGTCCCGTTCCGACCGCGGTTCGGACGGCGCGTCCCGCCCCCGCGTCCGCCGCCTCGAGCGGACCGAGGCGGCACGGATCAAGTATTGCAGCTACCGAAAGAAACCAACGGACGGTCGCTGTCCCATCGAACCATGAGCGCTCCCGTCCTCCCGACCGGAACGGACCGTGACGATGTCTGAGGCTGACCCGATCCTCTCGGTCGAGAACCTCACCAAGCGCTTCGACGATGTCGTCGCAAACGACGACATCGACCTGACGGTCCGCCGCGGCGAGGTCCACGGCCTCCTCGGCGAGAACGGCGCCGGAAAGAGCACGCTGATGAACGTCCTCTATGGGCTGTACAGCCCGACGAGCGGGCGGATCGTCTTCGACGGCGAGGAGCGGTCCTTCGAGTCCCCGAAGGACGCGATCGACGCGGGCATCGGCATGGTGCATCAGCACTTCATGCTCGTTCCGCGGATGAGCGTCCTCGAGAACATCGTCCTTGGCGAGCGAGAAACCGCCTCCGGGGGCGCGGACGGGGGGCTGTTGTCCGGGCTCAAAGCGATGCTGTCCCGGAGCCGCGAGGGGCCCCGATCGCGGATCGAGCGACTCTCCGAGGAGTACGGCCTGGCGGTCGATCCGGATGCCAAGGTCTGGGAGCTCGACATCGGCGAACGGCAGCGCGTCGAGATTCTGAAGGCCCTCTATCGCGACGTCGAGCTGTTGATCCTCGACGAGCCGACGGCGGTGTTGACGCCGAACGAGGCCGAACGCATGTTCGAGACGATCCGAACGCTCGTCGAGGAGGGGCTCACGGTCGTGTTCATCACGCACAAACTGTGGGAGATCGATCGGATGGCCGACCGCGTGACCGTCCTGCGCGACGGCCGGCGGATCGAGACCGTCGACGCCGACTCGGTCAGCGAGGCCGACCTCGCCGAGAAGATGGTCGGCCGGGAGGTGCTGTTCCGCCTCGACAAGGAGCCCGTTTCGGTCGGCGATCCGGTCCTTGAGGCCGCGGACCTCAGCGTCTCGGACGACCGCGGGACGACGGCGCTGTCCGGCGTCGACGTGACCGTTCGACGCGGCGAGATCGTCGGGATCGCCGGTGTCAGCGGGAACGGCCAGCGGGAGCTCGCCGAGAGCCTGATCGGCTTTCGGCCCCTCGAGGACGGCGAAATAGCGATCGACGGCCGAGACCTCACCGGAGCGAAGCCGCGGGCGTTCGTCGACGCGGGGGTCTCGTTCGTCCCCGAGGACCGCTACCGGTACGGCTGTGCGTCGGGTCTCAGCGTGATGCACAACGCCGGGGTCAAGACGTACCGCGACGGGCTCGGCGGCGACGGCCCCTTCGTCGACTACGACGCCATGGCCGAGTACGCAGACGACCTCGTTTCGGTCTTCGACGTCCGCGGCGTCGGGGACGTCCGGGCGACGCCCGCCGGCGAGCTCTCCGGCGGGAACCTCCAGAAGCTCATCCTGGGCCGGGAGATGCGGCGCTCGCCGGAGGTGCTCGTGGCAAACCAGCCCACCCGCGGGGTCGACGTCGGCGCGATCGAGAACATCAGAGAGCTCATGCTCGAACAGCGGACGGCCGGGACCGGTGTGTTGATGATCTCCGAGGACCTCGACGAACTGCTTGACGTGAGCGATCGCATCCTCGTTATGTACGACGGCGAGTTCGTCCACGAGACGACCCCGGCCGAGACCGATCGCTGGGAGCTCGGCATGTACATGTCGACCGGAACGGCACCGACGACGGACGAACGCGCGCCGACGACGGAGCCCACATGAGCCCCACCGTCGAGTTCGAGCGCCGCGATTCGCTGCCGCGGTGGCTCGCCTACGCCGCCCCGCTGCTAACGGTTCTGGCGGCGCTCGGCATCGCCGCGGTCCCGCTCGTGTGGATCGGCGTCAACCCCCTCGTCGCCTACGCGACGGTGTTCGTCGTTCAGCCCTCGAGCATCGGCGGGCTCGCGGACGTCCTCACGACCACGCTCCCGCTGTTTCTCGCCGGACTGGCGGTGTACATCCCGCTGAAGGCGGGGCTGTGGAACGTCGGCGCGGAGGGACAGCTGTTCGTCGGCGCGGTCGTCGGCAGCTACGTCGGGCTGAACGCCGACCTCCCGCGGCCGCTGTTGGTGCCGTCGATGCTCATTGCGGCGACGGTCGTCTCCGCTCTCTACGGCGCGATCCCGGGGTATCTCCGGGCCGAACACGACGTCAACGAGATCATCTCCTCGCTGATGCTCACGTTCGCGGCGACGACGTTCACCGGGTACCTCCTCCGCGGTCCGATACAGGGGTCGGGCGGACAGACCGCCACGGACCGCCTGCCCGAGGCCGCTCAGCTCCCGACGGCGTTTCACCCCCGGCTCCACGTCGGTGTCGTCGCGCTGGCGGTCGTCGGGGTCTTCGCGTACCTGCTTTTGAGCCGGACGCGGTTCGGGTACGAGACCACGTTCGCCGGATCGAACCCCGAGGCGGCCGCACAGGCCGGCATCAGCACGTACAAGGTGTACGTCGTTGTGTTCGTCGTCGGCGGCTGTCTAGCCGGCCTGGCCGGGATCATCGAGGTCGCCGGGGTCCACGGCCGGCTGTTCGAGGACTTCTCGCCGCAGTACGGCTTCACCGCGATCGCCGTTGCGCTGCTCGGGCGAAACGGCGTCCTTCGGGTGTTTCTCGCCGCGGCCTTCTTCGGCGTGCTCACCGCGGGTGGCACGACCCTCGCGATCACGCAGAACGTCCCGACGGCGCTGATAGACGTCATCGTCGCGCTCACGATCCTCTGTCTGTTGACCGCCGAGTTCATCAAGGAGTACCGGATCCGCCTCGAGCGGGGCGGCTCCGATCCGAGCGCGGAGGGGGCCGCATGACGCTCGTCGCCGGCGTGCTCGAATCGACGGTCCGGCTCGCAACGCCGCTGCTGTTGGCCGCGATGGGCGAGATCATCGCCGAGCGGAGCGGCGTCCTCAACCTCGGCGTCGAGGGGATGATGCTCGGCGGCGCGCTCACCGGCTTTGCCGCCGCGGTCGCCTCCGGCAGCCTTGTCGTCGGATTCATAGCCGGAACGGCGATCGGCGCGGCGATGGCGCTGTTGCACGCCGTTCTGTGCGTCTCCTTCGAGGCCGATCAGGTCATAAGCGGCATTATGCTCACCCTCCTCGGTGTCGGGCTGACGACGTACTTCAGCCAGGGGTGGGTCGGCGAGAGCATCGAGGGGTTCCGGACGATCACGGTCCCGCTGCTCTCGGAGATCCCGGTCGTCGGCGCCGCGTTCTTCAGCGTCACCGCGCTCGATTACCTCGGGTTGGCGCTCGTCCCGTTCGTGTGGTATCTCCTCTTTCGGACGAACGTCGGCAGGGAGATCACCGCCGTCGGCGACGACCCCGAAACGGCCGACACCGCCGGCGTCCCCGTCTACCGGATCCAGTACGCCTGCGTCGTCCTCGGCGGCGCGTTCGCCGGGGCTGGCGGCGCGCAGCTCTCGCTCGCGTTCACGAACTTCTGGGCCCCCGAGATGGTCGCCGGTCGCGGGTGGATCGCCGTCGCCTTGGTCATTTTCGCGCAGTGGCGGATCTGGCGCGTGCTCGCCGGCACCTACTTCTTCGCCGCAATCGACGCGCTCTCGTTTCGCGCGGCGGCGGTCCGGGACGCGACGCTCGGCGTCCTCGACACCCCGGCGCTCGAGTCGACCGTCCGGTTTCTGTTGAACCCGCAGGTCATGAACACGTACCCGTACCTCCTGACGATCGCCGTGTTGTGGTACGTCATGCGGCGCGGGACGCTCGCTGAACTCGGGGCCCCGTCGGCGCTGTTGGAGTCCTACAGCAGAGAACGGGACTGACCGACGCCGCTGCCCTCGGCCACGATAGGCCTCCGGACGGCGCTCTCGAACTGAGGCGGGGTGACACGGGACAGAACAGGTCCGGACGAAACGCGACGGGACGGGATCTCGGGCGTCGCTCCGCTCAGAGCTCGTCGCCGTCGATGTTGTCCAAACCGAGCGTGTCGGATCCGAAGAGGATCTCCTCGTCGGTCCGGTCGGCGTACGGCGTCCCGCTCCAGACGATCTCGTCGGCGTCGCCGTCGATCATCTCATCTCTGATCCCCATGACCTCCTCGAGGACGTCCTCGGGGACCTCGGGGCCGGGCTCGCTCAGGGCCGCGGCGCCCTCTCCGATCCCGGGGAACGTCATCCCGGCCTCCCACTCGCCGTCGCGGGCGGCCTCGATGAGGGGGACGTACGTCTCCTCCCAGTTGAACACCGGCGTCATCAGGTAGTTCTCGCCGGCGAACTCGCTCATCGACTGCGCGTAGCCGCTCCCCCAGATGCCGTTCTCGGCCGCCGTCTCGATCGCCGCCGCCGAGTCTTGGTGTTGGGCCATGACGTCGACGTCCTCGTCGTCGATCAGCGTCTGGGCGTTCTCGCCCTCCGTCGGCGGGTCGTACCAGGCGTTCGTCCACCGGAGATACAGCGTCGCGTCGGCGTTCGCGTCGGCCAGCCCGGACGCGAAGGCGTTGATGTCCTGATAGACCGTCGAGACCGGGTTGGCGGCGACGTACCCCACGCTGTCGTTCTCGGTGAGCATCCCCGCGGCGTAGCCGACGAGGTACCGGGCGTGGTACAGCTTCACGTAGTACGAGCCGTAGTTTTCCCCGGTGTCGATCCCCGAGGCGACCTCGAAGGCCGTCTCGGGGTACTGCTCGGACGCGGCCGCCATCGGATCGGTGAAGCTCGCGCTGGCGCCGAAGACGATGTCGAACCCCTGCTCGGCGTACTGACTCGCCGTCTGTTCGACGTTCGCGGCGTCAACGTTCTCGACGAAGTCGCTCTCGAGATCGTCCATCGCCTCGACGGTCGCCTGCCGCCCGCCGTCGTGCGAGGCCGTCCAGCCCTGATCGCCGGCGTCGGCGAAGTAGATCCACGCAGCGGAGACGACCGCGTCGTCGCCGCTGCCGTCACCGCCGCTTCCGTCCCCGTTTCCGTTGCCGTTGCCGCCACCGCCGTTGCCGTTGCCGTTCCCGCCGTTGCCGTTGCCGCCGCCGTTGCCCGCACACCCAGCGGCGAGCGCGACCCCGGACGCGCCGGCGGTCGAAAGTAGCTGTCGTCTCGAAACGAACGTCTTGGTTCCGTCCTCAGTCGGATCGGGCATGGAGCCGGTTCTGCCCGCTGTCTAATAAAAGAACTGGATCCACACTATTCCCGATGCAGCCTGACCGTCCATGCGACTTCTCGACGGTAAACCAAACGTATATATGCCTTGAGGCGCTGAAGTTAGCACTGAACGAGCCGCCGCCGCGTATCGTCGGCGGCGCTTACGAGGTTTTAAGACGACTCGTTCCCCCATTCAATTGTTAATGAGCGATACGCTGCCCCCCGTGTACGGAGGCAAGATACTACACGTACACCTCGACACCGGCGAGACCGAAACGGAAGCGATCGCCCCCGAGGACGCCCGTCGGTTCCTCGGCGGCAACGGGTTCGTCGCCAAGCAGGTCGCCGAGCACGTGCCGGCCGACGCCGACGCCTTCGACCCCGAGAACGTCTTAGCGATGGCGGTCGGGCCGATGAACGCCACGCCGTTCCAGTCGACCTCCCGGGGCGTGCTCGGGTTCATAAGCCCCATGACGGACGGCTTTTTCGATTCCACGTTTGGGGGGACGCTGCCGCAGGCGCTCAAGACGACCGGCTTCGAGGTGGTCGTGCTCCACGGGCGGGCCGACGAGGACTCCTACGTACTCGTCCACGAGGACGGCGCCGAGATAAAGCCGGCCGACGGCCTCGCCGGAGCCGAGACCTACGAGACGTGCCAGGAGATCCGCGACCGCGAGGGGGTCGGCTACGACACGCACGTCCTCGCCAACGGACCGGCCGGCGAGAACCAGGTCCGGTACGCCTGTCTGGTCCACGAATCGGAGATCCGCGAGGGGGTCGCCGGCCGGGGCGGGTCCGGCGCGGTGTTGGGATCGAAGAACGTGAAGGCGATCGCCGTCCAGGGCGGGGAGTTCGAGCCCGAACCCGCCGGCGGGCTGCGCGGACGGTCGGTCCAGCAGATGGGGCGGCTGATGGCGGACACCGAGATGCTCCAGGAGTACGGCACCGCGGGTCTCGTCAACCCGATCAACGAGATGGGCAAACTCGGCCAGCGGAACATGCAGACCGAACGGGCCGACCCCGACGACGCCGAGGCGATAAGCGGCGAGACGCTGCGGGACGAGTACGTCACCGAGGATACGACCTGTGCCAACTGTGCGGTCAAGTGCGGCAAACACGTCTCCGTCGAGTCCGAGGGGGTGACCGAGGCGAAGATCCCGGAGTTCGAGTCGCTTTTCGGTACGGCCACGCTACAGGAGGTCTACGACATCGAACGCGTCATCAAAGCCAACGACCTCTGTGACCGCCTGGGCCTCGATACGATCTCGTGGGGCGTCACGGTCGCGTTCGCGCGGGAGTGCCGCGAGCGGGGCCTGCTCGACGACAACGATTCGCCGCACCTCTCGTTCGGCGACGCCGACGGATTGGTCGAACTCGCCCGCAAGACGGCCCGCCGGGAGGACTTCGGCGACGACCTCGCCGAGGGCTCCTTCCGGCTCGCCGAATCGCTCGAGGAGGGGGCCGAACGGTACCTCTACGGCGCGAAGGGCTTGGAGTTCGCCGCCCACTCCGCGCGCGGACTGAAGGGGATGAGCATCGGCTACGCGACGGCGACGCGCGGGGGATCGCACCACGACACGCGGCCGACGATGCAGTACGACGGCCACCACGACGAGACCACCGAGGGCACCCCCGAGTTCGCCGCCCGGATCCAACACTTCACCGCGCTCGGTGACTCGCTGACGCAGTGTCGCTTCGTCAGCGAGGGCGGGTGGGGGACGGAGATCAACGAGAGCTACACCGAGGCCATAAACCTCGCGACCGGCTGGGAGCTCTCCGTCGAGGACGTCGAGCGCATCGGCGAGCGGATCTACAACCTCGAGCGGCTGATCAACGCCGCGCGGGACGTCGCCGACCGCGACGCCGACACGCTGCCGCATCGGGTCATGAACGAGCCGATCTCCGATGGCCCCGCCGAGGGGATGTACTGTCCGCCCGAGGAGTTAGATGCGATGCTGGACACGTACTACCGGTTCCGCGGGTGGAACGACAACGGCCACCCGACGATGGACACGGTCGAACGCCTCGATCTCGCCGACGTCGCCGCGGCCGTCTCGGAGTGATGGAGGTCGAACTCCGATTTTTCGCGACGGTGCGGGAGGCGGTCGGAAAGCGAACGACACGCCGGGCGTTCGATCCGGGAGCGACGGTCCGGGACGCCCTCGCCGACACCGAGACCCGGGTGCCGGAACTGGAGGGCCGCCTGCTCGCCGACGACGGGGGCGTCGCCCGGGGCATCACGGTGATGCGAAACGGCACCAACGTGACGCACTACGACGGCGCGGATACCGAGTTGGCGGACGGCGACAGCCTCTCGATCACGCCGCCGGTCACCGGCGGGTGAATCGGGCCGTTCCGGTCGCCCGCCCGTGGTGCGTTTCGGTCCCGCTCTGAGAGCGCCCCGACCCTTTCGGCGCCCTCGGCGAAAACGCCGCCTACAACAGGACCGCCTGCGCCAGCCCGAGGAAGACGAAAAACCCGAGCACGTCCGTCGCCGTCGTGATGAATATCGTCGCCGACGTGGCCGGGTCGTACCCGATCCGATCGAGCACCAGCGGCGTGAGCGCCCCGAAAAAGCCCGCGATGACGAGGTTCGCGACCATCGAGACCCCGATGACGGCCCCCAAAAGGAGGCCGAACTCGGCAAAGGAGAAGGCGGTCGCGATCACGGCGACGAGCACGCCGATTATCACCCCGTTGACGGCGCCCGCGACGGCCTCGTTGAGGACGACGCGCTTGCCGGTGGCGATCGACACCTCGCCGAGGGAGATCCCGCGGACCGTGACCGCCATCGCCTGCGTGCCGGCGTTTCCGCCCATCCCGGCGACGACGGGCATGTACGCCGCGAGGATGGCGACGGCGGTGATCGTCGACTCGAACAGCCCGACGACCGCCGCGGCCATGAACGCCGTCCCGAGGTTGAGGATCAGCCACTTGTACCGCTGTCGCACCTTCCTGACGGGGCCGTCGAGGACGCTTTCGGCCTCCGCGACGCCGGTGAACTCATAAAGCGTTTCGCCTCGTGCGTCCTCGAGGGACCGCAACAGGTCCTCGGCGAAGAGCACCCCGAGAACGTCGCCCTCCTCGTCGAGCACGGCGACGGTCCGCTCGCGGTTCTCCCTGAAGACCCTGAGCACCTCCTCGTCCTCGCGGTCGTACCGGACCGAGGGCGCCTCCCGCACGTAGTCGCCGATCGCCTCCGTGTCGTGGTCCGCGACGGACAGCACCGCACCGGGGAGTTCGCCGCGCAGTGTCCCCTCGTCGGTGACGAAGATCGTCGGGACGCGGCCCGTTCGATCACTGAACCGACGGACGCGCTCCGTCACCTCCGAGAACGTCCGCGCCGCGTCGACGGTGACGTAATCGAGGCTCATCAGCCCGGCCGCGCTCTCGGGGTCGAACGACAGCAGGAAGTCGATCCGCTCGCGGCGCTCGCTGTCGAGCGTGGCCAAAAGCGCCTCGCGCGCCTCCTCGTCCGCGTAGCCGAGGACGTCCGTCACCTCGTCGGGATCGAGCCGCCCGATGAACGACTCCAGTTCGGCGCGGTCCATGTCCCCGACGAGGACGCTCCGGACGTCCTCCGAGAGCCCGAAGAACACGTCGCGCCACTCGTGTCCGGGCAGGTCCACGAACGGGGCCGACGGCTCCGGCGACGCCGCGATCGCCTCCTGTACGTCCGGGGACTGCCGTGCCATACCCCCACCGTCCCGTGCCACCCACTAAACGGTACGCGATGCCCCGCGGGCCGCGGCCGCGCCGGCGACCGAGCGGTCCCCGGTCGATCGATTCAAACCCCGCGGCGCCGAGAGACGACGCATGGACACGCCACGGGAGGGCGAGACGATCACGTACGAGCGGACGTTCACCGTCGAGGAGGTGCGGCGTTTCGCCGAGATCTCCGGGGACACACAGCCCCGACACACCGAACCGGACGGGGACGGGCGCGTGATGGTCCAGGGCCTTCTGACCGCGACGATGCCGACGAAACTGGGCGGCGACCGGGAGGTGCTGGCGCCGAGGATGTCCTTCGAGTTCGTCGAACCCGTCTACACGGGCGAGCGGATCACCTGCCTGGCGACGTACGACGCGGTCACCGAGCGCGCCGACGGCTACGCGTTCACCTGGGACGTCGTCTGTGAGAACGACGCGGGCGACACGGTCATCGAAGCGACGATCGACGGGATCGTCCGCGACGCCGAGTGATCCGAGCGACGACCGCCGGTCGCGGCCGCGAGGACGCCGATCAGTACAGCGTCCCGCCGAGCGGCACCGTCTCCTCGGGGGTGACGAGCACCGGCGTTCCGTCCTCGCCCGGGACGCCGACGGTCAGCGCCTCGGATTCGAACCCGGCGATCCGGACCGACCCGAGATCGGTCGCACACAGGACCTGCTCGCCGACGAGCTCCGACGCGTCGTGGTGGTACCCGAGCTGTGCCGCCGACCGAAGCGACTCGTCACCGACGTCGAGTCGGAGCTTGATCAACTCCGGCTTCTCGGCCTCGGGGAACGGTTCGGCGTCCGTTACCTCCGCGACGCGGATCGTCGCGTCGAAGAGTGTCTCCGTCATCGCCCGAGGGGTCGGCCCCGCGGCGATTAGCTCTATCGGTCGACGCGACGGAGGCGCCGCGGCGGACGAAAACCCCTATTCCGATCGGGGACGGATCCTCCCGTACGGTCGGCCACGCGAGTGACACATGAGGATCGGATTCTTCACCGACAGCTACTTTCCCGGCATCGACGGCGTCACGTACACCGTGCGGGCCTGGCGCGAGCGCCTCGAGTCCGACGGACACGACGTCTACGTGATCTACCCGGCGAGCGACTACGAGCCGGGCGACCGGGAGATCCCCGTCGGCTCGCTCCCGAACCCGTTTTACCGGCAGTACCCGGTCCCCGTGTACGGCCGCGTCTCGGCGCTGCCGGCGTTCGACGTCGTTCACTGCCACGGTCCCGCCGCGACGGGGCTCATGGGCAGGCGCTATGCGGACACACGCGGCGTGCCGGCGGTCTACACGCACCACACCCCCGTCGAGGAGTACTTCGCCGGCGGGCTGGGCTCGGAGCGCCTCGCCGCGGTCCTCGGGCGGCTCTACGTGGCATACGAGAACCGGCTGCTCCGGTCGTTCGACTGCGTGACGGCCTCGACGCCGCGGATCCGACGGCGCGTCGACCCCCGGACACTCCCGGTCGGCGTCGAGCTGGACACGTTCCGTCCGCGGGCGGGCGGACCGTTCGGAGCCGACGCCCCCGTCGTCGGATACAGCGGCCGGATGACGGAGAACAAGAACGTCGACGAGCTGCTCCGGCTCGCCGAGCGGATGCCGCGCGCGCGGTTTCACCTGGTCGGCGAGGGCCCGGCGCGCGGTTCGCTCGAACGCGCGGCGCCCGACAACGTCGCGTTCCACGATTTCGTCCCCCGCGAGCGGCTCCCGGCGGTGTACTCCGCCTTCGACGTGTTCGTCACCGCGTCGACCTGTGACACCCTCGGGCTGTCCTCGCTCGAGGCCAACGCCTGCGGCACGCCGGTCGCCGCGGCCGCCGTTTCGCCGTTCGACGAGACGATCGGGCCGGACAACGGCGCGCTCTTCGAGTACCGGAACGTCGCGGACATGCGGCGGGCGGTGGTCGACTGCCTCGAGGGCGACCGGCCCACCCGGCGGGCCGTCGAACGCTTCGGCATCTCCGAGACCATCGCGGAACTGGAGGCGATCTATGACCGCCTGCTCGCCGCCGAGAGCCCGCCGCGTGGTTCGCCCCGCCGGTGAGCGTCCGTCCGCGGCGGCGGCCGTATCGACGCCCAACCCCGGGTACAGGTATATATGCGGGGCTACACAACGCCGAAACAGGGCACGGACACACATGCAACGACGCACACTCATCACAGGGGCACTCGGCCTCACGGCCGGCCTCGCCGGCTGTGCGGCCACCCAAGAGGAGTTCGAGTTCGAAGCGGAACCGGCGGCGTTCGACGACGCGGCGGTGAACGAGGCCGGGTACGAACGGGTCCAACAGCAGGACATCGTGGTCGATCGCTCCGTCGAGGCGGGCGGGACCGAACGCGACGTGACCGTCACGAACTACGCGACGGCCTACAGCCGCGAGGTGTCGGTCGGCGATCAGACTCGCCCGCTCGCCTCGGCGGTCGTGTTCAGCACGCCGTCGATATCGATCGTCGGACAGGAGTTCAACCCGGCCGCGAGCGAGAACCTCCTTGATCTCGTCGCGCGGGCGAGCGACCAACTCGACGACCGCTTCGAGGCCGGGAGCATCAGGGACATCACCAAAGTCGAAGAGCGGGACACAACCGTCCTCGAGACCGAGACCACGATGGGCGTCTTCGACGCCGTCGCCGAAACCGACGGCAGAGAGCTCACGCTCCGGCTGCTGGTCGCGCGCGTCCAGCGCGACGGCGACATCATCGTCGTCGGGGCCGCCTACCCGCAGCAACTCGTCGAGGAGGAGCGCTCCCGCGCCGAGACCCTCTTTGGGAACGTCGAGCACGGCGCCTGAGCGCACGTCCGTCGGCGTCTATTACCTCCACCAACCGGGACGCAGCCTCGTCACCGCGCCGTCGCACGGTTCTCTCGGACGTTGCGCGCCGACAGGCGCCTCCCGGTCCGGGGCGCGTCCGCCGGGGCGATCAGCCAAGACATATACTGCCGAGGCCGCAAACAGTCGCACTATGAGCACCGACCGCTTTGGCGACGCGCTCGAGGGGGCGCTGCGGGGCAAGTACGCCCGCGTCCACACCGACGCGGGGACGTTCGAGGGCTGGGTCGACCGCGTCCGCCGCGACCGCGGGAGCGTCGTCCTCCGGGACGCGACGAACACGACGACGGACGAATCGCTCGGAAGCGTGTTCGTCCGGGCCTGCGACGTCGTCGAGGTGCTGAAGCCCACGCGGCGGATCGAGTTCGTCGCCCTCGAGGAACTCTCGCCGTACCCCGAGTACGACGCCGGATTCGGCTTAGATGACGACGTTATCGGACAGTACTACCGGAACCGGTTCCCCGAGGGGTTCCCGGTCGTCCGGGACAACGGGACGATCCTCGACGGACACAAGCGGGCCGCGGCGGCCGAAGCGGCCGGACTCGATCACCTGGCCGTCGAGGTGCTCTCGGTGACCGACCAGCAGGCGGCGGAGCTGTTCCGCGTCGCCCACCGAGCCGGAAGCGACGACGACGCCGACGACAACGATGAGACCGAGGCCGGGACCGAAGACGACTCGGGCGGCGACGCCGACGCCGGGGGGACGGACGACGAGGACTCGGGCGTCACCTTCGGGTACTGACCCGCCGTTGGTTGTAGTCACCCCGCCAAAATTTTAACCGCCGATGGTTTCGAGCGACTCGGAGACGCCGCCGTCGCCGTCGCCGGCGTCCCGGGGACCGTCACCCCGCGTCTGGAGGTAGGCCGCGGCGAGTATCCCGTACAGCAGCACGAAAAAGACGCTGTTGAGCGCCGTGACGAGGAGTTCGCCGACGACCGGCGAGGCGGCGAGGTCGAACACCGTCCCGACGGCGCCGATGACTCCCCCGAAGACCCCGGCGGCGATCACGAGAACGACGAGCTTGAGCCTGTTGCCCCGCGAGAGGCCCCAACTCCGCTTGAGGCCGCCGATGACCCCTCGGTCCTCGACGGCGACGGCGAAGCTGAAGAACACGAAACAGACGGCGAGAAAGACCCCGGGCAGGATCAACAGGAGGAAGCCGGCCATGATGGCGACCGTGACGAGGAACCCGCCGACGAGAAGCGACAGCGTCGCCCGCCCCATCCGCCGGGTGTACAGCGCGCTCGGAAGCCGCGATAGCTCCCCGCTCGGGCGGGTCAACGCCCGTGAGAGGACGACGAAGTACACGGAGGTGAGCACGATCGCCCCGAGAAACAGCCCGGCGGCGACGGTACCGGAGACGGGAAGCGTCATGCCGAACGCCGCCTCGAGTTCGCCGGCCGGATCCGACGGGGCAAATCGGAGCACGGCCGTGTTGATCGACGCCTGCGTCAGCAACTGCAAGGCGAGAAAGACGACGAACAGCGCGCCGCCGGTCGGGGTGACGATCCGCCGGATCCCGTCGCCGATGGCTCGGCCGAGTTGGAGGGACATGATACGCGTTCGACGCCGGGAGGGCATAAACGCGAAGAAGGCTCACAGCGGATTTTGACCCAGGCCGCCGGCGCGATGGAGAGCGGCTGTGTCACCTGTTCACAATACCGGATTAATAATCATTAACTTTATTTCGGACCGGCCCATACGACCGGTTGTAATGGACGCCCCCGACGCACCGATCGTTCCGATCGCCCCCGAGGACCCGACAGAACCGACCGGCAAAGCGGACGCGGATCTGCGCCCCGACGGCGGATCGACGGCGCGGTACGACACCGCCGAGTGGGGCGCTCCGCTCGTGCCGGAGTTCTGAACACCCAGCGTCCCCCGGCGCACGGCCCTCAATCGACGACCCCCGCCCGGCGGTCGACCCGCAAAACCCCGCACGCGCGCTCGTCAGGCCCGGAACTGCGACCACCGACGCCCACTGTTGGGACGTCGCGGTGACCGACGGCGGCGCCGGCGGCGCCCGCTTCGAGTTCACGACCGACCCCGAGACGACCGATACCTCCAAGGCCTCGTCGGCGGCGTAGTCCCCCGGTCGTCGACGCTCGCGGAGCTCTCTTCGCTTACCGTTCCGCTCGGTCGTCCGTCCCGGTCAGGATCGTTAACACGAGCCGCGTTCCCCCGAGCGCGGTCTCGGTCCAGTGGATCGACCAGCGCCCGATCCCGGTGCTGTGTTTGAGCGGCGTCTCCTCGCCGCTCGTGATGACGCCCCACTGGTCGTTGGAGATTCCCGGACCGTCGTCGGCGATCTCGATGCGGACCCCGCTGTCCGTCCGCCCGCGCCCGACGGTCACCGAGCCCGTGAGAGCCGCCCATACACCGGTGTCGCGGGCGCGAGACGTATAGTCTGTGACTCTCCGTCGGCCGATCGCTCCGAGGGGCCGTCGGGCCGTCTACCGGGTTGCGGACTCCACGACGAGCGTGTCGTCCTCGAGGTAGTGCTCGATGTGGTGGGCGTGCTCCTCGATCGTCTCGAGGTGGTCCCGGAGCATCTCCTCGGTCGCGTAGTCGCCGAGGCTCTCGGCCAACTCGACGTGCTCGCGGTAGCTCTCGATGATCTCGCCCATCATCTCGAGGTCGTTCGAGAGCGATGTCCGAACGTCGTAGACGTCCTCGCCTTCGGGCTCGACGCTCGCGCGCTCCGCGAGCGTGGTCATGCTGGCGTGGGGAACGCCGCCGAGCGTCTGGAGCCGCTCTGCGAGTTCGTCGGCCGCGCCCTCGATGTCCTCGTACACCTCCTGGAGGAACACGTGCACCTCGAGGAACTCGGCGCCCTCGACGTTCCAGTGGTGTTTGTGCAGTTGGTGGTACAGGACGTACGCGTCCGCGAGGTCCGCGTTGAGCGCGTCGATTATCTGCTCGGCCTTCCCGGGCTCGATCCGGAGGGCGTTCTCCGCGACGGCGTCGGCCTCCTGACGGACGGTCTTCTGTGTGCCCATCACGCCCGTGATAGGGCCCGCGACTACTTCAAACTTCTCAAAAATCCAATAGCTTTCCGCGCCGCAGAAAACCCGCTCCCGCCGCCCCACTCCCAGTGTCCCGCTCTCGTCGCTCCCGCCGGCCGCTCGGTGATTTACGCCGCGATCGCATCCACCGCCACGGTTTAGTCCGGCCGCGCCGAACCCGGCGCATGACTCACACAGCGGTCATCGCGGGCGTCGGACCGGGGCTCGGCGAATCGCTCGCGCGGACGTTCGCGGCAGAAGGCTGCCGCGTGGCACTGTTCGCTCGCTCCGAGGACTACATCGAGGACCTCGCTGCCGACCTTCCGGACCCTGGCGAGGGGCTTGCGGTCCCGACCGACCTCGCCGACACCGACCGGATACGCGAGAGCTTCGAGACCGTCCGCGAGGCGTTCGGCCCGGTCGACGTCCTCGTGAACCACGCGAGCGCCGCCGCCTGGAAGGGGCTCATGGACGTGAGCCTCGAGGAGTTCGAACGCTCGTGGGCGGTCAACGGCCGCGGCGCGTTCGTCTGCTCGCGGGAGGCGGTCGGCGACATGCTCGAGTCGGGCGGCGGGACGGTCATCTTCACGGGCGCGACCTCGGCGGTGCGGAGCCTCGGCGGCGCGATCGGGTTTACGGCCGCGAAGTTCGCCGCCCGGGGGATGGCGATGGACATCGCCCAGGAGTTCGGCCCCGAGGGGGTCCACGTCGCCCACGTCGTGATCGACGGACAGATCGACACGCCCGGCGTGCGCGATCGGTTCCCCGACCGCGCCGACGAGACGTTCCTCGATCCCGACGAGATGGCCGAGACCTACTGGCACCTCGTCGAACAGGACGACGTCAGCACCCAGCCCTTCGAGGTCCACATCACCAACGGGCCGGGCAACTCCGAGTTCATCTGAGCGGCCGAGTCGGCGCTCTACCCCCGGTCGCCCCCGAGGTCCGGGACCGGTAGAGCGCGGGTGAGTTCGGCCGAGTTTTTATATCGACGGCGGCGCGCCTATCGGGTATGGAGCCGAATCAACGCGGGATCGCCCGGACCGGCAGCGGCGTCCCGGGCCTCGATGAGTTGCTGTCGGGCGGGCTCGTCGCCGGTCGCATGTACCTCGTTTCGGGGGCTCCGGGGACCGGAAAGACGACCGTCGGATTCCACTTCCTTGAGGAGGGACTTGAGGAGGGCGAGACGGTCCTGTACATCCACGGCGAGGAGTCCTCGGCAGAGGTCCTCGAGAACGCCGGGCAGTTCGGCATCGACATCACTGATGCGCGCTTTCTCGATCTGGGCCCGGACTCGACGTTTTTCACCGACGACCCCTCGTACGATCTGGTCGCGCCCGGCGACGTCGAGGAGGACCGGTACACCCGGGAGATCCACGGCGCGATCGAGGAGATCGACCCCTCGCGGGTCTTTTTGGACCCGATCACGCAACTGCGGTACGTCGAGACATCCGAGCACCACTACCGGAAGCGACTCCTGTCGTTCATGCGCTTTCTCAAGGAGCGCGGCATCACGGTCGTGACGACCGCGACCACCGACGCGTCCCGCGAGTCCGACATGGAGGTCCGATCGCTGAGCGACGGCGTGATCCGCCTCACGCGGGACCACGACGACCGACGCATCGAGGTCGAAAAGCACCGGGGCGTCGGACAGACCGACGGGACCCACGGCCTCGAGATCAGATCCTCGGGGATCGAGGTGTTCCCGCAGTTGGTCCCCGGGCCCAAGAGCCGCCCGTTCGACCCGACCCCGCTCGAATCCGGCATCGACGAGCTCGACACGCTCACCGGCGGCGGCTTCGAGCGCGGAACGGTGACGTTCATCAGCGGGCCGCCGGGCGTCGGGAAGACTACGGTCGGAACGCAGTTTCTCACGCGGGCGGCGGACCGGGGCCAACGGGGCGTCATATATCTCTTCGAGGAGCGCGAGGAGACGCTCCGACACCGGTGTCGGTCGATCGGGATCGACGTCGACGGACCCGTCGAAGACGGCTCGTTGGCCGTGCGGGCGATCGATCCGCAGTCGCTGTCGGCCGAGGAGTTCGGCCACGACGTCCGGACGCGGGTCGAGGCCGGGGCCGAGGTCGTGATGATAGACGGGGTCGGCGGCTACACCTCCGCGCTGAAAGGCGACGAGGCGACACTACAGCGGAAGCTACAGACGCTCGCGCGGTACCTCGTCCACCACGAGGTGAGCGTGTTCGTCACGGACTCGATGCGCCGGATCACCGGCGTCTCCTCGGTGACCGGCGCGGAGATCAGCCCCGCCGCGGACAACCTCCTGTTTCTCAGCTACCTCGAATCGAACGGCATGCTCCGGCGGGTCATCGGCGTGTTGAAAAAGCGCGCGGGCGACTTCGAGGACACGATCCGCGAGTTCGAGATCACGACCGACGGGATCCGGATCGGCGAGCCGATGCGGCAGTACGGCGACGTCCTCCGCGGGGGCACCCGCCCGCCCGGAGACCCCGATACGGCCGGTAGGTCCGAGCGATGACCGCCGGGGACGACGCCCTCCCCCGGTCGGAGGGGTCCGAGAGTACCGACCTCGTCCAGTTGCTCGTCGAGGACCCCGGCAACCGGCGGGCGATCGAACGGATGTTAGAGGGGCACTTCGAGGTCCTGACGGACCGATCCGTCGCCGACGCCGACCTGTATCTCCTCGAGGACCGCCTCTTGGACAGGTACCGTGGCCGCCTCCGCGAGCGGGTCGAGACGGACCACCCGACCTTCTGTCCGGTCGTCGTCATTCGGCGGAGCGGGTCGCCCCACCGGCTCGGAGCGCTCGACGACCGATCCGAGGGGCGACCCCTTCTCGTCGACGAGACCGTCGACGCGCCGATCGACGAGACGCAACTCGTCCGCCGGCTGCAGTCGCTTCTCGTCCGCCGGACGCAGTCGGCGGAGCTGACCGAGTACGTCTCGGCCCTCGAAGAGCGCGAACGCGACCTCAGGCGGTTCGATCGCGCGGTCGAGGCCACCCGGAACGCGGTGGCGATCCTCGATACCGACGGCTGCGTCGAGTACGTGAACCCGGCCTTCGAGGCCTTCAGCGGGTACACCGGCACGGAGATGATCGACCGACCGCTCCGGACGCTTCAGACGGATCAGGCCGACGATCCCTTTGATGAGTCGTTCTGGCGGACGCTCGGTGACGGGTCGGGCTGGGAGGGCGAGATCGTCGTCGAGCGGACCGACGGCGAGCAACGCGTCGCCGCGACGACGCTGGCGGCGATCGAGCGCAACGGCGGCGTCGTGGGCTTCGTCGCCGTCCTCCGGGACGTCACGGAGCGGATCCAACGCGAGCGGACGCTCCGGGAGCGCCAGGACGAACTCGATCTGCTCCGACAGGTGCTGACCCGGTATCTCCGGCACAACCTCGGGAACGGCCTCAACGTGATCCGCGGCCACGCCGAACTCCTCGCGGAGACGGCGTCGTCGCCGGAGACAAACCGTTCGGCCGACGCGATCGTCGAGCAGACCGACCGGCTGATCGAGACGAGTGACACCGCCCGGCGCTACAGTTCGCTGATCGATCGTGGCGGCGAGCCCTCGGAGTACGACCTCTCGGCGGTGCTCGAGGAGACGGTCGCCGAGATCGACTCGGCGTACCCCTCGGTCTCCGTCACCGTCGACGCGCCCGAGACGTGTACGGTGATCGCCGGGCGGGGCATCGAGCAGGCGGTCGGCGGTCTCGTCGAGAACGCCGCCAAGCACAACGACGCCGACGACCCCTGGGTCCGGGTCCGGGTCCGGGTCCGGGTCGGCCCGCGGAACGGGGCGCGGCTCACGATCGAGGACAACGGCCCCGGGATCCCGGATCACGACCTCGCGGCGTTCGAGCAGGGCACGGAGTCCTCGCTCGAGCACAGCAGCGGCGTCGGGATCTGGCTCAGCAAGTGGGTGATCGAGGGGGCCGGCGGGACGCTGTCGTTCGACAGCACGCCCGAGGGGATGCGGGTGTCCGTCGAGTTCCCGCCGCCGTCGATGGTCGGATCGGACGGCCTCGACGTGTCGGATCTCAAGGCCCGCGAACGGCGGCTCCGAACCGTCATCGACCGGATGACCGACGCGGTCATCGAGGTCGACGACTCCTGGACGGTCACCTTCGTCGACGACAGGGCCGGGTCGATCCTCGGCATCGACGCCGACGCGGCGACCGGCTCGGACTTCTTCGACGTGTTCCCGGACGCCGAGGACCCCGCCTTCGAGGACGCCTGCCGGGAGGCGATGGACGCCCGATCGTCTGCGGGCGCCGAGGGGTACCACGGCTCGATCGACGCCTGGCTCTCGGCGTACTTTTATC
Organism: Natronomonas sp.; assembly: GCF_028274965.1. GTDB lineage: Archaea > Halobacteriota > Halobacteria > Halobacteriales > Haloarculaceae > Natronomonas. The sequence goes on along the minus strand of NZ_JAQCNO010000067.1, from coordinate 8,415 downwards.
CCGATCTCAACGGCGGGCTGTCCGTCTACTTCCGGGACACGACCGACCGGAACCTCCGGGAGCAGAAACTGCGGCGGCACGCGACGATCGTCGAGGCGCTCGACGACCCCGTCTACGCGCTCGACGACGAGGGGCGATTCGAGTACGTCAACGACGCGTTCGTCGACATGGTCGGGTACGACCGCGAGACGATCATCGGCGAGGGCCCCGAGCTGATCAAATCCGAGCGGGCCCACGAGTTGGGCGTCGAGAACCTCCGGGGGCTCCTCGCCGAGGACGCCCCGACGAGCGTGACCTTCGAGATCGAGATCGAACCGGCCTCCGGCGACCCGATCCCCTGCGAGGACCGGATGAGCGTGCTCCGGTACGACGAGGCGAGCTTCGACGGATCGGTCGGGGTCCTTCGGGACGTCTCCGACCGCGTCGAGCGCGAGGACCGACTCAGAGGCCTCAACGAGACGAACCGCGAGCTGATCGCCGCCGACTCGGCCGAGGAGATCGCCGACATCGCCGTGCGGGCGGCCGAGGACATACTCGGGCTCGAGGCGAGTGCGGTCCACCTCCGCGACGGGGACCGACGGCTGGTGCCAGTCGCTACCACCGACGCGATCCGCGAGCTCATCGGGGAGCCGCCGGCGCTCGGCGAGGGCGGAAGCATCGCCTGGCGGGCCTACGAGGCCTCAGAACCGCTCATCGTCGAGGACGTCCAGGAGGACCGAGACGTGCACAACCCCGACACGCCGATCCGGGGCGAACTGTACCTCCCGCTCGGCGAGCACGGCGTGTTGATCGCCGGGTCCGAAACGCCCGCCTCGTTCGACGAGCGCGACCGGCTCTTCGGTGAGCTTCTGGCCGAAAACGCCGCGACCGCGCTGGCACAGCTCGACCCGATCGACCGACACCGTCGGCGCGGACAGAGCCGGGACGGCGGGCAAACGGACCCGACTAATTCGACGGACCCGACGGATCCGACGGACCGGACGGAGAGTTGACCGCTTCCGGGCTCTCCGTCGGGGTGCGATCGCGTCCGAACGCCGGTTCGGGGTCCCCCGTGGCTGCCGCGTCGGGTGCCGGCGGACCGAAATCCTCAAGCCGGTGGCAAGCGCTTTGATAGCCGTACTTGTGACATCGTCCGACCGCACGCCCCCGGAGTTCGCACCGCGTCGGGGCGGTCACACCCCCACGCGATGACGCCAGATCCGTCGACCACGCCGGACGCGACCGACGGCGCGAGCGACGCAGCCGTCTCGAACGTCGTTCTCGTCACGGTCGACTCGCTGCGGGCCGACGCGATCGCCCCCTACGACTCCGAGCGGCGCTCGCCGGTGATGGGGCGACTCGGGGAGGACGGCACCGTCTTCGATCACGCCTTCGCGACCGGCAACTGGACGCCGTTTTCGTTCCCGTCGATCCTCGCCTCGGAGCCGGTGTTCGCCCGAAACGGCGAGATCGGGGTCGAGGGCTCCGAGACGCTCGCGGAGACGCTTTCGGAGGCGGGCGTCGAGACCGGCGGGTTCAACGCCGCCAACGGCTTTCTCACCGAACACTGGGGGTACCCGGACGGCTTCGACGAGTTCGAGCCGTTCGTGACGAGCGTCGGTTCCAGCGTTTACAGCCGCTATCTCGCCGCACACCCCACCGTCGAGGCGTGGGTCCAACTCGCGACCTCGCCGATCCGGCGGCTCGGCTCGAAACTCCGCGGCGAGGCCGACGACCGGCCCTTCCTCGACGCCTCGCGGATGTTCGACGTCGAGGACGCGGCGACCGGCTTCGTCGCCGGCGCCGACGAGCCGTTCTTCCTGTGGATCCACTACATGGACACCCACACCCCCTACGTCCCGGCCCCGCGGTACATCCGCGAGGTCTCGGAGGGTCTCGTCGGCACCCACCGGATGCTCCACGCCCACACCAGAACGAGCCTCGGCCTCACGGTCGGCGAGCGGACCCTCGACGACCTCCGGACGCTCTATCAGGCCGCGGTCCGGCAGGTCGACGCGAGCGTTGGCCGGCTGCTCGATAGCTTGGACGCCGCCGGCGTCGCGGACAACACCGCGGTCCTGCTGGCCGGCGACCACGGCGAGGAGTTCCAGGAGCACGGCCACCTCGCGCACTACCCGAAGCTGTACGACGAGCTGATCCGCGTCCCGTTCGTGGCCGACGTCCCCGGCTTCGACGGCGGACGGGTCGACGAACACGTCGGCCTCGAAGCGATCCCGCCGACGGTCGCCGACTTGCTCGGCGTCGACCCGCCCGACGAGTGGCACGGCGAGTCGCTCGTGCCGGCGCTCCGCGGGACGACGGACGACCGCGCCGGGGGCACCGACGACGCGCCGGTCGTCTCGGTCACCGTCCGCGGGGACGAGGTGACCCAACAGCCGATCCCGCGGTCGCTGTCCGACGGCGAACTCCTCGTCAGCGCCCGCGACGCCGAGTGGACATACATCGAGAACGTCGACTCCGGCGACAGCGAGTTGTACCGCCGCTCCACCGACCCGACCCAACAGGACGACCTCACAGAGGACCCGGACGAGACGGCCCAACGCGCCATCGACCGCCTCGCGCCGATCGCCGCCGACCACGCGGAGCTGCTCCGCGAGCGCGGCGCGGCGGCCACGGCCGGCGACGGCGAGGTCGGCGACGACCTCGAAGCGCGCCTCGAGGCCCTCGGTTACCGGTGATGCTCCGGCGTGTCATCCGCGCCCTCCGCCCGCTTCTCGATAAACCGATCGCGATCCAACTCCGGCGCTTCGTCGTCGTCGGAGCGCTCACCGCGGGGCTCCAACTGGCCCTGCTGTGGCTGTTCGTCGACACGGCCGGGCTCAACTACCTCATCGGCGCGGCCATCGCCATCGAGATCACGATCATCTGTTCGTACGTGCTCAACAACGCCTGGACGTTCCGCGCGAGCCAGAACGTCGGGACGGCGGCGTACCTCTCGGGGCTCTTCAAGACGAACCTGGTCCGCGGGACGGCCATCCCGATCCAACTCGGCGTGCTCGCCGCGCTCGTCGAGTGGGCCGGGATCATGTACCTCATCGCAAACGTCGCCGCGATCCTGATAAGCGGCCTCTACCGGTTCGCGCTGGACTCCCAGTGGACCTGGGGGTAGCCGGCACTGAGGCTCCCGGGGCGATCCACCCGCTGCCGGGGGCGACTCGCACGCGGACGACCAGCCCGGACACCGCATCGGTCGTTGCCGGAACCGACGCTATCACACCGCTCGGCCCACAAGCCGCGCCCATGGACGCGTCCGCCCCGTACCGCCTCGGGTTCCGCACGCAGGACGAGGAACGAACGAACGTTCGGCTCCCGACAGAGGGCTCGTTTCCGGGGTGGCTCCGGGGCGACCTCATCCGGAACGGTCCGGGACGGTTCGAGGCCGGCGAGACGCGGCTGCGACACTGGTTCGACCCCTTCGGGATGCTCCGTCGGTTCCGCATCCGCGACGGCGACGTGACCTACGCCAACCGGTTCGTGCGGAGCCGGGACTACGAGCACGCGGCCGACGGCGGCGGCGTCCGGACCCCCTTCCCGGGGACGCCGCCCGATCGTCCCGTGTGGACGCGGCTCGCACAGGTCCTCCGCGGGACGTTCCCCGACAACCCGGTCATCGGGGTCCAGCGGTTCGGTTCGGAGTTCGCGGCGGTGACAGAGTCGCCGACGGCGCTGTGTTTCGATCCCGACACCCTGGAGACGACGGGCCGGATCGACCTCACGGCGGGTCTCGACAGCGACCTCACGCTCGCTCACGTCCACTACGACAACGACCGCGAGGCGTTTTTTAACCTCGGCGTCTCCTACGGCCGCACCGCGACGTGTACGCTGTTTCGCCGCCCGGCCGACGGCGGTACGCCGACGCCGCTGACCCGGCTTCGCTTCGACGACGCGCCGTACGTCCACTCCTTCGCGCTGACCGAGCGGTACGCGGTCGTCACCGCCAACGCCTTCGGACTCGACGCCGCCGGGCTGCTCCGGGGGGCGTTCACCCGGGAGACGTTTCTGGACTCCTTCGAGGCGCTCGACTCGCCGACGCGGTTCGTCGTCATCGACCGCGAAACGGGCGCCCACGAGACCACGGTCACCGCCCCGCCCGCGTTCGTGTACCACCACGCCAACGCCTACGAGCGCGACGACGAACTCGTGGTCGATCTCGTCGCCTTCGAGGACGACCGCGCGGTCACCGGGCTCACGCTGTCGAACCTCCGGAGCGAGTCCCCCGAGTTGCCCGCCGGCGATCTCGTCCGGTACCGCCTCCCGCTGTCGGGCGGCGACGCGAAACGCGAGCGCCTGCACCCGGGGCCGGTCGAGTTCCCGATGATCAACTACCGGCGGACCAACGGCGAGAGACACCGGTACGTCTACCTCGCCGAGACCGACGGGAACTCGAGTCTACCGACCGACATCACGAAGGTCGACGTCGAGCGCCGGACGGTCCGGCGGTGGCGCGAGTCCGGAACCCACCCCGGCGAACCGGTGTTCGTGCCCTCGCCGGAGCCGACGGCCGAGGACGACGGCGCGCTGCTCTCCGTCGTGTTAGACCCCGCAACGGAGCGGTCGGACCTGGTCTGTCTCGACGCCGCGACGCTCGAGGAACACGGGCGGGCGCGGCTTCCGCACGCGCTTCCCTACGGGTTCCACGGTCAGTTCTACGGCCCCGACTCACCGGGGCGGAGCATGGCCTGAGCGCCGGCCTCGCTCCTTCGCTCTCTCTATTTCATTTTTTATGCCCACGTTCGCCGGAGCGTTCGGTCCGTCGCTCCCCAAGCCGTCCTCGGCGGCTATATATCCCGACGTAGTGCTCTATGCCCGATGACACGCCTATTATAACGAACTAAGTCCCGAGGGCCCCCGCCGAATACGTGCCATGAGCCGAACGGAGCGCGTCGGAACCGGGCCGACCGACGAGACGTTCGAGTCTGTGTACGACGCCCTCGAGACGGAGCGACGCCGAACCGAGGCCGAGCGCCGGGCCTTCGATGCGTTCGCGGACCGGGTCGCCGACGTACAGCCCTCGGGCGCCCGACGGGGGAGCGATCCGGACCGGGGCGGCACGGCCGCGGCGAGCGCGATCGCCGCGCCGGAACCGACGTTCGTGTCCGCCCCCTCCGCCGCCGCGAGCCCCCTCGAGGCGGTGCGAACCGCCTACGAGGAGACGGTGATGAGCCTCCCGTTCTACGAAGACGAGTACGGCGACACGTACGACGAGAGCCTCCGCGAGGAGTTCGGCCCCGACGTCGCCGCGGCGCTGACCCAGCGCTCGGCGTTCGGCCCGCCCGTCAAGCGGGTCCTCCTGGCGAAGGCCGAGGAGGCCCGATCGGAACGGAAACTGCTGCTCGAGTCCTGCGAGCGCGAGCGCGAGTCGATCGAGGACGCGGCGGCCGCCCTCCTTCCGGTCGCCGAGGGCCTCCGCTCGCTGGAGGCGATCGGATTCGACGCCGCCGAACCGAGCGCGCTGGACGCCTACGGCGCGCGGCTGTCGGCGCTTCGGGACACCTGCGAGCGCGTCGCCGCCGCCCGCCAGGCGACGATCCGGGAGCACCGGGCGACGTACGGCCGGGCGACCGACACGCTCGATCTCTGTGAGTACCTCTACCAGCCGCTCCCGTCGACGTTTCCCGTACTGAACGCCTGCGGCGCGTTGACGCGGCGCATCAAGGACTGCGAGGGGCGGATCGAACTCGCCTTTGACCCCGAACGGTCGGCATGAGGCCGACTCCGCCGCGGCGCGTCACCCTTGAAGGTCGCTGCCCGAAGCTCCGATCCCGTCGCGATCCGTGAGCCGCCACCGACGGCCGCACGCCGCCGCCCTCGACGGTCCCCTCACGCTCCGTAGCGCTCCGGTGACCTCTTAGCAGCTATTATGCCGGCGGACGACCACCACCGGCCATGACCGCACGCGACGATCCGCCCGCCCCCGCCGACCTCGACGTGATCGCACACAGGGGGTTCGCCGGCGAGAACCCGGAGAACACGGTCGCGGCGGCGGTCGCGGCCGCCGACCGGGGCGCCGACCTCGTCGAGGTCGACGCCGTCCCGACTGCGTCGGGCGACGTCGTCGTCTTCCACGACGACCGACTCGCCGGGCGCGAGGGCGCCAAGGGACTCACCGACGCGGAGGGCGTCGTCTGGGAGACGGACACCGACACCGTCACGGGCGCGGAGGTACTCGACAGCGGCGAGACCGTCCCGCGTCTCTCCGAGGTCCTCGCGGCCGTCCCGGCGGGCGTGGGGGTGAACGTCGAACTGAAGAACCCCGGACGGGCGGATCTCCGCGTCGGCGAGTACCTCTCCGAGTCGGCGCTCTCCGAGCGGACGGCCGTCTGGCGGCCCTTCGTCGAGCGCGTCCTCTCGGTCGTCGAGGACCACGACAACCACGTCCTGTTCTCGTCGTTCTGCGAGGCTCCGCTGGCGGTGGTCCGGGAGGCATCGTCGCACCCGATCGCACCGATCGCGTACGAGTCGGTCGCCGACGGAACCGCCGTTGCGCGCCGACACGACGCCGAGGCGATACACCCGTCGCTCGGGGCGGTCCTCGGAACGGCCGGCCGCTCGGGGTCCCCGGACGCCGGCCTCGTCGCAACCGCCCACGCCGAGGGCCGTCGCGTGAACGCCTGGACGGTCGCAACGTGGCGACACGCACAGCGACTCGCCGACGCCGGGGTCGACGGGATCATCGCCGACTACTCCGGGTTGCTCGATCGGTGGACGGGCCGCTCTCGAACGTAGGCGGAACGCCGACTGGACCTCCGCGTCGGGACGCGACCGGGAGCGCCCGGCCGGACCGGAGCCGCCGCTCGGCGGGTCGCCCCGAGGCGTGTGCGTAGGTATATACTTCCGGTGAGCGACGTACATCCACGTACGCCGATGTCCGACGCAGCGCCACCGGAGCGGTCGCCGGGCGGGCCGAGCGACGGCAGGGGCGGGCGCATTGAGTCCACCATCGAGGACCTCTACGCCGATCTGACGGATCTGACGGACGACCACGCCGACACCGAGACCCGCAAGGAGGTCCGCGACATCACGCATCTGCTCGCCGAGGCCCACGAGCGCGGCCTCATCGAATCGAGTATGCGTGACCTCCGGCTGCGCGACGCCGCCGAGGCCTTCGTCGGGAGCGTCATCTTCGCGTCGCCGCTTCTCGTCGAGGACGGGATCTTCGACATCGCCGAGTACCTGTTCGGGTTCACCGCCTACGGCGTCCCCGTATTCCTGATAGCGAACACGGTCTTCGTCGTGGTCATGACCTACGCGTTACTCGAGTGGACCGGGCGGAACACCGAAGAGACGCGGACGCTCTTCGGGGTCGTGCCGGTGCGTGTGGTGATGATCCTCGCGGTATCGTTCGTCGTCGCAACGGTGTTGATGGTCGTGTGGGGCCGCGTCGACGGGCTGGCGTCCCCGGTCGAAGCCATCGCGCGGATCAACGTCATCTGGACCGTGGGCTCGCTCGGGGCGGCGCTGGGGGACATCCTCGCCGGCGACGACGCCGCCCCGGGCGCCGCGGCGAACGGCCACGCCCCGAACGGGCCGCAGGGTGCGGACGGCCACGCCGGGGGGTCGCCGAGGCGGGCGTCCGTCCGGCATCTGAGCGACGGGGCCCTCGTGCAGGCCCTCCACGAGCAGTTCGACGACCTCGAGTCGGTCGTCGACGGCCCGGCGAACCGCTCGGAGGTGACCCGGCTCAGAGAGGAGACGATGCGGGCGGCGATCGACGACGCTCTCGGCGACCGGATCGAGAAGTACACCTCGCGGGACATCGCGGAGGCGTTCGTCGGGAGCATCTTCTTCTCGATCCCGTTTCTCGTCGAGGACGGCGTCTTCGATGTCGCCGAGTTTTTCGTGTCGTTTCGCGTCGGGCCGTTTCCGGTGTATCTCCTCGCCAACTCCCTGTTCGTCCTGACGATGATCCTGGCGCTCATCTACTGGGCGGGCCCCCGGGACGTGCGGATGTCGCGGCCGATCTTCGGGATCGTGCCGCGACGGCTCGTCGGGACCGCGGTCGTCTCGTTTCTGACGGCGGCGGCGCTCATGACGATGTGGGGCCGCGTCGGGAACTGGGCGGACCCGGCCGCGGCGCTGGCCCGGATCAGCGTCGTCTGGACGGTCGCCTCCTTCGGGGCCGCCCTCGGCGACATCCTCCCGGGCGAGAGCTCCGGGGCCGACATCAACGACGACCTGGCGGCGCTCGGCGCCCTCTCGCGAGACGACGCGGACGCGGACCCGTGAGCCGCGAGCCATCCGGGGCCGTAGCGCGGCCTCGAAGCCGGCCGTTTCGGATCTCCGGCCCCGACGGACGGCACGGACGGCTCTCGGAAGCGTCGTGCCGTCCGAAATGAAACGCCAACGGGAGTGTGCCCACCGATCCCGGACGGCCGAAGACCGTTCGGGAACCGAGTGGGCCAACTCGGATTTGAA
>NZ_JAQCNO010000063.1 GCF_028274965.1 Natronomonas sp. | reverse complement strand
TCCCATTTCGCTGAACGACCTCCCCGTCAACCTCCAGCCGCGAGCCCTCGCTCACGTCGCTGATCATGTCGACGTGGACGGCGCTGTCGTTGCCCGATTCGCCCGCGGGAAGGCAGGCGTCGTACGCGCGACCGACCGCGAGGTGGACCGTGTCGCCCATCTTCTCGTCAAAGAGGATCGAGTCGGTGAACCGGTCGATCCCGCGGTTCATCCCGATCCCGAGTTCCCCGAGCCGGCGCGCGCCCGGGTCGGTGTCGAGGACGCCCGCAAGCGCGTCCTCGCCCGCGCCCGCCGCGAAGTCGACGACTGCGCCGTCCTCAAAGACGAGGTGGACGTCCCGGACGCGGGTCGCATCGATCGTCATCGGCACGTCGAAGAACGCCTCGCCCGCCGTGTCGTACGGGGCGGTGAACACCTCGCCGCTCGGGAGGTTGTGGGAGTCGTACGCCACGGAGGCGGCGGAGTTGACCGCGGTCCGGCCCGCGATAGACATCGTCACGTCGGTGTCGGGGGCGTCGTCGCGTTCGGTGACGATCCGGACCGTCTCGCCCTCGTCGAGGACGGCCTTCATCCGGGCCATCTCATCGGCGAGCACCTCCCAGTCGCGGAGGATCGCGTCGTAGACGAACTCCTGATGCTCCTCGTAGGCCATCCCGGCCTGCTGGGCCAGCGAACGGGTCGGGTGGACCGTGGATACCCAGTCGGTGTCCAGCCGGGCCTCACGGACCCCCTTTCGGGCATTTGCGTACGCCCGTCGGGTGTCGGCGGAAACGTCCGCGGTCGCGGTGGTGTTGCGGCCGCCCCCAAGCCGGAGGTAGACGTCGGCCGCCTCGAACATCGCGCGGTCCACGGCCGGGTCGCCGTCGAAGGCGGGGACCGTGTCGTCGCCGTCGACTCGCGCCTCGGCACCCTTTAAATACGCTCGGGAGATCGCGTCGGAGCCGTACAGCGTCGTGACGGTTGCGCCCCGCTCGCCGAGCGCCTCGACGACGGCGACGCCCAGATCGTGGGCGTCCTCGGCGACGTCGACGATGACGTCGTCGCCGGCCTCGATCCGCGCGCTCCAGTCGACGAGCACTGCGGCGTGTTCGCGCACGCGTTCGTCCATGGCCGACGCGTCGGCGGCGAGCGGTAAATCGGTGCCGGCACGGTGGTCGTGGCTGGAGCGCCTCGGATGTCGGTCGGCGATCGGCCGGCGGCGACGGGGTCGTTTCGAACTCCCCGGGCGCTCGGTCCTCCGCAGTTGCCGGCGCGGTGAACGCCGCCAAAACGCCGGCCGCTTGCTCCCGCGCGAACGATGCTGAAGCCATCACGAAAGCCCCGGCCGGCCCGCACTGCGGCCGCCCCTCACACCTCCCCAACCCCGTCGGTCGCCCTTCACATTGCTCCGGGTGACCGATTCCCTCGCGGGTTCGGCTCGCGGGCCTCCGGCCCGCTCACGGCACACGCCGACCGCACGGATCCCGCTCCGATCGCCGCACCCACCGGTGAGCGTCGGGTAAGGGACCGTCTCGTCGTTGTGTAAAAAGGCCCGTGATAACGAGCCCCACACGGGATATATCGGCACCCCCGTGCCGCGGTTTCGCACGGATCGAACGAAGGCTTTATATAGAATCACAATCAATCAAAGCATGATTATGTCTCAGCGACAGCGGATGGGCAATCAGCCCATGATCGTACTCTCCGAGGAGTCGCAGCGAACGTCCGGAAAGGACGCCCAGAACATGAACATCACGGCCGGGAAGGCCGTCGCGGAGTCCGTCCGGACGACGCTCGGCCCGAAAGGGATGGACAAGATGCTCGTCGACTCGGGCGGGTCCGTCGTCGTCACGAACGACGGCGTCACCATCCTCAAGGAGATGGACATCGACCACCCGGCGGCGAACATGATCGTCGAGGTGTCCGAAACACAGGAGGACGAGGTCGGTGACGGAACCACCTCGGCCGTCGTCGTCGCCGGCGAACTCCTCGACCAGGCCGAGGAGCTCCTCGACCAAGACATCCACGCGACCACGCTCGCGCAGGGGTACCGCCAGGCCGCCGAGGAAGCAAAGGCGATCCTCGAGGAGGACGCCATCGAGGTCTCCGAGGACGACCGCGATACCCTCGTCGAGATCGCCCAGACGGCGATGACCGGCAAGGGCGCGGAGAACGCGAAGGACCTCCTCTCCGACCTCGTCGTTGACGCCGTCCTCGCGGTCGCCGACGAGGACGAAATCGACATCGAGAACGTTTCCGTCGAGAAGGTCGTCGGCGGTCCCGTCGACAACTCCGAGCTCGTCGAGGGCGTCATCGTCGACAAGGAGCGCGTCGACGAGAACATGCCCTACGCGGTCGAGGACGCCGACGTCGCGCTGTTCGACGGCGCCATCGAAATTCAGGAGACGGAGATCGACGCCGAGGTCAACGTCACCGACCCCGATCAGCTCCAGCAGTTCATCGACCAGGAGGAGGAACAGCTCCGCGAGATGGTCGACCACCTCGTCGACATCGGTGCCGACGCCGTCTTCGTCGGCGACGGCATCGACGACATGGCCCAGCACTACCTCGCTCAGGAGGGCATCCTGGCAGTCCGCCGCGCCAAGTCTGAGGACCTCAATCGCCTCGCCCGCGCGACGGGCGGTCGCGTCGTCTCCAACCTCGAGGACATCGAAAGCGACGACCTCGGCTTTGCCGGCTCCGTCGCCCAGAAGGACGTCGGCGGCGACGAGCGCGTCTTCGTCGAGGACGTCGAGGAAGCCAAGTCCGTCACGCTCATCCTGCGCGGCGGCACCGAGCACGTCGTCGACGAGATCGAGCGCGCCATCGATGACTCGCTCGGCGTCGTCCGCACGACGCTGCTTGACGGGCAGGTCCTGCCCGGCGGCGGTGCGCCCGAGGCCGAGCTCGCCCTCCAGCTCCGCGACTTCGCCGACTCCGTCGGCGGCCGCGAGCAGCTCGCCGTCGAGGCGTTCGCCGACGCGCTGGAGGTCATTCCGCGCACGCTCGCCGAGAACGCGGGCCTCGATCCCATCGACTCGCTCGTCGACCTCCGCTCCCGGCACGACGCCGGCGAGTTCGGCGCCGGTCTCGACGCTTACACCGGCGACGTGATCGACATGGAGGACGAGGGCGTTCTGGAGCCGCTCCGCGTCAAGACCCAGGCCATCGAGTCCGCCACCGAGGCGGCCGTCATGATCCTGCGCATCGACGACGTCATCGCGGCCGGCGACCTCAAGGGCGGCGGCACCGACGACGGCGGCGACGAGGGCGGCCCCGGCGGCCCCGGCGGCGCGCCCGGCGGCATGGGCGGCGGCATGGGCGGCATGGGTGGAATGGGCGGCGCGATGTAAGCTTCGGGAACGACCGAACTTCACTCCGTCCGACCCCTCGAACCGTGCTGTGACCGCCGTTTCGGTCCGTCGCGGACCCTCACGCGAACGAGATTTTCTTTTCGGACCACATCGAGAGTCGCCTCGCCGTCGCTCGGCGGTTCGGTGTACGGGCCGGGAGGGATTCGAACCACGGTCGCTCCCGTTCGCTCGCTGCGCTCGCTCACCTCTCGCTCCCTGATTCGAATCTCTCCCGCCGTACAGCACCGCCGCTCGTGATAATGCTCGCGGCGGTACAGCGGGCCGGGAGGGATTCGAACCACGGTCGCTCCCGTTCGCTCGCTGCGCTCGCTCACCTCTCGCTCCCTGATTCGAATCCCTCCCGCCGTACAGCACCGCCGTTCGTGATAATGCTCGCGGCGGTACAG
>NZ_JAQCNO010000062.1 GCF_028274965.1 Natronomonas sp. | reverse complement strand
GCGTCTGATAGAGGTCCCGGAGGTACGGCCAGAGGTTGTCGTACTCGCGGATCAGCTTGTGGTTGCACATAAAGTGGGTGTGGTACACCTCGTCGAACCTGACGAGGGTGGTGTACATCGCGATGTCGGCCTCGGTGAGCCGGTCGCCGGCGAGGTACCGCTGGTCTTCGAGCACCGAGTCCCAGTGATCGAGCGCCTCGAAGAGCTCGGTCACGGCCTCGTCGTAGGCGGACTGCGTCTCGGCGAACCCGGTTCGGTAGACGCCGTTGTTGATCGGCTCGTAGATCGAATCCAGCGCCTCGTCGATCTCCCCGCGGAGCGATTCCGGGGCGAGATCGGCGCCGTTCCCGAGGTCGGCGAAGACGGTCGTCAGGTTCCGCATGACCTCGCGGGACTCGTTGTTGACGATCGTCTCCTCCTCGGTGTCGTAAAACACCGGAACGGTCACGCGGCCGGTGTACCCCGGATCGGCCTCGAGGTACGTCTCCCGGAGGTAGTCGAAGCCGTTGATCGAGTCGGCGGTACACCCCGGCTTCTCCGGCGTGAACTGCCAGCCGCCGTCGTCGCGGAACGGGTCGACGACGTCGACGGAGATGACGTCCTCCAACCCGAGAAGTGCCCGGGTGATGAGCGTCCGGTGGGCCCACGGACAGGCGTAGGACACGTAGAGGTGATACCGCCCGGCCTCGGCCTCCTCGAGCGTGACGCGGTCGCGGAACGACGTCGGCTGCCGCTGGAACTCCCCGTCCGCGCTGGTCGGGTCGTACTCGGTCTTCCACTCGCCGTCGATAAACTGGTTGACCATACGGACGGTTCGGGCTCTGGCGGCATAGGCTCAGCGGACCCGGCCGTTACTCGGTGTCGGTCGTGTTACCGCCGGCGTCCGGCGCCGCCTCGTCGTCGGCCGCATCGCCCTCGGCGACCGTCTCGACGTCGGCCTCCTCGGCGTCCGTCCCCGGACCGGCGGCCTCGGCCGTCTTCGGGATCGACACCTCGAGCGTGCCGGTCCGCGTCAGCGTCGCCTCGGCCCGATCGGCGTCGACCGCGGCCCCCTCTGGGAGTTCGACGTCGCCGCTCAAGGCGAGCCCGCGCCCGGGAAACACCATCTCGTACCCGTCGTAGAACTCCCGGAACCGATCGATGCGGACCGAGAGGGCGTTGCCCTCGAACCGGACCGCGACGTCGTCGGCGGTCGCGCCGGGGGCGTCTAAGACGATCAGGTACGCCTCCTCGCCCTCCAAGAGGTCCGCCGAGAGCGCCCGGCGCTCGTGGATCCGACTGGCCGCGCGCCCGATCCCGTCGAGCACCGTCCGGCCGATCGACGCCCCCACCTCGCGGATCATACCGCGAGTTCCTCCAGACTGTCGTCGCTTCCGCAGTACGGACACGCGAAGGATTCGACCCCGGTGCCGTCCGGCATCGAGTACCGGTAGTGGAGCTCCATCATGTCCAGATCACAGTCGTCCGACGTACAGACAACTTCGAGCGTTTTCGGCATACGCGGGAGTACGGGCGTGACGGTAATCAATTCCCCGGCGGTTTTGTTCGCTCCGCGCCTACGAACCGCATGCACGTTCGCGGTGTCGACTTCAGCGGAAGCGCGCGCCCGGGGACCGACATCTGGATCACCGAGGCCGAACTCGAAGAAGGGCGGCTCTCGATCTCCTCGTGTCGGTCGGCCGCCGACCGCTTCGACTGTTCGGCGAGAGGGCCAGTCCTCCGGGAGCTTCGGTCGGTTCTGCGCGGCGACCCCGGAACGACCGGGCTGGATGTTTCCTTCGGGATCCCCGCCCGGCTGCTCCCCGAGGGGACAGACACCTGGGGCGACGCGATCGAGTGGTTCTCGACGACGTTCGACGATGCCGGGGCGATGCGCCGAACGCTCAAGGACCGCGCGCGGGCGCTTTCGGTCGAGGGCGTCGAATTGAAACGCCGCACCGACGCGGCCGTCGGCGCGAACTCGCCGTACAGCTTCATCACGTACTACCAGACGCTGTACGGGATCCGCGACGTGTTGGTGCCGCTCGTTCGGGCGGACGCGCTCGCGGTCCCGCCGATGGACGCCCCCCGCGACCGGAACGCGATCGAGATCTACCCGGCCGGGACCCTGCGCCGGCTGGAGACGGTCGCGACGACGTACAAAGACGACACCGAGGCCGCGCGCCGCCGCCGCGAGCGGATCGTCGAGCGGCTCTCCGAACCCGCGGCCGACGCCTTCGACGTCGAGATCCCCCCGTCGATCGAACGGACGGTCACGGACGATCCCGGCGGCGACGCCTTAGACAGCGTCGTCGCCGCCGTCGCGACCGCGCGTGCGGTCGCAAACGGCTTCGAGCCACCGACGCCGTTCGACGACCGCGAGGGGTGTATATACGTCTGAGCGCCGCCCGCGGTCGGCTCCGACCCCGGGCGCTCGTCGTCCAAGCGCCGCCGCGCGCCGTTCGACCGAGACGAAATGTATATTACACGAAGGCCGATACGTCCGATCATGGTCAACAAACTCGAAGTGGCCGGCACGATCGGCTTCGGACTGTTCATCGGCGGGTTCTTCGGATTCGTGCTCTCGCGGGGCGACCTCCTGTTCACCGGCGTCGGTGCCGCCGTCCTCGCCGTCGCCGCGTTGATCTACGCGTTGACCCTCGGCCAGACCGGCGGGCTGAGCCCCGTCTGACCGGGACGCCGCGCTGTGTCGCGCCGCGTCCTGACGCGGGTACCCGACGACGTCCACCGTCCCTATCGCATCCGTTTTATTACTCGGCGCCGTTCGGTCCGGTATGAACGACCCGGCGGATCTCGAGATCACCATCGTCGACGGCTACGTCGACGAGCCGGCCCACTTCGGCGTTCCGCCGTACGTCTCGACGTACCCGCGGTTCGCCGCCGGCGCCGCCGTTGACGCCGGCGCCGATCCCGAAGCGATCACATACCACACCATCGACGGGCTCCGGGCCGACCGCTCGAAGTACCGCGACGTCGCCGACGCCGATCTCTTCGTCTACGTCGGCGGCATGACCGTCCCGGGGAACTACGTCGGCGGAACGCCGGCCGAACCCGACGAGGTCAAGGAACTCGCCTGGACCGCCGAGGGAACGAGCGTCATGGGCGGGCCGGTCCGGTTCGGCGTCGGGGAGGCCAACGAGGGCGGGACGGAGACCGAGCGCCGCGATCTCGACTACGACTTCCTCGCGATGGCCGACGTCGAGGCGGCCGTGTACGACCTCGTTCACGGCGGCATGGAGGGCTTCGAGGACCGCTACCGGGACAACGACGAACTCGACCGCTGGGCGGAGGCGGGCGCGTTCATCATCGAACAGCACCCCGACCATCCGGACTACCTCATCTGCGAACTCGAGACGTCCCGGGGCTGTCCCTACCGGTGTTCCTTTTGCACGGAACCGATGTACGGCGACCCGAGCTTCCGGTCGCCGGAGTCGGTCGTCTCCGAGGTCGGCGCGCTCGCCGATCACGGCGCGCGGCACTTCCGGCTCGGCCGCCAGGCGGACATCCTCGCCTACGGTGGCGACGGCGAGGCCCCGAACCCGGCGGCGCTGGAGGCGCTGTACGGCGGGATCCACGATGCGGTCCCCGAGCTCGGCACGCTCCATCTGGACAACATGAACCCGGTGACGATCACGGAGTACCCCGAGCGATCCCGCGAGGGCATCCGGATCATCGCCGAGCACAACACGCCCGGCGACACGGCGGCGTTCGGCCTCGAGTCGGCGGACCCGGTCGTTCAAGAGAAGAACAACCTGCTCGTGACCGCCGAGGAGTGTCTCGAGGCCGTCCGGGTCGTCAACGAGGCCGGCGGGTGGCGGCCGGGCGAGACGCCGGGATCGGGGCCCTCGACCGACCCGAACGCCGATCGCCTGCCGAAGCTCTTACCGGGGATCAACCTCGTCCACGGGCTGGCCGGCGAACGCCCCGAGACGTTCGAGCACAACAAGCGGTTCCTGCGGGACGTCTACGAGTCCGGGCTGATGGTCCGCCGGATCAACATCCGGCAGGTGATGGCGTTCGAGGGCACCGAGATGGCCGACACCGGCGCGTCCGTCGCGAACGACCACAAAAAGCGGTTCAAGCGGTACAAACGCGAGGTCCGCGAGGAGATCGACAACCCGATGCTCGAACGCGTCGTGCCGCCCGGAACCGTCCTCCCGAACGTCTACCTCGAGTACCACGAGGACGGCAAGACCTTCGGCCGACAGCTGGGCACGTACGCGCTGCTCGTCGGGCTCCCCGGCGAGCGGGAGCTCGGCCGGACGATCGACGTGGCCGTGACCGACCACGGCTTCCGGTCTGTCTCCGGCGTTCCGTACCCGCTGGACGTCAACTCCGCCTCGATGGACGAACTCCGGATGCTCCCGGAGATCGGCTCTCAGCGCGCCGGCAACATCGTCGTCGATCGCCCCTACGACGCCCCCGCCGAGGCCGGCGACGACGTCGATCTCTCGCGGTTCTGTGCGGTCGAGAAGCCCCAGCCGGAGTAACACGCGAGCCGAGCGACCCCCCGATCGGGGGGAGGGGGTCGACCCGCGGCGCGGCGGCGCTTCCCGCGATATTCAAGTCCCCGGCACCCGACATCGGTCGTAGTGGCAGTCTCGTTCGATCTGTTCGGCACGCTCGTTGACGTCGACACGCCCGACGATCCGGCTGCGGCGGTCGCCGAGGAACTGGACGCGCGCGGCGTCGCCGTCCCCGGCGACTTCGAGGACGCCTACCGCGAGGTCCACATCGACGCCCCCGAGGGCGCGGAGGTCCCGCTGCCGGCACACGTCGGCGCGGCGCTGTCCTCGAGGGGGGTCGACGCGCCAAACAACGCCGCCCGTTCGGCGGTCGTCTCGGCGTTCGACCCGTCGGTGACCCGCCGCGAGGGGGTCGACGCGGCGATCGATGCGGCCGCCGACCGCGGCCCGATCGCGCTGTGTTCGAACTGCAGCGTTCCCGAACTCGTGGGCCGGACGCTCGTCCGCGCCGGGCTCCACGACGCCTTCGACACCGCGGTCACGAGCGTCGGCTTGGGGTGGCGAAAGCCGGACGAACGCGTCTTCGAGTCGGTCGCGACGGGGCTCGACGCCGATCCGAGCGCGCTGGTCCACGTCGGCGACGATCCCGACACCGACGGCGGGGTCGAATCGGTCGGCGGTCGGTTTCTCGACGTCTCGCGGACGCCGCTTTCCGCGATCGCCGAGCGCCCCGAGCTACTGGAGCCGGAGCCGGGGCCGTGATCGGCTTCGGGGCGACCGCCGCGGCCTCCGTCGGGGTCGCCGGCGCGCTCGAGGCCGCGGTCGGGGAGCCGCCGGCGCGGTACCACCCGGTCGCGCTCGTGGGACGGGTCATCACGCGCTTGGAACCCCGCCGCTTCGGCGCTCCGAGACTCGCCGGCACCGCCTACGCCGTCTCCGTGCCGATCGCGTGCGCGCTCGTCGCCTACGGCCTCGTTCGGGCCGCGGGATCGCTCGGCGCGCTCCCGGCCGCCATCGCCGCCGGGGCCGTGCTGTGGGTCGCCTCGAGCCTCCGCATGCTACTCGACAGCGCGCGCTCGGTCGTGGCCGCGAGCGACGACGACCCTGAGGCGGCCCGCGGGGCGCTTTGCGCCCTCGTCGGCCGCGAGACGGCGACGCTCTCGCCGGGCCTCATTCGGAGCGCCGCCGTCGAGAGCCTCGCGGAGAACCTCTCGGACGGCCTCGTCGCCCCGCTTTCGGCGTTTGTGGCGCTGTCGTTTCTGTCGCTCCCGGCGGCCGCCGCCGGGGCGGCCCTGACGAAGGCGGTCAACACGATGGACTCGATGCTCGGCTACCCGGGCCGTTTCGGGTGGGCAAGCGCCCGCCTCGACGACCTCGTCATGTTCGTCCCGGCGCGGCTCTCCGCGCTCTTGCTCTCCGTTGCGGCCGGCGCTCCGGGCGCCGCGGTTCGCGCCCGCCGACGCGCCCGCGAGCCGGCCTCGCCGAACGCCGGGTGGCCGATGGGATCGCTCGCGACCGCGCTGGGTGTCGAGCTTCGAAAGCCCGGCGCGTACGCGCTCAACGACGCCGCGGCGCTTCCGAGCGCCGCCGAGGCGACCGAGGCGCTCGCGGTGACGCGGCGGGCCGGCATCGCCGCGTACGCCCTCGGCGCCGCCGTGGGGGTGTTGCGGTGGGTCTGAGCGAGGTCCTCGGGGGGCTCCGCGGCGGCGTTGCCTTCCTCACGCGGCTGCCGGTCCCGACCGAAAACCGCGATTGGGACCGGTTCCGCGCGTTCCCGGCCGCGTTCCCGCTCGTCGGATACCTCGTCGGGGCGGTCGTTTCGGTCCCGTTTCTCGTCGGCGGCCTGGCGAGCGCCGCCGTCCCCGAACCGACCGTCGCGTTCGGCTACCTCCTCGCCGTCGTTCTCTGCGTCGGAATCCCGCACCTCGACGGCATCGCCGATCTCGGCGACGCGGCGGCGGCACACGGCCGCGACGCGACACGGCGGGCGCTGAAGGACACCGAAACCGGCGTCGGCGCGATCGTCGCTGTCGTCGTCGTCCTCGCCGGCCTCGCGGCCGCCGCGATCGAACTCGCCGCCGTCCCCCCGCTCGTCGCCGTCGGCGTCGTGACCGCGGCGGAGGTCGGCGCGAAACTCGGGATGTCGGCCGTCGCCTGTCTCGGGACGGCGAGTCACGACGGGATCGGGGCCTCGTTCACGCGGGGGGCGACGCCGGCGCTCCTTTTCGGCCCCGCCCTCGCCGCGCTCCCGGCCGCCGTGATCGTCGCGCCGTTCCCCGTCGGGGTCGCCCCCGTCGTCGCCGGGCCGCTGGTTGCGGTCGTGCTCGTCCGGTGGACGGCGGAACCCCTCGGCGGCGTCAACGGCGACGTCTTTGGCGCGACGAACGAACTCGGACGGGTGTTCGGGCTCCACGCGGGGGTGATCGCGTGGACGCTCTCGTGATGTGCGGCGGCGGCGGCACGAGGCTCGATCGCGGCGAGAAGCCGCTTTTCGAGGTCGCCGGCGCGCCGATGATCGCGCGCGTCCTCGGTGCGCTCGCTTCGAGCGACATCGAGGGGATCATCGCGGCCACCTCGCCGCGGACGCCGGAGACGACGCGGTGGCTCGAGCGCCGCGGGGGCGTTCGGGTCCTCGAAACCGCCGGTGACGGCTACGTGGCCGATCTGACGAGCGCGCTCGAACGCGTCGGGCGGCCGGTGTTGACGGTGGCCGCCGATCTCCCGCTGTTGGCCGGGGAAAACCTAAATCAAACCCTCGGAGCGTACGGGTCCGGTGGGATGACCGTTTGCGTTCCCGCGGCGCTCAAACGCCGCCTCGGCGTCAGCGTCGACACGACGCGCACCCGCGGCGGCCGGGAGCTCGCACCGACCGGGCTGAACGTCGTCGGGGCCGACGGCGGGCCCGAAACCGTCCGCGTCAGCCACGACGCGCGCCTCGCGGTCAACGTCAACCGCCCCGGCGACGCCGCCGTCGCCGAATCGCTCGCCCCGCCGACGGGGGGCGATCGCTGATGGACCCCGAAAGCGTCGACGCCGTCGACCGCGTGCCGCACGGGTCGAGCGACGACCCCGACGTCCTCGATCTGAGCGCGAACACCAACCCCCGGGTGCCGGACGGCACCGGGTCGGTCTACGAGTCGGCGCTCGGCTCGGCCGGATCCTACCCCGACGACGGCTACCCGGCGTTTCGGCGCGCGGCCGCCGAGTACGTCGGCTGTGCCCCCGAGTCGGTCGTCCCGACCGCCGGCGGATTGGCGGCGATCCGGCTCGCGATCGGCGTGACCGTCTCGCCGGGCGATCGCGTGCTCGTCCCGCACCCGTCCTTCGGCGAGTACGCCCGCGAGGTCCGGCTGGCCGGCGGCACCGTCGTTTCGGTCCCCCACGGGGAACTGCTTGAGTGCGACCCCGACGGCTACGAGATGGCGATCACCTGCAACCCGAACAACCCGACCGGCGGCGCGCACCCGCCCGAGAAACTCCGGGCGTTCGCCGAGCGGTGTTCGGCCGCCGACACCCGACTGCTGGTCGACGAGGCGTTTCTCGGGTTCACCGACCGCCCCTCGATGGCCGAAACCGGCTGTACCGTCGCCCGCTCGCTGACGAAGCTGTTCGGGCTGCCCGGGCTCCGGGCGGGCTTTGCGGTCGCCGAGGGCTCCGCGCTCGATCGGCTCCGCACCGCCCGCCAGCCGTGGTCGCTCGGCGCTCCGGCCGCCGCGGTCGGGGCGCACGCCATGCGGGACGCGCCGTTCATCGAGGAGACACGACGCCGCGTCGCCCGCGAGCGGGCGGTCCTCCGGGAGGGGCTGACCGAGCGGGGGTTCGAGGTGTCGCCCTCCGATGCGCCCTTCCTGTTGTGCGACGTCGGCGGGCCGCCCGACGACCTGCTTTCGGCCTGTCGGGAACGCGGCGTCGTCCTCCGGGACGCGACGACGTTTCGGGGGCTCGACCGACACGTTCGGATCGCCGTCAGGGACCGCGACTCCACCGATCGCCTCCTGGCGGTCCTCGACGAGGTGCGATAGGGCGGTGTTCGAGTACGAGCGGACGGCCGAGCGCCTGACGCTTTGCCGGCCGGGGACGCGGTGGCTCTCGAACGGGATCGACGGCGGCTCCGCGCGGGCGGCGACGGCCCACAACCTCACCGTTCCGGCGGGGTTCGACCGGACCGACCTCGAAGCGTACGTCGCCGAGCGCTTCGAGGGGCCGCCGGCCGGACCGACCCTCCTGACCGGCGTCTCACAGACGCACGCACGCGGCGCTCGCTACGGGCCGGCCGAAGCGGTCGCGACGGCGGGCGTGTCGAACCCCGCGACGCTTCCGGTTGACGGAACCGGTGGCCTCGATGCGACCGACGGGGTCTCCAAGGCTGACCGACGCCAGGGCGATCGCCCCGACCCCGGAACGGTCAACGTCTTCGTCGGCACCGACCGGGCGCTCTCGGAGGCCGGTCGCGTGGAACTGCTCGCGACGGCGG
Organism: Natronomonas sp.; assembly: GCF_028274965.1. Lineage (GTDB taxonomy): Archaea > Halobacteriota > Halobacteria > Halobacteriales > Haloarculaceae > Natronomonas. Next base: position 15,304 of record NZ_JAQCNO010000062.1, on the reverse strand, counting down.
TCGAGGCGAAGACGGCGACGCTTCTCGGGACCGTCGGCTGTACCGGAACGACGAGCGACGCCATCGCCGTCGGCTCCGCCGTCGACGGCGCGCCGGCTGAGTTCGCCGGCAGCGCGACGGAACTCGGCAACGCGGCACGCGTGTGCGTCCGGGACGCCGTCCGCTCGGCGCTCGCCGCCCGCTACGAGGAGGGGCCACCGGCGCCGACGGAGGCGACACACGGAACCGAGACCGCGGGGTCGGCGAGCACCTTCGAGCCGTGAGTCCGGGCCGTCCGCTTGGGTCAATCAGATTTCGACCCTGACGGTGAGCCCGACTCGGCGCCCGGCTCCGATTCCGAGCCGTCGGGGTCCGACATCACGACCCCGGCCCCGGCCACGATCAGCGCCGCGACCGCACACAGCACGATCCCGGGCGTGAACGACCCGGTCGTGTCCCTGATCCGGCCGATGATGACGGGACCGAAGAACCCGCCGATCTCGCCGACGGCGAAGATGACGCCGACGGCGGTTCCGGTCAGCGTCGTTCCGATGCCCTCCAACTCGACGGGCACCGCCCGGATGAGCGGCGAGAGCCCGCCCATCCCGAGTCCGATGAGGACGATCGGAACGGACAGAAGCGCCGCGACCGACGGCGTCGTAAGCAGCCCGAGCACGCCGAGCGAGCCGACGACGCCACAGAAGGCGATCGCCAGCCGGGTCCGATCGAAGCGCTCTGCGAGCGCCGGGATCGCGAGCACGCCGACGACCTGCCCGACGACGAGGGTCGCGGTCACCGTGCCCGCCAGCCCCGGATCGATGCCCCGCGTTTCGAGGACGGTTATCAGCCACCCCTGGACCCCGTGGAGGACGAACAGATACATCGTCCCGAGCAGTATCAACAGCCGCATGTCCCGGTGTCCGACGACCGCCCGGACGTCGGCCGACAGCGACGCGAGCGAGAAGGTCCCGTCGCTTTCCTCCATGTGTTCTCCCGCCGGGACGTACCACGCCGCGGCCGCCCACACCGCAACGAGCCCCAGCGTCGCCGCTCCGCTCGCCGAGAACAGCGGTCGCCACCCGCCGAGGGCCGGGCCGACGATCGGCCGACCGACCGAAAAGGCCGCCGCGCTCCCGGCGTACGAGGCGATGAGGTACACGGACGCGGCGCGGCCGACGACCTCCGAGGGGTACAGCTCCGCGGCGAGTTTCGGAAGCCCGAAGGTCAGCCCTGTCGCGCCGACGCCCATCAGGAGCGTCAACGCGAGCATCGTCGGGAAGTCCGGCGCGACCGCCCGGCCGAGCTGTCCGACTCCGACGAGCGAGAGCCCGATCCCGATCCCGAGGCGCGCGCCGATCCGATCGACGACGAGCCCGCTCAGGAGGCCGAGCGGGATGTACGTCAGCGGTATCGCCCCAGCCAACACGCCGGCCTGCGTCCCGCTCAACCCGAGGGCGTCGATGATCGGCGTGAGGTACGCCGGCAGCGAAAACCAAACGAAGAGCAACGCCCCGTAGCCGATCCCACCGAGCGAGAGCAGCGCCGCGTTCCCGACCGTTCTCGACCGGACTCTCATCGCTCGCCGGTTCGGGTGCCCCCGTATAGGCCCTGTCGTTTCGCTCCCGACCGCGGCGGCTGACCGCCGACTCGCAGGCGACGCCGGAGGCGGCCACGCGTTTTTATAACCGAGCGGCCCCACGTTCGGACATGCCCGTCCGGTACACCTGCGACGGTTGCCGCGCGCCGCTCGGCGCCGTCGAGGACCTGTACTGTGAACCGACGACGACCGGTCGGTCGTGGTACTGCGGGTACTGTCGGACGCCGGTCCCCGACGCGGTCGGCGAGCGCCTCTCACATCGCCGCGACGGGTCCGCGACCGACCGCCGGCCCTGACCCCAAACTCACCCGCGGAGCCTGACGGAGACGCCGGCGAACCCGCAGGCGTCACACGACAGCGTCCGTCGGCTGTCGGCGTCGTACACCGACAGCGGCGTCCCACACCGCGGACAGCCGTCGCCGGGGGCGACCCGCGCGTTTCTGACGCCCCCGACCGCGAGTCGGATCTTGAGGGATCGGTCCCTTGAGGCGTCGACCGCCCCGCCCCAGATGACGTGCGCGTCGGGACCGACGCGGCCCTGGACCGCCGAGACGACCGCGTTGGTGTCGGTGACGCTCGTCTCCGGCGGTCCGACGACGTCGACGATAACGCCGCCGCCGGGGTCGGTTTCGATCGCGCGCGGCACGGCCCAGAAGGCGCTCTCGACGGCCGCGACCGGTTCCGCGAGCGGCCCCGTACCGACGCCGAGGGCGGCGAGTCCGCCGGCGCGAAACACCGTCTTCAGATCGGCCAGATCGACGTTGACGATCCCGGCCTCGCGGACGAGAGAGACGAGCGTCCCGACGGCTCCGGTGACCCCCTCGCCGGCGGTGCCGCGCTCGGAGGCGAAAAGCACCGTTCCGGCGCGCTCCGAGAGCGCTTCGACGATCGCCCGCTCGCTCGCCGTCGGTCGATCCGGGACCGTCACGACGGCGACGCGGACCTCGGCGTCCGGCAGCGCCGCCGGGCCGAACTGTCCCTGTCCCTGTTCCTCCGCGCCTCCGTCGGGGTCGCCCGCTCTCTCGGCCGCCTTCGAGGCGTCCGCAGCGAGTACGGCCACGTCTGGGGCGTCCCTCCCGTTTCGGGCGCCCGTCTCGAGGGCCTCCAGCGCAGCGAGATCGGCGGGTTTCGGGCTCCCCGGGCCCTCGAGACCGACGACGACCACGGACTCGTCCATCGATCCCGCGGCGATCGCTTCTCCGTCGTCGGCCGTCATCGCTCGTACGTACACCGCGACCCTGATGACGGTTTGGGCCGTCTCCGGCTCCGATACCATCGCCCGGCGCCAGCCGGACGGTCACTCGATGAGCCGCTCTATGTACCCGATCTGGCCGTTCCGCCGCCGGTAGGCGGCGGTCAGCCGGTACGCGGCGACGTACGCGACGACGGTGAGCACGACGGCCAAGATCAGGTTTCCGACCAGGAGGCGGGCGACGACGTCGGGGGCGGCCGACAGCGAGACGTCCCGCCAGCCGACCCCCTCGATCGGCCCGAGGATCTCCGAGCCGAGCCAGAAACTCGCCCCGTAGACGCCCCACTTCGCGACGGGGTTCAACACGATCACCGACGCGAACAGCGCGAGCTTCGAGACGCTCGCGAACAGCGCGATGATGACGAGGAACAACAAGAGACCGGTCCCGAGCGTCGGCAGCGCCGTGATGAACACGCCGAGCGCGAAACTCCCCGCGACCTGTCTCGGGGTGTGTTTCTTCGCGAGCGCATCGACGAGCTCCGAGCGCACGCGTTCCCGCAGCGACCGGAGCCGTTCTCGGACCCCTCCCATTACCGCGCGTTCGGGGCCGACCGGAATGAATCTATCGAGGGTTCCGGGCACGCCCCCGAAGGTCGGGCGCCTCGGATCGCCCCCTCAGCCCAACAGCCCGCGGAGCCGTCCGAGCAGCCCACCGCGCCCGCCGGCGAGTTCGGCGAGCACCGCGTCGGTGCTGTTCCCGACCGGCCGCGGGTCGCTGCCGGCCTCGGCGGCCGCCTCCGGGTCCTTCAGCAGGTGCCCCGTGGTCAGACAGACGACGTCCTCGCCGCTGTCGACGACCCCGGCCTCGCGGAGCTTCCGGAGGCCGGCGACGGAGGCCGCCGACGCCGGTTCGACGCCGACCCCCTCGCCGGCGATCGCGCGCTGTGCGTCCGTGATCTCGGCGTCGGAGACGGCGACGGCGGTCCCGCCGGTCTCGCGGATCCCCGGCAGCGCCTTCGGCGCGTTGACGGGGTTTCCGATGCGGATCGCCGTTGCGATGGTCTCGACGTCCTCCCAGCGGCGGGTGTCTTCTCGGCCCTCCTCGATGGCCTCGACCATGGGCGCGGCCCCCTCGGCCTGGACGCCGGTGAGCATCGGCACGTCCCCGGGGGCGAGATCGCCGCCGGCGACCATCTCGCGGAAGCACTTGTACAGGGCGGCGGTGTTGCCCGCGTTGCCGACCGGGAGGACGATCCGGTCGGGAAAGCGGCCGTGCTCCTCGCGGAACTCCTCGAGGATCTCGAGGCCGATCGTTTTCTGTCCCTCGAGTCGGAAGGGGTTGAGCGAGTTGAGCAGGTACGCCTCGCCGCGGTCCGCGAGCTCCTGAACGATGTCGAGACAGTCGTCGAAGTTGCCGTCGACCTCCAGAATGCGGGCGTCGTGGAGGCTCGCCTGTGCGATCTTGCCGGCGGCGACCTTCCCCTCGGGCAGCAAGACGAGCGTCTGGATCCCCGCCCGCGCACCGTACGCCGCGAGCGCCGCCGACGTGTTGCCGGTCGAGGCGCAGGCCAACCGGTCGACGCCGAGTTCCTCGGCGACGCGGACGCCGACGGTCATCCCGCGGTCCTTGAACGACCCGGTCGGGTTCATCCCCTCGTGTTTGATCCGGAGGTTCCGGACGCCGACCTCGGACTCGAGCCGCGGCATGCGGTGCAGCGGCGTGTCCCCCTCCGGGAGCGACACGCCCTCCTCGAAGGGCAGCGCGGCCTCGTACCGCCAGACGCCCGTGCCCCGAAACGCGTCGAACGTCGGGTACCGGTCGTATCTGACCTCCAACAGCCCCCCGCAGGACTCGCAGGTGTACCTGATCCCCTCGAACGGCGGGTGCCCGTGCCCGCACTCGATACACTGGAGCCACACCCCGTCGCTCGCGACGTCGGGGGCGTCGGGCCGATCGGGAAGCGCTAAGTCTGCCATTGCCGACATTCGGTCGGGCGATCGCAAAAAGGGGCCGCTTTCGGACGGACCGGCCGGAACACCCCGCTGCCGCTCGGCCGGTGAGGACCGCGATCTACGCGTCCCGGGAGAACCCGAGGTTCTCGATGCACTCGCGCATCTCCGACTCGTCGGTGTGTTTGTGGAGTATGGTTGGCGAATCGCAGTAGTACACCTCGCCGTCGAAACGCAGCGTCAGCTCCTCCAGAGAGCCCAGTATCTCGGTCCTGACGACGAACCGCTCGCCGCTCTTGAGCCCCGAAAGCAGCTCTTCGGCCGTGCGCTCGCCCGGTTCGATGACCGTCGACTCCGCCATGTCCACGCTAACGTGGCCGACGGGTAAATATGACCGCACTCGTCGCGGGCGATCAGTACGAGGCGACGAGCTCCGAGAGCGCCCCCCGATCCGTCGTCGCGTGCGGCGCCTTCAGCGGCGAGACGCTCACGCGCCCGTCGAGCACCGCCCGGCGATCGGTCCCCTCGGCGTCCGGGACGTCCCCCGCAGCCATCCGGCCCCAGATCCGATCGCGGATCCGGACGCGCTCGCCGTTTCGCTCGGCGTCCATGTCGTACACGCGGGAGGGGCGCGTGATCTCCATGTCGGCCCGCCCCTCCTCGGGCGGCAGCGGCGCGTTGAGGTTGAGGTAGTCGGCGGTCCCGAACACGCCCGCCTCGAGGGCGCGCTCCGCGAGGTACCGGACCGCGTCGGCGGCCGCGCCGAAGTGGCTCGGTTCGGCGGTAAACTCCTCGAAGTCGATGTCGATGTCGCCGGCCGGGAAGTACACCGACGCGGCAATAGCGGGGACGCCGAAGAAGGCGGCCTCCACGGCGGCGGAGACGGTGCCCGAGCGACCGAGGACGTACTCCCCGAGATTGGCCCCCTCGTTGCACCCGGCGACGACGAGGTCCGGGTCGAGATCGAGGGCCTTCAGCCCGGTGACGATGCAGTCCGCCGGCGTCCCCTCGACCGCGTAGCCGCGCTCGCGCTCCCGCAGCCCGATGTCGCGGGACAGCTGTCGACCGACGGCGCTTTGATCATCGGCCGGCGCGACGACTGTCACGTCGGCGACCGCCGAGAGGCGCTCGTACAGCGCCTCGAGACCGACGGCGTCGACGCCGTCGTCGTTCGTGAGAAGGACGTCCATACGCCGGATGCGTCCGGCCGGCGCAAAAGACCACCGCTGCCGGCGGGCCTACCGGAGTCCGAGCAGTTCGCCGACGTTTTTCACGTACGTCGGAACCGCGTTCCGGCGGGACTGCTCGATCGTCCGGTGGATCTCCCGACCGACGCCCTCCGAGAGCCCCTCGCCGTGGCCGACGAGCAGCCGCTCGGGCTCGTACTCCCGGAGGTCCCTCGGCGGGAACGCCCGCAGCATCGGGTGAACGCCGAGCGTCTCCTCGGGCGCGAGGAAGTACCCGACGGTTCCGAGCGCCTCGGGAACGACGAGCGTCTCGCCGTCGAAGAGGACCGCCTCCTGCCACAGCGGGTTATCAACGAGTCGGGCGGCGTCGAACCCGGCGAGCGTTCCGCCGAACCGCTCGACCGGGGCGTCGAGCCCGTCGGCCACGCCGCTCATCCACTCGGGGACGTACACCGACACCCCGTGGCGGGCCGCAACGGCCGCCGCGTCGCGCTCGTGGCGATCGAGCAGGACGACGACGCCTGCGGGGTCGGCGTACTCCTCGAGCAGTTCGTCCAGCCCGGGGGCATCGACCGGATCGACGATCCAGAGTTCGCCCTCGCTCTCGACCGCGTGGGCGGCGCGCCGCATCGTCTCCTCGGGGTAGGCGATCCACCCGACGCCGCCGTCGAACCGATCGACGACGCGCAACTCGGCCGTACCGCTGCCTTTCATCGGCATGGCCCCGGTAGGATCGTGTCGGTATTAAGCCCGCGGCGGCCGCCGGCGAGTCCTTCGGGACCCCGATCCGAGCCGGCGGGTTCACCCGATCCGATCGGCGTCGATCTCGCGGCCCGGCGGGGAGACGATCAGAAACCCGCGGAAATGCATCAACTCCCCGCCGAGATCGCGGATCTCGCGGGCGAACCCGGCGGCCAGCTCGTTCAGGTCCCCGTCGACGTCCAACACGAGCACGTTGTCCCGCCGGACGTGATCGATCCAGGTCTCCGGTTGCGTCTCGCCGTCGAGGACGCCGAGGACGACCTGACCGCCGGTCTCGGGGTCGTCGAGTTCGCCCTCGGCCGTCTGGAGGTCGAGATCGAAATCGCTCATACCCACTACACTCCCCGCGGGTGAAAAAGCCTGCCGGGACGAGCGGCGTCTGAGCCGCCGCGGTCCCGCGGCTCCGAGGGCCGACGCCGACGGTTCGGGCGCCGAGACGCGCCGCTTTTGTCGATCGCAGCCGAACGACCGGCAGTGACAGACGACCCCGCAGACACGGACGCGCCCCCGATCGACGCCGAGGCGTTCTACGAGGTGCTCGAAACCCAGCGCCGGCCGGCCGTGACGACCGCGGAGGTCGCGGCCGCCCTCGGGCGTTCGAGCGACGAGGCCGCGGCCGCCCTCGAAGCGCTCGCCGCCGACAGCGAGATCGACCGGCTGACGACCGAACACGGCGACGACGTGTGGGTTTCGCCCCGCGTCGGGTCGGTGGACGAACGGCTCACCGTCTTCGAGGCGCGCCGCGAGATCGTCGCCGACCGGCCCGCGCAGTACACGCGGGCGCTTCTGACGCAGTTCGCCCACCTTGAGGAGACGAACCGCGAGGGCGGGTACGTGTACGCCGTCCGCGAGGAGGACGTCTGGAACGCCCCCTACGGGACGCTGTCGGAGCTCACCGCAACGGTGCGTTCGGCGCTCGGCGACCGTTATGAGGCCTTAGAGGAGTGGATCGAGGGCCAATGGGAGCGCGCCCACAAGTTCCGGCTCACGACCCACGAGGACGGCTACGTCGTCCTAGAAGCAAAGAGCGCGGACCTCCTCGGCAACGTCGCCGAACCGCGACTCGACGACGGCGTGTTGCGCGCGAAAACCGGCGACGAGACCGCCTGGGTGGCCGACGACCGGACCGCGGAGCTGAAACGGACGCTGTACGAGGCCGGCTACCCCGTCGAGGACCAACGCGATCTCGAGACCGGCGACGACCTCGAGTTCGGGCTCGACGTGGAGTTGCGGCCCTACCAGTCCGATTGGATCGCCCGCTTTGCGGACGCGGGATCGGGCGTTCTCGTCGGGCCGCCGGGGTCCGGCAAGACCATCGCGGCGCTCGGCATCATGGCCGACGTCGGCGGCGAGACGCTCGTGTTGGTCCCCTCCCGGGAACTGGCGACGCAGTGGCACGACGTCTTGCTCGAGCGGACGACCCTCTCGCCGGACCGGATCGGCGAGTACCACGGCGGGCGCAAGGAGATCCGCCCGGTGACGATCGCCACCTACCGGACGGCGGGCATGGACAGACACCGGCGGCTCTTCGACTCCCGGAAGTGGGGGCTCATCGTCTACGACGAGGTCCATCACATCCCCAGCCCGATTCACCGACGGAGCGCGAGCCTCCAGACGAAACACAGACTCGGCCTGACGGCGACCCCGGTCAGGGAGACGGCCGATCAAGAGCAGATATACACCCTCGTCGGCCGGCCGATCGGCACCGACTGGGAGGGCCTCTTCGACGCCGGCTACGTCGCCGAACCCGAGGTCGAGATCCGGTTTCTCCCGTGGGGCTCCGAGCGCCACCGCAACGAGTACGGCGCAGCCACCGGCCACGAGAAGCGCCAACTCGCGGCGACGAACCCCGCGAAGATCCCGGAGATCGCCGCGATCCTCCACGAGAACCGCGGTTCGAAGGCCGTCGTCTTCGTCGAGTACCTCGATCAGGGCGACGCGATCGCCGAGGAACTGGACGTCCCGTTCATCAGCGGCGAAACGCCGCACGCCCGCCGGAGCCGGCTGTTCAACCGGTTCCGCGGCGGCGACCTGGAGACGATCGTCGTCTCCCGCGTCGGCGACGAGGGGATCGATCTGCCCGACGCTGAGGTCGCGATCGCGGCCTCCGGTCTCGGCGGGTCCAGACGGCAGGGCGCCCAGCGCGCCGGCCGGACGATGCGGCCCGTCGGGAAGGCCCGGATGTACGTCCTCGCGACCCAGGGGACGACCGAGGAGGACTTCGCAAGAAAGCGGACCAAACACCTCGCGGCCCGCGGCGTCCGCGTCCGAGAGACCCCGCCGGCGACGACCGGGGTCGACCGCCCCCAAGACGGAAACCGAGACCGAAACCAAAGCCGTGACCGAGACGGCGGTGCCGACGGGGCGGCGTCCGCCGAAGAATGAACTAAGACGCCGCGCCCCGAGGGTGGGCCCGTGACGGATCGCAACGACAGCGACGCCGCGCCGCGCCGCGCCCGCCTGGATCGGTCTCCGACGCCGGGGGCGCGGAACTCCCTGTGGTCGTGGCCGGACGCGAAACACCCGCTCCGCGTCGCGTTCAACTACGTCTGTATCGTCCTCGCGCGACACGCGCCGAGCCTCCGGCTGAAGAACTGGCTGTTGGGGCTGATCGGCGTCACCGTCGGGACGGGCGTCGCCTGGGGGCTGGAGTCGACGCCGGACGTCTTTTGGCCCGAGCTGATCGCCGTCGGCGACGACGCCATCGTCGGCTACGACGCGACGCTTCTGTGCCACGAGTTCCTCCAAAGCGAGTACCGGACCGGGGAGGTCCGGATCGGCGAGCGGGCGATGATCGGCGCCGGCGCGGTCGTGCTGCCCGGCGTCGAGGTCGGCCCCGACGCGCAGGTCGCGGCGAACTCGCTCGTCACCGAGGACGTCCCGCCCGGGGAGACGTGGGCCGGCGTGCCGGCCGAGCCGATCGACCGTTCCGGGGACGGCTGAGGGGTCCTCGCGTCCCGTCGACCTCGATCGTAGCCGCGTCGATCGCCGGCGCAATCAGTCCCTGACCCGCATCGCGCCCTCCGTGAACACCTTGCGGTTCGGGACGACGTGCTCCTCGCCGTCGTTTTCGATGCGCGTCACGAGGACGTCGATCTCCTGGACGATCCCGCGTCGGTCGTCGATCTCGATCTCGTCGCCGATCGCGTACGGCTCGCTCAACAGGAGGTAGATCCCGGCCGCCGCCGACGCGAGCAGGTCTTTGAACGCCAGACCGCCGAGGAAGAACACGCCGAAGGCGTAGGCCGCGAGCAACACCAAAAGCGCCCCCGTTGCGACGCCGAGTTGCGACAGCGCAACGAGGACGGCCACGTAGAGGACAGACACCTTCGCGAGCGTCGACACGACCGTCGCCTCCGGGAGCTTGACGCTCCGGAGCCGTTCGTCGATGATCAACTCGGTCTTGTCGGCGATTACGAGCCCGATCAACACGACGAACACCGCGACGAAGAGCCGCGGCAGGAACCGGCCGATCTGCTCGATGAGTAGCTCCTCGGGGACGAGCCCGAGCGTCCGGGCGGCGTACAGCGCCGCCACGGCGAAGACGAAGACGCCGCTGATCCGCGCGAGCAACTGGACGGTCGGGCTCCCGATCCGCCTTGCGGTCCGGTCGAACGGCGTCCCCTCGACAACGTCGCCGACGCCCGTGGCGACGAGCACGCGTCTGACCGCGACCGACGCGATTGCCCCGGCGATGAGCCCCGCCAAGAGCACGACGACGGCGACGATGAGGTTCTGTGCGGGGGCCGAAAGCTCCCGGAACCACGAACCGACGGCGAGCGCGTACATCAGTACGCCTCCGGATCCAACTCCAGGATGATTTCCCCGCCGGAGAAGGCCCGGACGAGCCCGTCGGACTCGGAGAGGACGACCGCAACGGCGTTTGTGTCCCGCGTGATCGCCCCCGCAGCCATGTGCCGCGCGCCGAGGCCCTTCGGGATGTCGACGCCCTCCGCCGCGGGCTCGAGATACCGGTAGGCCGAGACGATCTTGCCGGCGTCGCTGATGACGAACGCGCCGTCGAGCCGCGAGAACTCCTTGAGCATGACGTCGACGATCGGGTCGCCGACGTGGACGTGGCTCTTCTCGAAGGGGTTGTAGCTGAGCGGCCGGGAGCTGTTCATCACCTTGCCCGCGTCGCCGACGACGAACAGCGCCCCGACGCGCTTGCCCTTCTGTCCCTTCTTGCCGAGTTCGATGGCGACCTCCAGGACGTTCCGGATGACGGCGGGTTCGGCCCGGCTGTTGACGAACAGCTGATAGACGCCGGAGCGCTCGAACTCGCCCGCGCGGACGCGCGTTACCGTGTCGATGTCCTCGACGAACAGCCCCAACGCGCAGGCGACCTGATCGCCCTCCTCGATGAAGCCGTTGTCCAGCCCGCCCTCGACGCCGAACCGAACCCGCTCGCGGACGTTCTCGAACTCGAGGGGGAGCTCGACGTAGCGGTCCGCGCCGACCCCGTTGTCGGTCCCGACGACAACGGTCGGCACGTCGGCCTCGACGGAGCGCTGATAGAGCGACCCGCTCGGTGAGAAGAGGAACACGTCATCGACGTCCGACACCACGTCGTCGAACAGCCCGCCGAGTTGACTCATCGTCCGACTCTCGGCTCCGGCGAAAAAAAGCGTTGCGGGGCGTCTGACGCCGTTAGACCCTCCGCGCGGCAACGCTCCGGTCGCGCGAGCGGTCGCCGACGGTCGCCGCCGTCGTGCGATCAGCTGGGATCATTTATATACCTCCTGGCCCTGTTGTCGGACCGATAGGACGAGCGATACGCAACGCGACGCCGCTTGGGGCCGCGCTGCTCGTCCCGAACGTCCTCCAGATCCGGACCGGCGCCGGCCCCGAGCTCCGAACTGTCCTCGTCGAGTTGATCGACGACGCGGTCACCTACGGCGGGGGGTCGCCCGACGTGCGCACGGTAACCCGCGAGACCGAGATCAACCAGATGACCCACACCCAGGGGCTCGGCCTGTGGTTCGTTCGGTGGGCGATATGCGCCTACGACGGCGCGTTCGAACTTGACGCCGGCGACGGCGGAACGGCCGTCACGCTCGAGTTACCGAGCGGGTAGGGGGTCGCCTCCGGCGGGACCGGTCGATCGGAGCCGAGAGCGTCACCACTCGCTCCCGTCGGCCAGATCGCGCCCGCCGTCGAGTTTTGACGACGGACAGACGTCCTCAAGAACGCACGCCGCACACTCCGGGTTTCTCGCGGTGCAGGTGTCCCGGCCGTGGCTTATCAACAGGTGCGTCAGCTCCTTCCAGTCTCCCTCCGGCGTGATCTCCATGAGGTCCGTCTCGATCCGTTCGGGCGACGTCTCCTCGGTCAGCCCGAGTCGGCGGGAGATCCGCTGGACGTGGGTGTCCACCACGATCCCCTCGACGATCTCGTGGCCGTGCTGGAGGACGACGTTTGCGGTCTTTCGCCCGACGCCGGCGAGGTCGGTCAGCTCCGCCATCGTGTCGGGCACCTCGCCGTCGTGCGCGTCGACGATGTCGCGACAGGCGGATTTGATGTACTTCGCCTTGTTGTTGTAGTAGGTGATCGAATCGATGGCCGCGGCGAGTTCCGCCTCGTCGGCCTCGGCGTACGCCCGCGGACCGTCGTACGCCTCGAAGAGGTCCGCGGTGACGCCGTTGACGCGTTCGTCGGTGCACTGCGCCGAGAGGACGACCGCGATGAGCAACTCGAGGCGGTTCGAGAACCGAAGCGAGATCTCCGGTTCTGGGTAAGCCTCATAGAGGCGCTCTAGCACCTCGGCGAGTCGCTCCTCGCGGGACGGTTGCGGTTCGGTCACGGACGGATCGTGGGCGGGTCGGGGCTTGTGCCTGTCGGGTGCGACCGGTCAGGGCGGCGACTCCGAGACGCACCGTCACCGCCCGAGACGCTTCGAGCGCGTCCGAACGGCTCAGAGAACGCCCGTTACCGCCGCCGCCTCCGTCGCGGCCGTCCGCTCGATCCCGTCGCCGAGGACGGTGTAGCGGTCGCGTATCTCGTGGGCCGACGCCATCGCCTCGACGAACACCTCCCCGTCGATGCCCAACTCGGCGGCCGCCGTCGGCGCGTCGATCCCGGCGAGCGCGTCGCGGACCCGCTCCCACTCGCCGCTCTCGCCGCTGTGGAGGTACTCCGTCACGATCGAGGCCACCCCGACCTGGTGGCCGTGCAGCGCCGTGTCGGGCGCGAGTCGGTCAAGCTGGTGTGAGATCAGGTGCTCCGCGCCCGAGGCGGGGCGGGAGGACCCGGCGATCGACATCGCCACGCCCGAGGAGACGAGCGCCTTGACGACCACCCACGCCGACTCCTCGAGGCCCCGCTTGATCGAGTCCGAGCGGTCGACGAGCATCTCCGCGGTCATCCGCGACAGCGCCCCGGCGTACTCGCTGTACTCGACGTTTTTGAGCCGGTGGGCGAGCTGCCAGTCCTTCACGGCGGTGTAGTTCGAGATGATGTCGGCACAGCCCGCGGTGGTCAACCGCCAGGGGGCGTTCGCGATGAGCTCCGTGTCGGCGATCACCGCCAGCGGCGGGTGGGCCGCGACCGAGTGCCGGGTGTCGCCGTCTGGGACCGACCCGCGGCCCGAGACGATCCCGTCGTGGCTCGCGGCCGTCGGGACCGAGACGAACCCACAGCCGCGCTCGTCGGCGGCCATCTTCGCGATGTCGATCGGCTTGCCGCCGCCGAGCCCGATGAGGTAGCCGGCGTCGGCCGCCTCCGCCGCCCGCAACACGTCCTCGACCGCCGAGAACGTCGCGCGCTCGACGACGACCACCGCCGGATCGATGCCGGCCGACTCGAAGCTCTCGCGGAGCCGGCCGACGGCGAGTTCCTTCGGCGTCGGGCTCGTAACGACGAGCGGCCGCCCGTCGAGATACAGCTCCTCGACCGCCTCGACGGTCCGGCTGAGGACGCCGTGACCGACGACGACGTTCCGGGGGAGCCGGATCCACGTCGATTTCTCGAACATACCCTTGCTGTGTGAGGCGGCGATAAAACCGTTCCCCCGCGGCGGGCACCGCCGTCAGTCGACGTTGATCCGGTGGATCAGAAAGTACACCGCGATCAGCGCCGCGAGCAGTATCCCGAAGGCGCTCGCGGCGGTTAACGCGCCGAGCGCGTTGTCGAACTCGCTGACGCGGAACCCGATCACCTCCCTCGCGATGGCGATGATCGCCGCCCCGATGACGATCCGGATCACCGGCTCCTCCCTGGCGTACGCGAGAAGCGTCCGGTGGACCTCGATGATGATGAGCAACAGAAGGACCGTATCGAGCAGCTCCACGACGGCGATCGGATCGGTGAACCGACCGCTCGCGACGAGTTCGTACAGCCCGACGAGGAGATCGAAGATGCCGATCACGAACAGCGCGAGCAGAAAATACGCCGTCACGAGAACCAGCCACCGCATCCCGGACTCCGACGGCCTCGCGGCCGCCGACACGTCCAGATCCATACCGTACCGTCTCGTCCCAGGTATAAAAACCCCGTCAGCGGCGACGCTCCGCCTACGCGACCGTCCCGAGCACGTCGATGAGCCGTTCTTCGACCTCGCGGCCGGGGCCCTCGGCCCGCCCGTCCCCCGTCGCGGACCGGCGCTCGGCGACGGTCTCGGAAAGCGCCGCCTCCCGCGGCGTCGGCTCCCAGCCCAGCGAGCGGAGCCGCCCCGTCGTCAGGAGGGTCGGGTACGACCGGTACAGCGGGAACGACTCCGGCGAGAGCCCGACCGTCCCGAGTTCGCGCCGGCTCGCGAAAACGGTCGCAACGTCGGTCCCGCAGGCCGCCGCGATCGACTCGATCAGCTCCCCGAGCGGCGGGGCGTGCCCGTCGCCGACGTTGTACGCCGCACCGGGGCGGCCCGCTTCGGCGACCGTCCGGATCGCGCTCGCGATGTCGGCGACGTACGCGAGGTGTTGGACGTTCGTCCCGTCGCCGGGGACGACCACGCGGTCGTGCGCGTCGACCCGGTCGACCCAGTAGTCGAACCGCCCGGTGTAGTCGTGGGGGCCGTAGACGACGGGCGGTCGGACGGACATCGCGTTCACGCCGCGGTCGGCGGCCGACGCGACCGCCCGGTCGCCCTCGGCTTTCCGCTGGCCGTACGTCTCCGAGGAGTCGTCGGTCGCCGCCTCGACGGGACACTCACGCAGCGGCGTCCCGGACTCGCGTTTCGGCACCCGATCGACGTAGGCGGCCGCCGAGGACACGTACACGTACGCGTCGGCGTCGGCGAACACGTCGGTCGCGGCGTGGACGTCCCGCGGCGCGTACGCGACGCAGTCGACGACGACGTCGGGCGAGAGTTCAATGCCGGCCCGCCGGAGTTCGGCCTCCTCGGTCCGGTCGCCCTCGACGCGTTCGACCCGCTCGTCCTCCGAAAAGGGGTTCTCGTGCTCGCCGCGGTTGAACAGGCTCACCTCGTAGCCGGCCTCGAGGAACTCGGAGACGGTGTGACGACCGATGAAACGGGTGCCGCCGATGACGAGCGCGCGATCGGACATGTTGGCTCTGCGTCCCCGAGGGCGAAAAAGCCACGGCGTCGCGGCCGACCCCCGCGTCTCACCGCCCGACGCTCCTGTCGTCGCGTTCGCGCACCGACAGAAGCGTCTCGGTCCCGCGTCGATCGAACCGCAG
>NZ_JAQCNO010000061.1 GCF_028274965.1 Natronomonas sp. | reverse complement strand
GCCGACGGCGAGCCGCCCTCCGACGAGGAGCTCTTCGGGTCGATCGCCGAACGGACGGGGTGACTGGGTGGGCGACACGGCGGAGCGACGGCATCGACGGACACGTCCTCGGCGAGCGCGTCGCGGCCGCGTATCTCAACGCCAAGGTGTCGATGATAGACAGAGGCGGCGTCGAGTTGACGCTGCCGACCGTCGACGGCGCGGAACTGACGATCGACGGCCGCCTCTCGCGCACGTACGAGATGCCCGATCCAGACGTCTACTGAAGCGCTCGCAGCGGCCCCGAACCGTAAAAAAAGCCCGAACGCCCGGAGGGCCACTCGACTCGAATATTTAATTACGACCGGATCGTTGCTCCGACTGTCGGAGGTCCGAACGACGCCATGACATACCTCGTCGCGACCGACGGTTCGGCGGTGAGCGATCTGGCGATCGAACACGCGGCGGCCGACGCGGGGATGTGGGAGCGACCCCTCGAGATCGTCCACGTGTTGAGCGCCGAGGCGGAGCTGATAAACGGGGAGCTCGTGCTCCCCGGCGGGGACAGAGCGATCGAGCGGGGACGCCGGACGCTTGCGGACGCCCGAGAGCTCGCGCGATCGATCGCCAACGACCACGGCGCCGGGATCGACATCGGAACGGAACTGCTGAGCGGATACCCGCCGGAGGCGATCACGGACCGCGCCGAAGAGACGGGGGCAAGTCGGATCTACGTCGGACACCGGGGGCTCTCGGAGGAACGCGAGAAGGTCGTCGGCAGCGTCGCAAAGACGGTCGTCGACAAGGCGTCGGTGCCGGTCTCGATCGTCAGGTGAGCGGTGGGACTGGGATTTGAACCCAGGAGTCCTCTCGGACACCTGCTCTCAAGGCAGGCGCATTGCCGCTCTGCCATCCCACCACACCCTGGATTGACGCCGGGAATGATAGTATCTGTCGCTTACCGCTGGAGCGTCAGCCCGCCGTCGCCGCCCGACACGGCGAGGTCGCTTCGCTCGATCCACGCCGCGAGGTACGGCGGGACGATCGCCTCGGCGCGCCGTCGGGCCCGGACCGAGACGATCGCTCCGGCGAGGTCGGCCGCCGTTTCGAGGTAGGGCTTCGATTCCAGAAGGCCGACGTCGAGACCGGCCTCGAGCGCCCGGTCGGTCAGCGTCCCGAGCGCCGGCGGCGCGTAGCAGTCGGCGTAGTCGATCGGTTCGCGGAAGGCGGCGTAACAGACCCGCCCGCCGTGTGCAGGACCGACGACGACCGGCGTGCTCCGGAGTTTCATCGCCGCGCTGTCGATGTCCGTCCTGGCGAAGCGGGCGGCCTCGGGGCGGACGATCCCGACGGAGCCGACGCCCTCGGTCTCGAGGAGGTGCGTCGCCGTGTTGCCGACGCGGCTCGCAAAGGGCCCGCCGACCTGCGGTTCGAAGCGGACCGCGTCGGGATCGAGGACGTCGGAGACGACCGCCCGAAGCGCCGCTTCGGGGTCGCCGTCGTACCCGACGTCCCCGGCCGAGCGGTAGTTCACGAGGAGTTCGCCGCCGCTCCGGTCGACGGCGAGCACCGAATCCTTCAGGAGGGCTTCGTACAGTTCGGCGGCTTCGGCCTCCGAAAGCGGCGTCGAGGCGGCGAGCGACGACAGGACGCCCCCCGGCTGAGGGGGGTCGGCGAGGACGGCGACGGTGGTCATACCCCCCGTTGGATTCGGCCGCTTATCGGCCCTCCGGAAGCGGCCCCCGACGCCGCACTTTATGTCCGTCGGGACCTGACGATCGGCATGGACCGGATGAAGCTCCTCTCGGCCGCGCTCGTCACCCTGCTCGTCGTCTGGGGTGTCGGTGCCGTAGTCGAGGTGTTCGCGACGACGCTGTCTGTCGGGCCGAACGTGACCGCCGCCGCGGCCGCCCTTTCGTTCGTCGCCGTCGCCGTCCTCACGGCGGTCGCCGTCGGCGCGCGCAGCCGGGGGTGGCTCGAGAACCCCGAGTCGTACTGGTGAACGCCCGATGCGCAGCGTTGCGATCAACGTCGGCGCGAACACGAACGAGCCGGGGTTTCGGGGGCCGATAGCCGCCGACGGCCGCTTCGCGTACGTGCCCATCCCCGAGTCGGAGCCGATCCGCGAGGGCGCGTCGGTGCCGACGTACGGCGATCTCGACTTCGATCTCGGGGTCGACGTCGGAAGCGTCGCGGACGTGGCGGTACATCTCGATCCGGCGTTCGCCGGCGTTCACGGCTGTACGTCGTACACCTACGGCGACCCACACGCCGTCAAGGCCCGCCCGCTGTCGGCGCTCAGTGTGGGCGATTACGTCTTCTTCTACGCGACGCTCTCGACGGCGACGGCGACGGCGGCGGAGGCGCGGGCGCCGGCCGGGTGGATCACCCCCGAGTGGGGGGCGTACGTCATCGGGCACTTCCGGCTCGGGATCGATCCCGTCGAGGCGACCGAGGGGCTCTCGGAGGCCGAACGCGGGCGCTTCGAGGGAAACGCCCACCTCAAGCGCGACCCCTTCGACGCGCGGGTGCTGTTGTACGGCGACCCGGAGGAGTCGGCGCTGTACGACGTCGCCGTGCCGCTGTCGGGCGGTGCGGGCGTCGAGCCGAACCGCCTCGTCACCGAGTTCTCGGAGGACTCGGGCGAGGGCCCGTGGTGGCGGCGGCCGCTGCGGTTCGATCGACGCGGGACCGAGACGCTTCTGTCGGTGCGCGAACGCGACGACAGGAGCGTCGGGCGGTGAGACGCGGGGGTCGGCCGCGACGCCGTGGCTTTTTCGCCCTCGGGGACGCAGAGCCAACATGTCCGATCGCGCGC
>NZ_JAQCNO010000057.1 GCF_028274965.1 Natronomonas sp. | reverse complement strand
TCGAGTTCGATGTCGAAGACGTCGATGTCGGCGAAGCGTTTGAAGAGGACGCCTTTGCCCTCCATGACGGGTTTGGAGGCTTGGGCGCCGATGTCGCCCAACCCGAGGACGGCCGAGCCGTTCGAGACCACCCCCACCATGTTGCCCTTGGCGGTGTAGGTGTAGGCGTCGGTGGGCGTCTCCGCGATTTCGGTGCAGGGTGCGGCGACGCCGGGGGAGTACGCGAGCGAGAGGTCTCGTTGTGTGTTGGTGGGTTTGGTGGTCGAGATTTCGAGTTTGCCGGGGGGTGTGCGCCGGTGGTACTCCAGCGAGTCTTCCTCAAGTCCCATGCACGTACCCCGTCCAGCGGCCTGAAAAATCTACCCACCTCGCCCGCTCCGGTCAGGCTTCCCGTTCCGAGTGGTATATACCGATCCGGGTCCGAACGTCGTTTATGCACCTCCGCCGGCTACTGCTCGCCACGACGGTCGTAACGGCGATCACCGCCGTCGTCGGCGTCGTCACCGCGGCCACCGGGTCCGGGCTGACCTGCGAGGCGCGGTGGCCGCTGTGTGACGGCGCCGTCTTCGGGCTCTTCCCGGCGAACCTGATGTCGTTCATCGAGTGGTCCCACCGCCTCGTTGCGATGGTCACCGGCTTCATGATACTCGGCTCGGCGGCCGCCGTCTGGCGGAGCGGCGGGCGCCGACGGACCCTGCTTGCGGTCCTTGCGGCGCTTCTCTTGACGCCGCTGCAGATCGTCTTCGGCGCCTTTACCGTCCTCGTCGAGGAGTTCGTGTTCGGCTACTCGATCCTCGTGTTGACGCTGCACTTCGGGCTCGCCTCGCTGATTTTGAGCCTCCTCATCGCCGCGACGGTGTGGGCCTACGCCGAGACGTCGCCGGTCTCGACGACCCGGATCCGTCAGGCCGGTACCGCCGCGCTGTTCGGGTTTCCGATCGCCGTTGCGCTCACCCCGCGACTGTTCTTCATCTTCGGGGAGCTCGCCCAGCTGCTCTACTACGGCGTCGGGTTCGGGATGTTCGCCGCGCTCGTCGTGATGTCCCTCTGGGGCCGGGAACTCGGCCTCCGTGCCGTGCCGACCGCGGGCGGCCTCGCGGGGCTTCTCGTCATCGGCCAACTCGTCCTCGCGAGGCGGGCGTTCGGCGACGCCGGACAGCTCGCGATCCTCGGCGTTTCGTTCGTGGCCTTCGGGCTGACGCTGGCGGCGGTCTGGCGCCTCCGGAACCTCGACTCGGCGCCGGTCGCCGTCCCGCCGCCGACCGACGACCAGGCTCTCGATTGACGCCGCGACCCCGCTCGCGCGGAACGCTCTCCTCGGCCGTGTCTCCCGTACCGCCCAACGCGTCCGTCGGGGCTCGGCCGACCCCCGACAAGAACTAAACGACACCGACCCGAACAGCGTTTCATGAGTGACGTACTCTCCGACGACGAGATCGACGCCGAACTCCCGGAGCACTGGACGCGCGAGGGCGACGAGATCGTCCGGACCTTCGAGTTCGACTCCTATCTCGAGGGCGTCGGGTTCGCCGCCGGTGCCGGCGGGCTCGCCGAGGAGGCCTTCCATCACCCCGAGTTGACGATCAACTGGCGGGAGGTCGAGGTCCGGCTGACGACCCACGACGCCGGCGGCGTCACGACGAAAGACATCGATCTCGCCGCCCGCTTCGACGAACTCGCCGACTAACGCAGCCTCGCCGGCCGACCGGCGGGCTCCGACCGACGCGCGGCGGCTCAGTCTCGAGTCGCGCGCACACGGACGAGCGCGCGGCCCTCGCCACCGGTTTAACGCTTCTGGCCGTATCGCCGTCCGGGCTCGCGTGGAGGGTTTTATCTCGGCCCGGTGAACACGCGCTAATGTCAGACGCGTCGCAGTCCGCGCTCGCCCAGTACGTTGATAACACGCCGAACGGGACGGAGATACCAGATGAGGCGTTCCACAAGCGACACCGTGGTATCCTCGCGTTCACCGCGGTCCTCGCGCCGATCGTGTTCGCAATCAGCCGCCTGACCGGCGTCCAGTCGGTCACCGGGGCCGAGCTTCCGGCGATACCGCTTTCGCACTCGATCGCCGGAACGGGACTCGTCGTGGGACTGTTGGTTCTGGGCGCGCTGCCGCAGCTGCCGCGGCGCGCCCGCTCGGCGCTCGCCGCAATCGCGTTTATGATGCTCGCATCCGTGTTGGCGTACTTCACCGGCGGCTTCATTGAGGCGCACTTTCTGTACTTCATCGGCGTCGGCGTCGTTGCGCTGTACGAGGACTGGGTGCCGTTCGTCCTCACAATCGGGTACGTCGGGGTACAACACAGCGTCTTCGGGCTCATCGAGTGGTTCACCGTCTACAACCACCAGGCGGCGATGGCGAACCCCATCGTGTGGGGCAGCATCCACGCGCTCGGCGTCCTGATGCTCGCGACGACCGTGACGTTTCTCTGGCAGTCGCTCGCCATCCAGCGACAGAAGACCCGCGAGCGCATCGAGGAGAAACTCGACGAGGTCGAGCGGGCAAAGCAAAACGCCGAGGACAAGCGGCGCGAGGCCGCCGAACAGAAAGAGGAGATGGCGGCGCTGAACAGCGAACTGAACGAGACGGCCGACGAGTACCGGGCGGTGATGACGGCGTGTGCCGACGGCGATCTGACGCGGCGACTCGACGACTCCGTCAATCACGACGCGATGCGAGACGTCGCGCGGGCGTTCAACGACATGATGGACGACGTCGAACGGACGGTCGACGACATCCAGACGTTCGCGACGACGGTCTGTGACGCCACGGAGAGCATCGCCGACCGCTCGACGGATATCAAGACGATGAGCACGGAGATCGAGACGTCGGTCTCCGACGTCGCGACGCGGGCCGAAGAGCAGGACGACCAGCTCCGAACCGTGACGGGCGAAATAAACGACATGTCGGCGACGATCGAGGAGATCGCCTCCTCCTCCGAGGAGGTCGCCGCCACGGCGAAAACCGCCGTCGAACGCGGAAACCGGGGCCGCGAGTACGCCGGCGACGCGACGGCGGAGATCGAGGCCATCGAGTCACAGGCCGAGGACGTCGCTGCGGGGATCGCGGCGCTAAACGACCGCATGGACGAGATCGGCGAGATCGTCGAACTGATCGGGAGCATCGCGGACCAGACCAACATCCTGGCGCTCAACGCATCGATCGAAGCCGCCAGCGCCGACGCGGACGGCGACGGGTTCGCCGTCGTCGCCGAGGAGGTGAAGTCGCTGGCCGGGGAGGCCGCCGACGCGACCGACGACATCGAGCGACGGATCGAGAACGTCCGGGACGTGACGGACGAAACCGCCGACAGCATCGAGGAGATGAACGCCCGCGTCGAAACGGGCGCCGAGACGATCGAGGAGACGATCGAGCTGTTCGACGACATCGTGACGGAGATCGAACAGGCCGAAAACGGCATCACCGAGATCAGCGCCGCGACCGACGATCAGGCCGCCTCCGCCGAGGAGATCGCCTCGATGGTCGACGACGTTTCGACGACGAGCCGAGAGACCGCCCGCGACACCGCCGACGTCGCCGACCGGACGACCGCTCAGGCCGAATCGCTCGGGGAGACGGTCACCGACGTCAAGGCACTCGCCGACGCGGCGGACGAACTCTCCGAGCAGGTCGCCGCCTTCGAGGCCGAACCGCGGGGCCGCACCGACGAGCGATCCCCACCGGCCGCCGCGGAGTCGCCCGATTCCGACCCCGCCCGGTCCGGACGCCCACCAGCCCGCAGCGACGGCGGTCGCGAGTAGATCGCCGCTCCCGCGGAGGGTCCGCCCGACGTTTCGGCGCGGTCGACCCGTCGCGGCCGGGCCATCGACCGAGCGTCCCCGCCTCCGCCTCTGCCTCCGTCTCCGGACCGACGGGCCGCTTCTCGGCCGGTCATAGACCCCCACGCGAACGTGGGGGAACGCTCAGACTGCTCGCGGCCGAACCGCCGGCGTGGCGAAACACGACACCGACCGCCTCGAGGACGGCGCGTCGCCAGACCGATCGCTCCCGGAACTCGCCGCGGTCCGACCGCGGGCGCGGACCGAAACCGGCGACCCGGCGGTCGAGATCCGCTTTTCGAACGGCGCGCGCATCCGGTATCGGGCCGCGGCCGACGGCGTCCGCGAAGCGTGGTTCGGCCCGAACGACGACGACCCCGCCCGGACGAACGTCGTCGAGGCCCCGGCGCTTCGGGGCGACGACGCCTCGGCGACCGACCGTCGATCGGACGACGGCCACGCCGGCCTGCGTCTCTCAGATCGCGCGCTCTGTGCGATCGGGTCGTACCTCTCCTTCGAGGGGCGGCGCCGGGCGTCGTTCGTCTGGGGCGAGCGGAACGTCTCCGTGCTGACCGGCGGGGGCGGGGCCGAGGCGGACTGAGCGCGGGTACGGGCGCGGGCCGGGACGCGAGCGGCCGCGGGGAGTAGAGTAGCGTGGAGAGCCGAGGGACCGACGGCTATTTGTCCCGGCCACCGCAGTGCTCGGTCATGAGCCTCCGAACGGCGGTCGCGGCCCCGTTTCGGGCCGACGGCAGCCGCAGGATGGGCGAGAGCGCCTTCGTCGTTGCGCTCTCGCTCGACCGCGATTGGTTCTCGCCCGACCAGGCCAAACGCCTCGTTGACGTGGCCGCAAGCGAAGGGTTACTCCGGCGTGTTGAGGGGGACCTCGAGGCGCAGTTCGACCCGGCGGAGACGTCCGTCCCGGAGGGGTTCCGACCCGACGAGTCGATCCTCCAGGAACGATCGACGTTCGAGCGCGTCCTCGGCGCCCTCGTCGAGGCCGGCGAGGACAAACAGTCAAGCGTCGCTGCGGTCAACGGCCTGCAGTCCGAACTCGGGGTGACGATCGAAGCGGCGGCGGTACTCTACGCGCACCGCCGGGGGATCGACGTCGCGGAGCACGCCCGCAGCGCGCGCTCGGAGTTGCGCTGATGGTCTGGGACGCGATCACCGACGGCAAGCGGATCGGCCAGCTTTTGGCCTCCGAGATCGACGGCCCGGACCGCGGCGTCTTGGGATCGCTCGACGTTCTCGAGGCCGATCCCGACGTCGAACCCGCGACGGGCGGCGCGTTCGCCTACCGCATCGTCGCCGGGGGTGACGAACGGACCGACGTCGGCGCCGCGTACGTCCACCCTGACCGGCTCCGCGTCGAGTTCGAAACCGGGGTTCGAACAGCCCTCGACGCTGCCGCGGAGGCCGGCCTCCGCGCCCGGCCGAAGGCGACCCAACCGCCCCGAACGCTCGTCTTCGTAGAGAGCGGCGCCGACGTCAAGCGGAGCTTACGCGTCTTCGAGGCCGTCCTCGAAGACGGCCCCGAGCAGACCGGGTAACCGCCCGATGTCGTCGCGGGGCACGGTCGCTTCGGCTGCCGGGTGCGCCGCCGGGCCTCCCGGATAGCGAACCTGCACGGGCGCGAATCCGGCGCCGGCCGCCCCCGCGATGTCCCGCTTGGGGTCGTCGCCGACGTAGGCCGCCCGCCCCGGATCGACACCGAGTTCGGCCGCGATCCGCGCGAAGCCCTCCCCGTCCGGTTTCGGCGCTCCGATCGCCCCGGTTATGAGGACGGCATCGAACGCGTCCGTCCACCCGAGCCGTTCGAGTTTGTCCCGTTGGGTCCTCCCGGGGCCGTCGGTCAACAGCCCGACTCGATAGCGCTCCCGGAGGGTCGCGACGAGGCGTTCGGCACCGTCGACCGGCCTCAGCGCCTCGCCGATCGCCTCGCGGTACGCCCGGGTGAGCGCGGGCGCGTCCTCGCCGACGAGCGCCTCGAAGACCGGCCGGCGGCTCTCGGTGCCGCTGTGTTCGCGGTGGGCCTCCCGGTAGGCGCTGCGATCGAACGACAGCGCGATCCCGGCCCGGTCGGCCGCGACCGACAGGAGCGTCTCGCGGTCGCGGTCGGTCACGGCGAGCGTGTCGTCGAGATCGAACACGACGGCGTGTGACACGATCGGTCGTACGGAGGCCGCGAATATATACCGACCGGGGCGAGCGGGCCGAAAGAGGATTACCGCCGCGGGGCGTACCGGTCCGTGCGCACCACTAGTCCCCGGCCGAGCAGCCCGTTCGGGTAGCGATGACCGCCCGGAGAACCCGGGTGCGCGATACGCCCGCCGCGGCGGCACTGTCGCCCCGGCGATCGCGGTACGGACCACCGACCGTCGGTCCGAACGGACCGACCGCCCGGCACGAGGGTTAGCCGACCGACCGCGGCACGCCGCCTGGGATGAGGTCGGACGTTAGTGTTCCGGGCGTACATTTCAAATAGCTTACTGGAATTATTTACAAATAATACGTATAGCATCGGCTACAATCTTTTGTCAAGTCGGTTTTCCCGAAGTAAGCTGGTATACTACTGTAAGGCTGGAAAACTGCTGCCGATGAAGAGCATAAAACGATGACTGCTGGGTTGCTTTTTCGCATGGTGATCGATTCGTATCGGAACCGAAATACGCTTCGTGGTATCAACATTTGCGATCCCCTGGGCCACAGACTGACGCGAGAGAGCATCCGGGGAAGCCTTTAGTACATCTAATACAAAACAGTACATACATATGCCAATCAGTGCTGATCGGTTCGAGGAGATCGATAACGACGAGGGACAACCAAGACCCGAGACGAATGCTGCCAGGATACTCGAATTTCTCGAAGAGCATGCACACGAGGCGTTCACTCAAACCGAGATCGCAGAGGCGACCAACGTCAAGCGTGGCTCGGTCGGACCGACGCTGGTGCGGCTTCGGGAACGCGGGCGAGTAGACCACAGAGGACAGTACTGGCGAATCAGTGATCACGATCGGAGCGTCGACGCTGCAACGATTCATGCGAGTGAAGTCGCAAGTCACGAAGAAGCACCGTTCGAGTACGACGAGTGGCAGCAGTACGCGGCCGATCCGCGTGAACAGCGTGAGTGACTCCTATCAGAAGGGGGATGTCTTCTGGGCTCCCGATCCCTTCAGACAGGGATTGAATCCTCGACTCTGGTTAATTCTGGCCGCAGAGCAGCTACCGTATCCCGGCGAGGAGTACGTTTGTGCTGCACTCACGACGAGCGACCTTCCGGCAAACCACGAGGTCGGAGATGCGTGGATTACAGGCCGAAACCCCGATAAGACATCATACTGTTCTCCATGGGTTATTGGAACGGTCAGACACCGTGCCGTAGCGAATCCACAGGGACGCATCACGACGGAGTTCACCGATCAAATAATCACTCAGAGTAAAGCGGTTCTTGACGGGTCTTGGAAGCTGTCGGAGTAGATCAGGACACCGTGTGCTCGACTCATTATACTTCCACCGAGCCTACTAGTAGATTCTCGCCCGGTAGTGTTCCGGGCGTATAATTCCGATCAAAGTGTATATGAGTGCAAAACTTGTATTTCTCTTATCACTCATAGTACCCAGATATGGACTGTTATTTTGGAAGGGGGAACAGTCCACTTGGGCCTCGTACTCCTCTTCGTATCGATCGCCATCGGATGCTTCGTCGCTGCCGTTTACGGATCACGGCTTCAAGGACGGGATACGCAACTCGGGCTCAGAGCCGTATTGGTAACGAACGGACTGTGGCTGACCTTCCAAGCACTTGGACTGTTTACGACAACTGAGAGCCTCAGTGCCGCACTGTATATCGGCGGCCTGATCTGGGGCCTCACTGGGGTCGGCGCATGGGTGTACTTCATCTCCGCCTACACCGGCCGATCGTATCACCGAGATCGACGCTACCGAAGACTCGCGGTCGGCGTCTATCTTGGTCTCATCACGGTCAAACTCACCAATCCGTTGTACGGCCTCTACGTTCAGACACAAATCCAGCCGGTTCCATACCCACATCTCGTCGTCGAACCGCAACTGTTCTATTGGATCTCGTTCACGCTCACCTACACACTCGTAGCGATCAGTTTCTACTGGCTGCTCGATGCTTTCCGCAGCTCCTCGCAGCCGACCGCGGGGCTCAGCGCGCTCGCAGTGCTTTCGCTGGTTCCGGTCGTTCCACGGGTAGCCTTCACGGTACTTCCAGCCGAGGCCTTCCCGCCTGTCTTCTTAGGGGTGAGTTTCGAGCCGGTCGGTGTCGCCGGCTTCACGCTTGCAATGTTGGTCTTCGTCGAGGACACGTTCCGGCGAGTCGAACGCTCTGCTCGATCAGAGGTCTTCGAGAAGGCTGATGATGCTATGTTCGTGTACGATCCCAACGGAGAACTCGTCGAAACCAACAGACAGGCCGACAGCCTCCAGTCGAATATCGGCATCAGGTGTCCAACCATCGAGGCCTTTGAGCAGACGTTCAAACCTGCCGATGAAGACGATGCGTCGAGCGTCGTCTCTATCGAAACCGACGGATCGACCCGGTACTTCGACATTACAATTAATCCGATGGGGATAGGGACCGAGAACGTTGGAACGGTCGCCGGGGTTCGGGATGTCACGGAGCGAAGGGAGCGGAAACGCGATATTGAATTGAAACAGCGAGCCATGGATGAGGCGACGGTCGGGATCACGATCAGCGACCCGGACACCGAGGATAACCCGCTGGTGTATGTGAACGACGGGTTCGTCGAGCAAACTGGCTACAGTCCCGACGAGGTACTCGGACGGAACTGTCGGTTCCTGCAAGGCGACGATAGGGACCAAGCCGAGCTTGACGACCTGCGGGAAGCAATCGCGGCCGAAGAGCCGATAACCGTCGAACTGCGTAACTACCGCAAGGACGGCGAACAGTTCTGGAACCGTCTCTCGGTGACACCGATCTACGACGAGGCCGGCGACTTGACCAACCACATCGGTATCCAGCAGGACGTGACCGAGCGGAAAGAACAGGGGCGCCAATTGCGAGCGGAACAGGAGCGGTTTGAGCTACTGACCGAGAGCGTCGAGGAATACGCTTTCATCGTGGTCGATGAAGACGGCGACATCCAGACGTGGAACGGGGGTGCAAGGAACCTCTTTGGCTACAAAGCCGAGACCGCCCTCGGGATGCCGATGGCTCACCTTCACCCTGAAGCTGACCGCCAGTCAGAGCTCCCAACCCGGTTGCTCCAGCAAGCCCGGATTGCCGGCGAAAGCAGCGATGAGGGCTGGCGCGTCCGTGCCGACGGCTCGGAGTTCTACGCCGACGTTCGCTACGCAGCGCTTGAAACCGACGACGGCGAGTTTCGGGGCCACGCGGCGATTGTTCGGGACATGACCGAAGAGCGACAACAGCGTCGTAGAACCGAGCGGTTCGTTGAGGAATCCGACGATGTCGTCTCGATACTCGATGCGGACGGAACGTTTGATTATATCAGCGGTTCCGCCGGTCACGTGCTCGGTCACGATCCCGATGCTCTGCTCGAAGAGAGCTTCTTTGATTACATACATCCCAGCGACCGGACGCGGGTCATGGAAGCGTTCTTCGACTGCGCCGAAGGTGTAGAGGGCGACATCGAGATCGATGGCCGGCTTGAGTCCGGTAGTAGCGAGTACTTAAACGTCAATATCAGGTGCCGCAACATGCGTGCCGATGATGCGATCGACGGGACGCTCCTGTATCTCCGTGACGTGACCGACAGCAAAAAGCGCACCCGGCGGCTGGAAGCGATCTTCAACGGCACGTTCCAGTTCACGGGACTGTTAGAGCCCGACTCGACAGTGATCGAGGTCAACGACGCCGCGCTCGAGTTCGGCGGGTTCGACCGCGAGGACGCTGTCGGAGAGCCGTTCTACGAAGCACCATGGTGGACACACTCCGAAGAAGTCAATACCCGTGTCCAGGACGCACTTGCGCGTGCAGCCGAAGGCGAGTTCATTCGCTATGAGACAGATGTCAAGGGTGCAGAGGGACTTGCGACGATCGATTTTTCCGTCAAGCCAGTGACTGACGAGGACGGCGATGTGACGCTGCTCATCGTGGAAGGGCGCGACATCACAGCCCAACGGCAACAAGGGCAACACCTGGATGTAATGCAGCGCGTGATGCGGCACAACATGCGAAACGATCTGAGCAAAGTCCGAGGATGGGCTGAGTTACTCGCCGAGGAGTCCGATCCCGACGAACGGGCTCGCCAATTCGAGACGATCGAACGCATTCTGAACAAGTGGGGGAGTATGACCGAGAACATAGAGCGAATCCAGGGCGCGATACAGTCACAGCGAGATGAGCAGGCTACCGTCGACGTGTCGGGACTCGTAGAGAAAGTAACAGAATCAAGCAAGGAGACGTTCCCGGAGGCTGTAATTGAGGCAGAGACCGCTGATATAGAGTCTGCACCGGTTCCAGCGGTGCTCGGTGAAGCGTTGCGGGAGTTGATCGAGAACGCTACCGAAGCGACCCCGGACGACGACTGCCGCGTTGAGATTCGGCTCTCTCGGCCCGACGATGATTGGGTTTCTGTTGACGTGCTCGATAACGGCCCCGGGATGCCCGAGATGGAAGCCGACGTGCTCGAAAACGGTGAAGAGACGCCGCTCAATCATGGAAAAGGGCTCGGTGTGTGGATGATACGGATGCTCGTCAAACAGGCCGGCGGTGATGTCTCTGTTGATGCGACCCCGGACGGGACGACGGTCAGTCTCATGATACCAGTCAGAGACGAAACTGCTACCAACGCGTACTCAACGACGTACTGAAGGTGACCCTGGAAATGGGTACGTTACCATGGGATCACAGCGAGAACGAGCCTCGGTTTCCCGGACTACTGACTGGTCATACGAGATCCGTATCGTATTCAGGAGTATGATGGCGACTGCGAGGAACTGTTCATCGGCGAACGGGTGCGAACTGTTGTTGACGATCAGCCACGGTCGCTGGCTGTCCTCACCTGATTTGAACGGATCGGAACTGCAACCACGTCGCCTCGTTCCGGTTGCATTTTTCAGTCCTTCTCGCTGGGATGTGGCTCGTCCGGAGCGGCCGCATCCCACTCGTCCGGGTCGATTCCCCCATCCTCGTCGTTGAGCTGCGCCGTCACAGCGTGGAGATCGTACGCATCCTGTACGGGTTCTAAATCTCTCGTGATCGCCCGGTACTCATGCTTATTCGTGCGGCGACGTGACGAACGCCGATACGGCTACCAGACATCTGCCGGTGTACGGCCCCGGCGGGTGCCGGTTCAGTGACGTCTTCCGGGTCGGCGCGCCGCTGCAGTTGCTTCTGACGGATAGCTAGCGGAAGCCTCGCCCGTTCTCCGGAGGAAATCAACGTCGTCACGACGACCGGACTGCTGTCCATCTGGGGCGTCTGATCGGCCGCGGTCGCCCCGAAAACGCTCCCCGATGCCGGTGAGTGAACATGTATTTTACCGTCGGGACCGTCGTCGAACCCGAGAATGGTCGCATCTGCTCTGCTCGTCGTTGGGATCGCGGTCGCCTGTTTCGTCGCGTACAACATCGGCGGAGCGACGACGGGTCCCGCGTTCGCCCCGGCGGTCGGAGCGAGCGTCATCACGAAGGTGATCGCAGCCGGGCTCATGTCGGTCTTCTTTTTCATCGGCGCGTGGACGATCGGCCGCCGCGTCGTCGACACGCTCGGTACGGAACTCGTGACCGACCCGGCCGTGTTCACGCTGCCGGCGAGCATCGTCGTCCTCTTTTTCATCGGCGGCGCGCTGTTCGTCGGCAACGTCTTCGGCGTCCCCGCCTCAACCTCGATGACCGCCGTGGGCTCAATCGCGGGGCTCGGGCTCGCCTCGGGGCAGTTGAACTGGGCTGTGCTCGGCGAGATCGTCTCGTGGTGGATCGTCGCCCCGATCCTCGGTTTTTGGGTCGCCGGGATGATCGGGCGGTACTTCTACGTGTACATCGACAGCCTGATCGCGATCAACCAGACCAACGGCCCGCTCGTCGAGTTCGACCGCAGCGGGGCCGTCCCCGTGCCGATCGCCGGCCCCGGCACGACGCGTCGGGAACTCGCGGGCTCGGGGATCGTCATCGGCATCGGCTGTATCATGGCCTTCAGCTCCGGGACGAGCAACGTCGCAAACGCCATCGCCCCGCTCGTCGGGAGCGGCCAACTGGAGATGAACACCGGCATCATCATCGCCTCGGTCGCGGTCGCGATCGGCGCGTTCACCATCGCGCGGCGGACGATGGAGACGCTCGGCAACGACATCACGCACCTCCCGCTGACCGCGGCGATCATCGTCGCGACGATCAGTTCGATCCTCGTCATCAGCCTCTCGCTGATCGGCGTCCCGGCGAGTTTCGTCGTCATCGCGACGATGTCGATCGTCGGGCTGGGCTGGGGGCGGGCGACCCGGACGACGACCGTCACGGAGGGCGTCCGCGGGGCCGAAACGCCGCGGGCGTCGGTGGGGGCGCTGACCGCCGACGAGGGCACCGCGACCGTCGGCGATCCGACCCTCTCCGAGCAGCCCGATCCCGAACCGATCGGCGAGGAGGACCCCGAGGAGGTGCCCGCGGCCTCGGAGCTTTTCAACCCCTCGACGACCGCCCGCGTCGTGATCATGCAGAACGTGGTGCCGATCGTTGCGACGTTCGGCTCGTACGCGACGTTTCTCGCCCTGTTCGCCCTCCGCTGATCGGCCCGCCCTCGCCCTCGCCCGCCCCGCCTCGCCCCCGAGACGCGCCGCGCACGCGCCGCCGTCGAAACTAAGACGGATGGGGGCCTACTCCGGACGTGTCGATCGATCCCGTACGCGGCGTCGGAACCGACTCCGAGACACGCTGTGTGCACTACGCGACCGAGAGCGACGTCGCCGCGCTCAGGTTCGGCTGCTGTGAGACGTACTACGCCTGCTTCGAGTGCCACGAGGCGATCGCCGAGCACCCGCCGGAGCCGTGGCCGACGGCGCGCCGCGGGGAGCCCTCCGTCCGCTGTGGGGTCTGCGGGGCCGAGATGACGGCGGCGACGTACACCTCGAGTGAGGCGTGCCCGGCGTGTGACGCCCCGTTCAACCCGGGGTGTGCCGAGCACTACCACCGCTACTTCGAGTGGATCGACCCGGACGACGGCGGGTGAGACCGCCGCGATCGGGCGGGTTTTCAACCGCGCCGCCCGACTGCGCCCATGGCACCAGAGGATCTCGCCTGGCGGACGCTCGGCTCCGAGACCGACTACACCTGCCCCGGGTTCGACGTCGTCCGGGACGACGTCGAGCTCCCCGACGGCACGGAAACCGACTTTCATTACGTCTCGGAACCGCCCTCGGTCGTCGTGTTGGCGTTCACCGACGGTGGCGAGGTCGTCGTCATCCGGGAGTGGCGACAGGCGGTCGACCGGGTGAACTTCGGGCTTCCGGCCGGCGGCCTCGAGGCCGACGACGAGGACGTCCGGGCGGCCGCGCGCCGGGAACTCCGCGAGGAGACGGGCTACGAGGCGGGCTCCGTCGAGCGGATCGCGACGTACGAGCCCTCGAACGGGCTTTTCGATTCGGTCTTTCATTACGTCGTCGCCCGGGGCTGTGAGCCGACGACCGATCAGGACCTCGACGACAACGAGTCGATCGCCGTCGGGACCGCGACGTTCGACGACCTCCGCGAGCGGGCGGTCGGCGGCGACCTCAGAGACGGTCGATCGGCGCTGGCCGTCCTGCAGTACGCGGCGCGAACGGACCGCTGAAACGGCCGCGCTCAGGCGTCGATCTCGACGGTCTCGATCTCGACGTCCTCGCTGGGCGCGTCGTTGCGGTCGGTCGGGAGCGATCCGATCTCCTCGACGACGTCCATCCCGTCGATCACCTGCCCGAAGACGGCGTGTTTGCCGTCGAGGTGCGGCTGTGCGGCCAGCGTGATGAAAAACTGGCTGCCGTTCGTGTCGGGCCCGGAGTTGGCCATCGAGAGGACCCCGGGGCCGTCGTGGCTCAACTCGTCGTGGAACTCGTCGGCGAACTGATAGCCCGGGCCGCCGCGGCCGGTCCCCGTTGGGTCCCCGCCCTGGATCATGAACTCGCCGATGACGCGGTGGAAGACGACGCCCTCGTACAGCGAGTCGCCGCGGAGTTCGCCGCTTTCGGGGTCCTCCCAGGTGTTCGTGTCGACGGCCGGATCGGCGCTTGCGGCCGGGTCGTGCTCGGCGAGGCCGAGGAAGTTCTCGACGGTCCGGGGGGCGCGCTCGGCGAACAGTTCGACGGTGATGTCGCCGTGGGTCGTCCGGAGCGTGACGGTCGGGTTCTCGGGGTTTTCGACGTCTCTGCCGTTGCTCATACGCCATCGTGGTCCGGCGCTCGCAAAAGACTGCCGACTCCCGGCGTCGCTCCGGCGCCGCCCGACCGCCGCCCCGCGTTGCGCCAGGCGTCCGCACGTCTATATATTTCTATATATCACTCAGAGTTGTGCATTGGGTACTGTATGCAACCGCTCGTTTACGTAGTTATCATAGCATCTTCTATATGCCGTCCTGGGAAACCGACGCGTGATGGCACCAAGCCACCCTGACAGGTTGACGCGGCGCAACGCGATCAAGGCAATCGGCGGCGCGGGGGCGATCGGCCTCGCCGGTTGTACGGAGACCGAAAGCGGGAACGGAAACGGGAACGGTGGCGGCAACGGCAACGGCGGCGGCAGCTCCGACGGCTCCGGTGACGGCAGCTCCGACGGGTCGGACGGAAGCGACAGCGGTTCGGACCAGCTCTCCGGCGAGATCA
Source organism: Natronomonas sp. (assembly GCF_028274965.1). GTDB lineage: Archaea > Halobacteriota > Halobacteria > Halobacteriales > Haloarculaceae > Natronomonas. The sequence goes on along the minus strand of NZ_JAQCNO010000057.1, from coordinate 49,583 downwards.
ACATCGCCGGGTCGAGCACGGTCTTCCCGCTCATGACCGCGGTCGCCGAGGACTTCTCCGAGCAGAACCCCGAGGTCAGCATCGATGTCAGCTCAACCGGCTCGGGCGGTGGCTTCTCGAATTTCTTCTGCGTCGGCGAGACGGACTTCAACAACGCGAGCCGGCCGATACAGGAAGAGGAGATGAACCTCTGTTCGGAGAACGACGTCGAGTACGTCGAGTTGGTCGCTGCGACCGACGCCCTGACGATCGTCATCAACAACGACAACGATTTCGCAACAGAAATGACGGTGGACGAACTCTCCCAGATATGGCAGTCGGACGCGGCCGAAACCTGGGACGAGGTCCGCGACGAGTGGCCCAACGAGGAGATCGATCGCTACGGCGCCGCGGACACGTCGGGCACGTACGACTATTTCCTCGAGAACGTCATGGGCGAAGCGGGCCACACGGACGACTACCAGGCGACCGAACAGGACAACACGATCGCACAGGGCGTCGCGGGCAGCGAGTTCGCGATCGGCTACTTCGGGTTCGCCTACTGGTTCCAGAACCAAGACCAGATCACGCCGGTGGCGGTCGACAACGGCGACGGCCCGGTCGAGCCGAGCCTCAAAACGGCCTCTTCGGGCGAGTACCAGCCGCTCTCGCGGCCGCTTTTCACCTACCCCTCGATCTCCTCGCTCGCCGAGGAACACATCGCCGAGTTCGCCCGGTACTTCGTCGACCAGACCGACAACGAGGAACTCGTTGCCGGGGACGTCGGGTACGTCCCGGCGACCCAGGAGACCAAGGAAGAACAGATGCAGACACTCGAAGACGCGATCGAACAGGCACAGGGCTAACCCGATCGATGTCCCGGCACCGAACCCGTCGGTCGGACGCGCGGCGCGGCCCGATCGCCCGACCGGAGGGCCGAACCGGCCCGCCCGTCCAACGGGGTGAGACCTCGTGAGCGACGGTGCCGGGACCCCCGACCTCCAGCGACCGAGCAGCCTCACGCGGATCAAGGAGTCGGGGTACGGCGGCGTCTTCGTCGCCTGTGCGGCCGTGACGCTTCTGACGACGATCGCGATCTTCGCGACGCTGCTTTCGGACGCGCTGTTTTTCTTCTCGGAGGTGCCGATAACCGAGTTCCTGTCCGGAACGGAGTGGAGCCCGAACCCGCGCGGCGGCGGGCTCTCCTTCGGTATCGTCCCGCTCGTCATCGGGACGCTCACCGTGACGATCACGGCGGCGTTCGTCGCGCTGCCGATCGGGACGCTCACCGCGATCTACCTCAGCGAGTACGCCACCCCGCGCGTGCGATCGATCCTGAAACCGATGCTCGAGATACTGGCCGGCGTGCCGACGGTCGTCTACGGCTACTTCGCGTTGGTGTACATCACGCCGGCGCTGCAGGCGACGCTGTTCCCGGAGATGCGGACGTTCAACGCGCTGTCGGCGTCGCTCATGATCGGGATCATGACGATCCCGATGGTGTCCTCGATCAGCGAGGACGCGATGAGCGCCGTCCCCGACTCGCTGCGGCAGGCGGGCTACGGGCTCGGCGCGACGAAATACGAGGTCTCGACGGGGATCGTCGTCCCCGCGTCGCTTTCCGGTATCGCCTCGTCGTACATCCTCGCCATCTCGCGGGCGATCGGCGAGACGATGATCGTCGTCGTCGCGATGGGCGCACAGGCCAACATGCCCGAGGTCCGATCGGCGCTGTTCGGGATCCCCTACATCCACCCGGCCGAGGTGCTTTTCGACTCCGGGATGACGATCACCGTCTCGATGGTTCAGATCGCCGGCGGCGACCTCGTCGGCGGGACGCTGCCGTACGACGCGATGTTCGCCCTCGGGCTGACGCTTTTCGTCATCACGCTCATCATGAACGTTCTCAGTGACATCATCGCCGAACGGTACCGGGAGGCGTACTGAATGGCGGTCGATCGCGAACGCGCCGGAGCGGGCTTCGGCGAGGTCAGCCGGGTGAAAGGCGTCGCCTTCCGGTACGTCTCCTTCGGCGCGTCGATCGTCGGTCTCGTCGCGCTCGCGACGCTTCTGGTGTACGTGTTCATCGACGCGTTCGACCTCGCCAACACCAACCCGGTGTGGCTGCTCGTGTACTTCCTGACGCTCGTCGTCCCCTTCATCGGGTTCTGTCTCTACAGCGCCGGCGACCGGGCGTTGACCCGACGGACGGCGCTCGTGCTCGGCGGCGGACTCGTGGCGACCGCCGTCGCCTTCGAGGCGATCGAACTCCTGATCACCCCGATCCCGCGGCTCACGTGGCAACTCGCGTACCTGTTCGTCGTCGTGGCCCCCGTCGTCTCCTACGTCGTCTTCGTCGGCGCACAGAAGCCGGTCGGCGCGACCGGGTTCGGTCTGCTCGGTCGCACCCTCGGCGGCGCCGTCCTCGGGACCGCCGTTGCGATACTGTTCATCGTCCTCGACATGCGGCTGTGGTTTTTGGTGTTCACGCTCGGCGTCGTCCCCGCCGGGGCGGCGCGGGCCTACGGCCGCTATCGGGGATCGGGCCGCGCACTCGGCCTCTCGATCCCGGTCGGGGTCCTCGGGGCCGTCGCCGCCGTCTTCCTGCGCGACGTCCTCCGGACGTACCCGACGCCGCCGTTCATTTTCATCTGGACGTTCGGCGCCCCGATCGCGCTTGCCGCGGGCCTGTTCGTCCTCAACCGGGGCGGCACCCGGCGCTCGGCCGCCGCGGTCGGCGGCGTCTCCCTCGCGGCCGCCGCGGTCGGAACGGTGACCGGCTCCTCGGCGCTTCCGGAGGGATCGGCCGTCCTGGTGTTCGCCGCCGCAGCGGCCCCGCTGGCGATCCATCTACACGGCGTCCTCGACGCCGAGAAGGGACGGGTCGGGCTGGTCCTTCCGGTGATTTTGGGCGGCGGCGTCCTCCTCGGAGCCGCCCTCGTCGGGGCGTTCGGGATCCCCGGCCCGGACCCGTGGCTCGATCCCGGCTACCTCACGGAAGCCCCCTCCCGGACCGCCGTCGAAGCCGGGCTCTACCCGGCGATCGTCGGCTCGGTCATCATCATCGCGCTGGTCGCGGTGCTCTCCTTTGTCCTCGGCGTCGGCGCCGCCGTCTTCCTCGAGGAGTACACCGCCGACACCGGCGTCGTCGGCGCGATCGCCCGCATCATCCAGATCAACATCGCGAACCTGGCCGCCGTCCCCTCGGTCGTCTACGGGCTGCTCGGGCTCGGGCTGTTCGCGAACCTGCTCGGGTTCGGGTTCGGAACGGCCGTGACGGCCGCGCTGACGCTTTCGCTTCTGATCCTCCCGATCACGGTCATCTCGGCCCAGGAGGCCATCCGCGCGGTCCCGGACGAGCTCAGACAGGGCTCGTACGCGATGGGGGCGACCCGCTGGCAGACGACGAAGAAGGTCGTCCTCCCGGAGGCGATGCCGGGGATCCTGACGGGGACCATCCTGGCGCTGGGGCGGGCGATCGGCGAGACCGCGCCGCTCATCATGATCGGCGCGGCGACGACCGTCTTCAGCGCGCCAAGCAACGTCTGGAGCCGCTTCAGCGCGATGCCGATGCAGATCTACGCCTGGGCCAACTTTCCGCAGGCGGAGTTCCGGTACGGCGTCGTCGCCGCCGGCGTCGTGACGCTTTTGATCGTGCTGCTCAGTATGAACACAACGGCGATCATCGTCCGGAACAAGCTCGAACGGGACTCATAACATGTCACAGAACCAACAATCAGGCGACGAGGCCAGCGCGGAGTCGGAGTCGCTGATAACGACCGACGTACAGCCAGCCGAAACGAACCGGCGGAGCCGGTCGGCCACGATACTCGAGACGCGGGACCTCAGCGTGTACTACGGCGACGACCGCGCGCTCACCGACGTGTCGATCGAGATCCCGGAACACAGCGTCACGGCGCTGATCGGGCCCTCGGGCTGTGGGAAATCGACGTTCCTGCGGTGTCTCAACCGGATGAACGACCTCATCGACGCCTGTCGGGTCGAGGGGGAGGTCACGCTCCGGGGCAAGAACGTCTACGACGAGGACGTCGATCCGGTCGCGCTCCGCCGACAGATCGGACAGGTGTTCCAAAAGCCCAACCCGTTCCCGAAGTCGATCCGGGACAACGTCACCTACGGCCTGGAGGTCCAGGGCAAATCCGCGACCGACGAGGACGTCGAGCGGGCGCTGAAGGGGGCGGCGCTGTGGGACGAGGTGAAGGATCAACTCGGCTCCTCGGGGCTGGATCTCTCGGGGGGCCAACAACAGCGGCTCTGTATCGCCCGGGCGATCGCGCCCGACCCCGAGGTGATCCTCATGGACGAGCCGACCTCTGCGCTCGACCCCGTCGCCGCCTCGAAGATCGAGGACCTGATCGACGACCTTGCAGAGGAGTACACGGTCGTCATCGTCACCCACAACATGCAACAGGCCGCCCGGATCTCCGATCGGACCGCCGTGTTCCTGACCGGCGGCGAACTCGTCGAGTACGACGACACGGCGACGATCTTCGAGGACCCCGCCGACGACCGCGTCGAGGACTACATCACCGGCAAGTTCGGATAGCCATGGCGCGCACCGAGTACCAAGAGCAACTGGACGAGCTCCGATCGAACGTCGTCGCCATGGGCGAGTTGGTGATCGACCGGTACGACGCGGCGCTGACGGCGCTCGAAGCGAAAAACGAGTCGCTCGCCCGCGAGGTTATCGAGGGCGACGGCGACGTCAACGAGTCCTATCTCGCCCTCGAGGGCGACTGTATCGATCTCTTTGCGCTCCAACAGCCCGTCGCGAGCGACCTCCGGTTCGTCGCCTCGTCGTTCAAGATCATCACCGACTTAGAACGGATCGCCGATCTCGCGGTCAACGTCGCCGAGTACGCCATCGCCGCCGAGCGCGAGCGGTACCCGGAGATCGACCTCGCGCACATCGGCACGGAGACCGGGGCGATGCTCGCCGAGGCGGTGGCCGCATACGAGGCCGGCGACGCCGAACTCGCCGCCGAGATCGCGGACCGCGACGACGCGGTCGATCGGCTCTGTTCGGACGCGAGCAACGCCATCGTCGAGGACCTGATCCGGACGGAGTACGACGACGACCCGGCCGAGCTGATGGACGACGTCTCGCGGCTGCTGTTGACCGTCCGGGACCTCGAACGGGTCGGCGACCACGCGGTGAACGTCTGCGCCAGGACCGTCTACATGACCGACCACGACACGGAGTTGCTCTACTGACGCCGGTACGGAGACGCGAACACGGACATGAACACCGACGCCAACACCGACGCGAGCACGGACACCGACACGAACACGAACAGGGACACGAACACGAACGCCATCACGCTCGGGTTCGTCTGCGTGCAGAACGCCGGCCGGAGCCAGATGGCGACCGCCTTCGCCGAGGCCGAGCGGGACCGGCGGGGGCTCGGGGACGCCGTCGAGATAATCACCGGCGGCACGCGCCCCGCCGACTCGGTCCACGACGTCGTGATCCGGGTGATGGACGAGGCCGGGTTCGACCTCTCCGGGCGGATGCCGCGGGCGGTCTCCGATGCGGAGTTGGCCGCCTGCGACGTCGTGGCGACGATGGGCTGTTCGACGCTCGCGCTCGATACGGAGACGGAACTGCGCGATTGGGCGCTTTCGGACCCCGACGACGCCGACATCGAGGATGCACGGGGGATCCGCGATACGATCGAGGACAACGTCGAAGCGCTCTTCGACGACGTGGAAGCGGCGATGGGAGGAGAGACCGAAACCGGTACCGAGGCCGGGGGTGAGGCCGATACGACGCGAGAGTAGCCGGCCAGATCAGAGGAGGTCCTGGTCTTCGAGCTGTCCGATGACGTCGTCGACGAACTCCTCGGGGGAGTCATAGGGGAACTCGCCGCCGAGTTTCGTGTTGAGCTCCATCGCCGTCATCGAGAACTCGCCCGATTCGAACTTCGTGCCGGGCCCCTGCGGGAGCGCCGGGACGAGGTCCATCGGGCTGTCGATCGGGTAATCAGCCCCCTCGAACGCGTCGATCATCTGTTGGCGGACGTCCTCTTTGTCTACCATAGTACGTGCGTGGTATGCGCTAGCCGACGTAAAAATCATTCGACGGCACGAACGGCGCCCCGTCGGACGGTTACGCCGGCGGGCGGGCCGGTGACTTTCGGTCCGACAGCGGTCGCGGAATACAACCGAGCCGGCCCGCTTTCTCGGCCTCTACACGGCCAGCGTCGCCCGGATCATGTCCCGCGTCCCGGGGCCCAGCCCGACGGCGAGTATCGCGATCAACAGCAGGTACGCGTACCGCGGGCTCTCGCGGAAGATCTCCTCGTTGAACACCCAGACCACGAACACCGCCGCCGCGATCTTTATCAACAGAAACGGCCAGGCGGTCCCGATCGCCTCCGAGAGCCACCCCGGTTGAAGACTTTCGGTGATCCGGACCGTCGCCTCGTTCACCACGTGCTTCGAGTTGTACCGCTGTCCGGTCCCGAAGACCTCGGTCCAATCGAGGCTCAACACGTTGGCGATCCCGTCGACGGTGTGGCCCCAGACGACGAGCACGCCGATCCGTCCCGTCCCCTCGTTGATCCACGGCGCGTACCGCCGGCTGAGGACCCAAAACAGCCCCGCGACGAGGGTCGCCCCCCCGAGGGTGATGACCGTTATCGCCGGGAAGAACCCGACGAACCGACTCGTCGCCGAGACGTACAACAGCCACCCGACGGTGGCGGCCAGCCCGACGATCCCGACGCCGGCCACGAACCGCTCGAACGACCCGACGACCTCCCGCCGGGCGAGGGAGACGCCGGCGACGAGGGCCGACAGGGTGACGACGAACATGACGAAGTAGATGAAGGGGCTGATGATGAGCGCGACCGACGGGTACGGGATCGCCATCCCGACGCCGCTCTCTAAGAACCGCACGTTGACGTCCTCCACGACGCGCAGGGCCCCGCCGAGGAGCATAAACGGGAACAGCGCGGCGTAAAACCGCGGGTTCATCCGGACGTTGAGTCGCCGCAACAACAACAGCACGCCGAGGAGCATAAACACCAACACGACGGCGTAGCTCACCGTCGAAACCGTCGTGTACCCGGGCGTGACGACGATCCCGTCGGCCGCAGCGCAGGCCGACCCGCTGTGGAGTCGCTCCGTCAGACCGCCCGAGCGGACCGCGCAGTTCGCCCCGTGGGCGTCGGCGTCCACCGGTCCCCAGAAGTACCGCCACAGGAACCCATCGTACACCCGCCGTGGGAACGCGACGGCGGCGGCAGCGATCACGGTCACGCCGCCGAAAAAGGCCGCGAGCCACGCGCGGGCGGGGTCCGCGTCGCCGGGAAGCTCCATACCGAACCCCCGTCCGTCGACCGTTTTACTGTTCCGGTACGGAGCGTTTCGCCCCGGGGAAAGCCCCCGGTCGGTGCCGCGTTCGGACCCGTCGGTTTATACCCCTTTGGGCGACCACGCCGCCCGTGGTCTGAACGTCGCCGGTCGTCGGCCAGCGCGGACGCGCGGGGCACCGACGCCGGAGCGGTCTCCCCGCCTGCTCGATTTACCCATCGGTCCGCGGTGACCGCCGGACGACCCATCGCCGCTCGGCCTGGCGCTCGAGCACCGACGGCTCCCGCAACTTCAGGATGTACCCCGTCGGCTGGTACAGGCGCTCGTGGTCGGCCTCACAGCGCACGAAGCTCCCGACCACCTGCGCGGACGGCGGCTTCTGTGCCGCCCCGCAGTCGTAGATCGTGACGAGATCGCCCCCATTCCCGTCGTCCCCGCCGTCCGCCCGGTGAACGACGACGTGTGCGTGCTCCGGCAGCCGCCAGGTTCGCTCGTCGATCCCCGGAAGGTTGTTCATGTGACCCGTTCGACCGCCCGGGTCAAAACCGCCCGGATCGATCACTCGAACCGAGAGAGCGTCACCTGTCCGAGCGCCCGCGCCTCGCCGGACCCGCACGCGCTCGACTCACTCGCGTCGGTGCCGTCCGCCCCGTCGCCCCACTCGCCGATGGTCGCCTGCTTGCGTTCGTCGAACGAGAGATTCGAGACGCGCACGCCGAGCTTCCGGACCCGCTTTCCCTCGAACTCCCCGAGGAGATCGAGCGCGATCGACTCGATCAGCTCCGGATCCTCGATCGGCCCCGGAAGCGAACGAGACCGGGTGTGGACGTCGAACGGCGGTCGGACGATCTTGATGCCGATCGTCTTGTAGAGCACGTCCTCGGTCGACGCCCGCTCGGCCACGTCCATCGCGAGCGCACGGACCGTCTCGCGCTTTCGCCGTCGCTTCGCCGTCGCCTCCACGAAGGCCGACTCCGACGAGAGGCTCTTCGGCCGCCCCTTCGGTTCGACGGGACGGCCGTCCTCCCCGCGGGCCTGCGCGTGGAGGTCACGCCCCCGTTCGCCGAAGGCGGCGACGAGCGTCGACGCGTCCGCCGCGGCGATGTCGCCGGCCGTCTCGAACCCCATCTCCCCGAGCTCCCGGGCGGTCACCGGCCCGACGCCGTGTAGTGACTCGACCGCCATCGGCGCGAGAAACGAACGGACCGCCTCGGGCGTCACAACGACCAATCCGTCGGGCTTCTCCGCGTCCGAGGCGAGCTTTGCGGTCGTCATGTCGGGGGCGATCCCGACCGAGGCCTCGACGCCGGCGGCCGACTCGATGTCCCGTTTCAACGACCGCCCGAACGTCGCCGCGTCGTCCCAGGAGACGCCGTCTGGGTCGAGATACGCCTCGTCGATGGACACGTTCCGGACGGTCCCGGGGACGTCCTCGAGTGCGTCCCGGACCGTCTCGCTGACCGACTCGTAGAACTCCATGTCGACGGGCCGATAGACCGCGGTATCGGCCCGTCCTTCCGCCGTCTCCCGGCGCGGAAGCCGTTCGAGCGCCTCCGAGACGGCCATCGCCGACTCGATGCCGTGCTCGCGGGCCTCGTAACTCGCCGTCGCGACCGCGCCGTGGTCCGTCCCCGGCTCGTACCCCATCCCCACGACGACCGGTTCGCCCTCGAGGTCCGGCTCCCGGAGCCGCTCGCAGGCCGCATAAAAGCAGTCCATATCGACGTGACAGACGAGCCGATCGGGCGGTTCGACCCCCGGGAGTCGTGCCATACCGGCCTTTTCTCGCCCGAACGGTAGAACGTTCCGAGAGCGCACCGGAAGTAAAACGGCGGGCTCGCGCCGCCCCGGCCCCGGAGATGCGGCCCTTTCGGGGCGATACATATCCCGAATACATATGACACAGTACCACGAACGGTGAGTCATAGAATGGTCGACGAAGATGACCAGCCCACCGTCCTCGTCGTCGAAGACGAGCGCGCTCTCATCGAGCTATACGTTCGCTGGCTCGAAAACGACTACACGGTACTGACCGCTACCGGCGGTGAAGAAGCGCTCGAACAGTTCGACGAGCGCGTGGATGTCGTGCTGCTCGATCGGCTGATGCCGGGGATGAGCGGCGACGAGGCGCTCGAGGAGATACGCGGCAGGTCCTCCGACTGCAAGGTGGCCATGGTGACCGCGGTCGAGCCCGACTTCGACGTGATCTCGATGGGCTTCGACGACTACCTCACCAAGCCCGTCGAGCGCGAGGAGATGGTCGAAACGATACAGCGACTGCTGTCCCGCTCGGAGTTCGACGGGATCGAACAGGAACTGTACGCCCTCTCCTCGAAGCAGGCCGCGCTCCGGGCCTCGAAGCCCAAGGAGGAACTGGACGACAACGAGGAGTTCCAGCGGCTCCAAGAGCGCATCCAACAGCTTCGGGACGAACTCGACGCGACCCTTCCGGGGATGGAGGACGACGAGTTCGTCGCGATGGTGCGGGACATCGAGGGCGACGCCGACGACACCGACTTCGACATGCCGGGGGGGTCGACGTGAGCTATCGGGTGGAGGGGTTCGACGGCGCCTCGTCCTTCGACGACGGCGTGAGCCTGCTGATGACCGGCGGGTCGAACGCGACGACGGAGCGGCTCTTCGACGTCGTCACCCCGAACGACGACGAGCGAGCGGTCGTCATCACGACGAACACGGGGGCAAAGACGGTCGTTCGGGAGCTCGAACGCCGCGGGACCGATCGCGACCAACTCGGGATCATCGATTGTACGAACGCCGACAGCGACATCGACGGCGTCTCGGTGCGACAGCTGAGTTCTCCGGGTGACCTGACGGGGATCAGCCTCGAGTTCGCGAAGCTGTTCAACGACGCGGGCGACGACGGTGTCCGCGCGAGGGTGGGGTTCGCCTCGGTCTCGACGGCGCTGATGTACACCGAACTGCGGACGATGTTTCGGTTCCTACACGTCTTCACCGCCCGCATCCGGTCGGGGGACATGTTCGGCGTCTTCTCTTTGGACCCGACGATGCACGAGGACAAGGCCCACAACACCATCCGGGCCGTCTTCGACTGCGAGGCCGAACTCACCGGGGACGGGAACTCGGTCACCGGGACCGGCTTCGAGTGACCGATCGGCGCCGCGTCGCGCCGGTCACATCTCGATCCGCTCGACTAACTCCCCGCTGTCGTTGTGCGTGTTGACCGCGACGATCCGGACGTGCTCTTCGAGCCCCGAGCCGTCCAGTTTGCCCTTTAATAACTCGTCGACCTGGTAGACGCCGACCGCGTCGGTCATCTCTATTTCGACCATGACCGCCGCCTCCTCGCCGGGCTGCAACGAGACCCGCCGGATCGCTCGACTGGACAGCGTGTTGATCCCGCGGCCACCCTTCTCGTAGGGGATCCGCGACCGCCCGCGTTCCATGTCGAGGGCGTCGGCGATCCGGACGACGCCGGCCTCGGCGGTCAGCGGCGTCTCGGCGCTGTGATGACAGAGGATCGCGTGCAGGACCTCGCCTTTGACCCGGACGGCCTCGGCGGTGTCGTAGCGATCGAGGCCGCCGAGAACCCGATCGAGGACGTCCGCGGCCAGCGGGATCGAGTAGTACGAGTGGTCGTGGCGGTGCACGACGTGTCCGATGTCGTGAAGCGTCGCCGCGAGCGCGACGACGACCGCCTCGTCCGCCTCCTCGAGGCCCTGATCGCGCGCACCGTTGAACTCGACGCCGCCGGCTTTGAGCAGCTCGTACAGCCGGAGCGCGGCCTCGCGGACGATCTCGACGTGCTTGGTGCCGTGGTCGTTGTACCCCATCCGCGTCACCGGGTTGACGTTCTGCGCCTCGAGGTAGGCGGCGATCTCCTCGTCCGCCTCGATCAGACCGAGGACGTCGTTGAGCGGTTCGTCCGGAAACGGGTGTTCGGCACCGGGGTCGTACCGCCGGCCGCTCTCCTCGGGCGCCGCGTCCGTGCTATCCATACCGCTACGAGTGCCGCGGCGGAAAAAAAACGTCCGTCGCCGCCCGCCGCCGTCCGCGCCCGCTCAGGCCGCGTCGGCGGCCGCGCGTTCGACCTCCTCGTAGTCCGGCTCGACGCCGGGATCGTCGGACACCCAGGCGTACGTGACCGTCCCGTCGCCGTCGACGACGAACACCGAACGCTTCGCAACGCCGGTGACCCCGAGCTCGTCGAAGTCCATGGCGATGTCGTACGCCTCGATGATCTCCTTGTTGCTGTCGCTTACCAGCGGGAAGGTGAGCTCGTTCTGCTCGGCGAACTCGCCGAGCGAGAACGGGGTATCGATGCTGATGCCGTACAGCGACGCGCCGGCGTCGGCCAGCCTGTCGAGTCGGTCCCTGAACGTCCGCATCTCGCCGGTACAGACGCTCGTGAACGCGCCCGGGAAGAAGGCCAACACGACCGGTCCGTCCCCCAGAACGGACGAGAGCGTCAGTTCGGTGATGTTCCCGTCGGGCGTCCGCGTCGGTGCTGTGAAATCGGGCGCTGAGTCGCCTTCGGTGACCATACTGCGAGGGCTCACGCGGCGGGAAGGTGTCGTTTTCGGTTCCGGCCGGGGGTGCGAAAGGCATACAAGTACCCGCGCGAACCCCACAGTATGGACTTACCGCTGTTCGTTGGGGGGCTCGGTCCGCCGGAGCTCCTGTTGATCGCCGGTGTCTTGATCCTGCTTTTCGGCGCGAGCAAGCTCCCGAAGCTCGCCCGCTCGATGGGCTCGGCCACGGGCGAGTTCAAGAAGGGCCGCGAGCAGGTCGAGGAGGAACTCGAGGACCTCAAGGAGGGCGACGAGGTCGACCGCGAGCCCGACGCGGAGATCGACGCGGACGCCGAATCGGACGCAGAGATCGCCAACGACGGCGACATCGAGACCGAACGGACCGGCGCCTGAACCTCCCTCCGGCGTCGAGGGCGGCTCCGCGGCGTGGCCGCCGAGGAAAAAACCTATAATCGCTACTCAGCTACGTTTCGATAGCAATGACAACCCTACTCCCGGTACAGTTCGGCATCCCCGGCGGCCCGGAACTGCTCGTCATCCTGCTGATCGCCGTGCTGTTGTTCGGCGCGAACAAGATCCCGAAACTCGCGCGCTCGACCGGCGAGGCGATGGGCGAGTTCCAGAAGGGCCGCCAGGAGGTCGAGGAGGAACTCAAAGAGATGCGTGAGGGCAGTACGGACGACGCGCCGGGGACGAGCGACGACGTCGACGCTGACGCCAACGTCGACGCGGAACCGGCCGCGGAACTGGACGCCGACGCCGCCGACGCCGATCCCGACACCGTCGTAGACGCCGACGCTGAGGCTGCCCCCGACGCTGAGGCTGCCCCCGACGCTGAGGCTGCCCCCGACACGGAGGCGGACGAACCGAACGACGACATCGAGATCGCACAGGCCGAGGCGGGAACGGACGCGGAGACGAACCAGTAGCCAGCGACGCGTTTCGCACGACGCTTCGCGCACGCGACGGCGGTCCGAGTGGGAGGTGGTTTCGGCGTGGGCGTGTGGCCTAGCGGATCAGGGCGAGAGGTTCCTAACCTCTAGACCGCGGGTTCGAATCCCGCCACGCCCGCTTCGTGGTTTCTCGCGTCCGCTCGAAACACACTCGCGGACGTGGCGACCCTCGCAAAACCTGCGGTTTCGCTCAGTCCCGCCACGCCCGTGCAGGGAGCCGGCGAGCGAAGCGAGTCCGCGACCGAACCGGCATGGCAGGACTCTAATCAGGGAACGAGAGGTGAGCGAGCGGAGCGAGCGAACGGGAGTGACCGTGGTTCGAATCCCGCCACGCCCGCTTCGTGGTTTCTCGCGTCCGCTCGAAACACACTCGCGGACGTGGCGACCCTCGCGAAACCTGCGGTTTCGCTCAGTCCCGCCACGCCCGCTCTGCGACGAACGGATGTGAGGAGTCGACGGACACGAAGTTCGAACCTACAAGTCGCAGCGGCGAGCGAAGCGAGGCGACCGTCTTGCTCCGGTTCGAATACCCGCCACGCACGTCGAGTGAGTACGACGAACGAGACGTGCGTGGCGTCGTTCGCAAACACTGCGTGTTTGCTCACTCCCGCCACGCCCTCTTATACCGGCGGCGGACCCGGAGGCGTCAACGGCCCCCGACCCCGGCGTCACCTGAACTCACTCGCCGGCGGCGTCGATGGCCGCAGCGACCATCTCCGATCGGCTGTCGTACCCCCCTTTGCGGCGCAGGCGATCGATCCCGGCGAGCGTCTCCTCGTCGAAGGCGACAGGTATCTCCTCGTGGTCGTCCGGCGTCGACATGTCCGCACCGTTGCGAGGGGCCGACAAAACGCTGTCCCTCCTGACGTGGCCGATGGCTCCTTTCGTGGCCGATGGCTCTTTTCGGGACTGAGAGCGACCCGGACCCCGACGTGACCCGCGGTTTCGAGCGCCGAAACGAGGCACGAATCGACCCCAATCGTAGTGTGTCGACGGCGCCTATCCGGTCGTATGTCGAGCCCGGACCCCATCGGAGCCGCCCCGCAGTCCCGCGATGCTCCGGCGGTCCGAACCGCGTTCGCCCGCTCTCGGGCGTCCGGTCCGACGCGCCGACCGTCGAGCGGCCCACAGCCCCGGACCGACGCGATCGGTGTCGATGTCTGAGCGGCGCCGACGGTCGCGGCTCGCCGCCCTCATCGGGGCGATCGGCATCGGATTTGCGGTCTCCGGGCTCGCCCTTTGGTTCGCGCTGTACCGCCCCCGAACGACGGCGATCAGCCAGGCGGTCTTGGGTATCGTCGTCCACGTGCTGTTCGGGTACATCGTCGTGATGTCGGGGCTCGTCGTCCACCGGAGCCGGCTGTCGACCTCGGAGTGCGTCCTCGCCGCAAAGCGGTGTGTCGGCGGCGGCCTCCTGATGGGGGCGCTCGTCGTCTGGCGGGCGGCTCCGGATCTCCGGTCCGGCGCCGTCGGTCTCCCGTTTTTCAACGAGCTCGTCGTCGTCAGCTCCGTCGGGGCGGCGGCCGGCGTGCTCGTCGGCATCAACCGGGGCCGCGCCGAGCGGAACCGCCGGCTGGCCGCGCGAAAGGACGACCGCGAGGAGACGCTCGTGTTCCTGTTGCGGCTGCTCGATCACGACATCCAGAACCACCTGTCGGCGATCTCGAGTTACAACGACGCCATCGACCCCGACTCGGTCGACTCGACGCTCGACCCCGTCGAGGGGATCGAAAGCCGGACGGCCGACATCGAGCGGCTCCTCGAGACGGCGAACGCCGTCCTCGAGTCCGAGACCGGCGAGGGGGAGTCCCGGCGGATCGATCTCTCGGCGGTCCTCCGCGAGCAGGTGGCTGCGACTCGGGCCGACGCCCCGCGGGCCACGATCGAGACGGACATCGAGGACGGACTGACCGTCGAGTCGAACCGTTTCGTCGGGGAGGTGTTTCACAACATCCTCGACAACGCGGTCGTCCACAACCCCCCGGCGGAGCTCTCGGTCTCCGTCTCGGCGGGCGCCGCCGACGGCGGGGTCCTCGTCCGGATCGTGGACGACGGCGACGGGATCCCCGATCGGATCCGCGAGGAGGTCTTCGACCCCGGCGTCCGCGACGACAGCAGCGGCGGTGACGGCCTAGGGCTGTATCTCGCCCGGAAGCTCGTCGAGTCCTACGGCGGCGCGATCGAGGTCGCCGACCGCTCCCCGAGCGGCACGCGGTTCCGCGTGTGGTTCCCGGGCGGGTAACGCCGCCCGCTCGCCGGTCCGATCAGTCCCCCTCGTCCCCGACGGACGGAAACAGCGATCCGAGATCGGGGTCCGACGCGACCCGCTCGAACGCCCGTCCGGTCCTCGCGACGATCCCGGCGTCCTCGAGGTGTTCTAGGTGCGCGTAGGCCTCGCCGGGCCCGTGGAGGATGTGGATCGCCGACAGCGAGCCGAACAGTTCGCTGCTCACCTCCCACGGCGTCGCCGGCTCGGACTCGAGCACCGAGAGGACCCGCTCGGTCCGCTCGCGGTGGTGCTCGATGATGTCCCGCGCCCGGCCGGCCGGATCGATTATCGGCCCGCGGTGTCCCGGCCACGCGCGGGCGTACCCGGTTTCGACGATACCGGCGAGGGTCCGGAGGTACGCCGCGAGCGCGCCGTCGACGCGGACATCCGCGCCGCCGACGTTCGGGGTGTAGTAGGGCAACAGCGCGTCGCCGCTGAACAGTTCTCTCCCCGCCGCGCCCGCGAAGGCGTAGCCGGTGAGCCCGGCGGTGTGGCCGGGCATGTGGACGGCGCGCAACTCGACGCTCCCCAGGCCGAACGTCGCCCCCTCCGTGAACGCGCTCACGTCGACGTCCTCGCCGCGTATGCCGGCGTTCGAGTCCAGAAACGACAGCAGGTCCTCGCGTTTTCCATCCGGCATGCCCCACTCCCTCGTCGCCCGCCGGAGCCGTTCGGACCGCTCGGCGAGCGCCGCAGGCTCGCCCGCAACGAGCGCCGCGTCGGCCTCGTGGGCGAACACCCGACAGCCGCTTTCGGCCTGGATCTCGCCGGCCAACCCGGCGTGGTCGGCGTGGTAGTGCGTCAGGAGGATCCGATCGATCGAGCCGAACGACAGCCCATGGCGATCGAGCGCCGCCCGGAGCGCCCGCCTCGTCGCCCCGACCGAGACGCCGGTGTCGACGAGCGTCGTCTCCGCGCCCGGTTCGGTCCCGAGGAGGTAGCTGCTGTTGTCGCCCTCGAAGGCGGTGTTCCCGAGCGAGAGCACGTTGAGTTCGAACCCGACGCCCGGATCGCTCATGCCGCGTCTCCCCCCGTCCGATCTTCGTCTCCGTCCCCGCCCTTGCCCCCGGCGACGCCCGGCGAGAGCACGATCGTCTCGCCGCCCTCGAGCACCCGCCCGCTCCGGTCGGCCTCGAGGAGCGGGTCGCCGTCGATCGACACGCTGAGGTGCGCCCGGAGCGACCCGTCCGAACGGACCACGAGCGGACGCAGGTCGTCGCACTCCTCGACGAGAGACCGGATCGCCCCGGCGACGGTCGTCCCGTCGTCGAACCGCCGGGACAGCGTCTTCTCGCCGACGGCGTCCCTGAGCGTCGCGTGAAACTCGAACTCGACATCCATACGGTGTCTCCTCGCGCCCCACGCGAAAACGTTTCCCCCGCACGCGACGGGCGCCGGCGCAACGGTAGCCCGGCCGAGCTACCGGGACGAACGGGGGCCGAAACCGCGCCGAGTGGAGCGTCCGAAGGGCTTTCAGTGCGCTGACCCTACACCGTGGTATGCGTGTTCTCGTCGTGGGGGCGACCGGCTTCGTCGGGGCTCGACTTGTCCGATCGCTCGTCGCGGAGGGGCACGACGTGGTCGCCTTCTCCCGGAGCGCGAGCGAAACGACGTTCCCCGACGGCGTCGAACCGTTCGAGGGCGACCTGGGCGATCCCGCCTCCCTCGAGGGGCTCTGTGCCGGCGTCGACGTCGCGTACTACCTGATCCACTCGCTGACCGCGAAGGACTTTGCGGACCGCGACAGGCGCTATGCGGCCCGGTTTCGCGACATCGCGACCGGGGCGGGCGTCGATCGGGTGATCTACCTCAGCGGCATCAGCGGCGACGAGACGGACCTCTCGGAGCACCTAGCGTCGCGCCGGGAGGTCGAGTCGGTGCTCGAGAGCGGCTCGTTCGATCTGACCGTCCTGCGTGCCGCGGTGATCATCGGCGCCGAGAGCGCGAGCTTCCGGATCGTCAACGATCTGACCGACCGGCTCCCGGTGATGGTCGTCCCGACGTGGATACAGACGCCCTGTCAGCCGATCGGCATCGAGGACGTCATCGCGTACCTCGTTCGGCTGCTCGGGACCGAGGAGACCCGGGGCCGAACGTACGACATCGGCGGCCCGTCGGTCCACTCCTACGAGTCGCTGCTCCGGATGACCGCCGAAATCAAGGGCCGCCGGGTGTTCATCCTGCCCGTTCCGGTGATGACGCCCGGGCTCTCGTCGCACTGGCTTCGGCTGACGACGGACGTCCAGTACGCGATCGCCCGACCGCTGGCCGAGAGCATGCGTCACCCCGTAACCGTCGATCCCGACCGAGACATCCAAGGGGCCGTCCCGATCGACCGGACGCCGGTGCGCGAGGCGATCCGGGCCGCGCTGGCCGGCTCCTGACGCGCCCGAGCGCCCCCGGCGGCTCCCAGAAGGCGACACGCGAACGCCGGACTCGGGACGCGGATGGAGACGGACACTGTCGGGGGCGCGAGGCGCGTCCCGCACGAACAACTAATACCCCCGACGCCGTAGCGCGACCATGGCGGACGCAGAGACCCCCGAAGAGCGGATCGACGAGACGACCAGTTGGCCCGACCTCGCGATCAGCCTGTACGATCGTCTGACCGGGCGGAACGCGGAGATCATCTACGACTTCGACGACATGCAGATCGAGGTCCCGAGCGGCACCGGCGACGACGTCGAACACGCCGAGTGGCGACTCGACGGGACGCTCCGCGTGACGACGAGAGAGCGTGACTGACGCGGGCGCTCCGCTCGCCGTCACGGCCGAGTTGACGCTCGAGGCAGAGGGGACGACCGCGGAGATCAGGTCCGCCGGCGACCGCCTGTTCGTCGAAATCGGCTCGGTCGCCGACGCGATCCGGCTCTTCCGGCGCTCCCCGAACGGGATCGAAGACCGACTCCGACCGCTGCTCGGCCGGACGGCGCTGACCGTCGAGATCAGGGTCCGCGGCCGAACGGTCGCCGTCTCCGGGGCCGACAGCCGACCGGGACCGCTCTCGCGGCGGACCGGCGTCGCCCCCGACGAGCTCCGGGTCGGCGGCGCCCTTTCGGCGGTCGGCGCGGAACTCTCCGCCGCACTCGGGGCCGGGCGTCGGCTCGTCCGTTCGATCCGCCCGGACTGACAGCGAACAAGCGCCCGATATGCAACGAGAACGAAGCGATCCGACCTGGGACGCGATCATCGCGGAGATCCTCGACGAGCGGATCGACCGCCGCGAGTCGACCGAGATCGAGTTCGACGACGTCGAGGCGCGCGTGCCGGTCGCCTTCGGCGAGGACGCGGCGCACGCGACGTGGCGCGTCGACGGCGCGGTGACGGTCACGGTCGACGGCGACCGGCGGCCGCTGGCGGAGTGGCTCCGGTTTTGGGCCCGGTATACGACGGACACCGACGCCGGAGAAACGACCGAAAGCCAAAGGAAAACCGAGTGACGGCCCCGAACGCTCGAGCGCTCAGCCGACCCTCGTCGCGACGCCTTTCGTCTGCCGGTAGTCGCTTTTCAAAAGCGCCCGGAGCCGACCGATAAGCGCGGATTCGTCGCCCGCGCCCCACCCGTCCGGGTCGCCGACCGGGACGACGAGAAACCCCCGCCCGCGAACCTCCGAGGCGTGTCGCCGCGCCGCCTCGGCCGCGCTCGGACCCGCCTCGGTCGTGAACTCAGAGAGCACGTACGCGAGCGCGTCGTCCCCGACGGGCAGCAGGATGTGCGCGTTTATCGCCCGGAGCTCGGCGTCGAAGTACCGCTCGAGGTCGGCGGGGTCGCCCGGCGAGAGGTGGAGATACGACAGATAGCAGTTCCGCAACCGGGGGGCGTCGCTGTAGGGCTCGGCGGCGAACCCGACCGCGTGGAGGACAGACTGGATCCGCTCGCCGGCGGGCGAGTCGGTGAACGGAACGCCGGTTTCGGCCCCGCCGTGGGCGTCGGCGTCGGCGCCGATCACGTGGAAGTCCGCGTTCGCGTCCCCGTACCCGTAGACCGCGGGGTCGGCGGGCGCGCGCATACCGAAGGGGTTCGACACGCGGTCGGTGACTCGTCTCACGACTGCCGGTAGTCGAGCGGTCGATAAAAACAGCGCGGATGAACCGGGTCTACTGGACGACGACGGCGCCGTACTTGCCCTGCGCCCGGTGGGGTTCACAGACGTACAGCGCGGCGCCCGCCTCCTCGAAGGTGTAGGTGTAGGTGTGGCCTTCCTCAGCGATGCGCTCGCTTTCGAGGTCGCCGTAGTCGCCGCCGTTCGAGACGACGTTGTGCTGGCCGCCCTCGCCGGTCCACTCCCAGGTGACGGTCGTCCCGGTGTCGACGGTGATCGCGGTCGGGGCGAACTGGAAGCCGTTCGGGCCGGCGCCGACCTCGACCGTGACCTCGCTCTGTCCGGTCTGATCGGAGACGTCGCCCTCGAACCCGTTGGCCTCGTTCTCGTTGAGGTAGCTCGTCGCCTGCTCCTCGGGGCTCGCGGAGCCGCCGCCGTTGCCGCCGTCGCTCCCGTCGCCGTTGCCGTTGCCGTTGCCGTTCCCGCCGCCGTTGCCGTTACCGTTGCCACCGCAGCCGGCGAGGGCTCCGGTCACCGCTACAGCGCCTGTGCCGAGCACGAATCGGCGTCGACTGAGATCGTTCATATCCGCGTCGTCGTAGGGCTCCGATGCACATAAACTCCCGTTGAGATGTGCCAACGGCTCACGACGTATTCCCCACGTTCGACCGTGTTGTTTCGGTCCGTTTTCGGCACGGACCGACGACAACCTCTAAGCGCCGGCGGCCCGTTTCCGACGCATGAACGCGTTCGAGGGCGCCGTGTTGGACCTGGACGGGACCGTCTACCGGGGCGAGGACGCCATCCCCGGCGCGGTCGAGGCGATCGAACGGCTCCGGGCGGCGGGGATCCGGCCGCTTTTCTTCTCGAACAACCCGACGAAATCGAGGGCGGCGTACGTCGAACGGCTCGGTCGGCTCGGCATCGACGCCGACCCCGAGGAGGTGCTCTCGGCCGGCACCGTCACGACGCGGTATCTCACCGAGGAGCACGCCGGCGAGGCGGTGTTTCTGATCGGCGCGGCGGGCCTCCGCGAGCAGTTCGCGACGGCCGGCATCGACCTCGTCTCCGACGCGACGGCGGCGGACGTCCTCGTCGTCTCCTGGACCGACGAGTTCGATTACGGCGACCTCCTGGCCGGCTACCGGGCGATCGCCTCGGGGGCGACGTTCTACGGGACGGACCCCGATCGGCTGATCCCCGCCGCCGAGGGGATGGCCCCGGGCTCGGGGGCGATCGTCAACGCCGTCGCCGGGACCGCACAAAAAGACCCCCGGAAGTGCCTCGGAAAGCCGTCCGCGGAGGCCCAGCACGCCGCTGTCGAAGCCCTCGGCGTGCCACCAGAGCGGTGTCTCGTCGTCGGCGACCGGCTGAACACGGACATCGCGCTCGGGGAACGCGCCGGCATGACGACGGTGCTCGTCCGAACCGGCGTCACGACCGACGACGACTTCGCCGAAAGCGACGTCGTCCCCGATCACGTCCTCGACTCCCTCGCCGACGTCGGTTCGGTCCTGTGATCCGCCCGGAGGCCGCCCGAACCCCGCCTCGCATCCCCGCGATCGGCCCCCGTGTCGCACGGTAGAGCGTACCAATGATTTATGTACCGACGGCGCCCACCTCGCGGTATGGTACAGAGCCACACACCGTACGAGTACGGCGACGCCGACCTCGAAGCGATCTCTGAGGGCCCGCCCCACGAGCGCCAACACGGGACCGACACCGTCATCGTCGAGGGGTCCGCGATGAGCTACCGCAGCTACGTCAAGCGCGAGCCGGAGTAGCCGACATCGATCCCGTCATAGTTTGCCCTCCATTGTGCGACAGCCTCGGCCGCGCCCGAAACGCTCCCGTTGATCGGAGCGCCCGCTACCGAGTGCGGCCGGAGCGAGCGCGGCCTCGGGCCGCTTGCCCGGGTGAGCCGCCCACCTCAGTGAAACCCGCGCCCGACGTCGTCCTCGATGAGGTCTTCGAGTTCCGCGGAGAGGACCTCTTCGGCCTCCTCGAACGTCTCCGAGAGGGTGTCGAGCTCCTCGGGCCTGTCGTACATGTCGTACGCCATCGGCCCGAAGGCGGGGCTGTCGAGTGCGTCCATCACGTCCTCGAAGAGCGCGTCGCCGGTCGTCGGCGCGTCGGCGTGCGTTTCGATCACGGTTTCGAGCTCCTCCGCCCGCGCTTTGGCCTCCGACTCGTCCTCGACGCCGCGGTTGACGCCGAACCGCCCGGCCTCGTCCTCGGCCGGGAAGATCGGCTCCAGTTCGTCGTCGATCCGCCGCGCGACCCGCGAGCCGACGCCTTGGACCTCGAAGGGGTTCTTCGCGAACGTCTTGAGCTGGAACACGCCGACGGTGGGATGCCCGACGAACAAGTCCTCGCCGACCCCGCCGCGCCGGTCGCCGGCGACGGCCCGCCACCCGCTCGGCTCGGCGTCCGATTCGACGACGTCCTCCAGGACATCCTGCCAGTCGCGAACGCGCATACCGACCGTTGTTCGATGACGGAAAAGAAGCTATCGCATCCGGCCGGCCGCGCCCGCCCGAACCCGACCGACAGCGTTTTTTCGCCGAGGGCGCAGTGTCGAACGTGAACGTACGCGGTCCGGTCGTCGAACTCGAGGCCCCGCGCACGGTCGAGACCGACCGGGGGACGAGCGACCTCGTCGAGGTGCTCATCCGGCCCGACCGCGGTTCGGCCCCGCCCGTTCGGGCGACCCTCTGGGGGAAGTGGACGGAGACGGCCGCTCTGCTCGAGCCGGGCATGGAACTGCTGCTCACCGACCTCGACGAGCGCGAGTTCCGCGGCGAGACGCAGTACTCGACGACCGGCTCCTCGGCGGTCGTCGTCGAGCCGGATTTCCTGGTCGACGTGACCGACGTCCGCGGGTGGGTCCAGTGTCCGCGCATCTACTATCTGAACAAACTGACCGGACTGCCGCTGAAGTACCCCGTCGTCAAGGGGACGATCGTCCACGAGGTCTTCGGAGACCTGCTCCGCGGCCGGGACCTCGACGACAGCGTCGCCGAACGGGTTGCGGAGGCCGCCGTCGACGTGGGGCTGCTCGGCGAGACCGCCGACAGCGTCGCCGCCGATGTCAGGCAGAACGCGGCCGCAATCCAGGGGTGGCTCCGGCAGGGGCGGTTCGGCGAGGACTCCTGGCGCTCCGAGCAGACGCTTCTCTCGGAGCGCTTCGGGATCAAGGGGCGGGCCGACGCCGTCCGCCGCGGGATGCCGGTCGAGCTGAAGACGGGCAAGAACCTCAAGCGCGAGCCGCGGTTCCAGGACAAGATCCAGGCGGCGTGTTACGCGCTCCTGTTGGGCGAGGGCATCGACGCCGCCCCGGACACCGGGACGCTTCTGTACACGAAGAACACGACGCTCGATCGCGGCGAGGCCTCCGGTGACCTCTCGCCGGCCAAGGAGTTCTCGATCGGTCCCGGACTCCTGAAGTACGTCCTCCGCGTCAGAAACGAGATCGCCGCCGCGGAGTACGACCGCTCCGTCCCGACGGGCTTCGAGGCCGAGGCGAACTGCGAGTACTGCTTCGAGCGCGACACCTGCATGGCCGTCGCCGGCAACCTCGATCAGGAGTCGAAAGCCGGCAGGGTCGGCGACCCGCTCCCGGCGGCCGAGCGGGCGTACTTCGATCGCTTCTACGCCGCCATAGAGGACGAACGCCGGGCCGTCCACGCCGAGTACCGGAAGCTTTGGGAGCAATCGGCGGCCGAGCGGGTCGCCGACGACCGGGCGATAACCGATCTGGAACCGATCGGGCGGACCCCGGTGTCCGGCGGCCGCTGGGAGCTTCGGGCGAGGGCCTCCGGCGACGCCGTCTCGAAGATCCGCGAGGGCGATCGGGTGCTCGCGAGCGACGGCCACCCGACGCGCGGCACGGCGGAACTCGCAACCGTCTCGGAGTTGGGCGAGACGGTCACCGTGATCGCCGACGAGCCGCTCTCGCTGCGCCGCCTCGATCAGTACCCCTCCGAGATCGGCGTCGACCGGCAGTTGACCGCGCTCCACGACGCGGTGCTCCGGGGCGATCCGGACGCAAAGGACGTCCTCTTCGGCCGTCGCGACCCGGCGTTCAGCGGCCCGAACGCGACCTACATCGACAACAACGCCGCACAGAACGACGCGGTCAACAAAGCCCTCGCCGCGGAGGACTTCGCGTTGATCCACGGGCCGCCGGGCACCGGAAAGACCCACACGCTGGCCCGGACGGTCCGGGCGCTCGTCGAGCGGGGCGATCGGGTCCTGCTGTCGGCCTTTACGAACCGCGCGGTCGACAACGCCATCGAGGCCTTGGAGGCGCAGGGCTTTCGCGACACCGTGCGGTGGGGCTCGGAGACCGGCGTCCGCGACGACATGGAGCCCTACCGCCTCGAGCGGACGGGCGATCCCGAGGAGCGCGCGGCGGCGCTCGGAGACGCGAGCGTCGTCGCGGCGACGACCGCCGCCTGCGGCTCGCGGGCCCTCAAGGAGAACGCCTTCGACGTGGCGGTCGTCGACGAGGCGGGACAGCTCACCGAGCCCGGGACCTTTCTCGCGACGACGCTCGCCGACCGGTTCGTCCTCGTCGGCGACCACCAGCAGCTACCGCCGGTGGTCCGGGCCGACAACGACCTCAAACGGTCGCTGTTCGAGCGGCTCATCGAGCGTTCCCCGGAGGCCGCCGTCCGCCTCGACCGGCAGTACCGGATGAGCCAGCGCATCCAGTACTTCTCGAGCCGGGAGTTCTACGACGGCGACCTCCGCCCGGCGAGCGCCGACGTGGCGGCCCAGCGACTCGAGGACCTCGACGGCGTCAGCGTCGACCCGCTGCCGCCGGCGCTCCGGGACCCGGTCAGCTTCCTCGACTCCGAGGGGACCGCCTCGGGGCACACGAACCCGACGGAGGCCGACCGGGTCGCGGCGGTCGTCGACTCGTTTCTCGACGCCGGCGTCGATCCGGACGACATCGGCGTCATCGCCCCCTTTCGCGCACAGGTCGCCGAGATCTCCCGTCGCGTCTCCGGGGTCGCCGTCGACACGGTCGACCGGTTTCAGGGCTCCGCCAAGGAGGTCGTCGTCGTCTCCTTCGTCGCGACCGGGGACCTCTCGAGTCCGATCTTCGAGGACCACCGGCGCGTCAACGTCGCGCTCACCCGGGCGAAAAAGGCGCTCGTGCTCGTCGGCGACCGGGCGGCCCTCGAGAGCGACGACTTCTACGAGCGGATGCTCGAGTGGGCGGCCTGAGGCCCGACGCCGGCGACGCCGGATCACATCCTGAGACTCGCTCCCGCCGCGTTGACGAGCGCGTCCGCCGATCGGTTCGCGATGTCGCTCCGGGCGACGCTGAACTCCGTGCCGCGGTCTCGCCCGGCGGAAAAACAAACGGGTCCCGCCCGAAGCGCCTTCCGGGAGCGACACCCCAAAACCCGCCGGTCCCCAACCGCGGGTATGCGGGAGCTTCTGTCCATGCGGTGGCGTGATCTCCTCTTTGCCCACTGGGCGGTCGATCCGCCGACGGTCGCCGAGGCGCTCCCAGACGGCGTCTCGGTCGACGCCCGAAACGGCGACGCGTACCTCGGCGTCGTCCCGTTCGTGATGTCCGACATCCGCCCCCGGGGGTCGCCGATCGGGCTCTCGTTCGGCGAGTTGAACCTCCGGACGTACGTCACCGTCGACGGCGTCCCCGGCGTCTACTTTTTCAACCTCGACGCCGACGATCGGCTCGGCGTCCGCTTTGCCCGCTCGCTGTTTCGGCTCCCGTACTACCGGGCGCGCATGGACGTCGAGACGCGCGGCGACGGGCGCGACCGTGAGGTGAGCTTTCGCAGCCGGCGTCTGACCCGAAACGCCCCGCCCGCCCGCTTCGAGGGCCGGTACGGCCCCGAGGAGGGCTTCGCCGAGCCGGACCCGGGCAGCCTTGAGGCGTTTCTCACCGAGCGGTACCGCTTTTTCACCGCCGACGACCGCGGTCGCCTCTACCGCGGCGACATCGAACACGAGCCGTGGCGCCTCGCGCCGGCGTGGGCGGAGATCGAAACGAACGACCTCTTTTCGGCCAACGGGTTCGACCGGCCGGAGGGGACCCCGCGGCTCCGCGTCGCCGCGCCGATCGACGTGACCGCCGACCGGATCAGACGCGTCCGCCGGTGAGTCCGGGGCGGGTCGCTCGGTCCGGCCGGGACACGGCCTACTAAATACGTCGCGCTCTCAGTGTCGCCAAATGGACGAGACCGACAGCGACCGGGCGAGCGACCGCCCGTTCGGTGCCGAGTTGACGCCGGCGACCCGGCGCGTCGACGGCTCGCGGCCGGCCGGGTCGACCCCGGACATCGAGGAACTGATCGGTCCCGAACAGACGCTCGAGCCGCAAATACAGGGCGTTTGGGCGCTCCAGTCGGCCGTTTCCGCGGTCATCTTGGGTCTCATCGCCGGGGTCGCGTTCACCCTGCTCGACCCCGGCGGACCGTGGGTCGGCGTCGTCGTCTTCGCCGTCGTTGCGGTCTTGGGGGTCGCCTTTTCCGTCCTCAGATACCGGATCTGGGCCTACCATGTCAGGACGGACTCGCTGTACCTCCGGCGGGGCGTGCTGACGCGGGTCAGCACGGTCGCGCCGTACGTCCGGATCCAACACGTCGACACCCGCCGCGGACCGCTCGAGCGGGCCTTCGGGCTCGCGACGACCGTCGTCTACACCGCCGGCTCCCGCGGCGCGGACGTATCGATCCCCGGGCTGACGCCCCAGCGCGCCGACGACCTACAGGCCAGGCTGAAACAGCTCGCGATCGCCGCCGAGGGCGACGACGCGGTCTGATGAAGCTCGATCCGCTCTCCGTTCCGGTCCGGGCGGCCGAATCGGTCGTCAGGCTCGCGTGGCTGCTCGTCGTCGCCGTGATCGGCTCGCCCGCCCTCGGCGGCGGGATCTCCGGGCCCGTCACCGTCGTCGTCGCCGGGTTCGTCGTCGCGCTCGCCTACCAGTTGGTGTACTACCAGCGCTTCGAGTACGAACTCACCGACGGGACGCTCGATATCGCCTCCGGCGTCGTCTCCCGGCGGAACCGGGAGATACCGATCGGTCGGGTCCAGAACGTCGACATCAGCCGAAACGTCCTCCAGCGGGCGTTCGGGCTCGCACAGATCAACCTCGAAACCGCCGGCGGCTCCTCGACGGAGGCGTCGCTCCGCTACGTCAGCCACGAGGAAGCGACGCGGCTCCAGTCCGAACTCGGCCGGCTGAAACGCGACGGGACGGACCGCGACCCCGAGGACGCGACGCC
Organism: Natronomonas sp.; assembly: GCF_028274965.1. GTDB lineage: Archaea > Halobacteriota > Halobacteria > Halobacteriales > Haloarculaceae > Natronomonas. Next base: position 23,225 of record NZ_JAQCNO010000057.1, on the reverse strand, counting down.
GGAGACGGAGCTGTTTTCGGTCACCACGAAGGAACTCGCCTTGCTCGGCGTCGTCGGCGTCGACCTCCGTCTTCTGTCCTTCGCCACGGTCCTGTTGCCCGTCGTTGCGCCGTCGCTGCGCGAGCGGTTCGGCGACCCCCTTCTCGGTCTCGCCGTGACCGCTCCCCTCGCCGCGGTCGGCATCGTCGCCGTCGCCGCGCTCGCAAGCGGCGTCATCGCCATCGGGAACTACTACGGCTTCCGGCTCTCCAGGCGGAACGACGAGTTGCTCTACGAACGGGGGCTGCTCCAGCGGTTCAGCGGAACGATCCCGCTCGGGAAGGTCCAGACGCTGACCGTGTCGGCGAACGTCATCGCCAGGCGCCTCGGCTACGCCTCCCTGGCGGTCGAAACCGCCGGCTACGCGCCGGGGGACGCGGGCTCGCAGTCGGCCGTCCCGCTCGCCGAGCGCGACCGCGTCGCCGACCTCGCCCGCTCCGTCGAGGCGTTCGAGCCCCTCGAACTCGAGCGCCCGCCGAAACGGGCCCGCGAGCGGTACGTCATCAGGTACACCGTCCTCGCGTTGCTCGCCGTCGGCGTCGCCTTCGCCGCCGACTCGTACACGTCGTTGACCTTCGCGTGGTACGTCGCCGTGGGGCTGATACCGCTTGCCTGGCTCGGCGCACACCTCAAGTGGGCGAACCTCGGGTACGACGTCCAATCGGAGTACGTCGTGCTCCAGGAGGGCTTTTGGACCCGCACGATCACCGTCGTTCCCTATTATCGGGTCCAGACGGTTCTGGACTCCCAGACGGTGTTCCAGCGGGGCCGCCGGCTGGCGACGCTCGTCGTCGACACCGCCGGATCGAGCGGCCTGACGAACCGCCAGCCGCGGGCGCTCGACATCGACGCCGACCGCGCCGACCGGCTCCGAGAGGAGATCGCCGACCGGCTCCAGCGGAGCGTCTCGCAGCGACGGACGCGCCGCCGCCGCGAGCGACTCCGCTCGATCGAGGCCGAGCGCCCCGACGATCCGGACCCGGTTGCCTGAGCCACGGAACGATCGTTCGGGTGCGGCGACGACCGATCGCGGCGCCGCGTCCGGACGGGACCGCCGTCTGCCCCCGGCCCGGTCGGGGCGGGATACCCGCCCGTCGTCCCCGCTGTGGCGCGGCACGAACGCTTTTGAGAACGGCCACCCAACCGTCGAACGATGAGCTTGGACGACGCTGCCGAGGAACTCGCCTCCAGCCTCGGCGTGGACAAAACGGAGGTCAAAACCGATCTGGAAAAGCTCGTCTCGTACTCGGTGCCGATGGACGAGGCGAAACAGAGCCTGCGGCGGAAGTACGGCGACGGCGGCGGCGACGGCGGCGGGACCCCGCCGAAGACCGACATCGGCGAGATCACGCCGGAGACGGGCAACGTCACCGTCACCGCCCGGGTGCTGACGGTCGGCACGCGCTCGATCCGCTACGAGGGCGAAAACCAGACGATCTTCGAGGGCGAGTTGGCCGACGGGACGGGCCGGATCTCCTATACCGCCTGGAGTGACTTTTCGCTGTCGCCCGGCGACACGATCACGGCCGGCAACGCCGGCGTCAGGGAGTGGGACGGCCAACCGGAACTGAACCTGGGCCAATCGACGACGGTGACCCTCGAGGAGACCCCGCTTTCGGTCCCCCACGAGCCCGGCGGCGACCGGGGTCTCATCGACCTCGAACCGGGCGATCGCGGCCGGAACATCGAGGTCCGCGTGCTCGAGGTCGAACGGAAGACGATCGACGGCCGCGACGGCGAAACGGAGATACTCAGCGGCGTCCTCGGCGACGAGACGACCCGGCTCCCGTTCACGGACTGGGACACCCACGCGGGGGTGCGCGAAGGCGAGTCCGTCCGCCTCGAGGACGTCTACGTCGACGAGTTCCGCGGCGTCCCCTCGGTGAACGCCACCGAGTTCACCGCGGTCGAACCGATCCCCGAGGTGTCGGTGAGCGAGTCCGGGACCGAACTGTCCGCCCGCGAGGCCGTCGCGGCCGGCGGGGTGTTCGACGTGGTGCTGACCGGCAACGTCATCGAGGTCCGCGACGGGTCGGGGCTCATCCAGCGCTGCCCGGACTGCGGCCGCGTCGTCCAGAACGACCAGTGCCGGACCCACGGCCGCGTCGACCCCGAGGACGACATGCGCGTCAAGGCGATCCTCGACGACGGGACCGACACCGTCACGGTGATCCTCGGTCGCGAGTTGACCGAATCGGTGTACGGCGGCACCCTCGAGGACGCCTTAGATCACGCCCGCGACGCGATGGATCGGGAGGTCGTCGCGGCGTCGATCGCCGAGTCGATCGAGGGCCGGGAGTACCGCGTCCGCGGCGCGCTCTCCGTCGACGAGTACGGCGCGAACCTCGACGCGAACCGCTTCGAGGGGACCGACGACGACCCGGCCGCGCGCGCGAGAGCGTTCCTCTCGGAGGTCGACGCATGAGCCAGTCCGGGCCGGGCCAACGGGAGACCGCCTACCGGCTGTTCGCCGCGGAGTTCGAGGACTCGGAGCTGTCCTACAGCGAGAGCGACGAGGAGCGCGCGCCGAACTACGTCGTGACGCCGACCGGCGCGCGCGTGAACCGGCTGTTCGCCGTCGGCGTCCTCACCGAAATCGAGGACGTCAACCCCGAGATGGTCCGGGGCCGGGTCGTCGATCCGACCGGCGCCTTTGTCACCTACGCCGGGCAGTACCAACCCGACGCCCTCGCCTTCTTGGAACGCGTCGACCCGCCGCTGTTTCTCGCCCTGTCGGGGAAGGCCCGGACCTACGAGCCCGAGGACGGCGATCGGATCTTCACGTCCGTCCGCCCCGAATCGGTCAACGAGGTCGACGCTGAGACCCGCGACCGCTGGGTTGTGACGGCCGCCGAGCGGACCCTCGAGCGGGTCGGCGTCGCCGCCGCCGCGATCGACTCGGGCCTCTCGGGCGATCGGCTCGAATCGGCGCTTCTCGACGCCGGCGTCGAGGAGGGCCTCGCCGAGGGGGTCGCCCTCGCCGTGGAGCACTACGGGACGACCCCGGCGTACCTCGACGCCCTCAGGGGGCTCGCGATCGACGCCGTCAGGGTGGTCGCCGGCGAGCGCGACGAGGTCGACCGGCTCGGCGTCGCCCCCGACGAGGGCGGCGGCGACGCGAGTTCGCTCTCGACGCTTGAGCTCTCCGCCCCGGAGGCGACGGCCCGTTCCGCCGGTACCGCTGGTACCGACAGCCCCGACGACCCCGGATCGGTCGGGGCCGACCCGGTGGAGACGTCCCCCGAACCTTCCGGCGCCGGCGCCGGCGCCGGCGAGGTCGAGACCTCCAGGGAGCCCGGTGCGGACAGCGATGCCACCCCCGGAACGACCTTCGACCCCGCGGAGGGAGCCGGTTCGGGGGCCGGCGGTGCGACCGAACCGACCGCGCCGACGGGATCGAGCGCGGCCGACGGGCCGGCGACGACGGAGCCGGGATCGGACCCGGATCCGGACCCGAACCCGGACGGCGCGGAAACGGCCGCCACCGTCGACGCATCCGGATCCGAGCGGGACGCGGCCGCCGGGTCGGACCCCGACGGCGCCGGTTCGACGCGGGACGAACAGGCGTCCTCGGGAGCGGAGGCCCCGACCGCCGGAACGGGAACGGGAACGGCAACGGGGACGGAGACAGGAGCAGCGTCCGACACCGGCGACTCCGAGCCGGGTGGGGTCGACTCCGAGTCCGGCGAGGCCGATCCAGATGGGTTCGATCCCGGCGAGTTCGAACTCGACGACGAGGAGCGCCGCGAGGTCGAAGAGGAGTACGGCACGGAGTTCTCGACGGCCGGCGAGGTCGACCCGCCGGAGAGCGCCGATACCCCCGAGGCCGCCGCGACGGGCGGGCAAACGGAGGCGACGCCCGATCCGTCGGCCGCGCCCGAACCCGCCGACGCCGAGCCGCGAGCGGACGCCGAGGCGGCCTCCGAGACCGACGAGAGCGCGCCGAACGACGCCGAGGCCGGGACGGGCTCCGAGGAGGGCGACCTCGTCGACGCGGTGATGGACGCGATGAAGGACCTCGACGAAGGGGAGGGGGCCGACCGGGAGGCGCTCATCGATGCGGTCGCAGACGAACGCGGCGTCTCCGCGGACGCCGTCGAGGAGTCGATCCAGGAGGCGCTGATGAGCGGGCGGTGCTACGAGCCGAGCGACGACGCGCTGAAGCCGATCTGAATGCTCGAACCGATCCCCGGTCGACCCGCCGGGATCGCCGACTGCGGACCCGAGCGCGCCCTCGTCGTCGCCGACTACCACGCCGGCCTCGAGACCGGCCTCCGGCGCGACGGCGTCGAACTCGACAGCCGGGAGACGCGGCGCCGCGAGTCGCTTCTGGAAGCGCTCAACGCCCACCCCGTCGATCGGGTCGTCTTCCTCGGGGACCTCGGCGACAGCATCGGCACCCCCGGACGCGAGGAGCGCACCGAGATCCGCCGCGTGCTCGAGGCCGCCGCCGACCGCGCGCCGGTCACGGTACTAAAGGGCAACCACGACGGCGGGATCGAGACGGTGGCCGGCGGCGTCGACGGCGTCGAGGTGCGCGAGGGCCCGGGGGTGCGGATCGGCGACGTCGGCTTCTGTCACGGCCACACCTGGCCCGACGAGGCGGTCGTCGCCGCGCCGACGGTCTGTTCAGCGCACGAACACCCGCTCGTCCGCCTCGAGGACGACGTCGGCGGCGCGCGGAGCGAGCGGGTCTGGCTCCGGGGGCGACTCGACCCCGAGGGGTTCGCGGAGTACCCGAGCGTCGGCGGCGAACTCGTTGTCGCGCCGGCGTTCAACGACCTCTCCGGCGGGACGGCGATCAACGACGGCGACGGGTTCCTCTCGCCGTTTCTCCCACAAGGGCTCTCGGAGGGCGAGGCGTACCTGCTCGACGGGACCCGCCTCGGGTCGTACCGCGACGTCTGAACGGACGCGTCGGGCGAAACGAACGCGGCGCGTTCAGTTTGCCTCGCCGAGCCACGCGATCGCCTCGGCCATGTCGTGTTTCGGCGGCGAGCAGCTGAACGACCGACAGGCGTAGACGGTCGGTCGACCGTCTCTTGTGTCTCGGCCGGCCCAAAGCGGCGGGACCGACTCGACGCCGAGTTCCTCGAGCCACGCGCCGAGGGCGTCGTCGGTCGGCGGGCGCCGCGTGAGAAGCCGCCCGGGGAGGTACGCCTCGGCCACGGCCGCCCGCCAGGCCTCCGGGAACTCCTCGGCCGCGACGGTCAACTCGGTCGCGCCGGCGGCCCGATCGTGGCCGCCGAGGACGAGCGAGGCGTGCGGGAGCGGGCTCGATTCCAGCGTCGGGGCGTGCGTCTCGAGGACGGCTTCGGCGACGTCGTCGAACCCCTCCTCGGGGGCGACGTGTGACAGCGCCGAGAGCAACTGGACCGCGACCCCCGTGCTCGAGGGGGTCGAACTGTCCGTGAGCTCCTGTGGGCGCGCCACGAGGGCCTCGCCCTCGGTCGGGGTGAAATACAGCGTTCCCGCCTCGGCGTCGTAAAACGAGTCCCGGACGACGCGGGCGAGTTCGAGCGCGAACGCGAGGTGTTCGACGTCCCCGGTAGCCTGATAGACGTCGAGCGCGCCGCGGCCGAGAAACGCGTAGTCCTCGAGGTACCCGGGGACGCCGACGGCCCCGTTCTCGAAGCGCCGGTTGAGCCGCCGGTCGTCGGCATCCCACAGCCGCTCGCGGCAAAACGAGAGCGCCTCCGCGGCGACCGAGCCGTAGGCCGGATCGACGACGAGCGCGCCCTCGGCGAACGCGGAGATCATCAGGCCGTTCCACCCCGCGAGGATCTTCTCGTCTCTCGGGGGTCGGTGCCGCTCGCTCCGGGCCTCGAAGAGCCGCTCTTTGGCCGTCTCCATCCGCGCCTCGACAGCGTCGGTGTCCATCACCGAGTCCGCGGCGATCTCGCCGACCGGTTTCGACTCGGTGAGAACGGTCGTTCCCCCCTCGAAGTTCCCCGACTCGGTGACCCCGTAGCGCTCGCAGAACAGCTCCGCCGTCGTCCCCTCCTCGACGGCGTCGCGCACGGCCGCCGGCGTCCAGACGTAAAACGCGCCCTCCTCTCGGCTTCCGGTGCTGTCCTCGCTCTGTGCGTCGAGCGTCGAGTAGAACCCGCCGTCGGGGTGGGTGAGCTCCCGCTCGACGAAGGCGAAGGTCTCTCTGACGACGTCCGCGTAGCGCTCCGTGCCGGTCACCTGATACCCCGCGATGAACGCCCGTGAGATCTCGGCGTTGTCGTAGAGCATCTTCTCGAAGTGCGGGACCGTCCACTCCCGGTCGACGCAGTACCGGTGGAAGCCGCCGCCGACGTGGTCGTACAGCCCGCCGCCGGCCATCGCGTCGAGGGTCTCTACCGCCACGTCCCGGTAGGCCTCCCGACCGGTCCGGTCGTGGGCGCGCAACAGGACGTGGATCCGGCCGGCGTGGGGGAACTTCTGTCGTTGCCCCCAGCCGCCGTGCTCCCGGTCGGCCCGCCTGACGGCGGCGTCCGCCGCCGAGTCGATGAACTCCGCCTCCGGGGCCGCCCCGGGCGTCTCCGGGGTCCCCTCAAGTTCGCCCGTCACCGACGCGGTCCACTGCTCGGCCTGGGATTCGAGCTGTTGGCGCTTCTCGGGATCGTCCCACGAGGAGGCGATGTCCTCGATGACGGAGCCAAACCCCGGGGTGTTCCCCCGCGGCTCGGGGGGGAAGTACGTCCCGACGTGAAACGGCTCGCGGTCGGGCGTGAGCCACACCGAAAGCGGCCACCCGCCGCCGCCGCGGACCATCTGGCAGACGCCCATATAGAGGTTGTCGACGTCCGGTCGCTCCTCGCGGTCGACCTTGATCGGGACGAAGTTCCGGTTGAGCGCCTCCGCGATGTCGGGGTCCTCGAAGCTCTCGTCGGCCATCACATGACACCAGTGGCAGGCGGCGTAGCCGATCGAGAGGAAGATGGGCACGTCGCGCTCCGCGGCGAGTTCGAACGCCTCCTCGTCCCAGGGCTGCCACGCGACGGGGTTGTCGGCGTGCTGCCGGAGGTACGGCGAAGCCGTCTCGTCGAGGCGGTTTTCCATGCCTCGTTTGAGGGCCGAAGGGTACTAAACCCGGGGGAACGGGCCGACGCCTCCGCCGTCGATAGCACGTTATTTGAGTCGCCGGCCTGTCCTACCGCACATGGAACTCTCGCGTCGGGACGCCCTCCGCGCCGGCGGCCTGCTCACGGGGCTGTCCCTGGCTGGATGCGTCGAGGAACGGGTCACGAACCGGCGGACCCGGGTCGACTCCAGCGGCGTCTGGCCGCTCTCGCCGGAGACCGCCGACGCCGCGCTGTCGCGCGAGGCCTTCGAGGACTACGCCGAGCGCATGGGGTCGCGGTACGACGACAGCGGCGTCTGGGGGATCGAGGCCGAGCGCGCCGAGCGCTTCGAGACCGCCTACGTCCAGCGCTTTGCGATCACCCGCGAGACGCCGGGGGACCCGGGCGGCACCGAGACGAGCCTCGATCCCGACGAGGTCGACCCCGACGCGCCGCTTCTCGTCTCGAACGCCTGTCTCGCCGTCTACGGGCTCGAGGACGGCCGCCGCCGCTACTGGCTGTGGGCGGCGGCCGACCCGACCGAGGGCCGTCTGGTCAGAGACGTCGATCTGAGCGACCTCTCGGTGGGGCTCAGGCTCCGTCGGGGCGCCCTCACCGACGCGGCCGAGCCCTCGATCGAGGGCGACTCGGCCTCGGTCGGCCTCGGGACGGCCCCCTCGGCGACGTTTCCGCTCCGGGGCGGCGGGCTCAGGAGCACGCGGATCACCGGCGAGGAGGGGCGCTACACCGTCGAGTGGCGCGGCGAACTCGACGGGGTCCAGTCGGTCAACGGCGTCTGCGAGGAGGCCGGCGGCGGCGAGCACCGGCTCCTGTGGGATACGTCGCTCGGCTACAGCTTCGAGCAGACGGTGTAGGCGGCCGGCTACGCGAACTCCTCTTCGAGCGAGGCCCGCCGGACCTTCCCGGAGCTCGTCTTCGGGAGCTCGTCGATGAAGGCGATCTCCCGGGGGTACTCGTACTCCGCGAGGCGGTCCCTGACGTCGCGCTTGAGACGCCGCGTCAGCTCCCCGCTCGGCTCGTGGCCCGCCGCCGGCACCACGAACGCCTTCGGCACCTCCCCCCGCCTGTCGTCGGGAACGCCGATCACGCCGGCGTCGGCGACGGCCGGGTGTTTCGCCAGCGCCTCCTCGATCTCGACGGGGCCGATCCGGTAGCCGGCGGAGATGATGACCGTGTCCTTCCGGGACTTGAACTCGACGTAGCCGTCCCCGTCGAGGGTGCCGAGATCCTCCGTGAGCAGCCACCCGTCTTGGACCTTTCGGTCCGTCCGCTCTGGCTTGTTCCAGTACTCTTTGAAACAGACCGGATCGCCCTCGTACCGGACGGCGATCTCGCCGACCTCGCCCGTCTCGACGGTCGGCTCCGCCGTCTCGGGGTCGAGGATCGCGATCTCGTGTCCCGGCGCGCGCGGTCCGATCTTCCCGGGCTTTGAGGGCGTCAGGGCCGTGCAGTCCCCGACGATCATGTTGGCCTCCGTCTGCCCGTAGCCCTCGTGGACCGCCGCGCCGTCGAACACGTCCGCGGCCCACTCGGTGATCGTCTCGCCGAGCGACTCGCCGCCGCTCGGGACACAGCGGACGCTGTCGACGTCCCACCGCCCGGGGTCCGGTAGCTGCTCCATCATCCGCAGCGCGGTCGGTGGGGCGAAGAAGTTCGTCACGTCGTAGCGCTCGATGACGCCCATCGCGGTCGCGGGATCGAACGACTCGTCGCCGGTGTACGCGACGATCGGGGCCCCGTAGAACAGCGCCGGAAAGACCACGTCGAAAAGCGTCGCGACCCAGGCCCACTCCGAGGGCGTCCAGAAGACGTCGGACTCGTTGATCTCGAGGTCACAAAAGCCGGTCACGAAAAGCGGGAGGTTCCCAAGCAGGACCCGGTGGGCGTGCAGGACGCCCTTCGGATCGCCGGTCGTCCCCGACGTGTAGATGAGTATCGCGTCGTCCTCGGGGTCCGTCCGGGCGGTCTCGAAGGCCCCCTCGCCGGCGGCGACCGACTCGAAGCGGCGCTCCTCGCCGGTCGGGTCCGCGTCGCCGATGGCGATGACGGTCTCCAAGTCGGGGAGACCCCCCGCGACGGACCGGAGCGTCCCGGCGTTCGACCCGTCGACGAAACACGCGATCGCGCCGGCGTCCTCGAGCCGGTACCGGAGCGCGTCGGTCCCGAAGAGCGTGCTCAGCGGGACCGAGACCGCGCCGAGCTTCCAGCAGGCGAGGTGTGCGATCACCGTCTCGGGGCGCTGTCGGGCGTTGATCCCCACGCGGTCGCCGCGCTCGACGCCCGCCGCTTGCAAGGAGCTTGCGACCGCGTCGGCGGCGGCCCGGAGCCGCTCGAAGCTGTACCGCTCGGTCCCCTCGCCGTCGGTGGCGTACACCGCGACGCGCTCGCCGCCGTCCGCCCACCGATCGCAGGCGTACCGCGCCATGTTGAAGCGATCCGGAACCTCCCACTCGAAGGCCGAGAGCAGCTCGTCGTACCCGTCCCACTCGCGTTCGTAGAAGTGATACGCGTCGATCCGGTCCGGACTCGTCATGCGCTATTGCATACCAAGGACACGTATACCGTTTGCGGTGGCCCCCGACCGACGCGGCGCGTGTGGCGGTGATTTAAGACCGCCGATCGAGACGTACCGGTATGTTCGAGGCCGAAACCGTCTGGGAGTTCAGCATGGCCGACCGGGTGACGTTCGGAACGGGGGCCATCGAGGAACTCGGCGAGGAGCTCACCGATCGGGGCTGTGAGTCGGCGATGATACTCACCGACGAGGGCGTCGAGGCGGCCGGCATCGTCGAGCAGGCCGTCTCGTCGCTGCCGTCCGACGTGGCCGTCGAGGTCTTCACCGGGGTCGAACCCGACCCCTCCGTGGCGGTGTTCGAACGCGCCGTCGCCGCCGCGCGCGAGTTCGACCCGGACATCCTCATCGGGATCGGCGGCGGCAGTTCGATCGACGTCACGAAGACGACGAGCGTCGTCGCCGAGTACGGCGGCGACATACTGGACTACGTCGCCCCGCCAACCGGCGGCGGGAAGCCGGTACCGGGCCCGGGGCTGCCCGTCGTCGGGATCCCGACGACCGCCGGGACCGGCTCTGAGACCTCCCCGGTGTCGGTGATCTCGCTGCCGGACGAGCGGCTGAAGGTCGGCATCTCGAGTCGGCACCTGTACCCCGACCTCGCGTTGGTCGACCCCGCCCTGACCGCGTCGCTGCCGCCGGGGCCGACGGCCGCCTCGGGCATGGACGCCCTCTCGCACGCGATCGAGACGTACACCACCCGGCGCTACGACATGAAACAGCGGGCCGAGTCCGCCGCCGAGCGCCCCGACTACGACGGCCGGACGATCGTGACGGACCAACTCGCCCGGAAGGCGATCGAACTCGTCGGCGACAACCTCCGGCAGGCGGTCAACAACGGCTCCGATCTCACCGCCAGGCGCAACATGTCGCTCGCGAGCCTGCTCGCGGGCGTCGCCTTCACGAACGCCGGACTCGGGGCGACCCACGCGATCGCCTACCCCGTCGCCGGCGAGCACCACACGCCCCACGGCGTGACGGTCGCGACGCTTCTCCCGGCGGTGATGCGGTTCAACGCGACGAGCGCGTTCGATCGCTACGGCGAGATCGCCGATATTCTCGGCGAACACGTCGAGGGGCGAAGCCGGGACGAACGCGCCGAGTTGGCCGCCGACGCGGTGGCCAAACTCTCCGCGGACGTCGGCATCCCCGATGGCCTCTCCGAACTCGGCGTGACCGACGAGGAGATCCCGGATCTGGCCGCGGACACCATGGAGATCCAGCGGCTCCTCGACGGGAACCCCCGCCGCGTTGAGCAGACGGACATCGAGGGGATCCTGCGGCGCTCGATGTGACGCCGCTCGCCCCGTCGGTCCCGTCGCGTTCCCGCTTTCGGCTGGGGTGAATTTATCCCCGCCGTCGCTGAAGCCCCCGTATGCGACTGCAAGACAAGACGGCGTTCGTCACCGGCGGCGGGTCCGGCATCGGGCGGGCCGCAACGGAGCGCTTCGCCGCGGAGGGCGCGACCGTCGTCGCCGCCGACGTCGATTATGAGGCCGCGGTCGAGACCGCCGAAACCGTCGACGGCGACGTGTTCGCCCACGAACTCGACGTCCGGGACTTCGAGGCGTTCGACGACGCGATCGGGGCGACAGCCGACGATCACGGCCTCGACATCGTTTTGAACAACGCGGGGATCATGCACGACCCGACGCCGATGGAGGACCTCGGGCGGGACGCCCTCGACCGGCTCATCGACATCAACGTCAAGGGCGTGTGGAACGGCTGCGCGGCGGCGCTGCCGCGTCTCAAGTCCCAGGGCTCGGGCTCGGTCATCAACACCGCCTCCCTGGCCGGCGTCATCGGCTCCCCGCGGCTCTCCGCGTACTCGATGACGAAGGGTGCGGTCGTCAACGTCACCCGTTCGCTCGCCGCCGAGGTCGGCTCCGACGGCGTCCGGGTCAACGCCGTCTGTCCCGGCGTCACCGAGACGCCGATGCCGAAAAGCGGCCGCTCCGACGAAGAGTGGGAGGAGATGGCCTCGCGGATGGCGGCGGAGTACCCCCTCGGTCGGCTCGGCCGCCCCGAGGACGTCGCGAACGCGATGCTGTTTCTCGCGAGCGACGAGGCCGCGTGGGTGACCGGACAGGCGCTCGTGGTCGACGGCGGCTTCTCGTGCGCCTGAGGGGTGCGGACGCCGCCGGCCGCTCTCGAGCCGCCGGCAAGGGCAACGTTTAGGCCCCCGTGGACACCCGGGTTGGGTATGAGCGAAACGGTCCTACTCGTCGGCGGCGGCGGGCGCGAACACGCGATCGCGCGGGCGGTCGCCGACGCCGACCGCGGGGAGTTGTACGCCTGCGCGTCGAACCGAAACCCCGGCATCGACGCGCTCGCGGCCGGCTACGAGTCGATCGACGAGACCGACGCCGACGCGATCGTCGAGTACGCCGCGTCCGTCGGGGCGAGCTGTGCTGTCATCGGTCCCGAGTCCGCGCTGAACGCCGGCGTCGCGGACGCCCTCGACGACGCCGGCGTCTACGCGTTCGGCCCCCGGGAGTCCGAGGCCCGCATCGAGACCGACAAGGCGTTCCAGCGGGAGTTCATGGACCGCGAGTCGATCCCGGGCTGTCCGGCCTTCGAGACGTTCGACAGCGCTGCGGCGGCCGCCGAGTACATCGAGTCCCACGACGGGGACCTCGCGATCAAGCCGCGCGGGCTGACCGGCGGCAAGGGCGTCCGCGTCATCGGCGACCAGCTCACGGCCGCCGAGGGCGCCGAGTACGTCCTCGAAAGCGGCTACGACTCGTTCGTCCTAGAGGAGCGTCTCGTCGGCGAGGAGTTCACCCTACAGGCGTTCGTCGCCGAGGGCCAGTACCGCGTTTCGCCCGCCGTCCAGGACCACAAACGCGCCTACGAAGGCGACGAGGGGCCGAACACCGGCGGGATGGGCTCGTACAGCGACGGCACGCCCGAGCTTCCGTTCATGTCCGAGGCCGACTACGAGGCCGCCGTCGGGATCATCGACGCGGTCGTTGAAGCGATGCCCGAGTACAAGGGGATCCTCTACGGGCAGTTCATGCTGACCGCCGAGGGCCCGAAGGTCGTGGAGTTCAACGCCCGGTTCGGCGACCCGGAGGCGATGAACACCCTCCCCGTCCTCGAGACCGACTTCCTCGAGTTCCTCGCCGCGGCCCGCGACGGCAAGACGCTCCCGGAGCTGTCGTTTTCCGGGCGGGCAACGGTGTGTAAGTACGCCGTCCCCGAGGGGTATCCGACCGATCCCGCCGCGGGCGCGCGGGTCGCGATCGACGCCGACAGCGCCGGGCGGGCCGAGCTGTTTTACGCGAGCGTCGACGCCCGCGAGGACGGCATCTACACGACGACGTCCCGGTCGTTCGCCGTCGTCGGCGTCGAGGACACGATCGCCGAGGCCGAGGCGGCCGTCGAGGAGGCCTTCGAGCGGACCGGGACCGACGGGCTGCGCGTCCGTCACGACATCGGGACGGCGGCGCTGATCGAGCGACGCATCGAGCACATGGCGGAGCTCCGCGCCCGCTGAGGGGAGCCGACCGACGCCGAACGGAGCCGGACCGCCTCGCCTCGCTTCACCGCTCGGGAACCGGCCGGCCCGCTACTCGGCGTCCGTGACCGCCGCGCCGGGGACGTTCAGCCTGACGCTTCCGAGCCCCTGTTTTGCCTTCTGCTTGGAGGCGTACCCCTGTCCGCCGTCGGCGATGATGTTGCCGTTGTCGTGTCGGAGCCGCCAGCGCCACTTCCCCCCGGCGTCCTCGAAGAGTTCGAAGGTGGCGCTGCTCGCGTCCTCCCCGGGCGTGCCCGACTCCTCCGTCGACCCGTCGACGACCGCCGCGCCCGGCGCGTTCGTCCTGACGCTTTCGAGCCCCTGGGTGGCCTTCTGCTTGGAGGCGTAGCCCTCGCTGCTGTCGGCGATGATGTTGCCGTTGTCGTGTCGGAGCCGCCAGCGCCACTTGCCCGCGGCGTCCTCGTAGCGCTGGAATGTGGCCTTGCTCGCGTTCACGCCCGTCTCGACGTCGCCCTCGGCTTCCTCCCACTCCATCTCGAGTTCGAGACTGAGGGTGTCGCCCTCGCGTTCGAGTTCGATCTCGAAGTCGGTCTCCTCGGGCGGGTCGACGGTGACCGTCCGGTTCTCGTCGGCCGGCACCGGCTCGCCGCGCCCGAGCGCGTTGGCGATCCGACGCAGGTACGAGGCGATCCCTCTCCGGCTCCGCGTGCGTTTCTCGCCGTGTATCGTCTCCCCGGACATACACACCACACCAGCGAGCGAGGGCCCATAACACTGTTCCAGGGCTCCTACCGGGATCCCGCGCGGTTCAGGCCCCGTCGGCGCTCGCTTCGAGGGCGGCCAGGGCCTCGCGGGCCGTCTCGATGGCCCGCTCTCGTTTCGCCGGGTAGGCCTCGACTTTCCCCCGGAGCATGAGCCCGTCGCCGAGGCCGACCTCGCCCCTGTAGGCGTCCTGCTTGTCGAGTTGGATGAAAAAGGCGCAGTTGTCGTCGATCCGGTCTTCCAGTTCCGCCATGAGGCGGTCGAACGACCCCAGTTCCGCCAGCCGCGAGAGCACGTAGCGGATGTCGTCGGCCCGCTCGAGCCGGACGGAGAGGACGAGGATCCGATCGCCGTGGTGTCCCTCGTTGCTCTCGCGTTCGATCTCGGTGTCCTCGGGCAGGAACGTCCGAAGCGCCGTCTCGACCCGTTTTTCGTCCTCCGTCGCATAACAGAACGCCCGGAGGTCGACGTAGTGAAACGGGACGGCGCTCATCGTCTCACTCGTCCTCGGCGGGTTCGAGGGACTCCTCGGCGATCCCCGCCTCTTGTCCCTCCTCGAAGTCGACGATGTAGGTGTTGTCGCCGAACATCGTCTCGGAAACCTGCGTGACCTCGCCCGTCTCGCCGTCGTACTCGCTGTGCTTGTCGTGAAACACCACGCTGTCTCCCTTTTCGAATGCCATGTCTCCGCTTTTCGCCGGTGCGGAAAAAGCCCGTCGTTTCGGCGTACACCGACCGACGCGCCCCGATCGGTCCGAACGCCTTTTGAAACCCCCAGGCGTACTCGGCGCCATGTCACACCCTCCGCTCTGTCGGCTCGAGCCCTCGGACGACCCCACGGACGCGACGCGCACGGACCGGAGGCCCCGCCGATGACGAGCGTCGACGGCCTGTGGTATCTGGCCGACGAGGCAAGGCGCCGCGCCGAGCGGGCCTACCACCAGGTGACCGAGGCCCACGGCGACGGCTGTCTCAGACGGACCCACCGAAAACGCGTCTCGCGGGCCCGGTTCCGGACGCTCGCCGATCGGATCCGCCGCACCGGAACCCCCTATGGGGCTCACACGCTCGTCCGCCGCGAGACCGGCGAGCTGTTGGTGGTCAGACACGAGGGCGTCGACCTCTGGGTGCTCCCCGGCGGCGGCGTCGACGGATCGGAGTCGCTCCGGGGGGCCGCCGAGCGCGAACTCGACGAGGAAGCCGGCATCGACGCCACCTACCGGGGGCTCGCGATGGCGAACCGCGTCGAGATCAGCTGCCGCGGCTGCGATACGTGGGGGCTCCTGCCGGTCTTCCGGGCGACCGCCGAGACGGTCGAACCGACGGTATCGGACCCCGACGGGGAGATCAGCGCGGCGCGGTGGTTCGAGCCGACCCGTCTTCCGGAGGACACCCGCGACAGGGACGACCTCATCGCCGCCGCGCGCTCGATGTCGGTCGCCTGACCCGCCCACCGGCGACTACCACTCCACGCCCTCCCTCGCGTCGGCGTCCATCCGCCGCAGCGTCGCGCGCGCGTTCGCGGCGTCGTACCCGAACAGGACGGACTCGCCGTACTCCGCCGCGACCTCTACGGCGTGTATCAGCTCGTCGATGCCGACGTCGACGGCGTACAACTCGACGCTGAGGGGCGTCTGTAGCCTGTCCTCGAACCCGCTGGCGATCGCCTCCAGCCAGTAGGTCGTCCCGTAGTGCGTGTCGTACAGCGGGACGACGAACTCGTCGACGTGCGGTTCGATCGACGACAACTCGATGCCCGCCCGCTCGTAGAGGTGCCCCTCGTAGG
This sequence comes from Natronomonas sp., assembly GCF_028274965.1. GTDB lineage: Archaea > Halobacteriota > Halobacteria > Halobacteriales > Haloarculaceae > Natronomonas. The sequence goes on along the minus strand of NZ_JAQCNO010000057.1, from coordinate 7,512 downwards.
GATCGGGGTACAGCGTCATGTACGTCCGCCCAGGGATCCGGTCGGCGGCGGCCTCGACGAACTCGCCGATGACCTCGGCCCGCCAGGCGTAGCGGTCCTCGACGGTCGTCTCGGCCGGCGGCGGCCCGTCGCCGCTCTCGTGTCGGTCCCGGACCCACGACTCGAAGCGCTCGTTGCAGCGCTCGCAGTAGCAGTACTCCGGCCGCGGAAAGCCGATGTCGTCGAGCCGCACGTCCGAACTGACCGCGGCGCTGTCGGCGATCATCTCGAGGAGGCCCTCCCGGTACCCCTCGTGCGTGGGACAGACGTAGGCCCAATCGAAGTACGTCCGCTCTCTCGTTGCGGGCTGACCGTCCGGCGTCACGGGGACGAGATCGGGGTTCTCCTCGCCGGCGGCGTTGTCGCCGAAACAGGAGATCATGCTCACCGCCTCCGAAAGCGGCTCCGAGGACCGCCCCGAGACGTCCTTGACCTCGTAGAACGCCCGATCGAACTCCTCCCACTCGGTCTCGTCCTCGTTTCGCGTGACGACGCCGTACATACCGCTAGTGGGCGTCCGGCGTGGGTAAATCGTTCGGAAGCCGGGACCGCGACCCGGCGAGTTACCGCTTCTTTACGTACAGCAGGGCGACCGCCGCAACCAGGACCACCGCGAGTGTTTTCTTCGACATACACTACGACACACAGCGCCCGAGGAGATAACTCTTCGCCAGGGCGAGGTCGGTTTCAGGCCGTACCGATGTACGACGCGATCGACTCTCGGACGATCGTCCCGCAGTACGCACAGCGGACGCCCTCCTCGAGGACGTCGAACCGCGAGTCGACGGGCTCGCTTTCGGTGGTGATGCAGTTCGCGTTCGGACACGAGAGCACGCCGCCGACGGTGTCCGGCCGCGTCACGCGCCGCTTGTCCGCGACCTCGAACTCCCGGACGATGTTGATGGTCGCCGCGGGGGCGATGAGCGACAGCACGTCGACCTCGTCTTGGCTCAACTCGCGGCCCTCGACTTTCACGATGTCCTTCCGCCCGAGGCGGTCGGAGGGGACGTTCATGCCGACGCTCACCTCCTCGCCCGAGGTCCCGTCGATCCCGAGTATCGCGAGCACGTTGAGCGCCTGCCCGCCGGCGATGTGATCGATGACGGTTCCGCTCTCGATCTTCGAAACGCGGAGTTCGGTGTCGGTCATAGTATCTGATCCAAAAGCGCCATCCGAACCGGGACGCCGTTGTGCGCCTGTTCGAAGTACGTCGCGTGGTCCGTCTCGTCGACCTCAGGGGCGATCTCGTCGACCCGCGGGAGGGGGTGCATGACCGTCAGCCCGGGGGCCGCCGACTCCAGAAGGTCGACGTCGACCCGGTACTCGCCGGCGACCTGTCGGTACTCGTTTTCGTCCGGGAAGCGCTCCCGCTGGATCCGGGTCACGTACAGCACATCGAGGCGATCTACGACGGCCTCGATGTCGGCGTGTTCGCGCACCTCTGCGCCGGCCTCGCGGAGGTCGTACCGGACCCCCCGCGGCAGACGGAGGCTCTCGGGGCTGATGAAGTGCTGTGTCGCCCCGAAGTTCGTCAGCGCGTGCGCCAGCGAATGCACCGTCCGTCCGTACTTCAGATCGCCGACGATACCGATCGTGAGGTCGTCCAGGCCGGCGTTTTCCCTGATCGTATGCAGGTCCAAGAGGGTCTGTGTCGGGTGCTGTCCGGCCCCGTCGCCCGCGTTGATGACCGGCACGTCGACGAACTCGCTGGCGAGTTTCGCCGACCCCTCCGAGGGGTGTCTGAGCACGAGCGCGTCGGCGTACCCCTCGATGACCCGGACGGTGTCCGCGAGGCTCTCGCCTTTCTGTACCGACGAGGAGTCGACGCTGCCCATGTCGATCGTGCCCCCGCCGAGGCGCTTCATCGCGGCGCCGAACGACATCTTGGTCCGGGTGCTCGGCTCGAAAAAGAGCAGCCCCAACAGCGTGTCGGGGTGTGCCTCGGCGAACGCCCCCGGATCGGCGGCGATCTCGGCGGCGCGGTCCAACACCCCCTCGATGTCGCCACGTGAGAGCTGTTTCGCGCTGATGAGGTGGTCGTGGCGCATTGTTCACCCCGGCGGCGCGGACGGTCTTGAATCCCCCGACCGCGGCGGCGGTGTGAGACGCGTCCCCGTCGACCGCGCCGACGCCGGCAGTAAGGACTCGATCCGTCAGAAGGTTTAATCAGGTCGGACTCGACTAGATGGTACGATGAGCGAGCGCCTCGACACCGGCATCGCCGCCCTCGATCGCGAACTCGACGGCGGCATCCCGGCCGGCAGCATCGTCTCGCTCGCCGCCGCGCCGGCCAGCCAGGCCGAGCTGTTTCTCTATGAGCTGACCGCGACCCGCGGGACGCTGTATCTCTCCGTGGACCGGACCAGCGACGCGGTCTCGAAGAGCATCGACGAGTCGCCGACGCGGACCGGCGATCCGACGGTCCGCGACGTGACCGGCGACGCGCCGCTCGATAACGCCTCGAAACTCGTCGCGGCGCTTCCGGAGTCGTCGAACCTCATCGTCGACCCCATCGACATCCTCGAACGGAGCGACGCCCCCCGCTACCGGAACTTCCTCAACGAGCTCCAGAACCACATCTACAACACCGGCGGCCTCGCCGTCCTCCACTGTCTCGACGGCCGCGACGTCCCCCAGCTCCGGGACACGACACAGCACATGGCCGACGTCGTCTTCGAACTCGAAACGACGATCGAGGGCGACCGGATCGAAAACCGGCTCGCGGTGCCCAAGTTCCGCGGCGGCCGGGCGCTTTCGGACGTGATCAAACTCGATCTCTCCGGGTCGATCGACATCGACACCAGCCGCGACATCGCCTGAGCCGCCCGTCGGCTTATGTGTCATCGCGCGACCAGACGGCCCGTGACATAGAGACCGCCGACAGCCCGCCGTGGCGGACGCACAGCGCACGGGCTGTCGAGACCCGACCGGCTCGGGGGCGTTTAGCCGGGGTCCGGAGGCCGGCTCCCGCCGCTTGCCCTCTCCTGTCGGCGCCGGCGCTGTCTGCTCGCACACTACCCGTTTAATACCCTCGGTGCCCGAGTCCCGCGCATGGAACTGTTCGGGACGGCCGGGGTCCGAGGACCCGCACGGACGGACGTGACCCCCTCACTCGCGCTGCGGTTGGGGCGGGCCGCCGCGGTCGACGGCGCCGAGTTCGTGATCGGTCGGGACGGCCGCGAGACGGGGGCAGCGCTCGCGGCGGCGATCGAATCCGGACTGCAAAGCGGCGGCGCGGACGCGATCCGGGTCGGTCGGGTCTCGACGCCGGCGCTCGCGTACGCGAGCCGCGGCCGGCGCGGGATCATGGTGACGGCGAGTCACAACCCGCCGGCCGACAACGGGCTCAAGTTCTTCGTCGACGGAACGGAGTACGATCGGCGCGCCGAACGGGACCTCGAATCCCGCGTCCGGTCGGACTCGCCGCCGGTCCCGTGGAACGAGTGGGGCGATCGCGCCGAACTCGCGACGATCGAGGCCTACCGGGACGCGGTCAGCGCATACGTCGCCGACGAGGCGGGGACCTGCGAGGGGGTCCGCGTCGCCGTCGATTGCGGCAACGGGACCTCGGGTCTCACGACGCCGCAGGTCCTCCGCGGCCTCGACGCCCGCGTCGCGACGCTCAACGCCAACGTCGACGGCCACTTTCCCGGACGCGAATCGAAACCGACCGCCGAGAGCCTCGCCGACCTTCGCGCCTTCGTCGACGACGGACCGTTCGACCTCGGGATCGGCCACGACGGCGACGGCGACCGGATCGTCGTCGTCGATGCCGACGGGGAGGTCGTCCACGAGGACACCGTCCTCGCGGTCATCGCCGAGCGGTACACCGAGACGAGCGACGCGTCCGATCCGGTCGTCGTAACGACGCCGAACGCCTCCGGCCGCATCGACGAACGGGTCGAGGCCGCCGGCGGTCGCGTCGAGCGCGTCCGCCTCGGCGGGCTTCATGAGGGCATCGCCGCCGCGAACGCAGAGGGCACCGACGACACCGCGGTCGCGTTCGCCGCGGAGCCCTGGAAGCACACCCACACCCGGTTCGGACCGTGGATCGACGCGACGGTGAGCGCGGCGCTTCTGACCGCCATGATCGCGGACCGCGGTCTCCCGGCGCTGTTGGAACCGATCACCGAACGGCCCTACCGGAAGACGAACGTCGAGTGCCCGGACGAGCACAAACCGGCCGTCATGTCGCGTCTCGAGTCGTTGCTCCCCGATGCGTTCCCGGAGGCCGACGCCGAAACCGAACACGGCGTCCGGTTGACGTTCCCGGACGGGTCGTGGGTGCTCGTCCGGCCAAGCGGGACGGAGCCGTACGTCCGCATCTACGCCGAAAGCAACCGGGTGGACGACCTCACACGAGCGGCGACCGAAACCGTCGAGGACGCGCTGAGCGACGTCTCAGAGGGCCGGGGCCGGGCATAGCTATTTGCCCGCCGACGCCGTTCTGCCGGTGTGACCGACAAAGACCTCCTCGCCGCGGCGCGGGACGCGGTCGAACGCTCGTACGCGCCGTACTCGGAGTACCGCGTCGGCGCGGCGCTCGAAACGGACGACGGAACGGTGTTTTCGGGCTGTAACGTCGAGAACGCGAACTACTCGAACAGCGTCCACGCCGAGGAGCTGGCGCTCTCGAAAGCCGTCGAGGCGGGCCATCGCTCCTTCGAGCGGATCGCGGTCAGCTCCGAGCGCCGCGACGGGGTCACGCCGTGCGGGGCGTGCCGCCAGTCGCTTTCGGAGTTCTGCGACGGGGCGTTTCGGGTCCTCTGTGACGGCGAGGACGGCACAACGGCGTACACGCTCGGGGAGTTGCTACCGAACACGATCACGTCGGAGCACCTCGAATGAGCGCGGACGACAGCGCCACCGACGGGGACGAGCAGTACCACCTCGAACTCAGCGACGGGGACATCGAGGGCCCGGTGTTGTTACCCGGCGACCCGGACCGGGTCGAGGTCATCGCCGACCTGTGGGACCGCTCCGAGCAGGTGGCCGACCACCGAGAGTACCGGACGCTCGTCGGCGAGTACGACGGCGAAGCGCTCGCCGTCACGTCGACGGGGATCGGCTCCCCGTCGGCGGCGATCGCCGTCGAGGAACTGGCCCGGATCGGCGCCGAGAGCTTCCTCCGCGTCGGCTCCTGCGGCGCCATTCAGGCAGACGTCGACGTCGGCGACCTCGTCATCACCACCGGTGCGGTCCGACAGGAGGGAACGAGCGACGAGTACGTCCGCCGGGGGTATCCGGCGGCGGCCCACGACGAGGTCGTCACCGCGCTCGTCACCGCCGCCGAACGCCTCGGCCACGAGTACCACCTCGGGGTCACCTGCTCGACGGACTCGTTTTACGCCGGCCAGTCCAGACCGGGCTTCGGGGGCTTCCGGACGCCCGAGGCCGACGCGCGGATCGAGGCGCTGCGAAACGCCGGCGTCCTCAACTTCGAGATGGAGGCGAGCGCGATCCTGACGCTCGCGGGCCTGTACGGCCTCCGCGCCGGCGCGGTCTGTACGGTGTACGCAAACCGGGTCACCGGGGAGTTCCGGACGGCGGGCCAACGGAAGGCGGCCGAAACGGCGTCGCTGGCGGCGGCGCTGCTCTCGCGGATGGATCGGGTGAAACAGGAAGCCGGCGTCGACCGGTGGCACGCGGGGCTCTCGCTCCCCTGAGCCGACCGACCCGCGCCGACACGGGCCACGTCCGAGAACGAAACCGACCGCCTTTGAACAGTAGAGCCGATCTCGGGGTCGTCCCCGATCTTACATGTTCGGGAACGCCTTTGCGGCGTCGCCGAAGCCGGTGACCGTGTTGATCCACCGCGCCGCGACGGTCTTTTTGAGCGCCTTCGCCGCCGGGCCGCCGAAGGTGTCTATCGGCAGCCCCTTGACGTTGTGAGCGACCGCCTTGCTGCCGACCGAGATGAGCGTCCCCTTGTCGTCGTACGTCCACTCCTTGAGCGGCTGGCCGCGGACGCTCCGGGCGAGGTTTTCGCCGGCGACCTCGGCGGCCTGCCAGGCGGCCTGCGCCGTCGGCGGCGCGGGGTCGTCCTGATCCGGCTGATCGATGAGCGCGGCGTCGCCGATGGCGAAGACGCGCTCGTTGGACGTCTGGAAGTTCGAGGTGGTCTCGATCCGGTTGTTCCGTTCGTCCTTGTCGAGTTCGGCGGTCTCCGCCGCGTCCTGCCCGGTGATCCCGCCGGTCCAGAGCAACACGTCGTAGTCGAGTTCCTTCTCCTCGCCGATGTAGACCGTCTCGTCGTCGACCTCGCCGATGAACTCGCCGGTGTGGATCTCGACGTCCCGCTCCTTGAGCAGCTTCCGGAGTTTCGCCTGCACCACCGGACCGTTGTTCGGAAAGACGTTGTCGAGCCCCTCGACGAGGTGGATCTCGATGGGCGCGCGGTGTTTGTCCCGGAACTCGGCGATCTCGCCGGCCGACTGGATCCCCGAGAGCCCGGCGCCGCCGATGACGACCTGTGCGGGATCGCTCCTGGACGCCTCGCGGGAGGCTTCGGTGACCTCGTCGTGGATCTCGAGGACGTCGGCGAGCGTCTTCAGCGTCAGCGAGTGCTCTTCGAGCCCGTCGATGCCGAAAAACGCCGTCCGCGAGCCGATGCCGACGAGCAGGTAGTCGTACTCGACCGTCGAGTCGTCGGCGAGAGTGACGACGCGCTCGTCGGTGTCGATCCCCTCGACGCGGCTCTGGACGAACCGCGTCGAGGGCTGTTTGATCTCGTCGATGTCGAAGGTGATCTTCTCTTTGATGTCCGGGTTCCGGATGCACCGGTGGGACTCGTGGAGCACGAGGTGGTGATCGACGTCGGATACCCAGGTGACATCCGCCTCGCCGTCGAGTTCCGATTCAAGCCGCTTGATCGCACCAGTGCCGGCGTAACCCGACCCGAGCACGACGACGTCGTCCGTCATACCTCTCTAGTGTGTTCCCTCCGATACAAACCTGTTGAAACCGATCCGACCGGAACGCTCCGGTCGGTCCCGGGGCGTCCGCCCGCCCCGATCAGTGGAGCGGCTCCTCGTCGCCGGCCGGCGCCTCCATGTTGTCGATCGTGAGAATGAGGCTGTTGTTCGTGTCGTCTTTGCCCTCGAGGTTCCCCTCGATGAGGAGCTTCGAGAGCGGCGTCGGTCCGACGCTTATCGCGTCGCCCTCGTCGAACTCCGACATCGTCCCCTGGAGTTTGATCTCGGCCCGACAGAGCTCCGGGTGATGGACGCTCGTCAGATCGATCTCCTGGACGTTCGCGCTCGTGATGAGTTCGCCTTCGTGCCGGAACGGGACGTCCGCCGCCTGCTCCATCTCCTGTATCTTGAGCGTGTCGTAGGCCGTCGCCGTCGGCTTGTACCCGCCTTTCGGGCCCGGTACCCCCTCGACGAGCTGTAGGGCCTTGAGGCTCTGCATCTGGTTGCGGATCGTCCCGGGGTTCCTGTCGACCTTCGACGCGATGTCCTCGCCCTTGAC
>NZ_JAQCNO010000056.1 GCF_028274965.1 Natronomonas sp. | reverse complement strand
GGGGCCGGTGACGCTCTCGGAGCTCGCCGAGCAGGTCGCCGCGTGGGAACACGACAAGGCGGTCGCCGAGGTGACCTCCGCGGAGCGAAAGCGGGTGTACACGTCGCTCCAGCAGACGCATCTCGACCGGCTGGCCGAGGCGGGGATCGTCTCGTTCGACGGCGACGAGATCGAGTTGACCGAGAAAGCCGAGGAACTGGAGGTGTATCTCGACATCGTTCCCTCGGGGTCGATCCCGTGGGGGATCTACTACCTCGGGCTGTCGGTGCTCGCGGGGATCGTGCTGTTCGGCGTCTGGATCGGCTTCGTGCCGACGGAGACCGTTCCGCCGCTCGGGTGGGCCGCGATCGTGCTGAGCGGGTTCTTTTTTTCCGCGGTCGGGCAGGTGCTTCAGAGCCGCCGGTACCGGCTCGATCGCCTCGAAAACCCCCCGTGAGCACAACTTTTAAAAGGCGTGTGTGTGATTGTGTCACGACGTGATCGCGCGCAGGACGGTGCTCCTCGGGGTCGCCGTTTCGACCGCCGGGTGCGCCCGAGGGTCGTTCGGTGGCCTCGGCGGCGGGGGACTCGGCGCGGACGAGCGCGGTGAGATCGTCGAGACGTACGACGCCGGCGTCCAGAGAGCGAACGAGGGCGCAGAGACGCGCAACGAGGGCATCGCCGCGTTCAACGATCGGCGGTACGGCGACGCCACGAGGGCGCTGTCGACCGCGGGCGATCGCTACGCCACGGCGACAGAGCGGTTCCGCACGGCCGTCGAGATGGCCAAGGAAAACGAGGTCCCGCCGGCGACGCGGATCTGCGAGGAGGCGGCGACGCACGCCGACGCGATGGAACGCTCGACCGCGGCGGCCCTAGAGGGCGCCGTCGCCGCCGACGAGAACGAACCGCCGGACGTGATCAACGGACACATCGAGACGGCCCGGGAGCTACAGTCCGAGGCCGAGGAGTCGACGATCGCGGACCCCGAGGAACTCCTCGGCGTGCTCGAAGCCGACGGGTAGTCGATCGGCTCTGCGGCCGTATGGGTCGGCTTGAACCGCCTCAGGACCGCCAATACAAAGTGCGTACGAGGCGAACACTCCTGTGAGCACGCGCCAACGCCGGTCGGGGCCGGGGCGAACGGCCCGGTCCGCCCCGATCGGCTGGCGACAACGCGCCCATGGGACGGAAACGAACGCGAAGCCGCAGCCGGGGTCGATCGAACGGTCCACTCAGCCGCCGGACCCTGTTGATGGCGCTCGGCGGCGGCGCTCTCGGCGCGACCGGATTCTTCACCACGGGGGCGTTCGACTCGGTCGCCGGCAGCCGCCCGTTCGACGTCGCCACCTCAGAGGACGACTCCGCGCTGCTCGGCGTCGACATCAAGGATCCGTCCGGGCGGAGCGGTCAGACGGTCACGCTGTTGGAGCTGACAAACCGGTTCGACGAGCCGTTCGAATCGATCGACGCCGAGGCCGTCTCCGCCGGGGGCGGCGTGACGCTGAGAAACGTTGGAACGCCCGGATACCTCTCTCCGGGGAGTTCCGCCCCGATCACGGCGGAGTTGTCCTGTAGCACCGACACACAGGGCACCGTCGACGTCGCGATAACCGTCTCCGGACCCGACCAGTCCGTCGATCTCACGCGGTCCGTCGAGGTCAGCTGTACGAGCCCCGATCGGGACGTGTGCGCCTCGCGCACTCCGCCCGGCTGTACGGTCGAGGAGTTCCCGAACGGGAAGACCGACTGCAGCGTCGTGGTCGGGACGGTCGACGACGTCCCGCGTCGGATCAGCGGCGGAACCAGGATCGACGGCGCCGTCGACATCAGCGTGAGCGACGAACTCACCACGGCGCTGTCCGGCAGCGTCGGGGAGTACCTCGCCATCGACGGGACCGATTCGATCGAGTTCTCGACGAGCGGCGGGTCAACGATCGGCGGCGTCGTGCAGCTCTCGTCGTCCGGGTCGGTGACGGCGACACTCAGGGGGTCGGTCGGCGAAGGGGTCTGCGTCGAGGAGTCGGGCGAACTCGACGTGAACGTCGGCGGCGGCGGCGCGGTCAACGGGCCGCTCTCGCTGGCTTCGAGCGACGAGGTCGACGTCGATCTCACCGGACGCGCGGCAGTCGGGGACGTGTCGGTCGAGTCCACCGACGGGGTCGAACTCACCGTCGCCGACGGGTCGACGATCGACGGGGACCTCGCGATCGATGCGTCGGGCGGGGTAGAGCTGACGCTGAACGGCGACGGGCGGGTGCGCGGGGACGTGACGATCACGAGCGACAGCGAGGTCACGGTCAGTCTCTCCGGGAGCGCGGCGATCGACGGGAGCGTGACCGTCAGCGCCGACGACGAACCCGGCGTCGAACTCGAGGGAAGCGCCTCGATCGCGGGCGACGTCACCTTCGAGTCGGGCGAGGACCCGAGCGTTTCGGACTGTTCGGCGGTCGGCGGCAGCATCTCGCCCGCCGCCGCGTGCGACGACGGCGACGATGACGACGACGATGATGATGACGACGACGATGATGATGACGGCGACGACGATGACGACTGAGCGGTTGTGGCGTCAGCCCTCGGCGGTGATCGTCAACTCGAGTTCCGCCGCCGACTCCGGGAGATCGGAGAGCCCCGACGCGCCCTCCGGGAGGAGATCGACGGAGAGGCCGAACTCGACGCCCTCCCCGGGGCCGAGGCCGCCGTCGGGGGTCAACGCGTACCCCCCGTCCGTCTCGGTGACCCCCTCCTCGGAGACGATCGCCAGCGCGTCGGCGACGCGTTCCTCGGCGGCCTCGAAAGTGAACGTCAGCTCCTCGATCGGCAGATCGCCGTCGTTCAGCGCCCGGACGATCCCGCCGAACTCAGAAAACGCGTTCCGGTTTAGCTCCTCGATGAGTATCTCCTCGACGGGGTCGCCCTCGGCGTCGGCGTCGACGTAGGCCCCGTCCTCGCGGGCGGCGACGAGCCGGAGTTCGGAGACCACGACGACGCGCATGTCGGCGTCGGCCGCCACGCTCGAACTGAACGCCCCCGCCGACACGACGGCGCCACCGGTAGCGGCCGATCCGAGCCCGATGATCGCCTGTCGTCTCGTTGGCATGGTGAGCAACGCGGCGGTACCGTCCGCGCTCGTTACGGAATCTATGACCCCGATCCGTTTTGTATTGTCGGTCTTGCCGGGCCGAAAGCAGTGCTTGAACCGCCGCGGGACGCTCTTCAGGCCGGGGCATACGCGCTCGGAGCCCGTTCAAGCGCCCCAATACAAAGTGGGTGGGTGTCTATGGTGTAGGTATGGCAAGCAGACGAACGGTACTCGTCGGACTCGGTGGATTGGTCGCAGGCGGCGGCGCACTGATCGGGACCGGCGCGTTCGATACGGTGGAAGCGGAGCGAACGGTGAACGTCCAGACGGCCGGCGACGCGTCGGCGCTGCTCGGACTCTCGCCCGCCGACCGCGACGGTGACGGTAACAACGCGTACGTGAGCGAACCGGGCGATGGAACCATTAGCATCGCTCTCGATGGCCTCGACGACACGGACGCTGGCGGTATCAACCAAAACGCGAGAACGGTCCTCCGAAACCTGGTGACGGTGGCGAACCAGGGGACCCAGAACGTGGGAAGCCTGACCCTCGAGTTCACGGGCGAGCCCGAGGGCGACAGCGACATCACCCTCGATGACACGTTTAGTTTCCCGGTAGACGAGGTCGACGACGACGGGACGGACATGGTCGACAACGGCGGTGACGTCCTGTCCGGCGACAACAGTGTCGCTTCGTCGCTCTCATCCGGGGAGAGTATCAACTTCGGGATCGAGATCGATCTCCTCGAGGGCGGCACCGAGGACGGCGATCTGCCGAACGGGGACTACACGCTCACGATCACGGCCGAAAGCACCGACGACAACTAACCGAAACGAACGCTCACGCCTATCTACCTTCGAGTAACGGACTATCGACGGGGATGCACCCATGGTTTCGAGACGACAAACGGTTCTCGGGCTGGGGGGCCTACTTGCCGGCGGCGGCGCGCTCGTAAGCACCGGCGCGTTCGATACGGTACAGGCCGAACGCGCCGTCAGCCTCGAAACTGCGAGCGACGAGAACGCGCTGTTGTCCTTAGAGTCGCTCGACGAGGACGTCGTCGATCCCGACGCCGAGTTGATCGAGTTCGAGATCCCCGGGCGCTCGTCGGTGACCTACGAGGAACTCGTTCTCGTCACGAACCGCGGGACCCAGACGGTCACGTCGCTTCGCTTCGAGTTCGTCGTCGAGGGCGCCGAGCAGCCGGACGGGGACGTCGAAGAGGCGCTGCGGATCGTCTCGGGGAGCGACGGAACCCTCGTCGAGATCGACGCCGTCGACGAGCGCAACCTGATCGCCGAAAGCGGCGCCGGCGACGCCGGCGACGACCGACTCGAGCCGGGTGAGTCGATCCCGTTCGGAATGCGGATCGATCTCACCGCGGCCGAGATCGACGAGATCAGCGGCGACCCCGACGTCACGCTGCGGATCATCGCCGAGAGCGGGGAGACGGAGGGCGACAGCGGTTCCGAAGGGGAAGGAAAAGAAGGAGAAAGCGAGGGGGTCGACGTCGACCTGACGGCGGGGCCGACGGTGTCGACGGGGCCCGAGCGCGCGATCGAGTTCACCGTCAGTACCGAGGACGCCGCGACCGTCGGCGGGTTCAACCTCGGAGTCACCGCACGGGGCGCGAACGAGCCGACCTCGTTCGATGGATTCAGTATCAAGGCCGGCTCGGAGACGGTCGTTTCCGATAGCACCGGCGGCGACGTCGGCGCGAATGTCGGACACGCCTCAGTCGGTTTCAACGACAGCAGCGACCTGAGCTACGCCCTCGAAGGGTTCGATCGGAACCCCGCCTCGGGCAACTGGACGATAGAGTTCTCGCTGCTAAATCAAAACGACGCCGTCCTCGGCGGGTTCGACGCGGAACTCGAGCAGGGTACCGGAGGGGGCAGCTGAGACGCGCCGGTCGGTCCCGGAACGCCGACCACCCGAGCGCGCCGACTCCACCGGATTATTTACTCCCGGAAGCCGCCCGTCCGGACGTCGATGTCTGATCGTACCGCCGTCCTCGTCGTCGAAGACGAACCGGAGTTGGCGACGCTGTACGCGGAGTGGCTCGGGGAGCGCTACGAACTCAGAACGGCGGCTGACGGGACGGAAGCCGTAGAGCGCTTCGACGAGGACGTCGACGTCGTGTTGCTCGATCGGCGCATGCCGGGCATGAGCGGCGACGAGGTCCTCGGCGCGCTCAGGGGGCGCGGAACGGAGTTTCGCGCCGCGATGCTCACGGCGGTCGAGCCGGATCTCGACGTGTTGAAACTCGACATCGACGAGTATGTCACGAAGCCGGTCGATCGCGAGGAACTCCTCGGGCTCGTTGCGGACCTCGAACGCCGGAACGCGATCGAGGGCGCGATCGATTCGTACCTCTCGTTGCTCTCGAAAAAGCGGGCGATCGAGGCCGAGCGCCCGGCGCAGGAGCTGTCCGAGGACGGCCGCTACGAGGCGCTCCAAACGGAACTCGTGGGGCGCCGGCGCCGGGTCGGCGAACTGCTGGCCGAGTTCGACGCCACCTTCGAGGAGCCGACTGAGGAGGAACCGCCCGGGGCTGAGGAGACCCGCAGGGACAGGGTCGAGACGTGGAACGCGGTGTCCGCGCCGGCCCGATACGAGGTCCGCACGAGGGAGTTCTACGCGCTGTGGCTCCTCGCGGCCGCGACCTACGGGTTCGGCGACATCGTCTCGACGACGGTCGCGGTCTTCTCGACGCCGGGCGTCTCCGAGGCCAACCCCGTCATCGCGACGGTGTTACGGAACTTGGGGCTCCCGGGGTTTCTGCTCGCCAAGCTGTTGGTGTTTCTGGTGTTGCTCTCGATCAGCGTCCAGGGCGCCCGCACGAACGATCGGTTCTCGTACTACTGGCCGCCGCTCGTGGCGACGGCGCTCGGCGCCGGGCTGACGGCGTGGAACCTCTGGCTGTTCGTCGGGTCGGGCGGGCTCTGATCGGGTTCAGAAGTACCGCCGCAGTCGGCGGCGGATCCGCTCGCCGAGCGGGCGGTTTCTGTCCCGCGAGCGGAACCGGAGCGGCTCGAACCCGACCGCCACGACGAAGACGGCCGTCACCGCCGTGGCGATGACCAGATCGATCGCGGCGATGGCGACGAAAGGGTGGATGCCGTGGAGCGCGATGATCACCGAGACCGGGAGCAGTTGGAGGTACTGCCGCTCGGAGATCGCCCTGAGATACACGCCCGTCTCGTCTGGGGCATAGATTGTCGCCGTCGTCCCGAGCTGTTCGCCCCGCGAGACGACGAGGGTGCTCTCGGAGACGTCGACGCCGTTGCTCGCCGGTTCGATCAACACCACCTGCGGGATGTAGCCGTCGTTCGAGACGTTGTACTCGAGCGTCTGGGTGCCGCCGCGTTCGATGACGGTCGGGTCCCCGCTCGGGGACTCGGAGCTGACGATGGTGATCTCGTTGGTCCCGGAGGGGATCACCATACTGGCCGTCGCCGGGCCGACGATCAACAGGATGACGACGGCGAGCACGGTGAACGCGCTCACCGCCCCGCCGCGGGAGCGCGAGCGCGATCGGTCGTTCCCGCCGGACGAGCGCACCCCCGAAACGAAGCTGTACGCCAACAGCAACACCCCGGTGGCGGTCATCACCGATCCGACGTTCCCGTCCCCGAGCCCCGAAAGGCCGGGGATCGCCGAGAGCGCCCCGATGGCAGACGCGAGCGCCCCCTGAAGCGCCAACGCGGCGGTTCCGATGTAGGGTATCCGGACGGGATCGCCGCCGGACATCCAGGCGACGGCGACGACCTGTGAGTCCTGTACCGGTGGCTCCGGGCCGTCCTGATCGGTGAAGGGGTTCGCGTCGCCTTTCGTGATGTAGCCCTCGTCGGTCACGGCCTCGACCCGGTGGGTCGTCAGACCGCCACCGCCGACCTCCCGGGCCTCGAAGGTGATGACGTCGCCCTCCTCGATGTCGTCCGCGACGGCCGGCGGGAGCGCGACGAACCCGTCGCCGGGGTTGAGCGTCCCCGACATGCTCCCCGTCACGACGAAGCCGAGGAGGATCGGCTGGCCGAGCTGCTGGCCGACGAGCATCGCGAGTACGACCGCTACGACCAGAAGCGTCAGCGCCGAACCGGCCGACGATCGAAGCCCCATGCGCGGATCTATGAGGTCGTACGGCCGCGCTCCGGTTATAAATGTCGGGGCAACCCGGGCGCGCGGTCCGGTCGTCCGACCGTCCGGTCAGCCCATCTCGACGTCGATGTCGCCGTCCGCGGAGAAGCGGACGGTCGCCTCGAAGAGCGGCCGGAGGGTCTCGAGGACGATCTCGTCGTGTAGCTCCGGGTCCATCTGGTAGTAGCCGACCACGTCCGACGAGCCGAGCCGCCCCTGGAGCGTGTTCAGGAACCGAAACAGGGTCTTCGTCCCGACGTGTTGGTGCAGCGCCGACAGCGTGTGAACGCAGAACACCGTCCGGTTCGGTCGCGCGTCAAGTTCCGAGAGCAACTGCGTGGCGACGATCCCGAGTTTCGAGAGATCGCCCGGCCTCGAGACCCGCCTGATCCTGACGGCCTCGGCGCCGATCTCGTCGGCGATCCGCTCGGCGTCCGGGGCGCGCTCGCGGCTCCGGCCGACGCGTACCACCGCGACCGTCGCGCCGTTCCAGTCGTCGGCCTGCCGACAGACCGACCGCCAGTCGATCGGCGAGGCGTCGAAACTGACGAACAGCGCGTTCCGACTCCCCTCCGAGCCGACAAGGAACCGCCCGCAGACCGCCTCCGAAACCGGGCTCCCGGACGGTCCGAGCGCGAACACGCTGGCAGAGTCGGCGACACGATCGAGGCCGTCGATGCTCGCGTTTCCGGGGTCGGCTTCGGGCTCCGACGGCGCGGGATCGTCCGACTCCCGTGAGAACCGCGCCCACCTGTTCGCCGGTTCGGGGGCGTCCGAAGGATCGTCCGCTTCAGCGTCGTGCTGTCCGGAGCCCCGATCGGACGCGTCGTCGGGCTCTTGCTCCGCGATCGCCGGGCTCGACCGGAGCCGTTCCCACCGCGATCCCGTTTCGGGGTCCGGCTCCGGTTCCGGATCGGAACTGGAATCCGAGTCAGGATCGGAGTCGGAGTCGAGTCCCGAGTCGGCACCGAACTCAGGGTCGTGGTCGGGGGCGATGTCGGGATCGCCGTCGGACCCCGGATCGGCGTCCGCCGCGAACCCGTCGTCCGGGTCCGGCTCGCGCTCCGCCGTCTCGTCGCCGGAAGCGGCGCTCGCCTCCTCGGACGCGTCCGACGCCGGACGATCCCCCTCCGGACGGTTCCAGAGCCGTTCGGATCCGGCGTTTTCCTCGGCGGCTTCCGGGGATCGCCGCGGCGTCGAGTCCGCCCCGTCTCCGGGGCCGGGACCGGGGCCGGCGTCCCTTCGATCCGTCTTTCCGTCGGGGACCGAGGCGTCGTCGCTCCCGGTTCCGTCCTCCGGCGTACGCCCCCGTGGCGACCCCCAGACCCACCCATCGAGGTCCGCGTCTGTCACATCGGAGTCCGGGCCACCGGAGCGTCGACCAGTCGACCCGCCCTCACGATCGCGGTCGATGTCAGGGCCGGGGACCGAGGCGCCGTCCGACCCGGAGCCGTTTCGGGACTCGTCGGCCGGTCGCTCTCGGGAGCGCCGGAACCGATCCCGGAGCGCGCCGAACCGGGATTCGGACGCCTCGTCGTCGGCCGCGTCCCGTTCGTCGTCCGAAACGGCCGGCCCGCTGTCGTCTTCGGTCATCTCGGGCTGTCACCGTCGATAGTCGGCCCCAGGGATGGGCGGGCGATCCCGGACCGACCGGTGGGGGTCGCTCCGCTCGGAGCCGGGGCGCACGCGGCCCGCGTCGATCGGCCGGATGGGGCTGTTGTCACGGCGCTGTGATCAGTACTCCCGGGGAGGTCCGGCCTCGAGGATCGGGGGTTTGAACGGGTTCCAGCCGCTGTCGGTCAGTCCCTCGAACCGGCCGTTGCAGTTCGGGCAGCGGGGCGATTCGAGCAGCCCGATGTCGATCGCCTGGTTACAGTTGCCGCAACTCGCGTTTCGCTCCTCGTTGAGCAGCGCCTCCGTCTTGAGGTCCTCGAGTTGCTCCCGCTCGCTCTCGCGTTCGGTGAGCGGGGGGACGTCCTCGCGGTAGGACTCGGAGACGTCCTCGATTCGGTCGTCGATCTCCTCGATCGAGCCGAAGAGGTCGCCGAAGAGCTCCTCGATGCTGTCGAACTCCCGTTCGATGCGGTCCTCGAGGGCCGCCTGTTCCTTTTTGACGGCCTCGATGTCGTCGTCGATGGCCGTTATCGCCGCGTCCACGTCGTCGTCGCGGACGAACTCGTCGCGTTCGGATTCAAGTCGCCCCACGCGATCGAGCGCGAGCTGGAGGTTATCGGAGAGCCGTTCGACGTTGGAGTCCTGGCGCTCGCGCAGCGTCGCCAACTCGGCTTCGATCTCTTCGATCCGATCGAGCTTCTCGAGGTCGGCCTCGATTTCGTCGATCCGATCGAGTTTCTCGAGGTCGGCTTCGATCTCCTCGAGCCGGTCGAGCTTCATCAGCTCGGACTCGACCTCCTCGAACTGCCGCAGCATGTAGGAGATGATCGCGATGAGGCTCCCGTCCACCGATCCGGCGGCGTCCGCCGACAGCTCCGGTGCCGACGATCCGGCCTCGTCGCGCTGTTCGAGCGTTCTGACGGCCGACTGGAGCGTTCGGACGTTGTCCTCGATCTCCTCGAGGTACGCCGGCGAGAGCGACTCGACCATCTCCGCGACGGCCTCTCTGTCCGCGCCGAGGTCGTCGGATTCGGCTGCCCCCGTCGCCCCCGTCTCGGCTCGGTCCGCGTCGGGGCGTTCGTTCTCCCGTTCCGGCGAGCCCGGCTCGGGGACCCCCGCGGTGCGGTCGGAGTCGGCGCCGTCGACGAGCCCGGTCAGCTCGTCGAGGATCCAGTACGACGACAACATCTGGTTCATCAGTTCCTGTCGGGAGACGCCCTTGTTCTCGGCGGCCTGTGTGAGCCACGCCTCGAACGACTCCGCGCCGACGGTATCTGCGTCGTTCGTCGAGGGATCCGGTTCGTTACTCATTGGACGAGCACCGGGAGAGACCAATCCCGGGGTAATTTGCGTAAACATCCTTGAAACGCGTCAGTAAAATACCTACCGGTGACGACGGACGACGCGCGTCACACGGTTGCCCGCAGAACCGGGCGTTCGGCCGGAACGCCCCGGCGTGCGGTTCAGCGTCGGCGAGCGCGATCGTAGCGATCGGGCCCTCGACAGCCCCCTCAGCCGTCGTTCGTCCGGAAGTTCACCCACGAGTCGATCGTGGTCGCGTCGGTCGCGTGGTAGTAGACCATGTCGCCGTCGAGGACGCCGTAGGTGTCCAGTTCGTCGTCGTATATCACCCGCTTTCCGGTGTCGATGGCGATGTCCACGAGGTCCTCGAGGGAGTTGATGTAGACGTACTGCTTGCCGGCGTCGGTCGGGAAGTCGCCCTCCGAGATCCACTCGTCGTACTGCGAACGGTGGACCTCGGTCTCCAGCGCCTCGACGTCGACCGTCCGGCTCCACGAGGCGAGTCTGACCCCGCCGGCGACCGCCCCGAGTCCGGCGACGACGAGCGCAACGACTACGGGCACGTTCGGGGACTGCTCGTTAACGCGAGGTTCGGTCGTCCGGCTTTCGGTCTGGCTCGCGGCGAGGTCGCTGCTCGCGAGCCAGTAGGCCCGCTCGGTGAGTTCGAACTCGCTTTGGGTCGTCAGCGTCCCCTGGTACGTGCCCCCCTCCGTCGAGGGCGCCTCGTAACTCGTCCGGAGGCGGATCCCGGTCGTGACCGTCCCCGTGCCGGTGATCGCGTTCCGCACCTCCGCCGTGCGCTCGGCGACGGCTGGGATGTCGAGCGTCGTTTGGGCCTGTACGAGGCCCTCTTCGGTCGTCTCCGTTCGGTCGATGCGCGTCGTCTCCTCCTCGAAAAAGGTCGTCTCCCTGAACGTCGCCTCCCGGTAGACGGTCAGGTTGTGCTGTACGGTCACCGCCCGGTCGTCGGGGACGGTGGCGTTGACGGTGATCCGCAGTTCCGGCGTCCCGTTGAGAAAGTACACCGGCTGGTTCCGCACGGTCCCCGGCGGCCGGTACAGCGGCGTCGGCTCGACGACGTCCGCGCTGTGTTCGATCTCCGTTTCGAACTCCTGGACGTCGACCTGCTGGGAGGGGACCTCCTCGGTCGGTGGCGTCGTGTAGACGTACCCCCCCGCGGCGATCGCGGCGATCCCGAGGACGACGACGACGGCTCCGAGAGCCCTCCCCGAGACCGCGAGCTGGCGTTTGATGCGGGCTGACGTTGACATTGGTGCCTTCGCTTCGGGGCCGATCGCCCCGGTTTCGGCCGTTATCCGTCGCCTACGACAGCCGGTATTAAAAGCCCCGTGGAAGGCCACGCCACGCGCCGCCGCGCCGGCACCGGGCGTCGGGACGGACCCTCCGCATCCGGCTCCGATCGTCCGCGTTCGCCCGGATCGTCGGGCATCCGCCGGCGGCGAAGGTTTTAATCGCTGGCTTCGAGAAACGGCGGGTAGTATGACCGATCCGGTACGACTCGACATCGAGGACGGCGTCGCGACGCTCACCCTGAACCGACCCGACAACCGCAACGCCCTCAGCGCCGACATGTCGGCGGCGATCGTCGAGGCGGTCGACGAGGCGGAGGCGGCCGACGGCGTCCGCTGTCTCGTCGTCACCGGGACGGAGGGGACGTTCTGTGCGGGCGGCGACGTCCAGTCGATGACGGAGATGCTGAACGGATCGGTCCCGCTGCACGAGGGCGTCGAGAAGGTCCAACTGGAGACGAGCCGCGCCATCCAGCGCGTCGCGGAGTTTCACCTCCCGACGATCGCAAAGGTCGATGGGGTGGCCTACGGGGCGGGGGCGAACCTCGCGATCGCGACCGACATCACGCTGGCGTCGGCCGACGCGCGGATCAGCTTCGGCTTCCGGCAGGTCGGCCTCGCCGTCGACACCGGGACGTCGTACCTCCTGCCCCGGCAGGTCGGCGTGAGCACGGCCAAGGAGCTGGTCCTGACCGGCGAGTTACTCGACCCGGAGCGAGCGGACGATCTCGGGCTGTTCAACCACGTGTTCGAGGACGACTTCGAGGCGGAGGCGGACGCGTTCATCGAGCAGATCGCCACCGGCCCGACGATCGCGCTCCGGACCTCGAAACAGCTCATCGAGCAGGGCTTCGAGACGTCCCTGAAGGACGCGCTCACCAACGAGGCGGCCGCGCAGGCCTCCGTCTTCGCCACCCGCGACCACGAGGAGGGCGCAACGGCGTTCCTCGAGGGCCGCGAACCGGAGTTCGAGGGCCGCTGATCGGCCGCGATTAACGCTGTTCGGCCAGAGGGGCAATCTATTTTTCATTGGAACGACAACGCGGTCCTATGTCGTTCGAACTGTCCGCAGAACAGGAAGCGATCCGCGGGGCCGTCAGGGAGTTCGCGGAGGCCGAGATCGAGCCGGTCGCCCGCGAGCACGACGAGCGCGGCGAGTACCCCGAAGGGCTGCGCCGGAAGGCGGCCGAACTCGATCTCGTTGCGCCGCACGTCCCCGTCGAGTACGGCGGGGCCGGGATGGACATGCTCTCGCGCTGTATCGTCACCGAGGAGCTGTGGCGGGGCGACCCCGGGATCGGCTCGGCGATCGGCTCGGCCGGGTTCGGCACGTCGATGCTGCTCGAGTACGGCGACGAGTGGATGAAAGAGGAGTGGTTGCCGCGGATCACCGCCGGCGACTCGGTGTCCTGTTCGTGCATCTCCGAGCCGGCCCACGGGTCGAACGTCGCGGGCATGGAGACACACGCCGAGCGCGACGGCGACGGGTACGTCCTCAACGGCAACAAGATGTGGATCACGAACGGGACCGTCGCCGACATCGCCGTGGTGATGGCGAAGACCGATCCGGCGGCGGAGCCGGCCCACAAGGGGATCACGGCGTTTCTCGTACCGACCGACCGCGAGGGGTTCCGGACGACGGAGATCGACAACAAACTCGGGATCCACGCCTCCGACCTCGCGGAGGTCGTCATCGACGACGTCCGCGTGCCCGAGGAGAACGTCATCGGCGAGCCCAACGAAGGGTTCTACCAGCTGATGGACTTTTTCGCGTCGGGCCGGACGAGCGTCGCCGCACAGGCGGTCGGCGCGGCACAGGGCGCACTGGACGCCGCCGTCGAGTACGCGAACGAACGCGAGCAGTTCGGACAGAAGATCGGCGAGTTCCAGGCGATCGAACACAAGGTCGCCGAGATGGCGACGAGCGTCGAGGCCGCCCGCTCTCTGACCTACCGGGCGGCGAGCCACGTTGAGGGCGAAACGGACGACACGGCCGTCAAACTGGCGTCGATGGCGAAGCTCTTCGCGTCCGAGCACGCCGTCGACGTCGCCGACGAGTCCGTCCAGGTCCACGGCGGTGCCGGGTACGTCACGGACCACCCCGCCGAGCGGTACTACCGCGACGCCCGGATCACGAAGATCTACGAGGGCACAAGCGAGATCCAGAAGAACATCATCTCGGATCGGGTCCTATGAACCACGAGGAGTGGACCGCGGCCCAATCGGAGACGACACTCGCAGTCGACGGTCACGACCTCTCGGTGGCGTACTACGAGGGCGGCCCCGAGGCGGCTCCTGAGGGAACGGTCGTGTTCCTACACGGGATCCCGACGTGGTCGTTCCTCTGGCGCCGCATCGCGCCCGCCTTCGAGGAGACCTACCGCGTCGTCGTGCCCGACCTCGTCGGGTTCGGCAACTCCGATCGCCGCGAGGGGTTCGACCGCTCGATCCGCGCGCAGGAGGCGATGCTCAGCGGGCTGCTCGACGACCTCGGCGAGGACCGCGTCACGCTCGTCGCCCACGACATCGGCGGCGGCGTTGCGCTGCGCGTCGCCGCGAACGAACCGGATCGCGTCGAGCGGCTCGTCGCCTCGAACGCCGTCTGTTATGACTCGTGGCCCGTGGAGTTCATCGCGGACTTCGGGCTGCCCGGGACAGAGGGGATGGACGACGACGAGTTCGAGGGGAAGCTCGATTTCGCCTTCGCGGACGGGGCCTACGGCGAGGCCGACCCGGCGTTCGTCTCGGGGATGAAGGCGCCGTGGCTCCGCGAGGACGGCAAGCGCGCGCTCTCGCGGGCCGCGGTGTCGACGAACACGAACCACACGACCGAAATCGAGTACGACGCCATCACGGCCGACGTGCTCTGTCTGTGGGCGAGCTCCGACGTGATGCAGCCGCTCGCGTACGGCGAGCGGTTGGCCGAGGACCTAAACGGAGAGGTCGTCGAGCTCACCGAGGCCTACCACTGGGTCATGGAGGACCGGCCGGCGGCCTACCGGGACGCCTTAGCAACGTTTTTGAACGAATCGAGCGGGAGCGCGTAGTGTCGATGAACTCGCCCGACGCGCCCGACTGGGAGTTCAAAGAGCGCGACGTACTGGTGCTCCGGGAGCTCTCCCGCGACCCGCAGCTGTCCTCGCGGGACCTCGCGCGGATCCTCGAGGAGAAGTACGGGATCGACGTCTCGCACGTCACGGTCTCGGAGTCGATCCGCGGGATGCGCGAGGAGGGCGTCTTCCGGGAGGCGATCATCCCCAACGAGGAGTACTTCTACTTCGCGCTCTTCGAGTTCAAGTTCAACCCCGAGAACTTCGAGTCGGGGTGGCGCGACGCGATGGAGTGCATCCGTGACTCGCCGAACACGCTGTTTTATTTCCTCTCCGACGGGGAGTACCAGTGGAAGGCGGTGATGATGTTCCCGAGCCGCGACGCCCAATCGAGGTGGATCCACGAGTTCTACAAGGAGCACGGCGACGTCGTCGACAACCTCCGGAACTCGGTCGTGACGAACGTGCTCAAGTTCCGCACCGACCCGGAGATCCTCACCGAGATCAACGGCGGCGGGTAGCCGAAGCGCAGGCGGCCGGCTCCGAGCCGATCGTCGGGGTTCCGGTCCGACCTGGACGCCCGGACCCCGACCGCGAGGCCGGGGAGCGCAAGGCCGAACAACAGCACTCTTTGGGCTGCTCGTCGTAGTGCAGGTATGTCCCTCCGAGCCCGGCTTCCGGGGCCCGTCGTCGCGGTCGCCGTCGCGTTCGGCCTCGCGGCGGTCGCCTACGGGGGCGGTAACGTCGTCGTGTGGGCGCTGGCGAACGCCTTTGAGGCCCTGAACGTCGAGTTGACGCCCCGGCTAAGCTTCCTGCTGTCGGTCGCCGTCCTGCAGCTCGTCTTTTTCACCGGCGTCTCGCTCGCGTACCTCCGCTATCGGGACCGTTCGGTGTCGGACATCGGCGTGCGGGCGCCGACGTTCGAGGGCTGGATCGTCCTCGGCGTCGGGTTCGTGAGCATGATCCTGCTTTGGCTCGTTGGCTCGGTCGCCTCCTTCGTGGTCGGCCAGCGGCTCGGCGTCGAGCGCGACAGCCAGGCGATATTCGACGTCGCACAGCAGGACCCGCTCATCTTCCTCCTGTTGGGGCTTCTGTCGCTTCTGGTCATCGGGCCGACCGAGGAGCTGCTCTTTCGCGGCGTCATCCAGAGCCGGCTTCGGGAGTCGTTCGGCGTCGTCGCCGGGATCACCGTTGCAACGGCGCTTTTCGCCGCGATCCACATCGTCGGCTTCGGCAGCCTCGCCGGCGGCGCCCTCGGGGTCTCGGTGCTGTTTTTCGTCGGTCTCGTGCTCGCGATGTCCTACGAGTACACCGGCAACCTCGTCGTCGTCGCGGTGATGCACGGGCTGTTCAACGCGACACAAGCGGTCCTCGGGTACGTCGGCGTCAGGTTCGGCGATCCAGAGGCGATGGGCGTCGTAGTGTGGGTCCTCCTCGGATAGATCGCCCGACGGCGTGGCGGAACGCGGCAAATCACAATCGGACGCGGCGGTTACCCCCGGGTCGCGCCCGCCGTCTGCGTCGTCGTCAGCCACGTGGTTCCGGGGCGGTCGCCCCACCGCTCGGCGAGCGCCTCGAGCGCCTCGCGGTCGCCGACGGCGGTGTAGCTCGGCCCGGTCCCCGAGAGCGACGCCGTCGCCGCCGGCATCGCCTCGACGAGGGGCTCCGTCGGGTACCCCAGCGCCGCACAGAACGCGAACCCGTTGACCGCCATCGCGCGCTCGTACTCGCCGTCGGTCGCCAACTCGTAGGCGAGGTCAGCCATCGGCGCGATCCGCTCGCACCGCGAGACGTCCGCCTCGGCCGAGAGGGCCCGTCTGTCGGGCGTGTACACCAACACGTCCCACGCCACGGCCTCGCGTCTGAGCAGCTCGTCTTCGGTGTTGTCCGTCACCGTGAGGCCGCCGAGCATCGACGCCGAGGCGTCGTCGAAGGCGCCGGTGACGGTGACGCCGACGTCGCGGGCGGCGTCGACGCCGATCAGGCAGGCTCGCTCGCGGTCGAGATCGACCTCGAGGGCGTCGAGCGTCGCGAGCACGGCCGCGTTGGCGGCGGCGCTCGAGCTTTTCAGCCCCGAGGCCATCGGCACGTCGCTTTCGGTTCGGACGCGTCCGCCCTGGCCGTCGCCGAACCGCTCGAGCACCGACTCGACGCAGCGTTCGATGAGGCGGGTGTCGGCGTCCGGGGCGCCGGCGATCTCGCCGGACACCGCCCCGGAGCCGTCGAGTTCGACGGTCGCGTCGGTGTGGGCGTCGATCGCAAAGGCCGACCCGTAGCCGTTCGCGAGCGCGTTCAACACGGTGCCTGCCGCCGGTGCCGTTGCGCGGCCCTCCATCGTCGTTCCGTCCTCCGGGCGCTCACAAAGCCGTAACGGTCGCGGGCGCTGTCGGGAGCGCCAGGGTCGGGGTCGCGTCCAGTCGGGAGCGACCGACGACGCCGCTCTCGGCGAAAGACGGATGCTCGCTAGGGGATTTGAACCCCTGTCGTTGGCTCGAAAGGCCAACATGATTGGCCGGACTACACCAAGCGAGCGACGGATGCAGGTCGGGAGTGCGATCGTATAAAACTGTCTGTCTCCGCTCCGAACCGGACGCCGGGGGGCGGAATCGACGCGGAGAGCCGCCCGCCGGGCCGCGGTCGGCAGGACGTCAGACGTCGAAGACGACGTACGCGCGCCAACCGGTCGGCGTCCGATCGAGAGCCATCTCGGAGTACGTCACGGCCTTGATCTCCCGCGCCGTCACCGAACTGAGGTCGACGCCGCGGGCGGACGCCTCGAGCCGTCCGGTACCGCCGGCCATCGTGACGCTGTGCTCACAGGGGAGGACGGCCCGGACGTCCCGCTGGTAGATGAGTTCGTCCAGGTAATCGAACAACAGCGCCTCGATCGGCTCGGCCTCGACGGCGAGTGAGAACCGCGTGCCGCCGGCCGGGACCGACTCGCAGTGTGTGGCGGTGAGCCCGTCGGCGACGCTTTCGAACGTCGCCGCGAGGGTTTCGCCGGTCGCCTCGACGGCGATGTCGGCGGTGTGATCGCACAACTCGAAGCTCACGGGCGGACGCCCCTCCCGGTCGGCGGCGGCCGGCTCAGGAGCCGTGCGGCCCCTGCCCGCCCGGCTCCCTCGATCGGCGTCACGGATCGCTCACGCTCTGGCTCATCGGTTCCTCGGAGACGCGCCACCGCCGAAAGCGTTCCGGGGCGGTGGAATTATAATCGGGCCAGCCGTACGGAACGGTAGTGAGCGTCACCGTCGATATCCGTGCGATCGAAACGGGTGACGATACCTGCGTCGAGGAGGCCTGGCGGCTCAAAGAGCGGATCCGTCGCGAGGACGGGGTTCTCAAGCAGCGCCGCGGTTTTTTCACCGACGCCTACCGGCGCTCGAAGGTGTACGCCCTCGTCGAACCGGGCTACGACGGCGACGACGTCGTCGGGTTCGCGGCCGCGCGCCGGGACGGCTACATCCTCTTTTTGGCGGTCGCCCCGGAGTACCGCGGCGAGGGGTTCGGCCGGCGGCTCGTCGCCGCCGTCGCCGAGGAGCACAACTCGGTGACCTGTCACGCGAGGGCGACCAACGAGTCGGCGCTCGCCTTCTATCGCCACCTGGGCTTCGAGGTCGAGCGCCGCGTCAAGGGGTACTACGAGGACAACGGCGACGCGCTGTACCTCCGGCTCGGGGACGGCGGGCTCCGGTCGACGCTCTCGCGGTTCGTCCCCGGGGCCTGAACGCCCGGAGACGGCAACGCTTTTTCGCGCATCGTCCGAACGAGCGCCATGGACGACAGCACCCGCGAGTACCTGAAGGGTCGGTTCGGCGACCACTACAGGCGGAGTGAGCTGTCGCTTCCGCCGGCCGGAAACGAGCGCGAGTGGGGCTACATCACCTGGGACGCCCGGACAACGATGGTCAGACACCACTCGTATCTGGACCTCACCGGCGGCGGCGACCTCGCGGGGTTTCTCACCGGAGAACGGCCGCGGCACGTCTACTACTCGGCGGGGCGCTACGACGACCCGGGGGCCTCAAGCATGGGCGCGAAGGGCTGGCGCGGCTCGGATCTCGTTTTCGATCTCGACGCCGATCACCTCCCCGGGGTCGATCCGGAGACGACGAGCTACGGGGAGATGCTCCGGGCGTGCAAGGACGCCCTCCGGCGGCTGGTGGACATCCTGGCGTCCGATTTCGGGTTCGAGGACCTCGAGGTCGTCTTCTCGGGCGGTCGTGGCTACCACGTCCACGTCAGACGCGAGGACGTGTTGGGACTCGGACGGGCGGCCCGCCGCGAGATCGTCGAGTACGTCCTCGGAGAGGGGATCGACTTCGAGGACATCGTCTCGACGCGGGCCGTCGGGGGAAGCGCCGGTCGGCGCTCGCCCGCACAGAAGCGGAGCCTCCCGGACGGCGGGTGGGCCGGGCGGACCCGCGAGCGGCTCGAATCGTTTCTCGAGGAGCTCCGGTCGATGCCGGAGTCCGACGCGCTCGACCGGCTGCGGGCGTTCGAGGGCATCGGCGAGGGGAAGGCCGCGGCGGCGCTGAACGCCGCAACGGAGAACCGCGGGGAGCTAGAGCGCGGCAACGTCGACGTCCACCCGGCGGTGTTCAGCGTCGCCCGACTGCTCTTCGAGGACGTGATCGAAACCCAGCGAGCGCCGATCGACGAGCCGGTCACGACGGACATCAACCGGCTGATCCGCATGCCCGGGAGCCTCCATGGCGGGACCGGACTCGAGGTCCGCCGGATCGAGCGGGGCGATCTCGACGCGTTCGATCCGCTCGTCGATCCCGTCCCGGAGACGTTCCGGGGCAACGAGATCGCGATCTACGCGCCCGAGGAACTGACCGTCGAGCTCCGGGGGGAAAGATTTAGGATAGAGGAGGGTGTCCGTACCGTCCCGGAGTACGTGGGCGTGTTCGCGATGGCCCGCGGCCACGCACGGAAAACAGGAGAATGAACCTCGACGAGCTACAGTCCGTACAGGCGCGCGAGCGACAATCGAGCGACCTCCAGCGCCTCCGCTCGTCGTTCTACCGCGAGGTCGGCGAGTACATCGAGGAGCTCAACGAGGAGCGCGCCCGCATCGTCGAAACCGCCGACGACCCCTTCTCGGAGCCGGAGGTCAGACGGATCACCGACGACATCGAGACCGCCGAGAGCACCGTTGAGGCGATCTACGAGCGCCGCGTCGGGAAGGTCGTCAAGAAGGCCTCGATCGCGGCCGCGGGGATGCCCGTCGAGGACGACGGCCTGACCGCCGAGGAGGCGGAGCTGTTCGAGGACCTCGTCGCCCGCATCGAATCGAACCGGGAGGCGGTGCTCGCGGCCCTCGACGGGGAGGCACCGTCGGTCTCCTGTTCGATCGACGACCCGGCGTCGACGTCCGACCGTCCGGAGGCCGACGAGAAACAGGGGCAGGGACCGGACGAAACGACGGAGCCCCCCGACCCCCCGAAGGCGACGGACCGACCGGACGCGTCGGAGGGATCCGACGACGGCGTCGCCGCCGCGGATCTGATGGGCACGGGAGCCGACGGCGAACTCGGGGCCTCGCCGTCGCCCGCCTCGTCGACTCCGGCCGAGGAGTCCGGATCGCCGCCCACACCAGACGAGGACGACGCCGGACGGCCTCCGAAGGGGGAGGACGGTGACCCGCCGACCGTTTCCGCCGGCGGCGCTCGAAAGGCCGGCCGGACCGGCGAGACACGGCGATCGGGGTCCTCAGGGGTCGGGTCGAACGGCGATGGATCGAACGGCGACGGATCGGCGGGGGTCCGGCGGACGACCGTCCGCATCACCGCCGACGTCGGGGAAATCGTCGGGGCGGACGACCGGGACTACGACCTCGCCTCCGAGGACGTCGTGACCCTCCCGGAGCCGAACGCCGACGTCCTCGTCGAAAAGGACGCCGCCGAGCGCCTCGAGTGAGCGCGCCCGAGCGAATGCGCGTCCGGGAGGACGCTCAGGCGTCGAGAAACGAACCGACGGCGTCGTTGAACGCCGCCGGTCGTTCGAGCATCGACAGGTGGGCCGCGTCGGCGATCTCGCGGAAGCGACACTCCGGCATCGTCTCGGCCAAGTACTCCTGAAAGGCGGGCGGGGTCATCGGGTCGTGTTCGCCGCAGAGCGCGAGCGCCGGGGTATCGATCCCACCGAGCCGGTTTCGCACGTCGAACGCATCGCAGGTCTCGAAATCGCGGTGTGTCACCGCCGATCCCGCCGCGCGCAGCGCCGCACTCGAGCGCTCGATGAGCCCCTCGGTCGGCTCGAAAAACAGCGTTCCCGGGGCGTGAAGCGACTCGATGGCAGCCTCGAAGTCCGAGGCGACGGCGTCGAGAAAGGACGGATCGACGCCGAGTTTTGCGCCGCTGTCGGCGAGGACGATCCGCTCGGGGTCGAACTCGCGCTCTAAGGCGATCCACAGCGCGATCGCGCCGCCCATCGAGTTCCCGCAGAGCACCGTTGTGTCGGTCGCCTCACAGACGGCCACGACGTCGTCGGCGTAGGCGGTAAGCGTCTCTCGGCCCGGCGGCGTCGAGACGTCGTCGCTGTCGCCGTGCCCGGAGAGATCGGGCGCGACCGCGGGCGGCGTCTCCGGGCGGTCGTACTGTTCGCTCCAGAGCCGGCGGCTCCCGCCCGCGCCGTGTACGTAACACACCGTCGGGCCGTCCCCGGCGGTCGAACGGTGATACGCGGTCGTCCGTCCGTCGTGTGTGACCGTCGCCATACGGGCACTCGGCCCGGGCGGTACATAACACCCGGCGTCGGCGGATCACACGCGACCGCGGCGGGCGACTCTCATTGCTCGTTTGAGCGTGAACCGCAATTCGACCGAAAGCCTCGTACCCCGTCGTGTCCTGCCATTTTTACCGATGTATTTATATAGTAAAGGCACTAACTATTGGTTAGTATGAGTGAGCATATACAGTCGATGCGGGCCGACATTGACGGCCCCGTCCGTCAGTACGAGTACGGCGACGAGACGGTTCTCGTCGCGGACTTCGGCCCCGCGTCTGGCAGCGTGGACATCGTCGACGGGACGGCGATCGTCGTCGTCGACGGCGAGCAACACGAGTTCTCTGTGCCCGCGGGCGCCGCCCGAGCAGTTATGAACAACGGCGTCGTCAGCATCGAGGTGGAGCGATAATCATGCGACTCACCGTCAAACCCCTCAAGCAGAAGGACGCCGGCCGCGGACTCGCGGCCGTCGACCGCGGCGCGATGAGCGAGATGGGCGTCGAGAACGGCGATTACATCGTCATCGAGGGCGCCGAGTCCCGCGCCGTGGCCCGCGTGTGGCCCGGGTATCCCGAGGACGAGGGCCGCGGCGTCGTCCGCATCGACGGGCGGCTCCGACAGGAGGCGAACGTCGGCATCGACGACAAGGTGACGATCGAACCGGCGGACGTAAACCCCGCCAAGCAGGTGACGGTCGCGCTCCCGCAGAACCTCCGGATCCGCGGGAACATCGGCCCGCACATCCGCGACAAGCTCAGCGGGCAGGCGGTCACGACCGGGCAGAACGTGCCCTTTTCGCTCGGATTGGGGCCGCTGTCGACCCAAAGCGGCCAGCGGATCCCGCTTCGGATCGCCGAGACGGACCCGGACGGAACCGTCGTCGTCACCGACTCGACGGACATCCAGATCAGCGAAAAGCCCGCCGAGCAGATCGCCCAATCGGGGGGCGGTGCGGGCGGGGCTGTCGCCGAGGGGACGCCCTCGGTGAACTACGAGGACATCGGCGGGCTGGACGAGGAACTCGAGCAGGTCCGCGAGATGATCGAACTGCCGATGCGGCACCCGGAGCTTTTCAAACAGCTCGGGATCGAACCGCCGAAGGGCGTGTTGCTCCACGGCCCGCCGGGGACCGGCAAGACCCTGATGGCGAAGGCCGTCGCCAGCGAGATCGACGCCCACTTCACGAACATCTCCGGCCCGGAGATCATGTCGAAGTACTACGGCGAGAGCGAAGAGCAGCTCCGCGAGGTCTTCGAGGAGGCCTCGGAGAACTCCCCCGCGATCGTCTTCATCGACGAGATCGACTCGATCGCGCCGAAGCGCGGCGAGACGAGCGGCGACGTCGAGCGACGCGTCGTCGCCCAGCTGTTGAGCCTGATGGACGGGCTCGACGAGCGCGGCGACGTCATCGTCATCGGTGCAACGAACCGGGTGGACGCGCTGGACCCGGCGCTGCGCCGGGGCGGGCGCTTCGATCGGGAGATCGAGATCGGCGTCCCGGACAAGGAGGGCCGCAAGGAGATCCTCCAGGTCCACACGCGCGGTATGCCGCTCGTCGACGGGATCGATCTTGAGAAGTACGCCGAGTCGACCCACGGCTTCGTCGGGGCCGACCTCGAGAGCCTGACGAAGGAGGCCGCGATGAACGCGCTGCGGCGGATCCGGCCCGAACTCGACCTCGAACAGGACGAGATCGACGCCGAGATCCTCGAGTCGATGAGCGTCACCGAGGCCGACCTCAAGGACGCGCTGAAGGGCATCACCCCGAGCGCGATGCGGGAGGTGTTCGTCGAGGTCCCCGACATCACGTGGGACTCCGTCGGCGGGCTCGAGGACACCAAAGAGCGGCTCAGAGAGACGATCCAGTGGCCGCTGAACTACCCCGAGGTGTTCGAGGCGATGGACATGCAGGCCGCCAAGGGCGTCCTGCTGTACGGCCCGCCCGGAACCGGCAAGACCCTGATGGCGAAGGCCGTCGCCAACGAGGCCGAGTCGAACTTCATCTCGATAAAGGGCCCCGAACTGCTGAACAAGTACGTCGGCGAGTCCGAGAAGGGTGTCCGCGAGGTCTTCGAGAAGGCCCGATCGAACGCACCGACGGTCGTCTTCTTCGACGAGATCGACTCGATCGCGGGCGAGCGCGGCGGCAACATGAGCGACAGCGGCGTCGGCGAGCGGGTCGTCTCCCAGCTGTTGACCGAGCTGGACGGCCTCGAGGAGCTGGAGGACGTCGTCGTGATCGCCACGACGAACCGGCCGGACCTCATCGACTCGGCGCTGTTGCGCCCCGGACGGCTCGACAGACACGTCCACGTGCCCGTCCCGGACCTCGACGGGCGGCGGGCGATCTTAGCGGTCCACACCCGGGACAAGCCGCTGGCCGACGACGTCGACCTCGACTACCTCGCCGACGAGACGGAGGGCTACGTCGGGGCCGACATCGAGGCGCTCTGCCGGGAGGCCTCGATGGCGGCGACCCGGGAGTTCATCCACAGCGTCTCCGCCGAGGAGGCCGCAAAGAGCGTCGGGAACGTCCGGATCACCCGCGAGCACTTCGACGAGGCGCTCGAGGAGGTCGGGCCGAGCGTCGACGACGAGACGCGCGAACGCTACGAGGAGGTCGAAGAGAAGTTCGGCCAG
Organism: Natronomonas sp.; assembly: GCF_028274965.1. GTDB lineage: Archaea > Halobacteriota > Halobacteria > Halobacteriales > Haloarculaceae > Natronomonas. The sequence goes on along the minus strand of NZ_JAQCNO010000056.1, from coordinate 34,031 downwards.
AAGGGCGAGCCCAAGGAGCGCGAGGTCAGCCGAACGTTCCAGTAGGCCCGACCCCCGAACGGCCGGCACGGTTCGGCTGAGGGCGTCTACGGCGCGAAAACGCCACACGTATACGAGTTCGGAACCAACGTACACCCGATGAGAGCCCTCGAGTCATCCCCCGGGAGAGACGCGGACCCGAAGTCGGTGCTGTTCTGTTCGGCGTGCGGTCGCTCGGCGCCGATGAACGACGGGTGGGCGCTCGAACAACACGACGGGCGGACCGACGTCGACTGTCCCCGCTGTGGAGCCGTCGTCGTCTCCCAGCCGCGCTTCGAGGCGGGCGCGGGCCGCGAACTCGTCGCCTGAATCCGCCCTGGTTTGTGAGTCTCCCCGGGTTGTGCCGTCTCACTCGGGGCGCTCGATCCCCGACTCGGTCACGACGCTTTCGAGCAGCCGCGTCGGCGTCGCGTCGTAGGCGGGGTTTCCCACCGAGAACCCCTCGGCCGGTTCGCGCAACACCTCGGCCGAGGGCCGGAACTCGTTTTCGAAGACGAACCCCTCGTCGATCCGCTTTTCGCTCGCGCCGACGACCGACATCGGCACGCCGAGTTCGGCGGCCGTCGCCGCGATCGGATACGTCCCGACGCGGTTGTACAGCGTCCCGTCGACGATCGAGGACATCCCACAGAGGACCCGATCGCACGCCTCGAGGTAGTGTCCCGCGGCGCCGTCGACGACGAGCGTGACGTCGACCCGATCGATCGCGGCGAGCGTACGGGCCGTCTTCCGGCCGAGATACCGGGGACGGGCCTCGGTGGCGTACACCTCGATGTGGCGGCCCTCCCCGGCGGCGCGTTCGATCGCTTCGACGACCGTCGAGGAGTAGTCGTGGGTCAACACGGTGTCGCCGTCCGAGAGGAGGGAAACGGCGTTTTCGGCGGCCCCGCGTTTCGCGCTCTCGACGGAGTCGATCGCGTCGTCGATGGCCGCCTCGGTCTCGGCTTTCGCCGCGTCGATCGTCCCGAACCCGCCCTCTCGGACCCGCTCGACGATCTCGTGTTGGGTGTTGAAAAGCGAGGCGTGGGACGGTTGGGCCCGCCGGAGCGCGCTGCTGTTGCGCTCGAGGGAGCGAACGTACTCCTCGACGGTCGCGAAGTCCCGCTCGAGCAGTTCCCGGAGCGCCCGCGCGGCCTTGACCGCGACGATAGACGACGAGTGCGTCTGCATCTGCTCGATCTCCGCGGCTGTTTCATCGATCATGCCGAACACCTCGTCGGGCGGTGGGATATGCCTTCTGACGGCGGCGGGCAGCCCCCGAGACGCCGCCCGCGAACGCGGCGCTTAATCCGCTCGGGACACTACGGTGATCCGATGTACGAGTCCCCCGACCGGGACGGGATGGACGCCTTCGCGGCGCTGAGCGCGGACGTCCGGGCGGCGCTGTCCGAGCGCGGGTTCTCGACGCCGACGGAGCCACAGCGCAAGGCAATCTCGCCGCTTTCGGCCGGCGAGGACGGACTCGTCGTCGCGCCGACGGGCTCCGGAAAGACCGAAACGGCGATGCTGCCGGTCCTGTCGGCGATCGACGACCGCGATCCGACACACGGGATTCAGGCGCTCTACGTCACGCCGCTTCGGGCGCTGAACCGCGACATGCGACAGCGTCTCGATTGGTGGGGCGACACCCTCGGTATCGACGTGTCGGTCAGACACGGCGACACGACCGACTACGAGCGACAACAGCAGGCGGAGGACCCCCCAGAGATCCTCGTGACGACGCCGGAGACGCTGCAGGCGATGTTCACCGGCTCGAAACTGCGGCGCGCGATCGCGGACGTCGAGCACGTCGTCGTCGACGAGATCCACGAACTCGCCGCCTCGAAGCGCGGGGCACAGCTGACGATCGGGCTCGAGCACCTCCGGGAGCACGCCGGGGCCTTTCAGCGCATCGGGCTGTCGGCGACCGTCGGCGACCCCGAGGAGGTCGGCCGGTTTCTGACCGGCGACCGGGGCTGTGCGGTGATCGAGGTCGAGGCGGGATCGAACGTCGACGTTCGCGTTCGGACGCCGACGGTCCGCCCCGAGGACGAGACGGCCGCCGGCGAGTTGCTGACGGACGCCGACATCGCGAGCCACGTCCGGGTCATCGACGAGGTCGTCTCCGAGCACGACTCGACGCTCGTGTTCGTCAACACCCGCCAGACGGCCGAGGGGCTCGGGTCCCGCCTGAAGAGCTACGGGACGGACGTCGGGATCCACCACGGCTCGCTCTCGAAGTCCGCCCGGATCGACGTCGAGGACCGCTTCAAGGCCGGCGAGATCGACGCGCTCCTGTGTACGTCCTCGATGGAACTCGGGATCGACGTCGGACGCATCGACCACGTCGTCCAGTACGCGAGCCCGCGGGAGGTGCGGCGGCTGCTTCAGCGCGTCGGGCGGGCCGGCCACCGCCGCGAGGCGGTGTCCTCGGGGACGGTGATCACGACGACGCCGGACGACACGATCGAGGCCCTGGCGATCGTCGATCGGGCCGAGCGCGGCGCGGTCGAGTCGGCGGGGATCCACCACGGCAGCCTCGACACCGTCGCCAACCAGATCCCCGGCCTGCTCATGGGGTTCGGGGAGCTGTCGGCGGCCCGGGCGTACGACATCGTCACCCGCGCGTACCCCTTCCGGAACCTCTCGGAGACGGCGTTCAAATCGGTCGTGCGGGAGCTATCGGGCAACCGCGTGCTGTACCTCGACGAGGACGCCGACCGCGTAGAGAAATCCGGCGGCACCTGGCAGTACTTCTACGCGAACCTCTCTATGATCCCCGACGAGGCGAACTACACCGTCGAGGACATGGCGTCGGGCGAGACGGTCGGCACGCTCGCCGAGCGGTTCGTCGTCACGTTCGCCGCCCCCGGCGAGACCTTCGTCCAGGGCGGCGAGATGTGGCGGATCACGGAGATCGACGACGAGGACGAGACCGTTCTCGTCTCGCCGATCGAGGACCCCACCGGCGAGGTCCCCTCCTGGGTCGGCCAGGAGATCCCCGTCCCGCGCGCGGTCGCACAGCGCGTCGGGCGGACGCGGGCCGAGACACGCGAGCGCTTCGAGGCCGGCGCGAGCCGCGAACTCGTCGCCCGGGGGCTCGCCGATCGGTTCCCGATCGACGAGCACACCGCGGGGCGTGCGCTCGACCCGATCGAGCGTCACGACGGGGCGGTCCCCACCGACGACCGGATCGTCGTCGAGGGGTTCGGCAGGGACATCGTCGTCAACGCCGCGTTCGGACACACGATAAACGAGACGCTCGGGCGGCTGCTGTCGGCGCTCATCGGCCAGCGGACCGGGTCGTCCGTGGCGATGGAGGTCGACCCCTACCGGATCGAACTCGAGGTGCCGTCGGGGGTCACCATCGGCGACGTCGTCGGGATACTACGGAGCACCGACCCCGAGCACGTCGCCGGGCTCATCGAGTTGAGCCTCAAGAACGCCGACACGCTGAAGTTCACGCTGGCGCAGGTCGCGGCGAAGTTCGGCGCGCTGAAACGCTGGAAGGGGAAGGGCTCCAGCCAGAACCGCTTCGGGAAGGACCGGCTGTTGAAGGCCCTCGAGGACACGCCGATCTACGACGAGGCCGTTCGGGTCGTGCTCCACGAACAGCTCGACGCCGGCGGGGCGAGCGAGGTGCTGTCTCGGATCCACTCCGGGGAGATCGAGCTCGAAACCGAAAGCGAGCGAACGGCGCTCGGGCGGGCCGGGCGGTCCTCCGGGCGGGAGCTGCTGTCGCCGGAGAACGCAGACGCCTCGGTCGTCGAGACGGTCAAAGAGCGCATCATGGACGACCGGGTGCTTCTCGCCTGCCTGCACTGCGACGAGTGGGACCGGAGACGGACCGTCGCGCGCGTCGACGAGCAGCCGGAGTGTCCGAACTGCGGGTCGACCCGGATCGCGGCGCTGAACCCCTGGGCCGACGAGGTCCTCGATGCGGTCCGGACGGACGACAGGAGCGACGAGGAGACAAAACAGACGGAGCGGGCGTACAAGGCCGCGAGTCTCGTCCAGAGCCACGGCAAGAAGGCCGTCATCGCGCTGGCGGCCCGCGGCGTCGGCCCCAGAAACGCCGCCTACGTCATCAACAACCACCGCGAGGACGAGGCGGACTTCTACCGGGACATCATCGAACGCGAACGACAGTACGCCCGGACGAAGTCCTTCTGGGACTGACGCGAACCGACCGCAGGCGGCGTCGGCTCAGTCGGATCCGACCCTACCGCCACCGTCGGCGTCAGCATTGATCGCCTCGAGGGCCGCCTCGACGTGGTCCGCGTCGATCGAGACCTCGTCGGCGCGCTCGGTGGCCTCCTGTGGGCCGATCCGATCGGCCAGCGCCCGGATCGCCCGCATCGAGGCGTCCCGGACGAGCGCCTCCAGTTGCGCCCCCGAGAGCCCCTCCGTCGCCGCGGCCAGCCCCTCGACGTCGACGTCCTCGCCGAACGGCTTGCCCTCGGCGTGGATGGCGATGATCTCCCGTCTCGCCTCCGGGCCGGGCAGAGGGACCTCGAGGTGCGCTTCGAGCCGCCCCGGCCGGAGCAGCGCGGGGTCGATCGCCTCCCGGCGGTTCGTCGCCGCCAACACGACGAGGTTCGGATTCTCGGCCAGCCCGTCGAGCTCGGAGAGCAGCTGCGAGACGACGCGCTCTGTCGCCTCGCTCGACTCGCCGCGGGTGCCGACGATCGCGTCGATCTCGTCGAAGAAGACGATCGCCGGGGCGGCCTGTCTGGCCCGGTCGAACACCTCCCGGACCGCCTTCTCGGACTCGCCGACGTACTTATCGATGAGTTCCGGGCCGGCGACCGAGACGAAGTTCACGTCGCTCTCGCCGGCCAGCGCCCGCGCGAGGAGCGTCTTGCCGGTCCCCGGCGGCCCGTACAACAGGACCCCGGAGGGCGGGTCGGTGTTCGTCTCCTCGAAGAGCGCGCCGTAGGACAGCGGCCACTCGACGGCCTCGGTGAGCACCCGTTTCGGCTCCTCGAGGCCGCCGACGTCGTCGAAGGTGACCCGGGGCGTCTCGGCGACGTACTGCCGCATCGCCGAGGGGTCGACGGCTGTCAGCGCCGCCTCGAAGTCGGCCTTCGTGACCGAAAGCGCCTCGCGGTTCGAGCGATCGCGAAGCGCGCCCATCGCCGCCTCGGTCGCCAGCGAGTGGATGTCGGCGCCGACGAACCCGTGGGTCCGACCGGCGAGGTAGTCGATGTCGACGTCGTCGGCCAGCGGCATCCCGCGCGTGTGGACGTCGAGGATCTCGCGACGGCCGGCCTCGTCGGGGGCGCCGATCTCGATCTCCCGATCGAAGCGCCCGCCCCGGCGCAGCGCCGGATCCAGCGCGTCCACCCGGTTCGTCGCGCCGATGACGATGACCCGACCGCGGGACTCGAGGCCGTCCATGAGCGTCAACAGCTGGGCGACGACGCGGTTTTCCATGTCGGCGTCCTCGTCGCGCGTGGCGGCGATCGAGTCGATCTCGTCGATAAAGACGACCGCCGGCTGGTTCGACACGGCGCGCTCGAAGGTCTCTCTGAGCCGCTCTTCGCTTTCGCCTTTGTACTTCGAGACGATCTCGGGGCCGTCGATCACCTCGAAGTGCGCGTCGACCTCGTTGGCGACCGCCTTGGCGATCAGCGTCTTGCCGGTCCCCGGCGGTCCATAGAGGAGGACCCCGGAGGGCGGATCGATCCCGAGTTTCCGGAACAGTTCGGGCTCCGAGAGCGGGAGTTCGATCATCTCGCGGACCCGCTCGAGTTCCTCGTCCAGCCCGCCGATGTCCTCGTAGGTCGCACTCGGCGCGGGATCGACGGTCGGGTCCTCCGACGGCGAGGCGTCCGTCGCCCGCTCCGAGGGGGAAGTCTCGCCCCCGTCGGTCGCCTCCCGGACGCGAACGGTCGTGTCCGGGGTGACGCGGACGGTCCCCTCGGGCGTCGTCTCCGCGACGGTCGCCCGGACCCCAGGGCGTTCGAGTCGGATCGTCTCGCCGGCCTGCACCGGGCGGTCGCGCAGGTCGCTCGCGATCGCGTCGAGCAGTTCCTCGTCGGCCGCGACCGGGATCTCGACGACGACGCGCTCGGCGGCATCGATCTCGACGGGCGCGACGGAGACCGTCTCGCCGACGTTGACGCCGGCGTTCGAGCGGGTTTCGGCGTCGATGCGGACGATCCCCTCCGTGCCGCTCGCGGGCCAGACCTTCGCGACCGTCGGCCGTTCGCCCTCGATGACGACGGTGTCGCCGCTCAGGACGCCGAGCGCGCGGCGCGCGGCCTCCGGCAGGCGGGCGACGCCGCGCCCCGCGTCCCGTTTTTCCGCGGCCTGTACCGTCAGCGTGACCTGCCGGGCCATGCGTGTCGTCGGGCCGCCGGCGGCTTTACCGTTCCGCACGCGGCCGGGGCAACGGTTATACCCCGCTGTTTCCCATGTTCTCGTATGGTTGCGACGACAGAACGGGACGGGTCGACGTGGTACGAGTGCGAAGAGTGCGGGCTGTTGTTCGACGACCGCTCGGACGCCGACCAACACGAACGGAACTGCGACGCCGAGGAGCCGAGCTACATACAGTGACTCAGCGATCGGCCAGGCGGCGGCGGTGCTCCTCGAGGAGCCGCTCGGCCTCGGCGCTGTTCTGCGTGACCCGCCACCGGACCCGCGTCGCCTCGGCGCCCCCGTAGGCGAGCGCCTCCTTCAGTTCGTCCCGCAGCGGCCCGTGATCGATCTCTAATACGGTGCCGTCGTCGTCGCCCACCTCGTAGACACCGTAGCGGTCCGGCGCGGCGCCGATCGTCGAGCGCTCTAGAGGCTCCCAGCCGGTCTCGAGCGGCATCACTCGGACCCTCCCGTCGCCGCGGCGTCGGCCTCGCTGTCGGCGCCGTCTGTCGAGCCGTCGGCGACGAGTTCGTACGCAGCCTCGCCCGTCTGGTCCTCGGCGAAGACGAACACGCGACCGCGGGCGGCGTCCGGGTCGGCGGAGACCTCGATCCGGTAGCCGCGGTTTTCGGCCTCGACGCCGGGGAACAGCGCGGCCGTGTCGCCGCGCTCGACGAGCACCCGTCCGACCCCGGTCGACTCGAGGATGTCGTCGTGGGTGCTGCGGTCGTTGACGTACACCATGACGCCCTCGCGGCCCTCGGGCGACGTCACCAGGACGTGGACCTCCCGGCCAGGCGGACAGAGGACCTCGCCCTCGCGTTTCTCGGGGACGCCGTGGTAGAAAACGGACCGACCGTCGAGGTACTCGACCTCGACGCCCTCCGGGTCGAGTGTCACCTGTAGCGTCTCGGGCGCGATGTCGCTTCGCTCGGCCATCACGCGCCGTTGGGCGCGGTCGGGCAAAAACGGACGGATCGGGCCGTCAGCGCGGGCCGACGAGGACCGTCTCGCCGGCGCGGACGCGCTGGCCGTTCTCGACTCTGACGTCCGCCGCGTCGTACGCCGGCGGCAACAGCACGTCCGCCCGGGAGCCAAAGGAGATGTGCCCGATCCGATCGCCCCGTTCGAGGCGGTCGCCGGAGGAGACGTAGGGGTGAATCCGACGGGCGATCGCGCCCGCGATGAGCGTCACCTCGTGCTCGCCGCAGTCGATCCGGACCCTCTCGTTTCGCTCCGAGGCCTTCGAGAACGCCGGGAGGTGCCCGCCGGGCTCGCGCTCGACGGACGCGACGGTGCCGGCTTCCGGCGCGCGGTTGACGTGGACGTCGGTGACGTTCATGAACACGCCGATCCGGACGCGGTCGCCCTCAGTCCGGACGACCGAGACGCGGCCGTCGGCGGGCGAAACGACCCCGCTCGGCGGCGGCGAGCGGCGCGGGTCGCGGTGAAACCACGCCGCGGCGGCGGCGGCGACGAGACAGCAGACGGCAAGCGGCGGGCTCACAAATGCCAACGGGACCGCACAGACGAGCGCGAGGCGGGCGTAGCGCCACCCGCCGGGGGCGAGAGGCGGGCCCGGAACGACGTCGGAGAGCGAACGCGTCACGGCGGCGTTTCGGCCGAGGCGGACAAGGCCGTTGCGGTCGGCGAGCGTCGGCGGTCTGCGGTCCCCGTCGGGTCGGACGCGCTCACTGGAACCCGCGGATCCGTTCGGCCTGCGTGCTCTTGTCGGAATCGACCTCCTGGAGCTGCTCCGAGAGCTCCTCGCGGGCCTCCTGGATCTCCTCGGCGCGCTCGACGAGCCGGTCCGTGTCGATCTCGACGCCCGCGATCGGCCCGACGCCGTGGACGAGGATCGTCCGCGCGGCCTCGGGGTCCGGGAACTGCGCCTCCGTCTGGACGATGAGACCGACCGCGTCGAGACCGACCTCCGTCGCGCGGTGCAACAGCGCGCCGGTCGGCCCCGAGACCATCCCGCCGCCGCGCGGCGGGACGATCCCGGCGTCGTCGAGGGTGGACTCGGCGTCGCCGGTGGCGATGCCGTACAGCTCCGGCGTGCCCGTCTTGTCCTCCGGGAGCCCGCTGAGGTACAGCGGGAACGCGCCGTTCGACTCGACCCAGCCGGTGACACAGCCCGCGAACTCGCTGGCCTGCGTCGGCGACACCGGGACGTCGCTCTGGAGGACCACCAGGTCGGTCGCCTCGTCGGCGTACAGCCGAACTGGGGGCCGGACCGCCGAGGAGTCGCCCTCGTAGACGGCGACGCGGGGCAGCCCCTCGCAGTGGAACGCGCCGTAGCACTCCATCTCGAGCGTCTCGACGAGGTAGTCGGCAGCGATCTTCCCGACGAGGCCGGCTCCGGGAAGCCCCTCAACAAGGACCGGTTCGTCCAAGTCGATGTGGTCGGCGTGAATCTGCACTCGTGACATACCGGAGCCAGAACGCCCGCCGACAATAAGCCTGTGTGGTCGGGCGGCGAGCGCCGACAGCGACACCGACACCGACAAACCGCCGCGCGACCGACGGGCGGTATGGACCCGCTTTCGAGGTACGAACCCCTCGTCGACGACCCGGACGCGTTCCGTGCGGCCTGCGGGCGCTCGCTGCCCTCCGTCGTCCGGGTCAACGGGATCAAAGCGACCCCCGAACGCGTCGAGCGGGCCTTCAAGAAGGCCGGCGTCGGGTTCGATCGGGTGGGGTGGCACGAGGGGCTGTTCCGCTTGGAGGACGGCGAGTCGCCCGGCAACTCCTGGCCGTTCGTCCACGGGTGGGTGTACGGCCAAGAGGAGGTGTCGGCGCTGCCCGCCCTCGCGCTCGATCCGCGGCCCGGCGAGCGCGTCTTCGATTGCTGTGCCGCGCCCGGCAGCAAGACGACGCAGGTGGCGGCGCTGATGGACGACCGCGGGGCGCTCGTCGGCAACGACAACGACCTGGGGCGGATCTCGGCGCTGCGCTCGAACGCCGAGCGCTGCGGCGTGTCGAATCTCGTCGTGACCAGACAGGACGCGCGGAACGTCTCGCTGAAGCCGTTCTCGGGGCGGAGATTCGATCGAGCCCTCGTCGACGTCCCGTGCTCCTGTGAGGGCACCGTCCGCAAGAACCCCGGCGCGATCGAGTCGTGGTCGCTCGATCACGTCGAGGGGATCGCGGGCGTCCAAAAGAGCATCCTCGGGCGGGCGATCGAGGTCACCCGTCGGGGCGGGACCGTCGTGTACTCGACGTGTACGTTCGCCCCCGAGGAGAACGAGGCCGTCCTCCAGCACGCGATCGAGACCCGCGAGTGCCGGCTCGTCGGGTTCGATCTGCCCGTGGACTCGGCCGCCGGCGTCACCGAGTGGAACGGCGAGACGTTCGACGGATCGATGCGTCTCGCAAAACGGATCTACCCGCATCTCAACGACACCGGCGGGTTCTTCTGTGCGAAACTGGAGGTGACGGGATGACGGACGGCAACGACGGGAGCCGGTTCGATCGGCTCCCCCCGACGGCCGCCGAGCGACGGGTCGCCGGCCGCCCGAGCAGGGAGGCCGTCGTCGGGTGGTGGGTCGAGCGGTTCGGGATAGACGAGGGGACGTTCGACGGCTACACGTTCTGGGAGAAGGGCGCGGGGAAGGTGTGGGCCTTCGCCGACGCGGTCGAGTCGCCTGCCGACGTCGAGGGGCTCGGGATGACGTTCCTGCGCACCAGACAGGAGCACTGGAAGCCGACGACCGACGCCGTCCAGCGGTTCGCCGCCGACGCCGAGCGGAACGTCGTCCGGCTGGACGACGCGGACGCGAGGGCCTTCCTCCGCGGCGAGGACACGGACCCCGGGTGGGACGGCGACTGGGGCTATCTCATCGCCGCCCACGACATCGCCGGCGCGGTCGAGCCGATCGGCGTCGGGCTGTACGTCCACGGCGAACTCCGATCGCAGATGCCGAAGGGGAGACGACGGGAGCTCTGAGACGCCCCGGAGGCCGGTCGTGGACGCCGCCGACCCTCGACCCCGGCGGACGCGCCCGCCGGGACGGGACCCAACGTTTATTCTCGCCGCCTTCGCGTGAGGTGCATGGTTGACACCCTTATCGAGGGCGGCGAGGTCGTCACCGCACAGGGCCGGAGTGACGCCGACGTGGCGGTCACCGACGGCGTGATCGATCGCGTCGGCTCGGAACTTGGCGATATCGCGGCCGAGGAGCGAATCGACGCGACGGGGCGGCTCGTGATGCCCGGGGCGATCGACCCGCACGTCCACGTCGAGTGGCCCGACTGGGACTACGACGTGGGGGCCCGACACGGCGGGCGGGCGGCCGTCGCCGGCGGCGTGACGAGCGTGATCAACTTCCTGATCGGTCCGCCCGGCGAACTCCGGAGCAACTACGAGGCGTTCCGCGCGGCGATGGAGGAGCACTTTCTGGGGGACTTCTCGTTTCACGCCGCGGTGTTCACGATGGAGCAGGTCCGGCAGGTCCCGGCGTTCGTCGAGGAGGAGGGCATCACGTCGTTCAAGCTCTTTTTGCCGTACCGCGGCGAGGAGGTCGTCGAACCGCTCGTCGGCATCGACGACGGGATCGTGTACGAACTGCTCGAGGAGGTCGCGGCGATCGACGACGAGTACGGCGCGAAGGCGCTGGTACACCCCGAGAACGTCGAGCCCTCCTTCGAGATCAAAGACGAGATGCGCAACGCGGGCGCCGAGGGCGACAGCGTCAACACGTGGAACGAGGTCCGCCCGGACTTCCTCGAGGCGGACGCGATCAACCGGCTGATGCTTTTCGCCGACGAGACCGGCGCGCCGGTGCACTTCGTGCACATGAGCTCCGAGAAAGGCATGCGCGCGTTCCAGCGGAACCAATCGCGGACCCGCGCGGAGGTCACGGCCGAGATCCAGGTCCAACACCTCACGGAGGACGCCCGCGAGCACGGGATGCTCGCGAAGATGAACCCGCCGTTCCGGACGAGCGCGGAACACGACGCCCTCTGGGAGGGGCTCCGGCGCGACGACCTCGCGTTCGTCAGCTCCGATCACGCCCCCTGCACGACGGAGCACAAGGACAACATCTGGGACGCGACCGTCGGCATTCCGAACCTCCAGACGTGGTTCCCGCTGTTCGTGACGACGGCGCTCGACGACGGCGCGATGTCGCTGCCGCGGGTCGTCGAGAAGACGTCGTACGCCCCGGCCGAGCACTACGGGTTGACGCCGCGGAAGGGCGGCCTGTGGCCCGGCGCCGACGCCGACGTCATCGTCGTCGACCCGGAGGAGCGGACCGAGGTCCGGGCGACCGAGACGCTCGATCAGTCGGATTTCACGCCCTTCGAGGGCCGGGAGTTCGTCTTCCCCGAGGTGACGATGTCGCGCGGCGATGTCGTGTACGCCAACGGCGAGGTCCTCGGCGAGGAGGGTCGCGCCGAGTTCCTGTCGCGGCCGAACCCCTAACGCCGGCGCGTCCGGGGACCTCGGCGCTCGTCGCGCCGAGAGCGCCCGGCCGAGCCGTCACCTCTCGCGCACCGTGCCGCCGCTGAGCCCGTCCCACTCGATCCGGTAGCCGAGCGCGGAGACGACGGCGCTCGTCTCCTCGAGGCCGTGTTCGTCGAGTACGTCCTCGAGTGCCGACAGCGACAGGCCGGGATCGACGGCGGCATCGACCGCCGAGAGCACGCCCGGGCGGACGAGGGTTCGGCCGATCCGCTCGTGCTCCGGGAACGCGACCGCCTCGAGGGCCTCCTCGGGAACGCCGTGGCGCTCGGCGAGCGCCTCAATTTTGATGACGTCCGCCGCCGGCGCGAGCCGCTCGGGGAGCGCCTCGGAACTCGCCGCGCGGAGTTCGTCCTCGTAGGGCCGGAGCGCGTTCCGGACGGCCTTCAGCCCGACCGTCCCGCTGTAGGGGATCGCCCGGTGCCCGAGGTCCTCGATCGCCTCGCCGACGCCGAGGCTCTCGTCGTAGGCGACCAACAGCGCGACGTCCTCGAGGTCCGCGAACCGCGAGAGCTTCGTCTCGACGTACTCGGGCGTCCAAAAGCCCATGATCTCGAAGAAGACCCGGAACTCGCCGTGGTCCCACTCGAGCGCGAAATCCGGGATGACGGCGTACTCGCCGGCGGCCAGCGGCTCGGGTTCCCTACGGAGCGTCCAGTCGAGATCGAGCGCCGAAAACCGGGCGTAAAAATCGGACTCGACGCCGCTGTCGAAGGACAGCTCCTCGACCGGATCCGTCCCCGGGACGGAGACGTCCCCCTTGTCGAGCGTCAGGGTGCGTTCGGTCCCGCGGTCGTCGATCGTCGCCTCCAAACGCCACTCCGCGGCGGCGGCGATCGTCCGCAGGAGCCGTCCGAACCGCGTTCCGTACCGCCGCGTCCGCCGGAACAGCGCGTCCGGCCCGGTGACGACAACCGTCCGTTCGGTCCCGTCCCGTCGGATCTCATAGAGGAGCCGGAGCCGCTTGAGCGCCGAGATCAGGGCCTTCGGGTCCGAGGACCTGATCCGGACCTCGGTCGCGTCGAACAGTGCGGTCTGTGCGAGCGAGAGGTCGTACTGCCGCCGGAGCGACTCGGGGTCGTGGGCCGTGTCGAAGGCGGCGAGGACGGCGGCTCGATCGAGGTCGGCCAGGAGCGACGACTCGACGTCCCGGACAGAGGCCTCGAGCCGTTCGGCGGCCGACTCGAGGGCGGTCTCGCGTTCGGCCGCGGTGACGACCCCGACGCGTTCGGCCGCCTCGAAGGCGGCTCGCCTGGCCCGCCGCGGGTCGAGCGGCGAGCGGGTCTCGAAGGTCGCCTCGCGTTCGAGCAGTTTCGCGAACCCACGGACGAGTTTGAAGTCGTCGGCCTCGCGTTCGATCCCGGTGAGCGCGGCGTCGAGTTCGGCACGCGACCGGCCGACGTGGCCCTGGTAGGCGCCGATAACGCGGGCGGCGACCCGCTCGTCGGCCGGGTCGCTGAACCGAGGGCGGTACCCGCCGCCGGCCCGCGAGACCCGGAGGAGGTCCTTCGTGAGCATGCGCGGTCTTGTGAGCGCACGATCAACAGTATTCCGCGTCGCCGCGGCCCTGAGGCGTCCGCGGGCGTCACCCCCCGTCGGCGGGCGCTTCGGCGGGGTCGAGGACCTCGCCCGTCTCCGGGTACACGCCGAGTTGATCGCAGACGTCGGCCATCGGGCAGGCGTCGGGGTCCTCGAGACAGGCCGGCCTGCGGGCCGAACAGTACTCGCGGCCGAACTGTATCATCGCCGTGTGCCCGAAGTTGGACTTGGGGCTTCGTACGCTATATTAATGATAGCACCGGAGTAGGTGGCCTGGGTAGCTCAATCTACAATGGGCGACATGAAGCAGGTGAACGTCAGAGTACCAAAGGAGCGCAAGGAGAGATGGGACGCCGCCGCCGAAGAACATGGCTCAATGACATGACTCATTGAGGCCGCCGTCGGGAATGAGCTATCCGATGACTCAAGTCGCACGGGTGGGGCAGAGGCAAGCGCCTCAAGCGACATGGTGGACGACGTGGCCCGCAAGAGGCATAGGTTTCGGGAGCCTGTGACGCGCCTCACGTCGCCCCTCACGCCCCGATACACTCGTTCCGCCAACCACCGTAAGGCGACGGCGACCGTTGGGTGCCTATGCCCTGAGGGAGACGCTATAGGGACGAAGGACCGCTAATCGTGTCTGCAGTATGCTGTTATACTTCGATTCCCATGATTCACTGACAGATAGATTAACCCATTTCTGGATTAAACTGGTTGTATTTTACCCGCCCATTTATATACCACGTACTCAACCATCAGGTATGAGTGAAGACTCGGACATGGTTTTCGCAGGTGATGAACGCCGGGAGTTGGCTTATTCTATGGGTGAAGGGGCTGGAAGGATACCGCTGTCTGGCTTTTTCGTTCGACCTATGGTCTGGATGTACTCAAACATCATGCTCAAGCTTGTTCCGGTCATCTTCTCATTAGTCCGAAAACGCAGTCTCGGAGAACGGATGGCGGCAGACAACCAAGAGATTCTGAAGGAATTGATGGCTGGCTTCCGTGGTGAGGAATCACCCTCGGGTATGGGCGATGCCTGAGGTGGTAGAATATGATAGACGAACGTTTCTCGCCTGTGTCTCGTCACTCGGGGTGACTGCACTGGCAGGTTGTTCGAGTGATAGCGGTAGCAGTGATGGGGGTGGCGACGGTGGTAACTCCGAAGCAGACAGTCTGACGATTACGGACAACGAGATCGGCAACAGTGGTAGCGTCACAACTTCTACCCTCACTGTCGAAAATACAGGGGAAGAAGAATCAAATCCTACTGTGTCGGTAAATGTTGGAATTGGCCCCGATGGACTGTACGGGGAATATTCTGACGAACGGAGTGTCTCAATAGCAGGCGGTGAGACTGCTGAAGTAACGTTAGACCTGTTTGACGGGAATGAATTATCGGAAGTGGCATTTGACGAAGTACAAAATGGCTTCCTTACATTAACCTATTTTATAGATGGTGTAGAGAAATCGCATCAGGAACTCGGGGAGGAATCTTCTCAATACGTAAGCTTCAATATACTCTACAGTGGAAGCTGGCAGGGTGCATTAGGTACTGAGAGCGGACAACGTAGTATCTCGGGCCAAGGTGATAGTCACCTACCAGTAGACAACGGTGCGAGTATTGTCTCAGGCAATGCCCAAAAACAAGACGATGGGTCTGGAACCCTCACAGTGCAAATTCTTGTAGACGGAGAGGTAATTAGTGAACAGTCAACCTCTGCGGAATATGGTGTAGCGCAGATTAGTGAAAGTATCTGAGCCTTCGGTCAAGCCATGGGTCAGTATCTCGTTTACCCCAAAGCCACTTGCTCATCTCCGTTTCCAGAGCTTCACCGGATAGCTCCTCAGTATTCTCAGAGTGAGGTTCAGGCCAGCGACTACGCAACCCGCCAGAGAAAGTTTGATTCGCTCGGTTAGTTAATTGGCCCAAATCCCGAGGCCTGATAAGAGGCTTGAAACGCACGATGTTAGCAGTCTCAGAGCGTCCGTGGGGAGTCTCGATAATCGAGCAAATGGCCGGTCCTCTGGGAATTAGCTGGAAGTGATACTCTGAGTACTGTGAAAGTATCAGCAATTATTGTTGATTTATCCCACCGTTTCAGCAGGGTCAACAGCTTCACCTGATTCTATATCTACCCCTACCCTGTCGCATAAATCGGATAGGGGACAGGCTTCAGGCCCGTCGAGGCAGGCGGGGTTCCGTGCCGTACAATATTCGCGCCCGAATTGAATCATAGCGGTATGGCCGAAACCACATTTCTCGGCAGGCACACCACCGTGAGTGAACCAAGTTTTCTCACCGTCAACGACGTATTCCCCACCATTATTGAAGCCGTCTTTCTCGCCCTTTGTATAGCATAATCGTAGCTTATCATTGCCGAAGCCGCATTTTTCGGCCGGGACGGCGGCTTCGAGCGCCGCGCGGACGGCCTCGTGGTCGGCATCGGCGTCGGCCAGCCCCATCCGGCGGGCGATGCGGTGGACGTGAGTGTCGACGGGGAAGACGCCGCCGCGGCCGCCCGCGAAGAGCAACACGCAGTCGGCTGTCTTCGGCCCCACGCCGTCCATCTCGAGCAGCGTGTCGCGGACGGTCTCGGGGTCGCCCTCGCGGACGAACCGGTCGAACCCCTCGGCCCCGCCGTACTCCGCGAGGACGTCCTCAGCGATGGCGATGATCCGCTCCGATTTCCGGTTGTACAGCCCTGCCGTCGAGATGGTCTCCGCGAGTTCGGGCCGTGCGGCGTCGGCGAGCGCCGCCGCGAGGTCGCCGTTGCCGTCGGCCTCGTCGGACCCGTACCGGTCGATCAACGCGTCGTGGGCCGGCTGGCTCGCCTTGTCCGAGGTGTTCTGGCTGAGGATCGTCCGAACGAGACACTCGAAGCCGTCGCGGCCGCCGTAGCGCTTTCGCCAGTAGCGTTCGCCCAGGCGGTCGACGACCGCCTCGGCGCGCGTCCCGGCGGTGGCGGGGTCGAACGCGGCGGCCGTTCCGCCGCCGGAGACGCCTCCAGAGATGTTCTCCGTCGGCTCTTCGTCCATGCCGACCCTACGGGCGATCGTGGCAAAACGCTGTCCACCGACGAACCGGACGCTCAGCGATCGACCTCGAGCACGCACTCGACGGTCGCGCCCGCGGCCAGTTCGGCGACGATCCCGCGGTCGACGTCTGCCGCAGCGGCCTCGGCGTCGATCATGACCGTCCGGTCGTCGACGTACTCGCTCGTCCGACACACCATGCTGCGGTCGCTCTCGAAGCGCAACTCCGGGTGGCCGCGCCCCCGGATCGTCTGTTCGGCGCCGCCGACGCGGACCGTCGCGGTGATCGCGGCGTCGGCGGACCGACAGGCGCTCACGAAGGCGTCGTCGAAGCCGGCCGGGACCGGCTCCGCCTCGACGCCGAGGATGCAGTCGCCGGCCGGCGTCAGCCAGTCGTCGCTCGTGAACTCGAA
The DNA here is from genome assembly GCF_028274965.1 of Natronomonas sp. Taxonomy (GTDB): domain Archaea; phylum Halobacteriota; class Halobacteria; order Halobacteriales; family Haloarculaceae; genus Natronomonas. The sequence goes on along the minus strand of NZ_JAQCNO010000056.1, from coordinate 17,195 downwards.
CGTGCTCGCGTGTTCGGCGGTGACGTTCTCGTGGCCGCTCGCCCGCACGCGTTGTCGCATATACCGTGTTCACCGTCGCTCGTCGGCTTAAACAGAGCGGACTCCGAACGGGCGCTCCGGCGGGCGTATCCGGGTATGGCAGGCGTTTCCACGGGTCCCGGGCTCCAAAGGATTTAAATATGGAAACGATGTATCACCACGTACCAGAACGCGTCCGGCGTTCGGCAGCATCGTCAGCGGACCAGAATGACAGGGAACCTTGCTTATACGGCGACCGACGTTTCAGCAGCGGTTGCTGTCCGCGGCCGGAGCGGTAATGGAGTAACGTGAACAACCATGGCAGAGTCAATCGACGAATCCGACAACGTAGAACTGACAGAAGACGATCTCGAGAACAAATCGAAGGGCCAGCTCATAAAGAAGGCCGGGCAGCTCCGCGACCGGCGCAACGAGCTGAACCAGATGGCCTCCGAGCGCGCCTCCAAGCGCGATGAGTTCAACGCGAAGACGCGAGAGAAGGTCGACGAGGCCCAGGAACACCGCGAGAAGCGCGACGAGCTCAACGAGAAGGTCCAAGAGCACAAAGAGAGCCGGAACGAACTCAACGCGAAGGCCAACGAGCTCTTCGATGAGGTCGACGAACTCAAGGACGACCTCGAGCTGAACGAGGGCAAAAGCGTCGACAAACTCAAAGAGGAGATCGAGGAACTCGAGTTCAAACAGCAGACGGAGGTTCTCTCGAGCGACGACGAGCGCGAACTCATCGAGAAGATCGAGAACAAACGCGAGAAGCTCTCCGAGCGCAAGGAGAAGCTCGATCAGGGCGGCGACCTCGAGGAGATCAAAGCCGAGGCCCAGGAGGTCCGTGCGGAGGCGTCGAAACACCACCAGAAGGTGACCGAACTGGCCGATCAGGCCCAAGAGCACCACAACCAGATGATCGAGGCCTACCGGGAGGCCGACGACATCCGCGACGAGGCCGACGAGTGGCACGACAAGTTCGTCGAGGCCCAGGAGGCCGCCGACCGCCACCACGAGGACTTCGTCCGCGTCCAAAAGCGGCTCCGCGAACTCGACAAGGAGGAAGAAGAGCAGCGCGAGGAGGGCCGCGCCGAGGAGCGCGAGGCCGCAAAGGAGGAGGCCGAGGAGATCTACCAGCAGTTCAAGGACGGCGAGACCCTCGACACCGAGGACCTGATGAAGCTGCAGAAGGCCGGCAAGCTATAGCGGATCGACTCTGTTTTAGGGCGGTTCGTCCCGCGAGCACGCGATAGCCTCGAGCGGCGTCGATCGAGACCCGAGAACCGGATGCACCTGATCGCGGGAGCCGACGAGTGGCTCGACGTCGCGACGTGCGCGACCGACGGCCTCGGGTCGGAGCGGGCGCAGGGCTCCGGGCGGAAAGCGACGCTTCTTTTTATGATACGGGTTTCCCGCAAAAAACGGGCCGAGGGGGATTTGAACCCCCGACCGTCTGGTTAAGAGCCAGATGCTCTCCCTGACTGAGCTATCGGCCCACAAACAACCGTACCGTCGGTCGACTGAAATAGGTTGCGTTCCCCGCCGGGATCGGGGGACGGCGACGGCGCAGAACGGTACGGGCGTATTAAGTGTCCGCCGTCCGTCGTCGCGGACAGCATGAGCACCGCCATCTCGATGGCCTCGATGTCGACGTACGCGATCCTCGGCTGTGGGAGCGTCGGCCACGCCGTCGCGGAAGAGCTCGTCGATGAGGGACGGGACGTTCTCATCCTCGACCGCGACGAGAGCCGCGTCGAGGCGCTCAGGGACCAGGACCTCGACGCCCGAACGGCCGATATCAGAGAGCCCGCCGCGGCGGAGGCGATCGCCGACCGGGACGTCGTTCTCGTCCTCTCGTCGGACATCGACGCGAACAAAGCCGCCGTCGAGCACCTCAGGGGGCGCGAGGGAAAGCGGTTTCTCGTCGTCCGCGCCTCCGATCCCGTCACGGCGGACGAGCTCAAACAGGCCGGGGCGGACGTCGTCATAAACCCCTCGGCGGTGATCGCGGATTCGGCGCTCAGGGCCCTCGAACAGGGCGAACTCGAGTACAAGACCACGCAATTGGCCGAGATCATCGACCGCGGCGAGTCGCTTGCGGTCCTCGCACACCGCTCGCCGGGGCCGGACTCCATCGCGTCGGCGGTCGCGCTGCAGGCGATCGCCGAGTCCAGAGACGTCGAGGCGGACATCCTTTATGAGGGCGAGATCGGCCACCAGGAGGACCGCGCGTTCGTGAACCTCCTCGGCATCGATCTGGTCCCCTTCGGCGATGTCGACATCGACGGGTACGACACGCTCGCGCTCGTCGACTGCGCGAAGGCGACCGATCCGGTGACCGACGCCACCGTCGACATCCTCATCGACCACTTCGAGCCCGAGGTCGAGTACGGGGCCGAGTTCAGCGACGTCCGGTCGAACGTCTCCTCGACGTCGACGATACTCACGAAGTACATCCAGGAGCTCGATCTCAGCCTCACCGAGGAGGTTGCGACGGCGCTTCTGTACGGCATCCGCGTGGAGACGCTCGATTTCAAGCGGGACACGACGCCGGCGGACCTGACGGCGGCGGCGTATCTGTACCCCTTTGCGAACCACGACACGCTCGAGCAGGTCGAGTCGCCCTCGATGAGCCCCGAGACGCTCGACGTGCTCGCCGAGGCGATCCGGAACCGCGAGGTGAAGGGGTCGCATCTGGTGTCGAACGCGGGGTTCATCCGCGATCGGGACGCCCTCTCGCAGGCCGCCCAACACCTCCTGAACCTCGAGGGCATCACGACGTCGGCGGTGTTCGCCATCGCCGACAACACGATCTATCTCGCCGCGCGCTCGAAGGACATCCGGATCGACATCGGCAACGTGCTTCAGGACGCCTTCGAGGAGATCGGCGAGGTCCTGGGGCACTCGACGGACGCCTCGGCGGAGATCCCGCTGGGGATATTCACCGGGCTCGAAACGACCGGCGACAACAGAGAGACGCTGCTGGAGTTGACCGAGCAGGCGGTCCGATCGAAGCTCTTCGAGGCGCTGGGCGTCGAGGGCGGGAGCGGGGACGGATCCAACGGGAGCTAGTCCTCGTCGCCCTCGGCGTCGCGGAGCCGTTCGACGATGTCGTTGATGAGGACGACGTCCCCGACCGCTCTGACCCAGCGGTACGGGACGATGACGCCCTCGGATGCCGGGACGCGGGCGCCGAAGAGTTCGCGGTTTATTTTTCCGAGCGCGAGGCCGGTGACCGCCTCCTCCTGTAGGTCGAGGCGGATGTCCTCGATCTCGCCGACGAAGACGCCGCTGTTCGAGTACACTTCGCGGCCGACGAGGGAGGTGATCTCCTGGGGTGTGGGCTCCGTCTCCATGGCGGGCGGTCGTATCGGCTCCCCTTAACTGTTGTCGGTGGCTCTCTGCGGGGTTCGGAGCGCGGGTGACGCAGGGATCGCACAGCCCCGAAGGAGTTAATCCGACATCCGACCTACACGTGCGTATGAGCGACTCTGAGGACATCGAGCGCATCCGCGAGCGAAAACGGGAGAAACTGGCCGAACGGACGGGCGCCCCGGACGAGCCGATCCACGTCGAGGGGGCCGATCACCTGGCGGAGCTCCTCGGGAAACACGGCGTCGCGCTCGTCGATTTCTACGCCGACTGGTGCGGTCCCTGTAAGATGCTCGCTCCGACCGTCGCGGAGATCGCGGCCGAGACCGACGCGGCCGTGCTGAAAGTCGACATCGACGCCCACCAGGACCTCGCCGCCGAGTACCAGGTGCAGGGCGTGCCGACGGTGTACCTCTTCGACGACGGGGAAATCAGCGATCGGATGGTCGGCGTACAGGACAAGCCGACGCTGTTGGAGAAGGTCCAAGCCGTCCGGTGATCGGCCCGGGACGATCCGCGACCCGCGACACATCCGCCCCGGCTCAGCGGTCGGTTACGGTTCGGCGACGTCACTCCGGGTCCGCCTCGTCGCCGCCGTCAGCCGAAACGGCCGTTCGAGGCGTCGGACTGTCGTCCGTTTTTCTCCCCGATCCGCTCGACCGAGACCGGAGTCGGTCCCGCGTTTCGGCGGCGAGGTACACCCCGATCGCGACGAGGACAATCGTCCCGCCCGCGGCGACGTCGTACCAGTACGACGCCGTTACGCCGGCGATGGTGGCGAACTGGCCGGCGGCGATTGCAGCCGCGACCGACCGCTTGAATCCGGTCACCGACGTTGATGCGGCGACCGGGACGACGAGCATGGCGGCGACGAGGATCACGCCCATGATCTGCATCGCGCCGACGACCACGACCGCGGTCAACACCGCGAGCAGCCGGTTGTAGCGGGCGACGTCAAGCCCCGCGGCGCGGGCGCCGACCTCGTCGAAGGTCACGTACAAAAGCGGCCGGTAGGCCGCCGCGACGACGGCGGCGACGACGGCGGTCATCGCAACGAGAAGCGCGGCGTTCGTCTCCGAGACCGTCGCGAGCGAGCCGAAGAGGTAGGCGTTGATCCCGACGGCGATCCCGCCGTCCGTCGCCGTGATCAGGACGCTTCCGACGGCGAAGGAGCCGGTCAGCACGATCGCGAGCGACGTGTCGCGGTACGCGCCGGCGTAATCGACGAGCGTCTGGACGAGCAGCGCGGCGACGGCCGCGACGACAAGCGCCGCCAGCAGCGGCGGGACCGTCACCGCGAAAAGCGAGTTCACGAACAGCCCCGCCGCGACGCCGGCGAACGCCGAGTGCGCGAGCGTGTCGCCGATCATCGACATCTCGCGGTGGACGAGAAACACCCCGACGAGCGGGCCGATGAGCGCGACGCAGACGGCCGCGAGGTAGGCCCGCTGCATGAACGGGAACCCGAGCATCTCGACGCCGCTCGCCCGGGCGAGGGCGTCCATCGCGGTCCCCCAGAGCCCCTCGAGGACCGCCTCGGAGAGCCGACTCGGGACGCCGGCGAGCGCGTGCGGTGGAGCCGCCGCGTGTGTGGGTGAGTGCATCCGTGTTCCCTGTGTCAGTGGTCGTGGTGGACGACGCGCTGGCCGCCCCCGTAGGCGTTTGCGAGCGCGTCCGTCTCGACGAAGGCGTCCGGGTCGCCGTGGAAAAACAGCGTCCGGTTGAGACAGGCGATCTCGGAGGCATGGGTCGTTACGACGCCGATGTCGTGTTCGATGAGGACGATCGTGAGCCCCTCGTCGTTCAGTTCGTGCAACAGCCGGTAGAACGCCTCCCGCGACTCGGCGTCGACGCCGACGGTCGGTTCGTCGAGCGCGAGCAGGTCCGCCTCGCCGGCGAGCGCGCGCGCGATGAACACGCGCTGTCGCTGTCCGCCAGAGAGGCGGCCGACGCGTCTGTCCGCGAGATCGCCGATCCCGACGCGTTCGATCGCCGCCCGGACCGAGCGGCGGTCCTCGTCGCTGAACCCGCCGATCCATCGGTGGGGGTAGCGGCCCATCCGGACGACCTCCTCGACGGTGACGGGCATCTGGTTTTTCGCGCTCGTCACGTCCTGTGGGACGTATCCGATCCGCTCGCCGTCCGCGAACTCGTGGGCCGGATCGCCGAACAGCCGAACCGCCCCGCTGTCGGGCGTTTCGAGGCCGATTACCAGCCGCAGAAGCGTCGTCTTCCCCGACCCGTTCGGGCCGACGAGGCCGAGGAACTCCCCCGCGGCGACGTCGAGCGAGACCGACTCGACGACGGGCTGTTCGCCGTACCCGAACGTGACGTCCTCGAGTTCGATCGCGGCCATTATGCGTTCAGTGTGCGTTCTACCGAGGGGAGATTGACGGTTTCCATGATCGAGACGTAGCCCCACCCGTCGTCGCTCCAGGCCTCCGTCAGGCCGGGCATCGCCGTGAGCGGCAACACCCCCTCGACGCCGGTCTCGCTTGCCAACTGCTCGGCCGCCTCCTGGGGTTCGAGCGGATCGGCGCAGATGTACCGGAGGTCGTGGGTGTCGATGAGCTGTTGTGCGCGCTCGATGTCGCGCGTCGTCGGGCGGTCGTCGGGGGAGACGTCGGTGAGCGACTCGACGGTGACGCCGTAGCGGTCGGCGAAGTACCCGAAGGAGTCGTGTCCGGCGACCAGGATGACGTCGTTCGACGCGGCCGCCACGACGGACTCGATCCGCTCGTGGAGCGCCTCGAGGTCGGCGCCGAAGGCCGCGGCGTTCTCGGCGTAGGCCTCGGCGTTGTCCGGGTCGACATCGGCGAGCGCGGCGCGAACGGTTTCGGCCGCGTCCCGCGTCCGGAGTGGGTCCATCCAGAAGTGCGGGTCGGGCGTCCCGCCGTCGCTGTCGCCGCCCTCGCCGTCGTGGCTATGCTCGTGGTCGTGATCGTGGCCGTCGCTCGCGTGCTCGCCGGTCCCGATCAGCGAGACGTCGGCGCTGATGTCGACGGTGGTCACGTCCGTCCCGTCGGCCCGGAGGTCCCGGCGGATGGCGTCCGTCCACGGCTGGAACCCCTCCATCCCGTGGACGAACAGCTCCGAGCGGCGGACGTCCTCGCGGACCCGCGGCCCCGGTTCCCACCCGTGGCCGTGCTGTCCGATCGGCACGAGGAGGTCGCTCGTCGCGGCGTCGCCGGCGACGCGGTCCGTGACGTCGCCGAAGACGAAAAACGAGGAGCGGGCGGTCGTATCGCCCGGGGCGGGGTCGGCTTCGCTGGCCGATCCGCCGAGACAGCCGGCCGTCGCTCCGGCAGCGCCTGCCGCCGCGGCCGCCGAAAGCGCCTGACGTCTGGTGAGTCCCATCTGTTTCACAATATGTGCCTACGATATAATAACTTTCCCATCGAACGCGGGAGAAGATAATAACGCGTCGCGGGTGCGACGCCCCGGGGCGTCTGGCCCGTTCCGATCGCCGGACTACTGGCGGACGTCCGCGACGATCGCGTCGGCGAGGGCCGCGAGGGTGTCCGGATCGATCGGGAAGACGGCCTCGGGCGTTCCGGCGGCGGCCCACACCTCCTCGAAGTCGGTGAGCGTCTCGTCGAGAAACACCGGCACCGGCGCGTCGTAGCAGAACGGCGGCACACCGCCGATCGACCACCCGAGCGTTCGCTTGATCTCGTCGGCGCCGGCCATCGACACCGCCGCCGGATCGACGCCGACCAACTCGGCGATCTTCGCCTCGTCGGCCCGGTTCGCGCCGCTCGTCACCGAGACGACGAGGTCGCCGTCGGCCGAGAGGACGATCCCGCTCGCGATCTGTGCGACCGAGCACCCGACCGCCTCGGCCGCGTCGGCCGCGGTTTTGGTCCCCTCGGGGAACTCGTGGACGTCGATCTCGGTCCCGTGCTCCTCGCTGACGCGCCGTGCGAACTCCGCTGCCCGCGGGTGCATAAACGCCGTGAGGTCGGTCGAACGCTTGAACCCCACGGTCACGGCCGGGGGCCGTCCCCGGGGACGGCGGCAAACTCCGCGAGCGCCGCCGCTGCCCCGCCCGCGAGCGGCGGACCGTGCCCCGGGCAGGCGATCTCGAAGGACTCGCCCGCGATCCGGGCGATGCTGCGGGTGATCCGGGCGGTGTCGTAGGAGTCGAACCACGGCGGCGCGAGGAGCCCCTCGTCGGTGCTCCAGACGAGGTCACCGAGCAGCGCGGTCCCGGAGGCCGGGTGCAAAAAGACGGTGTGGCCGGGGTTGTGCCCGGGGGTGTGAAACGCCTCGAACCCGCCGATCCGGTCGCCGTCGTCGACGCCCCGGAGGTCCGTATCCGAAAGGGAGTACACCCGGCGGACGATCCGGTGGAACGCGCCCTTGTGATGCCGCCACGGCGGCGACCACGACCGCCTGACGAGACGGAGATCGGCCCGGCCGAGGTGCGTCGGAACGTCCGCGTCGATCCGCGCCAACCCCCCGACGTGATCGATGTCGTAGTGCGTCAACAGCACGCGATCGAGCGCCGACACCGAGTGGCCCGTCGCGCGGATCTCCCCGGCCAACGGCCGGCGGGGAACCGGGACGCCCGCGTCGACGAGTGTCACCTCGCCGTCGTCGACGAGGTACGCGTTCGCGCCGATCGGCTCCGGCCACGCGACGTCGAGAAGCCAGACGCCGTCGGCGATCTCGCGCGCCATACGCCCGTTTTCGCCGCGACCCTCTTGACCGTACCGCGTCGGGTCGGCGGGGCCGCGGTCGGGTCAGACCAGCCGTTTCGAGACGTACGGGCCGTCCTGGTGGTACCCGAGCTTCTCGCGGTAGTACTGGCGGACGCCGATCCCGGAGATAACGGAGAGCTTCCGGTAGCCGGCCTCGCGGGCCAGCCGCTCCGCCTCCGCGAGGAGCCGCCGGCCGTACCCGCGGTGCTGGTGGTCGCCGTCCCCCGATCCGTCCTCGCCGACGCCGACCTCGCTTCCGTACACGTGCAGTTCCCGGACCAGCGCCGCGTCCTCAAGTTCGGCCCGGACCGGGTCGTCTGGAAACCGGAGCCGACAGAACCCGACGAGCAGGTCCTTCTCGAAGTCCTCGAAGGAGATGAAGTGCTCCGTGCCGTTGGCCGCCTCGTAGCGCATCGTATCCAACTCGACGGTCCCGGGCTCGGCGTCGTTCATGCCGACCTCCCGACAGCGGATGCACTCGCACGACCAGCCGTGTTCGTCCATGCGCTTGCGGGCGAGCTGCCTGAGGTTCGACTTCCAGACGCCGGCGTCGATGAAGTCGGCGGGGATGTCGCGTTGGACCCGCTGAAGCCGCGTGTAGCGGGGGATCATCGATTTGATCTCGGCGACGAGTTCGGCCGCCTCCTCGTTTGTCAGCGGCTCGTACTCGCCGCGGCGCCACATGTCGTAGGTGATCGTGTCGCGGACGACGAGCGTCGGGTAGATCTTGAGGTAGTCCGGCCGCCACGTCGGGGACTCGAAGAGCTCCCGGAAGTCCTGAAGACACATCTCCTCGGACATCCCCGGCTGACCGGGCATCATGTGGAACCCGACTTTGAACGCCGCATCACGGAGCCGCCGGTTCGCGTCGATCGACGCCTCGACGCCGTGACCCCGGTGCATCTCGCGGTTGATCCGCTCGTAGGTCGTCTGGACGCCGACCTCGACTTTCGTCCCGCCGAGGGCCAACATCCGGTCGATCTGCTCGGGGTCACACCAGTCGGGTTTCGTCTCGAAGGTCGTCCCGATGTTGCGGATCGCCGCGGTCTCGTGTTCGGCGATGACGTCCTCGAGGTACCGAAACTCCGTCTCCTCGGGGGCCGGTTTGAACGACTCCGATTCGCTCGGTGCCGGCGGCGCCTCAAGATCGTAGTCGTTCAGCGCCTGCAAGGCGCGCTTGACGAACCACTCCTGGTAGTCGTGGCTCCGGGCGGTCATCGTCCCGCCCATGACGATGAGTTCGACCTTGTCGACCGGGTGGCCGATCTCCCGCAGTTGGTGCAACCGCAGCGTCACCTGCCCGTAGGGGTCGTACTCGTTTTGGACGCCCCGGGCGGCCGCCGGTTCGTGGCCGGTGTAGCTCTGCGAGGAGGAGAACTCGGAGGCGGGGCCGCCGGGACAGTACAGGCACTTGCCGTGCGGGCACATGTGCGGCGACGTCATGATCGCAACGGGCGAGACGCCAGACGCCGTCCGGACCGGCTTCCGTCGGAGCACCGACTCCAGTTCCTCGCGTCGATCGGCCGGAGCGTAATCGAGCAACTCGGTGTTCTTCGGGACCTTCGGCGCCGAGTGCTCCCGGCAGGCGTCCATCTTGGCGCGTTCGAGGTCGTCGCGGTCGACGTCGCCGGCGAGGATCGCAGACACGAGCGACTCACAGACGCGTTCGAACGCTTCTGACTCGGTCGGATCGGCGTCGGTGCTCATTCGCTACCGGTGTAACGTGACGCGGCGGGAAATGGATAGCGGTCGGGGGCGAAGGTAATCGAGGACGGGGCCTCACGCCGAGGGCGCGGCGACCACTTCGGCGACCGCCTCGACGACCGCGTCGGTGACCGCCTCGCGCTCGCCGGCGAGGAACTCCAGTTTCGGTTCCCGACTCCCGGGGTTCGAGACGCTCGCGGCCGGCACCGCCGCCGAGACGGACGCGCCGACGGCGTCGAGATCGAAGGCGACGTCCGAGCGGATGTGCACCTCGTCCGTCCCGAGGCCGACGACCGCCGCCGAGTCGAGCCGCCGGGACAGCTCGTCGAGCAGCAGTCGGGTCGGCGGGAAGTCGTACGTGTGGGTGTACGCCTCGGTGTCCAGGACGGTGACCGTCGTGCCGTCGATCGTCCGCTCCTCCGCGTTCGGCTCGGCGGTGTCGAGTTCGGCCTCGAGTTTCGTGACGAACTGCTCGGAGACCTGCTCGGCGAGCCCGGTCCGCTTTTCGAACAGCAGGTCGATGACGAGCTGTCGTTTGTCCTCGTAGGACTGGTAGAACGCCTCGAGGGCGATCGCCTCGCGGAGTCGCTTCGCCGCGGCGGCGTCGACGCCGGCCTCCGAGGCGAGCGCCGCGTAGGCGTCCGGAACGTCCGCCCAGTAGCTGATCGCCGGGAGGTGAGCCAGATCGCCGCGGACGTCGTCGTTGACCGCGGCCGCGACCGTCGCCGCGACCGTCGCCGCCGTCCGGTCGGCCACGGCAAGGAGGGAGTCGATCTCCGCGACGACCGCGTCGTCGGCGGGCCGTCCGTCGAGGACCACCCGCGGCGCGTCGTAGATCTCGAGCAACTCGAGGCCGTCCATCGACGCCGCGGTCGATCCGGCGGCGGCGAAGACGAAAAGCGGGAGCTTCTCGTCGTGGCGCTCGCGGTCGCCGAGCATCCGCGTGACGTCTTTCGTCGCGTCGTTCATGTCGTAGACACCCTCCTCGAGCGGCCGGCGATCGAAGTAGTGGTACACCGCGTCGGCCGAGTTGTGCTCGGCCTCCACGAGCGGGAGGACGGCCCGTTCGATCGCCGCGCCGGCGACGTACCCGTCGGCGGTCGCGTCGTGCCGAACGACGATCGGGCGGGACTCGATGACCGCACGCCTGATCCGGGTCGCGACGGCGCCGATCCCCTCGAGGGCGTCCTCGATGGCCGGGTCGTCGGCGAGGGCCTCGACGCGCTCGGGGCCGGCCCGGTCGTCGAGGGCGGCGTCCATGCGGGACTCGACGGCCGCGAGCGCCTCGCCCTCGAGCGTCACGAGCGATCCGGTCTCGATCTGTATCTCTTCGCGCCGGACGCGGACCTCGCCGTCCAGTCGGACGACGTCGTCGGCCTCGACCTCCGGGTACGCCCGGACGCCGGCCTCGACGAACGCCGCACAGTCGACGATCCCGGTCTCATCTCTGAGTTCGAAGACAGTCGGCCCGGACGTCTGTCGGGCGGAGGCGACCCGGCCCTCGAGTCGGACCGTCTCGCCGACGCGGTCGCTCAGGCTCTCGACCGTGACGCGACCGATGTCGGCGTCGGTCTCAGCCTCGGCGGCAGTAGCGGTGTCCGCGTCAGCGTCGGTGTCGCTGTGAGTGTCAGTGCCGGTGTCGGCGCTCCCGGCGGGGTCGGTCTCGTCCGCCGCCGGGTCGGAGCCGGCGTCTTCTGACGGTCCTGACTCCGGGGCGGGGTTCGGATCCGGTTCCGGTTCGGGGTCGGGATCGGGATCGGAATCATGGACCGGGCCGGTGTCGGCGTCCGTTCGGGCCGCGCTTGAGGCCGTTCCGGAGTCGGCCTCACCGCTCCCGTTTCCCGTACCACCGCCCTCGGTGGCTTCGTTCGCGGCGTCCGGGAGCCGATCGCCGTCGGGCGTCTGGACGAGCCTCCCACGGAAGTCCTCGGCGGACTGTCGGATCGAGGAGTCGAGGTCGATGTCGCCGTTGTCGCGGACGTTGTTCACCTGGACGCAGATGTCGTCGCCGACCTCCCACTCGAGGCTCTCGAGGCGTCGGTCCAGTTTGCTCCGGTGGAGGAGCCCGGTCACGTTCCCGATGTTGATGAACACGCCGAAGTCGGCGTAGCCGTCGACGGTGCCGCGGTAGAAGCGTCCGGACGTCAGTTGTGAGGGGTCGTTACCTTCGAACTCGAAGACGACATCTTCCTGATGGACGTCGCAGATCGGTCCATCGGTCGACGTGCCGCAAATGATACAGCTTCCCATTACCGGAACTCAACAGTCGGGGCTTAAAACGGTTGTCGGAATCTATCAGTCCTCGGCGCCGACGTTCTGCGTCGACTCGATGGTCTCGGGGTCCGGTTCGATCGCCGCGTACTCGACGGCCCGCCGTCCGAGGGTATCGACGCGGTTTGCGACCTCCTCGTCGGTGATCTCGCCGTCCTCGAAGCTGGTTCGCGCCCGCGGGATGGCGACCTGATGCGGGAGCACCCACGCGTCGAGGGCCCGACCGACCGACCGGAGGTGATCGAGCGTCGTCGTCGGAAAGGAACCGCCGGCGACACACAGGAGACCGACGGTCGTCTTTTCGAACTCGTCGAAGCCGCAGTAGTCGAGGGCGTTTTTCAACGGCGCGGCGTACGACCCGTGGTACACCGGGGAGCCGAGGACGACCGAGTCGGCGCTTCGCACGCGGGATTTCAGCACCGACGCGTCGCCGGCGTCGGCGGCGTCGGCGTCGTAGACGGGAAGCGACAGCTCCCGCAGGTCCACGAGGTCCGTCTCGACGCCGTCGAAGGCGGCGGCCGCGTCGAGCGCGCGGCGGCAGGCGGGTCGCGTGTAGCTCCCGTCGCGGAGGCTGCCGACGACGGCCGTCACGCGGGTTCGGTCCATGCGGGGTACTACGCGAACGGACGGAAAACAGTACCGCATACCGACCCGAACGCCGGGTTACTCCTGAAGCCGCACGACCGTTTCGCCGTCGCGTTCGGACATCTCAAGCAGCCCGTCCGCGGAGAGATCGCCCGCCAGTTCCCGGAGCCACGTTCGGCCGTACTCGCCGTCGGGCGCGTAATCGACCCGGACGCGGGGGCCGAGTTCGTCGAGGGTGAGTTCGCCGTACTCGGTCAGCGCCGAGACGACCCGGCCGCGCATCTGGCGGCGGGAGCCCTCGAAGCTCGGCTGTGTCGGGACATCGGGCGCGGTGAAATCGCCGGTCGCGTAGGCGTGACACCACCCGCGCCACGGACACCCCTCCTCGTCGCACCGGGGCGTCTTCCCGCAGGCGACGCCGCCGAGTTCCATGATCGCGTTGTTCCAAATTCGGGACTCTCCGGCCGGCATGAGTTCGGCGGCGACGTCCTCGAAGTCGTCGGCGTCGTCCTCGGTGTCGAAGGCGCGGTACAGCACGCGTTCGACGTTCGTGTCGACGACAGCGCCGCCCTCGTTGAACGCGAAGGAGGCGACGGCGTCGGCGGTGTAGGGGCCGACGCCCATCAGCTCCTCGAGTCCCTCCGGCGACCGGGGGAACGCACCGTCGTGGTCCTCGAGGACCTGGGTGGCGGCCTCGTGGAGGTACCTCGCCCGGTTGTTGTACCCGAGGGAGTGCTCCGTCCAGAACCCGACCACGTCGGCCCGGTCGGCGGCCGCGAGCGCCTCGACTGTCGGCCACTCCTCGAGGAACTCCCGCCACGCCGTCTCGACCCGACCGAGTTGGGTCTGTTGGCTCATCACCTCCGAGACGAGTATCCGGTAGGGGTCCTCCGTCTCGCGCCACGGGAACTCCCGGTGGCCGGCCTCGTACCACTCGACGAGCGCCTCCCGGACCGCGGGGAGGTCCTCGGGGAGCGCCCCGGCCGCGTCGGTCATGTCTCACCGTACCGCCGACGCTCGTTTGTGTGTGACGGTCGGCGAACGAAACCGATTTCCGCCGACGAACCGCACGGGTCGTATGGGACTCGAGGACCTCTCGGACGACATCGAGGGCACCTACGCCGACCTCGGCGGGGAGATGACCGTCGCGCTCGACGGCGAGACGCGGAACGAACTCGCGATGCTCGAAAGCGCGTACGACCCCGACGGGACCGACGAACTGGTCCGGCGGGCGATCCACATGCTGTTTCAGACCGCCGTCGACACCGGCAACCTCGATTTTCACCTCCGAAGCGGGTACGACGTGACCTACGAGGAGTACCTTTCGGGCGTGACCTTCGACGAGATGACGGGCGGGACCGATCTCGTCGGCGGAAACGACGACAACGCGCGCCGCTATCAGTTCTGACCGGCCTCCCTCGTCGGTCGGTTCCGGCCTGAATCACGCCGAAAACAACGCCGCGATCGCCTCGGCGGCGGCGCGGGTCTGACCGACGAAGTGGTGATCCGCACTCAGCACGGACACGTCCCCGCCGCGCTCGCGGACCCGATCGGCCACCGCCTCGGCATCGACGGTCGTGTCGCGCTCGCCGTAGACGACCGCGATCGGACAGTCGATGTCGTCGATCGCCGAAACGGCGTCGAGGTCGGGTGCGAGGCGGGCCGCCGGCGACAGAGCGGCGACGGACCCCGGCGGCGTCCCGGCGACCGACTCGCGGGCCGCCGCGAGCAAGGCGAGACAGCCGCCGAAGCTGTATCCGAACAGCCCGACGCGCTCGTAGCGCTCGCCGGCCCACGCGAAGGCGTCGCGCGCGTCGGCGAGTTCGCCGTAGCCGTCGTCCCAGGGGCCGTAGTCGAAGCGGAGACACGCACAGCCGACGGCGTCGCTGACGGCGCGGAGCCGCTTGTCCGATCGGCTGCCGCCCATCTGGGGGTGGGGCGGGCAGGCGACGATACAGCGCTCGCTGTCGGGCCGATCGAGTGTCCCGCGGACGTCCCGGTCCGACGGGACGACGACCGCCTCGCTCATCGGAGTAGCCTCTCGCCGGTCATCGCCGCCGGGATGTCGACGCCGATGAGAGACAGAAGCGTCGGCGCGACGTCGGCGAGCGCCCCGCCGGAGCGGACCGACAGGCCGCCGTCGGTGCCCTCCGGCGTCGCGTACACGAACGGGACCGGGTTCGTCGTGTGGGCGGTGTGGGGGGCCTCCGGCGTTCCCATGTCGTCGGCGTTGCCGTGGTCGGCGGTAACGAGGAGATCGCCCCCGGCGTTTGTGACGGCCTCTCGGAGCCGGCCGAGTTGGCAGTCGACGGCCTCGACCGCCGCGACGGCGGCGTCGAACTCGCCCGTGTGGCCCACCATATCCGGGTTGGCGTAGTTGCAGACGAGGACATCGACGGCGCCGGCGTCGATCGCCTCGAGGACGGCGTCGGTCAGTTCCGGGGCCGACATCTCCGGTCGTTCATCGTAGGTCGCCACGTCCGGGCTCGGAACGATCTCGCGGCGCTCGCCGTCGAAGGCGACCTCCCGGCCGCCGTTCAGGAAGTACGTGACGTGGGCGTACTTCTCCGATTCGGCCGCCCGGAGCTGGGTGAGTCCGGCGGCCGAGAGCGCCTCGCCGAGCGTCCGCTCGGGCTCGATCGGCGGGTAGGCGACCGGCAACCCGAAGCGCTCGTCGTACTCGGTCATCGTGACCACCTCGACGTCAGGGGGATCGGTGTCGAAGGGCCACTCCGGGTCGATGTCGGCGAGCATGCGGACGAGTTGCCGGACCCGATCGGCGCGGAAGTTGAAACAGACGACGGCGTCGCCCTCCGAGAGGGCCGGCTCCTCGGCGTCGCCGGGGCCGCGGACGAGCGTCGGTTCGACGTACTCGTCGGTCTCGCCGCGGTCGTAGGCGGCTTCGATGGCCGCCCGCGCCGAGTCGGCCTCGTGGGGCGCCGCCCGGTCGACGACGGCGTCGTAGGCCCGCTTTGTCCGGTCCCAGTTCCGGTCGCGGTCCATCGCGTAGTAGCGGCCGACGACCGTCGCGACGCGGCCGGTTCCGTGGCGTTCGACGACGGATCGCAGTTCGGCAGCGTAGCCGGTCCCGCCGTCCGGCGGGGTGTCTCTGCCGTCTGTGAACGCGTGGGTCACGGCGTCGACGCCGCGATCCGCGGCCGTTTCGATGAGCGCGTGGAGGTGCGACTGGTAGGAGTGGACGCCGCCGTCGCTGAGAAGGCCCGCGAAGTGGACCGTCCCGCCGTTGCGGTCGGCCGCCGCCATCGTCTCCGCGATGGCCGGATTGTCGGCGAAGGTGCCCGCGTCGATGTCGTCGGTGATCCGGGTCGAGTCCTGCTTGAGGACCCGTCCGGCCCCGATGTTGAGGTGGCCGACCTCGCTGTTTCCCATCTGTCCGTCGGGGAGGCCGACCGCCCGGCCGTGCGTTCGCAACGTCCCGGACGCCGCCGCCGCGCGGAGACCGTCGAAGACCGGCGTGTCGGCGGCCGATACCGCGTCCCCGGGGCCCCCGTCGCCGAGCCCCCAGCCGTCGAGGATCACTAGCGCTGCTTCCATCGGCTACCCGAAGCGGCCGCCCGCCTAAGGCGGTATCGCTTCCGGTCTCGGAAGGGTTTTCCCGCATCCACCGGTACTCGCGGGTATGCAACTGCGGGCAATCGGCGTTCTGCTGCTCGTCCCCCTCGTCGACGTGCTGTTGCTCGTCGTCTTGGCGACCGGGCTCGGGCCGGTGTCGATCGGCCCCGCCGCGACCGTCGCCGTTGTCGTGGTGACCGCGCTCTTGGGGCTGCTTTTGGTCCGCGCGGAGGGCAGACACACCGTCCGGAAGATACAGCACAAACTCGCGCAGGGCTCGGCGCCGACGGACGAACTCCTCGACGGCGCACTGCTCCTCGTCGCCGGCGCGTTGATGCTCACGCCGGGGCTCATCACGGACCTGCTCGGCCTGGTGTTGGTCGTCCCGCCGACGCGGTACCCGATCCGGATCGCCGTCAAGCGGTACGTCGTGACGCCGTTTCTCGACGGGCAGACCGGCGGGTTCGCGACCGGAAACGTGTACGTCGGGGGGTTCCCGGGCGGCGACGACGACGGGTTCGACGGTGGCTTTCCCGGCGGCCCGGGTTCCGACGGGGCGACCCCGGGCGGGTCGAGCGGGACCGACACGGTCGAGATGGACGAACGGCAGTACGAGTTCGAGGACGTCAGCGACGACTCCGGCGGTCGGCGGGGAGAACCCGACGAGGGCGAGGAGTTCGACCGCCGGTAGTCCGCCGGCGTCGACGGTCGAAAAGAAACGTTTAAACGACGCACGGCGCAACGCTGAAACGCGCCAACACAGGGCCAATAGCTCAGCTAGGTATGAGCGCTCGGCTGATAACCGGGAGGTCCTCGGTTCAAATCCGAGTTGGCCCACTCGGTTCCCGAACGGTCTTCGGCCGTCCGGGATCGGTGGGCACACTCCCGTTGGCGTTTCATTTCGGACGGCACGACGCTTCCGAGAGCCGTCCGTGCCGTCCGTCGGGGCCGGAGATCCGAAACGGC
>NZ_JAQCNO010000054.1 GCF_028274965.1 Natronomonas sp. | reverse complement strand
ACCGGCGCCGTCCGTCGGCCCGCTTCCGGCGCTTCGAGAGATCTGAAGCCGCGCCGCGCGGTGCGTCTATACCGGAGGTCCGAGCGTCGTCGCCCTCGGGCACGAACAGTTATGTCCCCGGAGGCGTTTTGATCCGACGTTCGACCCGCCCCGACCCCGTCTGACATGCCAGCAGAGCACAGTTCCTCCGATCGGACCCGGATCGCCCTCGTCGCCTGTTGTCTGCTCGCGGTGGCGCTCGCGGGGGCGATCGTCCCGGCGCTCGGCACCGATACCGACGCCGACGCGGACGTTGACACCGCCGCCGCCGAGAGCCCGTTGGACCGACTCCTGCCGGGCGAGAGCGTTCCGTACGTCTCCGGGTCCGACCGGAACGAACCGACCGGAGACGGCGCCACCGGCTTCGGCGCGCTGGAGCCGGGCAACGCGACGGGTGTCGGCGGCGAGACCGGCTTCGACAACGGCACCTACGCCTCGCGGGATACGACGATCCACTTCCGCGTCGAGAGCGACGAGCCCGCCTTCTGGCGGACGGGCGCCTACGGCACGTACACCGGCCGCGGCTGGACGCGAACCAACGAAACGACCGCCTACGACCCGCCGATCGGGGCGGCGGCAGCGTCGGGCGCGCCCCTCGAGTACGACGTAACGCTCCGACAGCCCTCGAGGGCCGTCCCGACGGCCTGGCGGCCGCGGACGGTCAACGGCCCCGAGGAGTTGGTGACGACCGATCAGCTGGCGGTCCGGTCGCCGGCGCGGCTCGACGCGGGAACGACCTACACCGCAACGAGCCGGACGACGGAGCGAGACCCCGCGTCGCTGCGCGACGCCGACACCGACTACCCCGCCGACGTCCGGGAGCGCTACACCCAACTCCCCGCGGGAACGCCCGATCGGCTCGGCGAGTTCGCGGGCGATCTGACCGCCGACGCCGAGACGACCTACGGGATGGCGACGGCCGTTCAGGGGTGGCTCCGCGAGGAGAAGGCGTACTCCCTCGAGGTCTCCCGGGAGAGCGACCGGATCGCCGACACGTTCGTCTTCGAGATGACGGCCGGCTACTGCGAGTACTTCGCCACCGCGATGACGACCATGCTCCGCTCGCAGGGCGTTCCGGCGCGGTACGTCGTCGGCTACTCGAGCGGTCAACGCGTCGGCGAGGACACCTACGAGGTCCGCGCGCTGAACGCCCACGCGTGGGTCGAGGTCTACGTGCCGGGCTCGGGGTGGGTGACGTTCGATCCGACCCCCGGCGACGCCCGACTCGAGGCCCAACGGGAGATCCTCGAGTCCGCACCGACCGAGAGCACCTACGGACTGCGGGAGCCGGGGAGCCCCGGGGAGGTCTTCGAGCCGGGGGCGGTCCGAAACGCCAGCACCGACCGGGCCCCGGACGAGGAAACCCCGGAGATCCCCGGCCCCGGGCTGGCCTACGGGGTCCGCGTGAACCGGAGCGTGGTGCCGGGCGCGACCGTCGAGTTGACGATAACGCAGTTCGGCGGCCCCGTCCCCGACCGGCCGGTCCGGTTCAACCGCGAGTCGATCGGCCGGACGGGCGAGGACGGGACGCTGACCGCGACCGTCCCCTACGAGTCGGAACTCGGGGTCGGCGTCCTCGATAGGGTGTCGGCTCCGCCCGAGCGGACGTTCTCGCTCGAAACCGACGCGTCGGTCGACGTGGAGGGCGTTCCGATCGGCGGCCGTCCGGTCACCGTCCGGGCGACCGTCGCGGACGTTCCGGTCAGGGACGCGGCCGTATCGGTCGACGGCGAGCGGGTCGCAACGACAGACGAAGCGGGGGTGGCGACCGTCGCGTTGCCGGAGCGCACCGGCGACGCGACGGTATCGGTCGAGCGCGGCGCGGTCGAGGGCACAGAGACGGTCGGCCTCCGGGAACTGTCCGTCGAGGCCGGACCGGTGCTCCCGCTCGCGCTCCCCGGAAGCCGCGTCTCGGTGTCGGCGTCGGCCGGCGACCGACCGACGGCGAACGCGACGGTCTTCGTCGACGGCGACGCGGTGGCCGAGACGGGCTCGGATGGCACGGCGACGGTTCGGCTGCCCTTCGCCGCCGAGACCACCGTTCGGGCGGTCCATCCCGCCGCCGGGAGCGCGGACGGATCGGGGGTCGCCGACGGGCTGGCCGACGAGACGACGCTGTCTGGTCTGATCGGCAACCTCCTCGCGGTCCTCGCGACCGGCGTCTCGCTGGCCGCGATCGCCGTCGCCGCTGTTTTCCCCGACTCGACGCCGGGACGGCTCGCCGTCGCTGCGGGTCTGTTTCCGGCCCGGCTCCTGGCGGCCTCCGGGCGAACGCTGATCGGCCTCGTCGCGGCGATCGACGAGCGCGCCCGGCGGCCGTCGCCGCGCGATCTCCGGACGCTTTTCGACGCCGTCGGCCCCTCCGATCGGTCAGCCCGCCGATCCGAGCCTGGAGACGGCCCGACCCCGCGGCCGAACCTCGGGGCCGTCTCGGGCGACGACCGGGCCGACCCGCGACACCGGCCGGCGATCCGGGCGGCGTGGGGGCGGCTCCTCCGGTCTGTCAGCCTCCGGGACGTCGGGAGCAAATCCCCGGGAGAGATCGCGGCCCACGCGATCCGCACCGACGGGCTGCCGGCGGAACCGGTTCGGCTGCTCCGGGACGCGTTCCGCGAGGCCGAGTACGCGTCCGGGCCGCCGACCGAGCGCCCCGACCGCATCGACGCGGCGATCCGGGCCATCGAGACCGCCGCGGACGACGCCCGGGGCGATGAGGCGCTCCCCGACGACGCAGCGACCGATGTCGCTGATACAGCAACCGACGACGCGCCCAGCGACGGGGACTCAAGCGGGGACGCGGACTGATGTGGCGGACCGTTCTCCCCGCCGCACTCGGGGTATCGAGTGTTCTCCTCGGGATCGCGCTCCTTCTGGGCGTCCCGATCGGATCGCGCCTAGAGGCCCTTGCTGGCCGACCGGCCACGCTCGCGCTCGTTTCGGTCCTTCTCGTCTCGCCGTACGTCCTCGACGCGGTTTCGGCCCGGATGCGACCCGGATCCGAGCGAGCCCCGAGCGCCGACGATCCGACCGAAACGCCCGGCCCCGATCCGTTCGACGCGCCGGCGCGGACGGACGGGACGCCCCGGGACGCCCCGGACCGGACGGCGGGGGTCGTCGCGACCGGCATCGCCGACGGCGGCGACCGCTTCGAGGCGGCCACCCGTCTCGTGGCCGACACGGCAATCGCGGCGTGCGCGGAGGCAACCGGTGCCGACCGCCGAACCGCCCGGGATCGCATCGACCGCGGCGGGTGGACCGACGACCCGACCGCCGCGGCCTGTCTCGCCGGCCCCGAGGGACCGCGACACCCACTGGTCTCCCGGCTCCGGTTCCGAGTCGCCCCGGCGTCCGAGCGGCGCCGCCGAATCGAGCGGACGCTCGACGAGATCGAACGGCGCTGGGATCTTGAGGCGCCGCCCGACCCATGACGCGACGGCGCCGGACCCGCCGCGACGGCGGGCTCCTCGTCGCGGCCGTTCTCGTCGGGACCGGCCTCCTGTACGCGGACGCGGCGCTGCTGTCGGCTGCCGTGATACCGCTCGTCTACGTCCTCTACGGCGCGGTCTCGCGGCTCCCGGCCGACACCGAACTCTCGGTCGAGCGGAGCGTCGATCCGTCGCCGTCGCCGCCGGGAACCGCCGTCGACGTGACGCTCACCGTGCGCAACGACGCCGGTGGGGCGCTCCCGGACGTCCGGGTGCGCGACGGCGTTCCGGACGGCCTCGAGGTCGTCTCGGGATCGCCGCGGGCGTGCGGTTCGCTCCGCGCCGGCGAGGCGGTCACGGCGCGCTACACCGTCGTCGCCGGACGCGGGACCTCCCGGTTCGACGACCCGGCCGTCTCGCTGCGGTCGTTCGCCGGGACGGCCGAACGCACGACGACGGTCACAAGCGCCGGCGACGCGGCGGTGTACGGATCGAACGCGCCCCCGAAGGACGCGTCCTCGGCGGCGGCGCGCGCGTCGGCCGACGGCGCCAGCGCCAGCGCCGGCGGCTCCGAGTTCTACGCCACCCGCGAGTACCGACCCGGCGATCCGATGAGCCGGATCGACTGGACGCGGGTCGCAAAGACCGGCGAGTACGTCACCGTCCAGTACCGCGAGGAGCGACCGCCGGAGGTCGCCGTGATCACCGACGCGAGACCGATCGGTCGCGCGTCCGTCGCCCCGGGCTACCCGTCGGCCGCGGCGCTGTCGGCACACCTCGGCGAGCGGATCTATCGCGAGCTCGCGGCGTCCGGCATCGACGCGACCGCGGCGGCGGTCGGGCTCGACCCCGGATCGCTCGACGCTTGGGTCGACGCGGCCGGGATCGCCTGGCTCGAGGTCGATACCGCCGCCCCCGGCCGGCGGCGCGACGACCGCTCGGAGCGGTTCTTCGCGGAACTCGACGGGGCGATCGGGCGCGACGCACAGCCGCTCGGGGCGGCGCCTGAGGGCGATCCGACCGCGGGCGTACCCCCGATCGACCCCCGAACGGGCTCGGCGCCGCCGGCGAACGCGAGCGCGGACCGCCCCGACCGATCGGCCCCAACGGAGAGCGAAGCCACCGCGGCGTCACCGACCTCCCGTCTCGACGGGCTGCTCGCCCGAATCCCGGCAGAGGCCCGGGTCGTCGTCTGTACGCCGCTTTTCGACGAGTGGCCGGTCTCGCTCGCTCGGGCGCTCCGCGCTCGCGGCCACCGGACCGTCGTTGCCGCGCCCGAGGCGGCCGGCTCCCGAGGCGACGACTCGGCTGACTCGCCCGACGCGCGGGTGGCCCGGATCGGTCGTCTGGCCCGGATCGAAGAACTCGAGCGAAGCGGCGCGAGGGCGGTGTCCTGGGACGTCGATCGGTCGATCGACCGCGCGCGGCGGCGGTCGGTTTCGCTTCTCACCGAACGATGATGAGCCGGGAGCGACCCGACGGCCCCGAAACGCCGACGGGTGCGGCGCTGGTGCTCGCCGCGACGGCCCCGCTCGTCGCGCTGTTGGCCCGCCAGGTCCCCGGCGAGTCCGTCGCGCTTTCGATCGGCTGTCTCGGAGCGATCGGGTTCGTCGCGACGCTCCGGGTGATCGCCTCCGACGCGGCGCCGCGACCGGTCGCGCTGTCGGTCGGTCTCGCGGCGGCACCGGTCGGGATCGCCCTGGCGGTCGGGGCGTTCGGTGCGGCGCTTTCTGCCATCGCCGCGGCCTTCCCGGTCGAGACGCCCGCGGGCTGGTCGTCGGGGGCGCTCACCGTCCTCGGGCGGGTCGGGACCGTACTCGGCTGTATGCTGGCCGCCCTCGGCGCGGCGCTCGCCGCGAGTGGGCCCGCGTCCTCGGCGCTCCTCGGTCGGTACGCCCGACTCGCCGTCCTCAGTTCCCTCGTTCCGGCGCTCACCGGCGCGGTACTCCTCGCCCGGGCGATCGTCTCCCCCCGACCGACGCCCGGGATCGAGTGGGCGTTCGGTCTTGCGGTCGTCGGGATCGCAGTCGCCGGCGTCGCGGTCGTCCTGCAGCGGGCCGCCCGCGCCGGCGGGGTCCGGCCGTCCGTCCCGGTTCTTGCCGGCGGCATCTCGCTTGCGGTCGCCGTCGGCGTCTCCGATCGCGCCCTTCCGCGGGCGATACGCGCCGTCACCGACCGCCTGCCCGGCGCGCTCGGTGCCGACGTCTCGGCGGCGGCGACCGGGCTCGTCGGCGTCTACGGTGCCGACGCCCTCTCGGCGCTGCTGCTCGCCGGGTTCGTCTCAGCGACCGCGCTCGTCGCCGCCGCCCTCCGCGGCGGCCCGCCGGACGGAAGCGCGCTCGCGGCCGCCGGACTGCTGCTCGGAACCGTCGCCGCGTCCACCGTCGGCGCGCCGGCCGCGCTCACGTTCGCCGGCGTCGCCGGCTGTCTGTTCGTCTGGGAGGCGGGGGCGTTCGCGGCGGGGTTGCGAGACGAGGTCGGACGCCTCGCTTCGACCCGGCGTGTCGAAGCGGTCCACGCCGGCGGAACGGCCGTCGCCGTCGTCCTCGGCGCGCTCGGCGCTTGGGGCGTGGCCCGCCTCGGAGCCCGCGGTCTCGCGCCCGACGAGCCGGCTTTCGGCGCGCTCGCGTTCGTCGGCGTCGGGATCGCCCTCCTGATCCTCGCCGCCCGGTGAGCGCCTTGGTCGGCGGCCGCCCCGACTGCGTTCATCCCTCCGAACCGGCGTCGACCGCGGGAACGGTCGTTCCGGAGACGGCGTCCTCGATCACGTCCGATCGGGACGCGCCCCGAACGTCCGCGTCGGCCGTGAGCGTGATCCGATGACGAAACACCGCCTCAACGAGCGTCTTGATGTCGTCGGGCACCAGATACGACCGTCCCGAGAGCGCGGCGTTGGCGCGGGCGGCCTCGAAGAGCCGCTGTACGCCGCGCGGGGAGACGCCGACCTCGACGCGGTCGTCGGCTCGCGTCTTTCGCCCCAGCGAGACGATGTAGTCCCGGAGCCGGGGGTCGACGCGGACGGTCTCGGCCGTCCGCTGTAGCTCCGAGACGCCCTCGCCGTCGACGACAGACTCCGGGACCGGGTCCCGGTCCGTCCGCTCGGCGCGCCGATCGAGCAGTTCCCGCTCGCCGTCGGCGTCCGGGTACCCGATCGAGCGCTTGATCGTAAAGCGATCGCGCTGGGCCTCCGGCAGCCGGAACGTCCCGCCCTCCTCGATCGGGTTCTGCGTTGCGATCACGAAAAACGGCTCCGGGAGGTCCCGCGTCGTCCCGTCGACCGTGACCTGCTTTTCGGCCATCGCCTCGAGCAGCGCCGCCTGCGTCTTCGGCGGCGCGCGGTTGATCTCGTCGGCGAGGACGACGTTCGTAAACACCGGGCCCGAGGAGAACTCGAACGCGCCGGTCGCCTCGTTGTACACGTTCGTCCCGGTGATGTCGGCCGGGAGCAGATCCGGGGTGAACTGGATGCGCCGAAACGACAGCCCGAGCGTCCGCGCGTAACTCCGCGCGGTCAGGGTCTTGCCGGTCCCCGGCACGTCCTCCAACAGCACGTGACCGCGCGCCACGATGCCGACAAGGACCGTCCGCAGGAACGACCGGTCGGCGATCACCACCTCGCCGATCCCCTCGAGGATCCGATCGGAGAGCCGCCCCGCCGCGTCGTGGTCCATGCTACTCACGGAGGCACAGCGCGCACAAAAGCTTCCGGGGGGCGCGGTCGCTCCCGGCGGTCCGGCGGTCGGTCCGTGGGTCCGACCTCGGGGGCGTCGGTCGACGGCCCGCCGGTGCGGTCACGTTCGCGCCAGCGCCTTCCTGTCGGCCCGCTGTTGGATGGTGTAGCCGACCCACTGTCCCGTGAGTTCCACGAGCACCCGCTCCCACTCGCTGAACGACCGGTCGCGCTCGGTCTCGGAGGTGAAACAGACGGTCCCGTAGACCTCCCCGTCCCGGTAGATCGGCGTTCCGATGTAACACTCCTGTCCGTGTTCGGTGTGGATCGGCTGGTCCTCGTAGCGCGGGTCCTCGCCGAGCCGTGCGGCCGCTTTCGTCTCGGCCTCCGCGACGGTCCGCTCGCAGCCGGTCTCCGCGAGCGGCAACTCGTCGCCCTCCTCGACCGCGTCCCCGGTGGCGTCGAGGATCTCGAAGCGGTACTCGTCGCCTTGGACCCGCGACATGACGCCGTACTCCGCGCCGAGCGTCTCCCGACAGAGCCCCAAGAGTCGGCGGATCCGCTCCTCGTGGCTCCGATCCCGCTCGGAGACGGTGTCGTGGATCCGTTCGAGGGCCTCCTTGCGGCGCTCGAGGTCCTCCTCGGCGCGCCCGCGCTCGAGGTCGCGCTCGATCGCCCGGCCGATGAGGTCGACGAAGGTCAACTCGGCGTCGCTGAAACTGAGCCGGCGGGGATCCTCGTCGACGAAGCAGATCGTCCCGTACGGCTCGTCCTCGATGGCCACCTCGGCCCCGACGTAACACGCGTGCCCGTACTCCTCGTAGGCCGGGTCGTCGCTCCAGCCGGCGGCCTCGGCGTCGTGAAACGCCACCGGATCGCCCGTACCGACGACGCGTCTGCAGTACGTCTCCGAGAGGTCGGCGACCTGGCCCTCGGCGGTCCCGTCGCTCACGGCGATGACCGTCTCGTGCGTCCCGGACTCCGCGTCGATCCGCACCAGCTTCGCATCGGCGAGATCGAGCCGCTGTCGGCCCAACTCGAGCATCCGCCGACACCGCGTCTCCGTGTCGAGGTCCATCCGCGAGGAAACGTCGTACAGCTCGCGCCGGTAGGCCTCGCTTCGCTCGCGCTCGGAGACATCCCGGAGGACCCCGACCGACCCGTCGAAGCGGCCGTCCTCCGATTCGATGACGCCGATGTGGTCCTCACACGGGACGGTGTCCCCCTCAGCGGTCACGACGTCGACCTCCAACAGCGCCTCGTTGGGCCCCTCCGTGGACAGCGCCTCCCGGATGTGCGCCTCGACGCGTTCGATCGATTCGGGGGTCTTCAACATCGACGCGTGGCTCCCGATAACCTCGCTCTCGTCGTGCCCGATGAGGTCCAGAAAGGCGGTGTTGACGTCGACGAACACGCCGTGCTCGTCGACCGCGTACACCGGATCGGTGAGCGAGTCGATGACCGTCTTGTACTGCCGGTAGCTCGTCGTGATCCGGTGGTCCTCGACCTCGCTTTGGATCCGGCTGGCGAGCAGATCGAACGTGTCCGTCCCGCTCTTTTGGATGTAGCCGGTGACGTCGGCCTCGACCGCCTCGGCGGCGACCGCCTCGCTTCCCTTGCCCGTGAACAGAAAAAACGGCAGTTCCGGGTACCCCTCGCGGACGGTCTCGAGGAACTCGATCCCGTCCATCCCCGGCATGTCGTAGTCCGACACGACACAATCGATCCCGCCGGACTCGAGGAGTTCCAGCCCCTCCCCCGCGCTCGAGACCGTCTCGACGCTGATGCGGTCGCCCTTCGTCTCGAGCATCTCCGCGGTGAGACCCGCGAACGCGGGGTCGTCGTCGACGTGTAGGGCCCGGATGCTCCCGTCCATACCGCTTCGGTGCGACCGCCCGAACTTTATTCGTTCGGTGGCCTCAGCGACCGAGGCGCCGCCACGGCCGGCGCTACTCGATGATCTCGGCCGCGAACGTCGCCATCGCGCGCCGCGGGTCGGCGGACTCGAACCCGACGATGGCGTGGTCCAGCCCGAGCTCCTCGAGGCGCCGAAAGTACCGCCGGAACCACTCGACGCCGGCGCGGTACCCGAGGTGAAGCGGCTCCGGTTCGGCCGCCGGATCGTCCGCGAGCGCTACCCTGATCGCGATCACGAAGGGCTTCTCGCCGGCCTGTTCCCGCCAGGTGTCGAGATACGACCGCAGCGTCGACTCCGGCAGGTGATAGAACACCCACCCGTCGCCGTTCTCGGCGATCCACTCCGTTGATTGCCTCGCGTTGCCGGTCGGGAGCAACGGGAGCGCGTCGACCGTCGGCTTCGGCAACACGTCCAACTCGCCGTCGAGTCGCCCCCACCGCCCCTCGAGGGTCGGGAACCGCTCGCTCCAGAGCGCCCGCAGCGCGGCGACGCTCTCGCGCACCGCCCGTCCGCGCTCGTCCGGATCGACGCCGAAGGCCGGATACTCCGGGTCGCGATCGCCCGAGGCAACGCCGAGGACGAGCCGACCCCCCGAAAGCCGATCGACGGTCGCGGCCGACTTCGCGACGTGGATCGGGTGCCGAAGCGGGAGGACGATACTCGACGTGCCGAGCGCGACCGCGTCCGTGTGAGCGGCCACGTGGGCGAGCAGGGACCACGCGTCGAAGGCCCCGCCCGCGTCCCCGAAGCGGGGCCAGTACGTCGGCACGTCCCGCGCCCACAGCCCGTCGAAGCCGACCGACTCGGCGTGTTTCGCGAGGTCGATCTCCGCCTCGACCGACGGCGTCGACTCCCTGGTCCCGGTCAGCGGAAAGCCAGCGCCGAACGTGAGCCCCGCGTCGCCGAAGAGCCGTTCGTACCCGGCGTTCTCGTGGTGCAGTTCCGCCATCGAGCGCCCTTCGTGCCGGGGCGTATTAACCCCGTCCGAACGGCCCCGATACCGCGCGGACGCCGCCCGGGGGTCGTTATGTCTCGCCTGCGAGCGGCCTCGAGCCGGGATGGAACCGCTCAGTAGTCGACTAAGAGGGCGATCATCACGACCGTGAGCGCCGACAGCGCGGCGACGCCGAGGAAGGCCTCGTCGAAGTAGCCCCGATCCGCGACGGCCCCGAAGGCGACGGGGCTCAGCGCGCCGAGCATGATGTAGACCGTACGCAGCCCCCCGAGGCCGGTCCCCTGGGTCCCCGCCGGGAGCTTCTCGGTCAGGCTCGACATGAGGACGGTCTCATAGCCCAACACGCTGCTCGTGAGCGCGGTCACCCCGACGAACGACCAGAACCCCTCCGAAAACGGGAGCGAGCCGAGGCCGATCGCGGTGAGCGACATCATCGCCAACAGCGGGTAGCGGACACCGATCCGGTCGTACGCCCGCCCCGCGATGGGCTTGACCACGCTGCCGAGCGCGAAGAACAGCCCGAACAGCCCGGTCGCGACGGTGGTCGAGAACTCCTCGACGTCGATCAGATACGTCGGATAAAACCCCATGAACGCCTGCGTGACGACGCCCCACAGGACGAGGAGTACGAGCGCGTGCGCAACTACCGGCCGCCGGAACGCCGAGACGACGTCCGAGACCCGAAACGCCCCGCCCGCGTCGCCGCCCCTGTCCGGGTCCGGAAGCGTCACCCAAAGCGTGATTGCCGCGACCACGAAAAACGGGATCACAACCCCAAAGCCGTACTGCCAGGCGACCGTCGCCGCGATGAACCCGGCCGTCGGCGGCATGACCGCGTTGCCGATGTCGCCCGCCGCCATCGTGATTCCGGTCGCCGTCCCGATCCGATCCGGGTAGATATCGGTCAGCACCGTGAACCGTGATACGCCGTACAGCGCCGTTCCGAGCCCGAAAAGCGCCGTCGCGGCGAACAGCACGACGCGGGAGTTCGCGACGACGACGAGCGTCAACATCCCCGCGGCGATCGCGGAACTCACCGCCAGCAGGAACCGCTCGCCGACCCGGTCGGCGAGCACGCCGCTCGGCAGCTGTCCGAGGCCGTACGCGACCCAAAGCACCGTCAACAGCAGCCCCGCCGTCGTCAGCGTGAGCCCGTACGCCCCCCGCAGGTCGGACAGAAGCGCCGGGTAGACCATCCTGGTGCTGATCGAGAGAAACCAGCCGAACGCGACGGCGAGCAGCATCACTCCGCGGCCGCCGCTTCGGATCTCGGAGAGCAGGCCCCTCGCTGCGACGAAGTAGCGCACGGCGTCGTTCGATCACCGGACGTCGGTTCGCGGATGTCGGTGTTCAATGTTGTGCACTCGGGGCGCCGCCGTACGCCGCTTTCATAGCGGATACAGCGCGGAAACCCACCCCCCAGGGGTGGGAGGAAGCGCGTAAGCTTCCTGTCTCTAACCACCAGCCACGACAAGGCCGACTCCCCAACAATGTTCAACCCCAAGGTCTACATATGGTATGATGCATGGAGAAGCGGCGCACTGTCCCCGTGAAACTCAACGTGGGCAGTGACGACAGTTCACTTCTCCGAGACACTGTAGACGAGTTTCTGTGGGCGGCTAACTACGTGACACGCCACGCTTTCGAAGGTGAATACATCACGACGAGCAAGACGGCACTCCACGACGACACCTACGAAGACGTGCGCGACGAAACACCGTTGCACAGCAACCACGTCCAAGCCGCCCGAAACAAGGCCGCCGAAGCCTGCAAGAGCGTGGTCGAAAAGTGCAAACAGGGAAAGAAGGCGTCGATGCCACACTTCACCAGCCCACACCTTGTCTACGACCACCGCACCGCCACCTTCCACGACGGGTACGTGTCTCTCGCTACGACAGACGGTCGTATTGAAGCAGACTACGTGCTACCTGATGAGAAGCGAGATACGCCCCACGCAGACTACTTCTTTTCGGACGAGTACGAAACCACAGGGGCAGAACTGCATTACACCAACGGGAATTGGATGCTTCACATCCACTGCAAGAAGGAAGTGGAGTCTGACACACCGGAACAGGATGCTACCGAGAACCAACAAACAGTTCTCGGGGTAGACCTCGGCGTGAATAATCTCGCCGTTGCTAGCACTGGTACGTTCTGGACTGGCGACGAGTTTGACCACTGGCGACGGGAATACGAGAAGCGGCGTGGCGACTTGCAAGAACACGGCACACGATGGGCACATGAGACTATGCAGGGGGTCGGACGCAAGGAAGAAGGCCGATTTAAGATCACACTTCACCGAATCTCGAATGAATTGGTTGCTGAAGCCCGCGACCACGAGTGTTCGGTGATAGCGTTCGAGGACCTGACGGACATTCGGGAACGTACTGGTGCGTCGTGGGGGCACAAGTGGGCGTTCAACCGATTGTACGAATACATCGAATACAAGGCCACAGCGTACGACATTGAGGTAGACCAAGTGCCACCGAAAAACACCTCACGGCGATGCTCAACGTGTGGGTTCACCCACCCAGACAACCGTGAGGGCGAAGAGTTCGACTGCCAGAAATGCGGCTACGAGAACCATGCTGGTTACAACGCCGCGAAGAACATTGGATTGCGGTATCTTCGTCGCAACCAAATCGGGGGCGACGAAGGGGAATCCGTAGGCATTGCCCTGAACAGCGGGATGCTGAACGCGAATGGAGAGTATGAACCTCCTGCCGAGGTCGTTCGAGACGGCGAAGCCGTCTCGTGATGACGAGAGACCTACGTCTCTCGAACCAAATCGGCCAGAGCGGGAGTCCACGCTGAAAGCCCACGGCTTTAGCCGTGGGGTAGCTTACGCAAACGTTTATTATCGACTCTTTACATCACGCTGTATGGCGCTGACGCAGTCTCGAACGAGTTCGGTCGCGACGACCGACGACGACGCCGGCTTCGGTCCCCGCGGGAACCTCCGTGCCGCCCTCCGGGGTGAGACGGATGAGTGATCCGGAGTTCGACCGGATCGGGATCTGGAACTGGGAGCGCGAGGAGGTACAGGACGAGATCGAGTACGCGACGTACGCCGAACAGAAGGGCTTCGATACGGTCTGGCAGGGCGAGTCGCGGCTCGTCCGGGACGCGATGACGATCATGGGGGCGTACACGCAGGTCACCGACTCCATCGAGTTCGCCCCCGGCGTGACGAACTGTTACACCCGGAACGTCGCGCTGATGGCACAGACGTTCTCGACGCTGCACGAACTCTCCGGCGGCCGGGCGAAACTCGGCATCGGCGCGTGGTGGGACCCCCTCGCGAGCAAGGTCGGGATCGACCGGGAGAACCCGCTGCGGTACATGTGGGAGTACTGCACGGTCCTCCGGCGGCTCCTCGATCTGGAGAACGTCACCTACGACGGCGACTTCATCAACGTCGAGGACATCGAACTCGACTTGGTTCGGGCCAACGCCGACCCCCGCGACGTGCCGATCTACATCGGCGCGACCGGTATGACGATGAACAAGATGTCCGGCGAACTCGTCGGCAAGGGGATCATCGAGGGCGTGTACATGAACTACCTGATCCCCCCGTCGCACAACGAGAAGGCGATGGAGAAGCTCACCGAGGGCGTCGAAAAGCAGGGCGGCGACATCGATGACGTCGACCGCCCGCAGCTCATCGCCGTCTCCATGGACGAGGACCGCGACGTCGCCATCGACAACGCCCGCGGACTCGTCACGCAGTACATCGGCCAACAGCCGCACATCACCAAGGCCTCGGGGATCGACCCCGAGGTCGGCGAACAGATCGGCGAGGAGCTCGGCGGGTGGCCCGCCGACGCCGACGACATCGAACGGGCCAGCCGGCTCGTCCCCGACGAGATCGTGACGAACATCGTCGCCGCGGGCACGCCGGAGGACTGCGTCCAGAAGGTCGCCGACTACTGCGAGGCCGGCTGCACCGAGCCGTCGCTGTACTCGCTCGGACCGAACGTCAAGGAGGTCATCGACGTCTTCGCGGAGTTCACGACCGACTGACCGGGCGTTCGGTTCTCGCCGCTGTCGCTGTCGCCGTTGCCGTTGCCGCACTCGTTCAGCGGTCGGTCCCGTCCGGGCGCTCCTCGCGGAGGCGGCTCCCGTCGCGCGGACAGTACTCGAAGTCGCCGTTTTGGGTGCGGAACTCACACCGCGGACACGCACGGACGGTCCGCTCGCCGGCGTCCGTCGTCGCCGCCCTTGCTCCCGCCTCTGTCCCCGCCTCCGTTTCGGGGTCCGTCCCCGACTCCCGCCCGCGAGCAGAGAACAAAAACGGGACGAACGGAAGCAAAACGAACACGAACAGCGAGCCGGTGTACAGATACAGCCCGACGGTCGCCGCGAGACTCGCCGCGCCGACGACGGCGGCGGTCGCCGTCCGGGACCCAACCATCACCCGGGGCTACTCGCTCGGACCGATTGACCCTTTCGGAGCCGAACGGGCCGTTATTTGCCCTCGAACTCCGGTTCCTTGTCGCCCATGAACGCCGTGATCCCCTCCATCAGGTCGTCGGTGTTCATCAGGTGGCCGAACGCCTGCGCCTCGAGGTCGAGCCCCGCGTCGACGTCCTCCCAGCCGCGAAGCATCGCCCGCTTCGTGAGCTTCTGGGCGATCGGCGGCCCGGCGGCGATGTCGGCGGCGAACTCGTGGACGCGCTCCTCGAAGGCGTCGTTCTCGACGACCTCGGTGAGGACGCCGTACTCGTACATCGTCTCCGGATCGTAGCGCTCGGCGGTGAAGACGATCTCCTTGGCCCGCCCGAAGCCGGCGATCCGCATCAGCCGCTGGGTGCCGCCCCACCCCGGCAACAGCCCGAGGCTGTGTTCCGGCGTGCCGAGTTCGGACCGCTCGGAGGCGAGCCGGAAGTCACAGCACAGCGCCAACTCAAGGCCGCCGCCGAGAGCGAACCCGTCGATCCCGGCGACGACCGGCGTGCCGCACTCCTCGAGTTTCCCGAACGTCTCCTGGCCGCGCCGCGAGAGGTCGATCGCGTCGATCGGGTCGGTGCTGCCCGCCATCGAGGAGACGTCAGCACCGGCCGAGAAGGCCCGGTCGCCCTTTCCGGTCACGAGGATCGCGCGGACGTCGTCGTCCGCATCGAGGCGGTCGATCGCCTCCGATAGCTCGCTCAGCGTCTCGGCGTTGATCGTGTTCATCCGGGCCTCGCGGTCGAGGATGATCTGTCCGATCATATCACCCGGGTACCGGAGTTCGACGTTCGCGAACGCCGGGGCGTCGCTGTCGCCGTCGTCGGTATAAAACCCGCCCTCGGCGGCGGCGGTCTCGAGTCCCTCCGAGACCTCGAACCGCGGGTGACCGGTCGTCTCGGCGAGGTCTTCGAGCGTTCCGATCAGCGTCCCGAGTCCGGCGTCGTCTGCCATCTTTGCGGGCCCCTCCGGAAAGCCCGCGCCGAGCATGACGGCCTCGTCGATGGCGGCCGGATCGGAGACGTCGTTCCCGACGAGGTTGCCGACCTCGTTCGCCATCACGGCGACGAGCCGCGTCTCGATGGCCTCGCTGCCGGCGTCGGCCGGGATGTCCACGCCCTCGCCGCTGTCGTAGTCGTAGAACCCCTCGCCGGTCTTTTTGCCGTAGCGCTCGGCCTCGATCGTCTCCTCGAGGAACGGCGCCGGCTCGTAGGCCTCCCCGAGGACCTCGTTCATGTACTCGAGGACGTGGTGCGTCACGTCGTTGCCGACCTGGTCCCCGAGCTCGAACGACCCCATCGGGAGCCCCATGTCGAACTTCGTCGTCGAGTCGACCTCCGCGACCGTCGCGGCCTCCTCGGAGACCATCCAGCAGGCCTCGTTCATCAGCGGCACGAGGATCCGGTTGACGATGAACCCCGGCGAGTCCTTCCGGACCCGGACCGGCGTCTTGCCGAAGTCCTCGGCGAGCGCCTCGGCGGCCTCGAGGGTCCCCTCGGCGGTGTGGCCGCCAGAGATGACCTCGACGAGCTGCATCCGGACCGGCGGATTGAAAAAGTGCATCCCGCAGAACCGTTCCGGTCGCTCCGTCACCTCCGAGAGCTCGGTGATCGACAGCGACGAGGTGTTCGTCGCGATGATCGCGCCCTCAGGGAGGTGGGCCTCGACGTCGCCGTAGACATCCTTTTTGATCTCCATCTTCTCGGGGACGGCCTCGATGACGAAGTCGGCGTCCTCGACGGAGGGCTCCATCTCGACGTAGGGCGTGACCCGTCCGATCGCGGCCTCGGCCTCCTCGTCGCTTATCTGTTGCTTTTCGGCGAGCTTCTCGAGGGACCACTCGATCTGGTCGTAGCCGTCCTGAACGAACTCCTCTTTGATGTCCCGCAGATTGACCCGATACCCGGCGAGGGCGGCGACCTCCGCGATCCCGTGGCCCATGTTCCCGGCCCCGAGGACCGCGATCGTCTCGATGTCGTCGGTCGTCATTGTGGTGCAAAGACAGACTCTCGGTGTCCGCTTCAACGTTTCCCTCCCGGCCCGCCCGGCCCCGCCGGACCGCACGCGGTGCTCGGCGCGTCCGACCCGAGTGGGCGAGATACCGCGAGCGCGGACGACCTCCGTCCGATCGGAGCGGAGCGGCGACGAACCGACCGCCGCTCTGAGGCGGGCATCAAAACCCCTTTTTTTCCGTCGGTCGACGCGGACGCATGGCAGCCGAACTCGGCGAGAAGACGGAGCGATACGAGACGCTGCTCGCGGAGGCCTTGGAGGCGGCGGAGATCGCTCCGCCCGAGGGGACGCCGCTGCACGAGGCCGCCCTCGAACACCGCGAGATGGCGTCGTCGTACCTGGCGGACGGCAGACACTTCAGAACGCAGGACGATCCGGTCAACGCCCTGGCGGCGTTCTCCTACGGGCACGGGTGGCTCGACGCCGGCGCCCGGATCGGGCTCTTCGAGGTGCCCGAGGGGCATCTGTTCACGAACGAGTGACAGCCTCCTCGCCGGGGCGTCGGTCTTGGAGGAACATTTATTATAGATAGGTGGTCGGCGCGCCCACACCCGCTCGTCACCCCGCGACGGGAGACGGCCCGAAACGACCGTATTCGACGGATACGCTCCCGATACTTGCGAAAGATTTAAATACGTTTCGACCTTACATTAAATCAGCAGTAGTCCGGTTCCGGGTTCTTTGGTTTCCCGCCCCCGAAGCCGGTCGTAACGCATCACCCACCATGAGCGACACTGGAATCAAGACCTACCCCGAGGAGAGCAGAACCGAATCGACCGACGAGACCGAACGGACCGAGGCCGACGAGAACGAGGCCACCTGTCCGGAGTGTGGCTCCCGTCTGGAGGCGGACTCCGAGCACGGCGAGACGGTCTGTACCGAGTGCGGCCTCGTCGTCGAGGAAGACGAGATCGACCGCGGCCCCGAGTGGCGCGCCTTCGACAGCGCCGAAAAGGATCAAAAGTCCCGCGTCGGCGCGCCGACGACGAACATGATGCACGACAAGGGCCTCTCGACGAACATCGGGTGGCAGGACAAAGACGCCTACGGCAACCAGCTGTCGAACCGCCAGCGGCGCAAGATGCAGCGGCTCCGCACCTGGAACGAGCGGTTCCGCACCCGCGACTCGAAAGAACGCAACCTCAAACAGGCCCTCGGCGA
>NZ_JAQCNO010000040.1 GCF_028274965.1 Natronomonas sp. | reverse complement strand
CCCTCATCCTACGCGCGTACACGCAGTCGGGCCGGGTGAGTCGCCGCGCACCGACGGTAGCCCCAGCAGCTGTATAGCCGTTCCGGTGACGGGAGCCGGCGGGGCGATCAGATCTCTTCGAGGTGTTTGATCCCCTCCTTCGAGACGTTGGCCTCTGTGATCTCCTCGGGCATCCAGCCGGGGCTGTCCTCGGGGGCCGTCTCCTCCCAGGCCCACGCCTCGTAGATGTGGACCTTCTTCGTGCCCTTCTCGCGGAGCCGGATCTCCGTCTCGTCGGCCGCGTTCTCGCTTTCGGCGGCGTCGAGTCGGCGGGCCGCCTTCAGCGCCGCCTGTCTCGGCGTCCGCCCCGAGAAGACGCTCGTCTCGTCGTCGCCGTTCTCCCGAAGCGCGAAGTTTCGCTTGTCATCGTCGTCGCGTGCCATGGTTTCTCTCCTCCATGTGAGGTCTGCACACAGGATATTATAAATATATCCCCGCGATCGGGGACGGCGACGGGGTCTTTTATAAACGCCGCGTCGCGCGCGCCGCCGAAACGCCGACACGGAGGACCGATCCACCCGGAGCGAAGCGACCGAACGTCGGCGGCTTGACTCGCGCGCACGGACGTCACTTGCGGGCGCGTCTTAATTAGAGTCCGGGCGTTCGGTCGTCGGCCGGGCGACGGCGTGTCGGCGGCGGGACTCGCACGGTACACTTATGTGGCTCGTAGGGTGAGGGGCCACACAACGAGATGGTGCGAAAGAAGACGCTCAGCCCCAGTGGCGCAAAGGACGACGAGGGGGAGTACCACAACGTCCACGTGAACATCCACGAGGACGAGCTCGCTGTGGCTGGGATGGACATCGGCGACGAGGTGTTCGTCCGCGTCCGGGAGGGGAAGATAATCATCCAGCAGGCCGACGCGGACGACGTCGACCACGACCTCTGAGCGCCCCCGGCCGGGGGGTCGAGATGTGAGATTCTGGGTTCGAAGTGTTTCAAAGCCGATAGGGGGCGCTGAGGGCGGGTTCGGACCGGGGTGTTTAACAGCGTTCGCGGCCCCGTGGTACCTGATGACGCTCTACGATCGGTGTAAACCGCTCGCGTTCGGTCTCGGTGCCGAGACGGCCCACGGGGTCGGCAAGCGGCTGCTCTCGGGGCTGCAGTCGACGCCGATCGAGCGGGTCGTCGCGGACGCCTGTACCGTCGTGGATTCGCGCCTGCGCGTCGAGGCGTTCGGACGGACGTTCCCGAACCCGGTCGGGGTCGCCGCGGGATTCGACAAGAACGCCGAGGTGCCGAACGCGCTGGCCGCACTTGGGTTCGGACACGTCGAGATCGGCGGCGTCACGGCCGAACCGCAGGCCGGCAACCCGCCCCCGCGGCTGTTTCGGCTCCCCGAGGACGAGGCCCTGATAAACCGGATGGGGTTCAACAACGACGGCGCGGACGTCGTCGGGGAGCGGCTTGAGACGACCGACCCGCGGGTGCCGATCGGCGTCAACATCGGGAAGTCGAAATCGACCCCGAACGAGGAGGCCGAGTCGGACTACCGCTACACCTTCGAGCGGGTCGCCGGCGGCGGCGACTACTTCGTCGTCAACGTTTCCTCGCCGAACACGCCGGAGCTGCGGGCGCTCCAGCGGCGCGATCGCCTGGAGTCCATCCTCGGGGAGCTCGCTGACGCCGGGGCGGACCCGCTGTTGGTCAAACTGTCGCCCGACCTCACCGAGGAGGCGATCGCCGAGGCCGTCGACGTCGTCGAGGCGCTCGATCTCGACGGCGTCATCGCGGCGAACACGACGACGGACCGACCCGACTCCCTCGCCGGAGCGCACGCCGACGAGGCGGGCGGGCTCTCCGGGAAGCCACTCGAGGGGACGGCCACCTCCGCGGTCCGGTTCGTCGCCGAGCGCACCGACAAGCCGGTGATCGGCGTCGGGGGCGTCACCGACGCAGAGGGCGCATATGAGAAGATCAAAAACGGGGCGAGTCTCGTCCAGTTGTACACCGGTATCGTCTACGAGGGCCCGACGGTCGCCCGCGACATCAACCGCGGCCTCCTTGAGTTGTTGGAGCGCGACGGGTTCGGATCGATCGCCGAGGCCGTCGGCGCCGATCTCTCTTGAGTCAGCGGTCGCCGAGGCCCTCAAGACGGAACTCGAAGGCCGAAACGGGGACCTCGAGGTCGTGTTCGACGAGCACCCGGGGGTGTACCTCCCCGATGACGCCGACGGGGGCGCCGTCGAGGACGACGGCGGCGGTCCGCCCCGACACGAACGAGGGGTGTTCGGTCGGCGGCGTCTCGAGTTCGACCCCGAAGGTGCGCGCGACCGCCGACAGCCGCGCCTTCGCGTCCTCGTAGGAGGCGTCGGTGCGGGCGACGACGGCGGCCACGGAGCGGTGTTCGGCGACGCCGGTCGGCTCGTCGTCGTCGACGCCGGCGACGAGTCCGATCTCGGCGAGGTCCTGGGGGTACGCCCGGTGGGTGTTGTTCTCGAGCACCGACAGCAGCGACGGCAGCGCCCACGTCCGGACGGCGGTGTAGGCCTCGCTGTAGGGCTCGGTGATCCGCGGCGGCGTCCGGGCCCCGAGGGCGTCGTCGTCGGGCGACAGCGACATCCGCTCGAACAGCGCCGTCTCGTCCGTCAGATGGAAGTTCAACAGGTCCTCGAAGCCGAGGCCGACCAGGGCGTCGCGGGCCGCGTCCTCGAGCCGCGAGGCCTCGGTTCGACCGCCGACCGTCGAGACGTCGGGGTATCGCGGGTCGAGGTCGTTGAACCCGTAGGCCCGGCCGATGTCGTCGACGAGGTCCATCGGGTGGAGCACGTCGACCCGGTACGGCGGGATCTCGACCTCGTAAACGAGCCCCGATTCGTCAGTCGACCCGGAGCCGTCGTCCGGATCGGAGGGGGCGGTGTCCGGGCTCGCCGCGCGCCGCGGGACGCGCTCGATGTCGGGGCCGGAGGCGTCATGCTGGGACGGCTCCGTGTCCGGATCGTTCGTCGCGTCGGCGTCGAGGCCGGCCCGTTCGAGCAGATCGACGACGTCAGCGCCGGGGAGGTCGATGCCGAGGGTCGTCTCGACGTGCTCGTGGGCGAGGCGTTTCGTCTCCGTCGAGAGGTCCGGCCGGGGGAGCGTCCGGTCGCCGTAGCGGACCTCGAGCGCCTCGAGTTGGCCGCCGCGGGCGTCGAGGGCGTAACAGACGATCGCGAGCATCCGGTCGATCGTCCATTGGTCCGTGCCGGTCATCTCGATGAGGAGGTCCCGCGAGCCCTCGTCGACCTCGGTCCGCTTGCCGTTGATGACCGGCGGGAACGAGAAGAGCCCGATGTCGTCGTAGATGGCCGGGTACCGCTCGAAGCCCGAAACGAGATCGCCGTAGGTGTCGCCGGTCGGGTGCGTCTCGAGCACCTCGGCCGGCGTCCGGTCCGCGTCGTCGTCGAGCGGGACGAAGCGATCGCCGTCGGGCGCGACGCCGCGGTACGTGATCGTCTTTTCGGGCCCGTTCGTCGGGTCGTCGCTCGTCGCCGGCGTCGACATCGACGTTGGGGGCGCGTCTCCTGTCGGGTCGGTCCCGGGCTCGTCGGCGCCCTCGGCGCCGGCGTCAGAGGCCGAGCGCCCCTTCAGCATCGCCAGGTCGTGGACGCCGATCGCCCCCTTGGCGCGCTCTCGGCCCATCGTCGCGTGGAGTTTCTCCTGGAGTTGGATGATCGATTCGAGCCGGCTCTCGTCGAGGTCGACCCCCCGGACGACCGCACCGGTCACGTAGGGGCGCTCGTCGGGCACGGACTCGTCGACCTCGATCGCCCACTCGGCGTCGTTGACGCTCGGGAGGTAGACGCCGCGGTCGTGGCCGTACTGGTACCGGAGGGATCGGGCGATCCCCTCGACGGAGAGCCGGTCGAGCCGGTCGGGGGCGAACTCGAGTTCGAAGGCCCCGTTGTCGGTCCGGCCCTCGAACTCGAGGCCGAGCGCGAACAGGTCCGATTTCAGCTCCTCGTCGGGTTTGTCCTCGGCTCCGGCGAGCGTTTTGAGCTCCTCGGGGTCGATCTCGACGACGGGCATCAGTACACCACCTCCACGTTCCGCAGGAGCTCGAGATCACAGAGCGTCCCGTGGACGTCCCTGATGTCTTCGAAGCCGTACATCAGCATGAGGAGTCGCTCTAAGGCGAGTCCCCACGCCATCACGTCGCACTCGACGCCGAGCGGCGAGAGCACCTCCTCGCGGAACAGACCGGAGTTGCCGATCTCGATCAGGTCGCCGGTTTCCGGGTGGCGGCCGAACAGTTCGAAGCTCGGTTCGGTGTAGGGGTTGTAATGCGGTTTGAACTCCAAGTCCGTGATCCCGAACTGCTCGTAGAACTCGGTGAACGTGCCCATCAGGTCCCGCACCGAGAGGGATTCGGCCATCACCCACCCCTCGATCTGGAAGAACTCGAGGAGGTGCGTCGGGTCGAGCGTGTCGTTCCGGTAGACCTTCTCGACGCTGAAGTACCGCTGTGGCGGCTCCAACTCGCCGACGGCCTGCCCGGAGAGATACCGCATCGAGAGCGACGTCGTGTGCCCGCGTAACGCGACCGCCCGGGCGAAGTCCTCGTCCCACGGCGAGTGGTAGCCGTCGCCGTCCTCGCCGACGCCGTTCCGGTGGGCGTCGGCGACGCGCTCGACGAGGTCCGGCGGGAGGTCGGCCATCGGGGCCACCTCGAGCGCGAAGCGGTCCCAGTGGGTCCGCGCCGGGTGATCCTGCGGCATGAACAGACAGTCGTTGATCCAGAAGTCGGCGTCGGCGTGGGGACCGGACATCTCCTCGAAGCCCATCCCGACGAGGACGTCCTTGACGCGGTTCGCGGTCCGACGGAGGATGTGCTCCTTGCCGCCGTGGGTCGTTTCGGCGTCGGCCTCGACGTTGTACTCGGCGAACTCAACCGCGTCCCACTCGCCCGAGGTGAGCAGTTCCGGCGTGATCGCACCGACCGTCTCGGCCGCCTCGATCCCCTCCATGAGCGCGGTAACGCCCGCCTCCGTGAGCGTGACACTCCGGACGGTCGTCTCGGATCGCTCGAGGAGCCCGCGGGAGACGAGCCGGTCCAGAACCGCGCTCTCGACGTCGGCCTCGGCGTCGGCGTCGCCGGCGATCGAGTCGAGCGCCTCGGCCTCGGGATCGGCGTCGGGGTCGGTCTCGGGGTCCGGCGCCGCCGAGACCGCGCCGCCGTCGATGTCGCCGTAGCCCTTCCGCGCGAGGTTCGAGAGGGCAATGTCGACCTCGCCCTCGAGATCGGCCTCGCCGATCAGTCGCCCCATCTCGACGGGCTCGTCCGCACCGCCGGCCTCGAGGGCGGCCGCCCGGAGCCGGCGTTCGGGGAGGCCGACCTCGCGGTACCGCTCGCCTTCGGCCGTCAGCGAGCGCGTTTCGGCGGCGCGTTCCTCGACGGCGAGCAGCCCCCGGTCTTCGAGCTCGAAGGCGGCCCGCGTGAGCGACGCGGGGTCCTCGCCGAGGCGTTCGGCGAGCCGTGCGATCGTCCGCGCCTCGGTCGCGCTGGCGGCTTCCAGCAGCGCGAGTTGCGTTTCGGGCAGTCTCATTGTAGCGGTGTGTGTGCGGCTGGCTGTTAGCCGTTCCGACTCGGCACCGTCCCGACCGGCGAAGCGCTCAGGCGTCCGCGAGCGCCGCGGTGAGATCGAACGGCACCCGCCCGTGAACGTAGCCTTCGATCCGGCCGTTCGGGCGGGCTCTGACGACGACGGTCGGCTCGTGGCCGACCGCCGGGCGCTCGGCCGCGACCGCCGTCCACTCGGCGTCGCTGAACGAGGTACAGTCGATGATCAGGGTCGCCTCGGGGTGTTCGGCGAGCTGGTCGGTCCGCTTTGCGCCGCCGGTTTCCCTGACGGCCGCGACCGGGTGATCCGCGTGCGAACGGCGGGCGGGCGGCTCCGGGCGGGTGACCTCGACGAGGTGCTCGC
Organism: Natronomonas sp.; assembly: GCF_028274965.1. GTDB lineage: Archaea > Halobacteriota > Halobacteria > Halobacteriales > Haloarculaceae > Natronomonas. The sequence continues at coordinate 60,423 of NZ_JAQCNO010000040.1, read as the reverse complement.
CAACGGCGAAATCCAGCGCGTGTCCGCTCGCCTGCTCGACCTCGGGTTCGAACGCGAGGCCGGCGTCGACGAGCAGTTTCGCGACGGTGAACTCCGACATCGTCGCGCGCATCCGCGTGCGGTCGTACCCTGGGGAGGTCCCGAGTTTCGAGGACATCGTGTAGCGGTGCTCGTCCAGCACGCCCGTCGACAGCAGCGACTCGTAAAACGACAGCCCCTCCTCGCGGGTCGCGTCGGGGAAGCCGGCGGCGTCCTCCGCGAAGAACCGACGCGTCGTGTTCTGGCCGTCCTTCGAGAAGAAGACCGGCAAAAAGAACCACGAGACGTACTCGAAGTCGGCGAGCCAGGGGTCGGTCACCTCTAACCGCGCCGTGAGTTCCCGCTTGGCCCACCGCGTCACGGCGTAGGGCGCCTCGGCGAAGGTGTACTTGTCGGTCCGCCACAGCGCCTCGGGGGTCTCCGTGTTGCCGAGCCAGTAGGCCGAACCCGGACGAAAGCAAAACAGCGCGAGGTCGCCGTTGTCCATCTCGAGGCGGACCGCGTCGTAGCGGTCGTCGCCGATCTCGAACCACGGCTCTTCGAGTCTCGCGCCGAAGGAGTCGGCGAGCGGCGCGAGGAGTTGGCTGCGGACGCGATCGCGCGTCCACGTCCCCGTGGACGCCCGAAAACGGAGGGGCCCTGCCACGCCTGATACTACCCGGCCGGCGGTTTAGCGGTTGCGCTTCCCGAAACACCGGCGGCGCGGTCGCGGCGGCGATATATTGATAATACCTACCAACCAAGTGGATCTATACCATGTCAATGGGTGCCTACGACGAGGCCGAACACGAGCGTCGCGAGCGGAAGACATCGAACGTCGAAATCGGCGAGGACGACGGACGGACGACCTACGAGGGCGCGGTCAGCTACGACTCGGGCGACTCCGCGGAGGCGCTCATCGATCAGTTCAAGCGGATCCAGGAGTGACCCCTCGGTCAGTACTGCCTGAGCCCCAAGAGTAGTATTGAGGTCCCTGAGACGACCGTCACCGCCACGACGTGGCCGGCGAGGGCCGCGAACAAGACCGGATGGCCGGTGAGAAACGGCAACAGGAGGAGCTGTGCGGTCGAAAAGAGGATGATCTCGCTGTCGACGCGGCGGAGGATCGCGGCGGTTTCGGTGTCGAAGCGGTACCGGAACGACCGCCAGAGCCCGACGACGGACGCCCACCAGCCGGTCCCGATCCGATAACAGAGGTCCCAGAGCACGAGCAGGGTCGCGTAGACGACGAGGACGGGCGGGTCGGGGCCGAAAAGCGTCCGGACGAGCGGGGCCTCGGAGGCGGTGTCGAATACGAACAGGTGGGTCACGAGCGCGATGAACGCCAGCACGGAGAGGACGACCTCGATGTTGGACCCGAACAGCAGCCGACGGTACGACTCGGGCGTCTTCGGCCGGCGCGCCGCGGCGCTGATCCGGAGCATCTCGAAGCTGCCGAAGGCGGCGACGACGACCGCCGCGGTCCCGACAAGGACCGCGTTCCAGAGGTCGTAGTACCACGCAAGCGCCAGGACCGAGACCTCGAAGACGACCAGTTGGATCGCGATCGCCACGGAGTCGGGGATGTCGATGCCGGGGAGCGCGCTGACGATGCTCTCGTACGTCCACGTCTCGCCGTACTCCGGTTCCATCAGGCGACCCCCGTTCGGTCGACGGGCGGGTCGGCGGACGGGACGGGCCGCTCCGGCGGCGCGTTCGGAGTGCTGCGGGGGCGGACGGGTCCGCGGGACGAAGCGGCGACTCCGGCGGCCCGACCGGACGGCGTCGGAGCGGCGCGAGCGACCGAACCGAGCGCGAACGCACACATACCCGCTCAACGGACCCCGGCGACTTAACTCCGGGCGACCGCCGCTGGGGGGCGGTCACACCTCGAAGACGAGTTCGTCGCCGACCTCGACGCCACGATCAGCCGTCCACCCGCGGTTCACCTCGAGGACGTACCGCCCGTCGCCGGTGTAGGCCCGGTCGCTGCCGTCCTCGCCGGGGGCCGGCGCCGGCGCCTCGTGGATCGTCGTGATCGTCCCGTTCGGGGCCGCAAACACGATGTCGATCCCGAAGGACATCCCCCGCATCACGTAGGTGTACTCCGACGACTCGTCGTGGACGAACAGCATACCGCCGTTCTCGGGCAGGCTGTCGGTCCGGCTCAGTCCGAGGTAGCGCTTGCCGAAGGTGTCGGCGACCGCCGCCTCGACGGACCCGAGTTCCGCGCCCGTCTCGCCGTCGACGACGGCGACGGTTGTGCGGTCGTATCCGGCGTCGTCCTCTGCGTTCGGATCGTAGCCGTCGCCGAACAACAGGGTGAACGCGCCACCGGAGAGCGCGACCGAAACGACCACGAGGACGGCGAGGACGGCGACACCGTAGCCGAGGCGGCGGCGATCCATCGTACCGCACGTAGGGAGGCGTCGACCTAAGCGTTCCGTCACGGAGGGTAAGCGTTATGCGCTCCCGCCGGTTCCTCCCGAACGACGGGCCCGTGGTCTAGTTGGTTATGACGCGGCCTTTACAAGGCCGAGACCGGTGGTTCGACTCCGCCCGGGCCCACTGGCGCTCGCGGAGGGCGAACAGCGAAGCCGTGAGCGCAGCGAGCGGAGCGAACCCTGAACGTCGAACGAAGTGAGTCGTTCTCCGGTTCGACTCCGCCCGGGCCCATCCACAGTTTGCACGGTCGTTAGCCGAATTGGATCCGGTCCGTTTACCTGCGGGTAGTTCGGTTCGCCCGTGAGAAGTGCTTTGCGAGTCAGGCGGTTACAGGCCGGTCATCTGTGTTGCGGGGGTCGACGCCCGGCCTGGCATACCCGCTTTGCGCCTCCGATCAGTCGGGAGCCCGGCGCTTTCTGAGGCCGAGGCCCCGGCTCGAAACTGCTGAGAGGCCCCGGTGTTAGTCTCGCGGGGACGTCGTTCCGGAAGCAGTCACACTTATTTACTCCGTAGGATTGACCAGTGTACATGCCAGAGACGATCCGAATTTTACACGTTGATGATGATCCATCGTTCTGTGATCTGACCCGGGAGTTTCTACACCGGCACGACCCCCGGTTCGAGGTTGTCTCTGAGCACTCCCCCACAGACGCCCTTGATCGCATACAGGCAGAACAAGAGCAGACCGACTGTCTGCTCAGTGACTACAAGATGCCGGAAATGAACGGCATAGAGCTTTTACAGACAGTTCAACAGCAATTCCCCGGCCTTTCGATTCCGTTCGTCCTCCTGACCGGCGAAGGAAGCGAGGATGTAGCAGCAGAAGCACTGAACGCCGGTGCCAGCAGCTATATTCAAAAAGGCGATCCCGACGTGTACGAATACGTTGCCACGCGGATTCAGCACGATATCAAGACGATGCAGGCCCACCGCGACAGCCAGCGGTTCGATACCCTTCTGAGCGCTATCGACGACCCGGTGTATGTTCTTGATAACACCGGTCGGTTCAGCTACGTTAACGATGCGTTCTGTGAGCTAACCGGATATGACCGGGCAGCGATCCAAGGTAGTGAGCCGTCGTTGGTCAAAGATGATCGAGCCGTCGCACTCGGTGAAAAGCACTTGGCTCGGATTCTCTCGGACGACGGGCCGGACAGTATCACGTTTGAGGTCCGTATTGAACCGAAAAGCGGTGGCACTGTTATCTGTGAGGACCGGATGGGCGTTCTGCCGTATGAGGGCGATCAGTTTCGTGGCTCACTCGGCATTCTCCGGGACATCTCTGAGCGGAAAGAACGCGAGCGACAGCTCCGCGAAGCCAAAGAACGGTATCAGCTGCTTGTTGAACAGAATCTGATCGGGCTGTACATCACCCGCGGCACGGAGCTCATATACCACAACCCAGGACTCGCGGAGTTGTTCGGATATACGGATGATGCGAATGCACTGGCTGGCGAGTCGCTACTGGAGTGTGTCCAGCCGGATGATCAAGAGCGACTGGCGGAAAATCTCAGAGAGGTGATGGTCGGTGACAGAGACTCGATCCGGGAACCGTTTGTCGGAGTCCAAGTCGACGGAGACGCGGTTAGTATTGAACTGCTGGCGCGGAAGATCGAACTTGACGGCGAGCCAGCGGTCATTGGGACCGCTGTGGACGTCGATGAGAGCGACGAAAGCTACTGGCAACTGCGCCGGGAGCGAGATCGACTCGAGAAGTTCACGAGCATCGTGTCACACGACCTCCGGACACCACTGAACGTTGCTCAAGGACGGATTGAACTGGCGCTTCAGGAACTGACCGAAGAGCTTGCCGCCGAGTCACTCGAGGAGGCTGATCGGGCGCTACGTCGGATGGAAGAAATGCTTGAGGAACTACTGACCCTAGCGAAACAAGGTGAGGTTGTGGCCGATACGGAGCCGGTTAGCCTTCGAGGAGTCGCAGAATCAACGTGGGAGACCGTCGAGACAGCAGACGCACGTCTGCGTGTATCTACGGACCGGAGTATTGAGGCGGCTCCGGGGCGGGTGAAGAGTTTGTTCGAAAACATCTACCGGAATGCAATCGAGCACGGTGGATCGGATGTTGAACTACGGGTTGGAGAGAGTGGGGGAGGGTTTTATATTGAAGACGACGGACCGGGTATCTCAGTAGATATCCGAGAGAAAGTCTTCGTACCCGGGTATTCCTCGTCTGAGGGAGGGACGGGCTTTGGATTAAATATTGTCGAAGAGATTGTTGAGGCCCACGGCTGGGAGATCAACATAACCGAGGGGCGCGACGGCGGTGTGCGATTCGATATTACTGGCGTTGAGTTTGCGAAATAGATTCTGTGCTGTGCGGTTTTGTAATACGTTATTGTATCTGACTACACTGATAGGTCAACACGGCATTTGAGCGCGGAGTTATAACTCCGCGGGCGCACACCTCTGTCCTCGGGCGGGGTTGGGGTAAGCAACGCTTGTGGAACCGTGCCGCTATATTGAACGTCGTGAGTCAAATAGCACGTTACGCTGCGGGGTCGGTGGGATGCCGTCCCCGGACCACAGGGAGAACTGAACCATCGGTGTGAGCCATGCGGCGATGGCACAGATTCTAGCGGGCCACGCTGCCGGGACACGGCTCAACGAGAGGCAGACGAACGTCCTCCCGGTGTGTCGCCGGTTCATTTCAGTGCGCGTTGAGACCGCCGCCGCTACGCGTGCCGGACGTCCGATAGCCTGATTCCACGCTCTTCAGAGCATGGATCGAGGTGATCAGCAGTGCCGACGTCCGAACACGAACAGGTCCATTAGCTTCGTCATAACTGTTTATGAACCGTGCTTAGATACTCTTCGCTGATCGATCTGATCGACTATGCCTCCGAGAAACATCTGTATAAGAGACGCGCACTGCGCCCAGCAGTACCTATCGAGTCGTCTCAAACTCCGTGGTACCGAGTCGCGTGCAGACGGTCGGTTATCGCGTTTTCGCCCCGGTTTTCAGGCCGATTTACGCGAGATTCCTCAGAGCGTGCTGTGAATGGCCTGGTCGTGTTTGGCTGTTCGGTTACAGCCTCTGTTTCAGGTACCGCAGTACGTCCAATACTGCTCAGTGGCGCTTCGAACGGCCGATCGTGTGCGTTTGTTACGCGGTGGACTGTCGAGTTCTGTTGCCGGGATTAATCTGCCGGACAATCACTTCAGCGACTCCAAGCGTTGCAAGATACGGAATGAGGCTAACTACTGTATCGTTCGTGGCATGGACGAGTGGGTTACTCGGGGCAGTGCCTCCAATCAGTAGATAGTTGACACCCATCTCGTGAGTCAGTCCAAGGGTGAATACGGCCACCCATAGTGCAGCGACCTGTGCGATGATCAGTCCTTTAACCGTGTTAGCCAGGCGTATATAAACATCTAAGACGTTGCGAGTTAATCGCTGACGATAGCTGCAATATTTGAACGTTCCCGGTCCAGCGGCGTCCTACTGTGGTCTCACCTGGGAATTGTCTATCTGCATCGGCTACCGACCGGGTGGCAACACGAACCGGTTTGGACCGGGGGTCGGAGCCGCTATACCCGAGAACTGCCGCCCGAACGTTCGGCGATCAGACAACGTTCACCTTCGAAGACGGCGAGGGCAACGCGATTGGGACACCACTCGACGCTTCGGAGGATCAGGCAGTTGTCACAACCCCCGACGAGACAGGGCAGCGACACAGGCATCCCATGGCGTCTTATGTGAGGATGTGTCGGTTGACCCTGCAGTTTCATCTATCGGTGGCTTTAGGACGTGAGCGTTTCAGACCGCAAGGCTACCAGTAGATCGGATATTAATTTCGGATGTGAAGTAGTCGATCGTGTGTAATATCCGTCGATGAGTATACTGCCTGGTATCTCGGGGGTAGATCACATACTGTTCCGTCGGGGCCCATCCGCCGATCGACAGTGAGCAAAGCGGGTCGTCGCGGGGCCGCCGGTCGTCGATCGGACGTGCCCGAACCCCGTCGCGTCGCCGGCTTCCGAAACCCTTTTTGAGGGCCTGGGCCTCCTCGGAGACGCAGGCCGCCTTAGCTCAGACTGGGAGAGCACTCGACTGAAGATCGAGCTGTCCCCGGTTCAAATCCGGGAGGCGGCATTTTCCTGCGAGCTACGTGAGCAGTGAAAATGCTCCCGAGCGGATTTGAACTAGACCAGAAAGGCGCAGCGAAGCGAGCATTTCTGGGCGTAGTTCACAATCCGGGAGGCGGCATCCGGTCTCCGCGCGATTCTCGTTCGAGATCTTCGCTCCCGCAAGCAACAGCGAGTCTTTCGGACGGCCACAGCCCGGAACGTGGTGTTTTCGTTCCCGTCGATCGCAGGGGGTGTTTCCGACCGCGAAACCCCGGAAGCCACGGCGCCGACTGAGACGACCGGTATCGGCCGTGAGCGCCGCTCAGGCGTTGGGGGCGATAGGCCGGTCGGCCAGACAGGCCGACAGACACGACTCGGGGTCGTTTTCGATGCGGTCGGTCCACTCGTCCCAGAACTCGCGCGTGAGGGTGCCGACGGCGTCCCCGTCGACGTGAACGATCACGTTCTCGGCGGTGAGTTCCGTTTCGACGTTCATGTGTACCGTTAACACGGGCCGAAGACACTATAATCTGACGCCTCCCTGGGGGCGTCCCGGCTCCCGCCCGGGCGAGAGTCGGATCACCCCGCCGGCTGTTCGACGTGCGCCCGCCAGAAGGCCGGCTGGGTGTACGTCGCGTACGCGCCCTGGTAGCCGGCCAGGCGGGCGATCGGAGCGAGAGCGCTCGCCGCCGAACCGGCGAGGCCCTCCTCGCGGACGAACGTCGTGTTGTCCCCGAGCACGTCGGCGATGAGCGCCTGTTGTAGGGGGTCCTCGGAGGTCCGCGAGCGGTCGTGAGCGAGCCCGCCGAGCGTGGGAAGCACCTGCCGGAGGCGCCCCGGCGAGCGGATCTCCGTGACGACGACGACCCGCTCGGTCGTCTCGTTGCGGAGCGTGTGCACGACGCCGGTGTCGACGGTCGCCGTCTCGCCCGCCGAAACGGTCCGGTCCTCCTCGTCGAGCGTCATCGTCAGCGATCCGGTCTTGACGTCGAACAGTTCGACGCTCCGGTCGTGGTAGTGGGCGGGCGGGCCGTCATACCCGGGGCCGAGAACGCTCGCCGTCCGGATCGGTCCGTCCCCGTCGGTCAGTGGGAGCCCCCAGACCGCCCGGGTCGGATGGGAGGTGATCGGCCCGGTCCGGTCTCGGATCCGGTCGTCGAGCCAACTCCCCCGCTCGACCTCGAAGCCGGTGTCCGGGATCGGATCGCCGCGCTCGTTCAGCGTTCGCCCGGTGACGTACGTCGACATGCGCGTCGGTACGGATCCGTCGAGTGAAAGCCTTTCCGCGCGGCCACCGTCGGCAGCGGTTCCGCGGGCCCGACCGGGGATGCGGTCTCCGGAGGTGGGTTCGGAATCGGGCGGACCACGGCGGCGCCCGGCCGGACGCCTCTGAGCGCGATACCGTGTCCCACGCTATCGACGCTCCGGCGTGGTTTATTACGTCGGAGGACCTACTGTATGTATGACGAACGAGACGGCGGGATCCGAGACGGGAGAGACCGAGCGCAAGCGCGACCGACCGGAGGGGGCACACCTCGCCGGTATCGAGGACGGGTGCGGGTGCGCCGAGGTCTGGGAGCATCTGAGCGAGAGCCGCGAGGCCTGAGACCGGAGGCCCGGGCGGGGACGCGTTAGGCCGTCGAGCCGACGTGTTGGACCGTCGAACCGTTGGGTCGGAGCGCTCGGATCCGAGACCCAACGGCCGCGGCGGCGAACAGAACCACTATAAGCGGGCCGTTAGTTAACTCATCGCATGGCAGGACAGCGGGACCCGGGGTCGACGTCGGACCACTGGGCGGAGCTCGTCGAACGGATGAACGAACAGGTGACGACGGCGATGGAGGCGAGCGCGGACGCCAACTCTGAGTTCGTCGAGTCCTGGCAGGAGGCCGTCGGATCGATGGAGAACCCCGAGTACGTCGCCGAGACCGTCGAGGGGTACGGCGGGGCGTACGAGGCCTGGATGGACGCCGCCGAGGAGACCGCAGAGAAGGTCTCGGCGGCGGCGGAGGGCGAGGAGGTCTCGCCGGAGGAGTTCCGCGACGTCTGGCTGGACAACGCCAACGAGGCGTTCAAGCGGGTGATGTCGACGGACGCGTTCGCGGCGGCGACGGGGCAGAACCTCGAGGACCTCCTCGAAATGCGACAGCGGGCCGACGAGAACGCCCAGGAGACGCTTCACGAGTTCGGGTTCGCGACCGAGCGGGACGTCCGGGAACTCGGCGAGCGTCTCGTCGAACTCGAGCGCCGCCAACAGCGGGTCGAGGACGAACTCGACCGGCTCGACGCCGTCGAGGAGAAGTTAGACCGCGTGCTCGAACACCTGGAGCGGTCGGCATGAGCACCCCGCCGGAGACCGCGTTCGACCTCCAGCGCCAGACCTGGGAGAACGCGGGGGAGTTCCTCGAAAAGCTCGCCCGCGTCGACGACGCGAACAGACGGGTCGCCGACGTCGAGGTGGGACAGACGCCGAGCGAGGTGGTCTACGAGGAGAACAAACTCGAACTTCTCCACTACGAGTCACGGACGGACGAGCAACACGACGTGCCGATCCTCATCGTGTACGCGCTTTTCAACAAGCCGTTCATCCTCGATCTCCAGCCGGAACGTTCGGTCGTCCGGACGCTCCTCGATCACGGGTTCGACGTCTACATGATCGACTGGAACGAGCCGTCGCTGATGGACCGCCATCTCACCTTCGAAGACTACGTCGATCGCTACATCGACAACTGCGTCGACGTCGTCAGGGACCGCTCCGGACGGGAGGCGATCAACCACCTCGGGTACTGCATGGGCGGGGCGATGTCGGTGCTGTACGCCGCGCTGTACCCCGAGAAGGTCCACACCCTCGGGCTCATGGCGATCTCCGTCGGCCTCCGGGACACCGACAGCGTGCTCGATCAGTGGGTCGGCGAGGACTTCTTCGACGTGCGGAGCCTCGTCGACACCTACGGGAACGCCCCGGCGGAGTACGTCGACGCCGGCTTCTCGCTGCGGGAGCCGGTCGCGGACAACCTCACGAAGTACCTGCGCTTTTTCGACGGCATCGAGGACGAGGACTTCGTTGGGAACTTCGCCCGGATGGAGAAGTGGATCGACGAGAGCATCGACATCCCGGGGCAGCTGCTCGTCGATTTCGTCGATGCGGTCTACCACGAGGAGTCGATCTCGAACAACGAGATGTACGTCGGCGGCAGGCACGCGGACCTCGGGAACCTGACGATGCCGATCGTTCAGGTGATCGGCAACTACGACCACGTCGTCCCGCCGGAGGCACAGCGGGCGTTCACCGGGGTGCTTCCGGGCGATCCGGCCGTCTTCGAGGCCGACACCGGACACATGGGCCTCGCCGTTTCGGGGCGCGCACACGGCGATCTGTGGCCGGACGTCTGTGCGTGGTACGAGGAGCGTTCCCGGCTTGAGGAGGGGGCCGGCGGGGACGGCTCCGGGGCCGAATCCGAGGCGGAACGCAGGCGGGGTCTCGAGGACGTCGACGGGATCGGCCCGACCTACGCGGGGCGGCTCCGAGCGGCCGGGATCGACACCGTCGGCGATCTCGAGGGCGTCGACCCCGCGGCGCTCGCCGGGGGGATCGACGTCCCCGAGGGCCGCCTCAGGGAGTGGGTCGAGCGGGCCGAAGGCGGAACGGAGTAGCCGGGCGCACCGGACGGAACGGGGGCCGCCGGACCGGGTCGCCCTCGGGGTCGAAACGCCGGGCGTGCCCATCGCAGCATATAAATAATGATAGACCGTTCGGTGCGTAAGAACGTCCGGGTCGCAGACCGCCGGCCGGTGGGGTGATCCCCGACGGCGGCCGGGACACGGGCGACGATCATGAGCATGTTCACGGAGACAGCGACGCGTGGATGGCCCTTCTCGCCAGCGGTGCTTCGGATCCTCCGGCGGTTGCGGCGCTCCCGGCGCAACGACGGATGCGTCGTCGACTGCGAGCACGACCGGACGGACGACGACCGGCTCCCGTGGTCGACGGACGGCGAGTACGGCGGCTGGGGTGGACGGGCGTTCCACGGCGTCGACGGGCCGGCCGGCGCCTTCGAGGGCGACGCGTCCCCGACGCCGGTCGTGTTCGTCCACGGGACCCAGCGGGACGCCTGCGATTGGGAGTCACACGCCGAGTTCTTTTTGCGGCGCGGGTACGGCGGCGACGACCTGTGGGCCATCTCCTTCCGGGAGGGGGCGTCGACCCACCGGGAGATGGCCGAACAGTTGGACGACTTCGTCGGGCGGGTCCGGGAGCACACCGGCGCGGAGTCGGTCGCCGTCGTCGGCCACAGCCTCGGCGTCACGGGCCTCCGGTACTGGCTCGCGAGTCGCGACCGCTACGAGTGGGTCGACACCCTCGTCGGGTTGGCCGGGCCGAACCACGGGACGGTGTTCAACATCTGGTGTGACGAGGCCGGGATCAGGAGCCACGGCTACCAGGTGAGCCCGGTGCTTCGCGCGGACTACGAGGACATGGAGAACCACCCGCTTTCGGTCCTCAACCGCGACGAGACGCCGGGCGACACCGACTACTACACGCTCCGCGGGGCCGACGACGCGCTGTTTTGGCGCTGCGAGGAGAGCCCCGAACTCGACGGCGCGACGAACGTCACCCTCGAGACGGGCCACGACGGCGTCCGGACCCACCGGGCAACGAAGGGGTATCTCTTCGAGTGGATCACCGGCGAACACCCCTACGACCTCCGCAACCAGGTCGGGCTCTCGCGGTGACGCGGGTCGGGGTCTCGCGCGCCGTGTTCGTGTCCGCCTCCGCGTCTACGTTTGTTTCCGCTGCGCCCGAGTCTGCGCCTGCGTCCGTCCCTCCGTGAGCGCCGGCGAGGGCGTGTGGGCGTTCCGTCGACGCGTCACGCCGCGAGGTCTTCGATCACGCTCCGGGCGACCCGGACGGCGTTTTCGATCGCGGGGCCGAACCCCGCCTCGAACCCGGGATCGAGCAGCGACTCCCGGGCGGGCACGCCGGCCGGCGGGCGGTCGTGGTTCGAGATCCCCCGGACGCTGAGGTACCGATCGAGGCGGCCGAAGCGCTCGAGGGCCGCCGCGGTCCCGGCGTCCTCCATCTCGGTCGCCCGGTACGGTCCGGCCTCGTTGGCCTCGACGAGCCACGCCGCCTGCGCGGCGAGTTCGCGGCCGTGCCAGAGTTCGTCCCCACAGAGGTTCGTCCCGCCCGCGATCGTCGGCGGGTCCGGTGCGGCGTCGGAACTGCGCGTTCCGCGGTCGGGCCCCTCGGAGAGGTCGACGGCGTCGGCGGCCGCCCGGGCCTCCTCGAGCAAGCCGGCGTCGAGTTCGAAGGCCCCCTCGTCGGTGTAGGGGTTCAACGCGAGTGAGCCCTCGTCGTCGGGGTCGACCCGGCACTTGTCGTCCCAATCGACGATCGTGTCGGCGACGACGACGGAGCCGATCGGAAGCGCCGGCGGGCCCCCGGCCGCGCCGACGGAGAGGACGAGCGCGCCGTCGAGGTCGATCCGGGGGCTCGAACAGAGGGCGGCGGTCGTCGTCGCGGCCGCCGTCTTGCCGATCCCCGTCGGGACCACGGCGACCCCGCGGTCCCCGTACCTGACCGGGGGCGGCACGCCGTCGATCGACGCGGACCGATCGAGGTCGTAGGCGTTGTGCCACGGGGTCGCCTCGCCGGGGAGGTCGGCGAGGTCCTCGAAGGCCGGTAACACGAGGGCGTCGGGATCGACGGTCATGCCGGGCGCTTTGTGGGCCGCGTCGAAAGGGCCGTCGGTGCCGAGCGGGTCCTCAAGCGGATGGATCCGAGAGCGCGGCGGGGAGCCGGAGGGCGTCATTTAAGCCCGCCCGCCACGGAACGGTCGGTGATGGCGAACCCGAACGCGAAGGGCGATCGCAGGGAGCGCGAACTCGTGACGGCGCTCGACGAGGCCGGCTTCGCGGTCATGCGCGCGCCGGCGTCGGGGAGCGCAACGGAGCGGGAGCTGCCCGACGTGCTCGCCGGCGACGGCGGGACGTTCTACGCGATCGAGGCCAAGTCCTCCGCCGGCGATCCGATCTATCTCACCGGCGAGGAGATCGAGGCGCTCGTCTACTTCGCGCGGAACTTCGGTGCGAACCCCCGGGTTGGCGTCCGGTTCGATCGCGAGGAGTGGTACTTCTTTCACCCCGGGGAGCTCTACGAGACCGACGGCGGCAACTACCGGGTCAAAAAGGAGACGGCGCTCGCCGACGGCACCGATTTCGCCGAGTTCACCGGCGAGTCCCGGAAGGTGACCCTCGAAGAGGTCTCGGTCCGCGCCGAGAGCGACGACAGGCGCGACGTGCTGAGCGCGGTGCGGCGGGGCGATCTCTCCGTCGACGACGCCCTGGAGATGCTCTGAGCGCGGCCCCCGACGCCGCCCGTCGGCCCGGGAGCCGTACCCCGCGAAATCACCCGCGTCGGCGGGAGACACGCCGCTTATAAGCCGCGACACACAAGCGGTGGTATGCACTTCGAGGACCTTCCGACGACGCCCCGGTCGGAGGAGCTGGTCGACAAGGCGTTCTCTCGGGCGGCACGGGCGGGGCGGGCCAAGACCGGCAAGGAGGCCCAGGAGTCGATGCTACAGACGGCCGCGAACATCCTCTCGGACAACCTCGGCAACGTCGTGACCTCCTGGCCCGATTTCGATACCGTGGGGGACTTCTATTACGAGTTCGCGGACGCGACGCTTTCGGACACGGACGTCGGCGGCGTCAACCGGCTCAGAGAGCACCTCTCGGAGGTGATGTGGGCCTCCCGGCAGACCGACGACATCAGAGGCGAGTACCACGGCCGGATCCGGACCGCCGACACCGGCACGGCCCGGAAGCTCCGCAAGCAGGCCTTCGCCCGTCTCGCGGACGTGACGGAGCAGGTCGAGCCCGACCTGCTGGCGATCGGGGCGGCCCGCGACGCCCTCAAAACGCTGCCGGACATCCGGGAGGACGAACCCGCGATCGTCGTCGCCGGCTACCCGAACGTCGGGAAGTCGTCGTTCGTCAACCGGGTGACGAACGCCCGAAACGAGACGGCCGCCTACCCCTACACGACGACGCGGATCGACGTCGGCCACCTCGAGCGGAACCACGTCCGGTACCAGTTGATCGACACACCCGGGCTGCTCGATCGGCCGGCCGAGGAGCGCAACGCGATCGAATCGCAGGCGGTGTCGGCGCTGACGCACCTGGCCGACGCGGTGCTTTTCGTGCTCGACGCCAGCGGCGAGTGCGGGTACCCGATCGGCGCGCAGTCGGATCTCCTCGCGGACGTCGAGGCGACCTTCGAGGTCCCGGTCCTCGTCGTCTGCAACAAGTCCGATTGCTCGACGGACGTCGAGGCGGACCACTACATGAGCGTCGAGACCGGCGAGGGCGTCGAGGCGGTCCTCGCGGCCGCGATCGAGGCCGTCGGCCACGAACCGGAGTTGCCCTTCGAGTCCTGAGTGGGCCGGCGATCCGATCCGAAAGATCCGAAGCGCCCAGCGCCCGCTGGGCGATCAGGGCGAAACCGAAGTCGCGTTGTGCCCAACGGTGACCTCGTAGGTCACGGAGACGTCGCCGCCGTCGAGTGCGCTCTCGCTCGGGGCCGCAGCGTCGCCCGCCTCGGCGTCGTACCGGACGGGGCTGAACCGGCGCTGTGAGGCGTCGACGCGCCGGACGCCGGTCACGCGGAGGTCGCCGTTGCGGGCGATGGTCTCGGCCTGCGATCGGGCGTCGGCCATCGCGACCTCGATCGCCTCCCCGCGGAGTTCGTTCCTCTCGGCGTCCGAGAGCGTGAACTCGACGCCCTCGATCTCGGCGCCGGCGTCGACCACCGCGTCGACGACCGCGCCGGTGCGGTCGGGGTCCGAAAGCGTCACCTCGAAGCCGTGGACGCCGCGGTAGGCGGGGGCGGGTCCGTCCCGTCTCTCCGGCGGGCGGCGGGGCTCTGCGATCCGGTACTCGGTCGTCTCGTAGGCCCCCTCGGCAACCCCGGCGTCCGCGAGCGCCTCCCGGAGCGCGTCGGCGTCGGCCGCGATGTCCTCACGGACCGCCCCGGCGTCGTCGCCGGTCGCGGTCACGGCGACCCGGACGAGGGCGCGATCCGGCGGGGCCGACGCCTCGCCGGTGGCGCTGACGGTGATGGTGCTGTCACCGCGCTCCGTCGGGGCGTTCGCGCCGGTCGGCGAGACGACGGCGACGCCGACGAGCGCCATCGCAACGAGCGACGCGAGAACGATCAGTGTGGCGAACCGTTTTCGGTGCATACGCCCACCGAGACCCGGTTCGGTGGTATACCTCGCGAAACGTCAAACGATCGTTTGACCGATCGCTCAAGCGGTCCCCGAGGGCCGTCACCCGGAGCGTTCGACCTCGAGATAGCGGACGTCCACGCCGACCGCGATGCCGTGTTGGGCCTCGAGGCGGGTCGCAACCGCCGTCGCGAGCCCCGGCCGGGGGTCGTCGGGGGGAACGCCGACCGTCACGACGACGTCTGTCGGGTGCTGAAACAGCAGGTAGTCGGTGTCGGTCACCACGTCGACCTCGATGAGTTCGTACCCCGAGTACGTCGGCTCTGCGAGTTCGGTCGCAACGCCGGTTCGGATCTCCTGTTCCGTCGTCGCGGCGCGGTAGGAATCGTAGGTGACGCCGCCGAGAAACACGGACAACAGCGCGATCGCAACGACGAGGACGGCGACGCGCTGCAGCGTTGCGATCCTCGCCCGGTCGCGTTTGAAAAGCTGCTGTGGCCGGTAGCCGACGTACCACAGGACGACGATGGCGGCGAGGTTGATCGAGAGCACGTTGACGGCGACGAGGACGGCGGACCCGACCGCGAGCGTGGGGTTGCCGTACGCGATGCCGATCCCGACCGTCGCCGCCGGCGGGATCAACGCGACCGCGATCATCACGCCGACGAGGGCCGCGGAGACGCCGGTCGTGAGGCTTATCGCGCCGGCGACGCCGGCCCCGAGGGCGACGGCCAGCGAGAGGACGCTCGGCGAGAGCCGTTCTTCGACCTCCGAGAGCGTGAGCGGATCGAGGCCGGGCGGGACGAGGTTCGTCGCCTGAACGAACACGGCGAAGGCCGTCGCGGAGACGACGGCCAGCGCGACGCCGAGGACCTGGAGGCTGATGCCGCGGCGGAACAGTTCGCCGTCGTCGACCACGGTGCCGACGGCGGCGGCCATCGCCGGGCCGATGAGCGGGGCGATGACCATCGAGCCGACGACCGTCGCCGGGGAGTCGAGTAGGAGCCCCGCCGTGGCGATGATCGCCGACACGACCGTCATGATCACGTAGGTCGGCAGCGCGGAGGCCAGTTCCTCGGCGCGGGCCTCGAGTTCCTGTCTCGCGATGCGCTCCTCGCTGTCCTCCGTTTCGGCGTAGCTCTCCTTGAGGGCCTCGAAGCGCTCGGAGGCGACGGTTTCGGCGCTGAGGACGACGGTGTAGGCCTCCCGTTCGAGCCCCGCCTCGCGGAGTTTCTCCAAGACCGGCTCGACCGCGTTCGTCGGGAGCGGGAAGTACGCGACGGCGGTGTACTTCCGGCCGCTCGTCTCGTCGGTGACGACGTAGTCGATCCCCTCGTCGTCGAGGAGCTTCAGCACCGTCCGGCGCTTGCCGGTCGGGATCGTGACCTGAACGAGTCGCACGGAGACGTCTCGCCCGCCGGGGCGATAAACCCAGGCGTTCGGGTCGGCGGCCGGCGGGGCGTTGGTCGGCGAGTCGAAAAGCGTCCGAGAACGGCGGGCGCCGAGGGGTTATTCGCTTTCGGTCGGCGCGTAGTAGTACTCGCCCTCGCGTTTCTGTTCGCGGTCCTTCTGGGAGCCGGGCTTGTTGATCCGCGGGCGGCCGGTGCGCTCGTCCCGGCGGAAGGTGACGTCGAGCTCCGAGAGGAAGGCGTTCATGCCCTCGCGCATCCCCATCGGTCGGCCGGCGTGGCCGCGCTCGGCCGGGGTCCCATCGAACACCTGCAGGCGATCGGAGAGCAGATCGATCATGTAGATGTCGTGGTCGATCACCATCGCCGTCTTGTCGTGGGTCTCGGTGTAGCGCCGGATCGCCCGGGTCGCGAGGACGCGCTGTTCGACGTCGAGGTGCGCGGAGGGCTCGTCGAGCAGATAGAGGTCCGCCTCCCGGGAGAGACAGGCGGCGATGGCGACGCGTTGGCGCTCGCCGCCCGAGAGGTCCGTGAGGTTCTGCTCCATGATCCGCTCGAGTTGCAGCGGCTGTGCGATCTCGGTGTTCCAGTAGGAGGTGCCGAACTCGTCGGTGATCGAGCGGAGGAAGGCGTCGACGCGCATCCGGCGGTCGATCTCGACGTACTGCGGCTTATACGAGATGTCGAGGTCGGCGTCGAAGCCGCCCTCGTCGGCGTCGATCCGGCCCGCGAGCAGCTTCGCGAACGTCGATTTGCCGATCCCGTTCGGCCCGACGATGCCGAGGACCTCGTTGTGTCTGATCTCCCCCGAATCGACCTCGAGGGTGAACTCGCCGTCGCCGTAGGACTTCCGCACCTGTGGGTACTCGACGAGCGTGTCGCCGTAGCCCCCGCTCCGGGGGGCGTGCTCCTCGAACTCGATCGCCTCCGGGCGGACCCGCATGTTCTCGTTTTCGAGATAGCCCGTGAGGTACTGGTTGATCCCGGCCTTGGTCGATTTCGGTGGGGTGACGACCCCGAAGACGCCCGGTTCGCCGTAGGCGACGTGGAGGGCGTCGGCGAGGAGGTCCAACACCGCGAGGTCGTGTTCGACGACGAGCATCGATCGCCCCTCGGCGGAGAGTTCCTGCACGAGGCGGGCGGCGGTGACGCGCTGTCCGATGTCGAGGTACGGCGTGATCTCGTCGAGGAAATAGAAATCGGCGTCCCGGACGAGGGTGGCGGCCAGGGCGACCCGCTGGAGTTCCCCGCCAGAGAGCGTACCGATCGGCTGGTCGACGACGGCCTTGATGCCGAGCCGTTCGACGAGGTCGTCGGCGACGCCGCGCTCGTCGACGCCGGCCAGGAGTTCGCTCGTCTTCCCGTCGAAGGTATCGGGGATCCTGTCGACGTACTGCGGTTTGCGGGCGACGGTGACGTCGCCCTCCTGGAGGTCCTCGAGATACCCCTGGAGCTCGGTGCCGCGGTACTCCTCGAGGACGGTGTCCCACTCGGGCTCGTCCTCGAAGCGACCGAGGTTCGGCGTGATCTCGTCGGCCAACACGTGGACCGCGGTCGTCTTACCGATCCCGTTGGGGCCGAGGATCCCGGTCACGCGACCCTCCTGGGGCGCGGGGAGCCCGTAGAGCGCGAAGCTGTTCTCCCCGTAGCGGTGGGTCGGCTCCTCGTCGAGTTCCTGCGGGAGGTTGATGATCTCGATCGCGTCGAAGGGGCACTTTTCGACGCAGATCCCGCAGGTCTCGCCGAGACACAGCTCCTCGGAGATCGAGATCTGGTCGGCCCCGCCGGCGTAGTGTTCGCCCTCGTCGTGGCGCTCCTCGCGGGTGACGATGCACTCCTCGCCGGTCCGGTTCGGCGGGCAGAAGTTCGCGCACTCGTAGTTGCACCGATCGGGCTGACAGCGGTCCAGATCGACGACGGCGATGCTGTCGTCGGCCATCAGAAGCTCGCCCCGGTCGTGAGCAGGATCGCCCAGCAGACGAACCAAAGCGAGAAGGTCATGAACGCGACGTAGAGGTAGTCCTTTGCGCCGAAGTCGTCGGTGTCGAGATCAACGCCGGCCGCCTCCGCAACCCGGTGGAGCGGGAACTGCACAATGATCGCCCCGCTGAGCACGTAGACCCCGATGAGATCGTCGGCGCCGGCGGCGACGGCCGACGAGACGACGGCGGCGGCGACACCGGCCAGACACGCGATCGCGGTCACCGTTACCCCGCGGATGTGGGCGGTCCGGCGATCGGCCGTATCGGTTGCCATACCAACACTGGATCACCCGTCGTCAAAAGCGGTTCGCTCCCGCGCCGACCGGGCGCTGCAGGCGGTGAGGACCTGTCACGTTTGCATCAACGTTTATACGCTTGGCGGTCGTCTTGATCAGTAGAGATGGTTGATTCTGACGGGGAAGCCTTGCCTGACCTCCCGCCCAGCGCGAAGCTCGTGTACAAAGTCTTAGAGTACAACGGCGCGATGACACAGAAGGACATCGTCGAGGAGTCGATGCTCTCCGCGCGGACGGTTCGGTACGCGCTCGAACGGCTCGAGGACATCGAAATCGTCTCCGAGGACGTCTACTTCGCCGACGCGAGACAGAACCTCTACGAACTCACCGAGACGGGCGAGGCGGCCGCCGACGGGACCGCCGACCCCGCCGTTTCCGACGACTGAACGACCGACTGGGTTGCCTCCGGCCGGATGCCCCCGACGCCGAGGCTGTGGTGTGACTGGTTCTGTTCCGGACGCTCTCCGGGTCGACCCGGGCACGCCGAACGGTGGCTCGGGAGGGTGCCCTCGTCACAAGGGGCTCGGAGGGGGTAACTCTCGTCACCGCCACCACCGGCGTGTTCGACCGGGAGGATAATAATCTACCCGTCGCCGCCCGGGACCGACCGGGGCGGCCGGAAACGTCCTGAGACTGTACCGTTCCCGCCGGCAGTTCCGGCGTCGGCGGGGCCGCGCTACTAGGGCCGCGCTATCGGTGTCGAAGCCGCGCCCGACAGCAGTTTCGGCCCCTCGTGCTCGGCGCGCACTCCAAATCTATAAGTGCCGCTCCGTTGTGGGTACGGTAGATGGGACGCGTTATCACGAGCCACGACGGCGTTTTCAGGTAGCGCGTCGCCGGACGGAGTCCACGATGTCAGAACACGAAATCACGTTGACGGTAAACGGCGAGAAACACGAGTTGCGGGTCGAGGCCCGGACGCTGCTGGTCGAGGCCCTCCGCGAGGAGTTGGGCTACACCGGGGCGAACGTCGGCTGTGAGACGGGCCGGTGTGGGGCCTGTACGGTCCGGGTCGACGGGGACGCGCTCAAGTCGTGTACGCGCTTTGCCGTCCAGGCCGACGGGGCCGAGATTGAGACGGTCGAGGGCCTCTCCGAGGAGGGCGAACTCTCCGGGTTGCAGGCGTCGTTCAAGCGGAACCACGGCCTCCAGTGTGGGTTCTGCACGCCGGGGATGCTGCTGACCGCCGGGACGTTCCTCGAGGACGCCGAGGACCCCTCCCGGGCGGAGATCAGAGAGGCGATCGAGGGGAACCTCTGTCGGTGCACCGGCTACCACAACATCGTCGACGCGGTCGAACAGGTCGCGACCGACGGCGGGGGTGAGAGCCTGTGAGCGACGCCGCCGAGGGCGGTGGCGTCGGCGAGCCCGACGACGCCGAGGGCGTATTCGGCTCCGGCGTCGAGCGCCGGGAGGACATCCCGCTTTTGACCGGCGAGGGCGACTACACGGCCGACGTCTCGCGGCCGGGGATGGCGCACCTCGCCATCCGGCGCAGCGACCACGCCCACGCCAGGATCGTCGACATCGACACGAGCGAGGCCGAGGCGATGGAAGGGGTCGCCGCGGTCTACACCGGCGAGGACGTCGTCGACAGCGGCGTTCCCAACAGCATCCCGACGGCCTGGATGCTCCCGGGGCTCGTCACGCCGCAGTACCGGATCCTGGCGACCGACAAGGTCCGCCACGAGGGCAGCGGGGTCGCGGCGGTCGTCGCCGAGTCCCCACAGCGGGCGCGGGACGCCCTCGATCGCATCGACGTGGAGTACGAGGAGCTGGATCAGGTCACGGAGCCGGTTGAGGCCGTCGAGAAAGACGTCCCGCCGGTCCACGAGGAGGCCGAGGACAACGTCGCCTTCGACTTCGAGTTGGGCGACGAGGAGGCCGTCGAGGAGGCCTTCGCCGACGCCGACCACGTTGCGAGCGTCGACCTCCGACAGCCCCGCATCGTCCCGAACGCGATGGAGCCGCGGGCCGCCGTCGCCGAGTGGGAGGACCGAACGGAGAAGCTGCGCGTCTGGATGACGAGCCAGAACCCCCATCTCCACCGGATGCTCCTGTCGGCCGGGACGCTCGGCGTTCCCGAAAACCGGATCGAGGTGATCGCCCCGGAGGTCGGCGGCGGGTTCGGCAGCAAGATCTACCACTACCCCGACGAGGCGGTGACGGCGTGGTGTTCGATGCAGCTCGGCCGGCCGGTGAAGTGGCGGGCGAGCAGACAGGAGGGGTACGTGACGGACTGCCACGGCCGCGATCACGACACCACCGCCGAGATCGCACTCGACGACGACGGGACGGTCCGGGGCGTGCGGGCCGAGACCCACGCCGGGTTGGGCGCACAGCTCTCGCAGTTCGGCACCGCGACGCCCTCGTATCTCTACGCGACGGTGCTGTCCGGACAGTACACCGTGCCGGCGATCCACTGCCGCGTCGTCGGGGCGTTCACCAACACCACACCCGTCGACGCCTACCGCGGCGCCGGGCGGGCCGAGGGGATCTACGTGATCGAGCGGCTGATGGACGTCGGCGCGCGGGCGGTCGGGATGGACCCCGCCGAGTTCCGTCGGAAGAACCTCGTCCAGCCCGAGGAGTTCCCCTACGAGAGCGCGGCGGCGCTCGTCTACGACAGCGGCGAGTACGAGCGCGCGATGGACAAGGCGCTCGAGCACGTCGGCTACGAGGACCTCCGCGAGCGCCAAGAGCGGCTCCGCGAGGAGGGCCGCTACCTCGGGATCGGGGTCGCGAACTTCGTCGAGTCGGCCGGGCTGTCGCCCTCGGGGCTGGCGGGCGATCTCGGCTCTCAGGCCGGGGGCTGGGAGAGTTCGATCGTCCGGTTCGACTCGACCGGGACGCTGACGGTCATGGCCGGCACCGCCGATCAGGGGCAGGGCCACCGGACGACGTACGCCCAGATCGCCGCCGAGGAACTCGGCGTCGACCTCGAGGACATCGAGGTCATCGAGGGCGACACCGACCGGATCCCGCAGGGGATGGGCACCTACGGCAGCCGGAGCGCGTCGGTCGGCGGCGGGGCGATCGCCCGCGCGGCCCGGGAGGTCAGATCGAAGGCGCGGGAGATCGCCGAACACCAACTGGAGGCGAGCTCGGAGGACGTCGTCTTCGACGACGGGACGTTCCACATCGAGGGCGCGCCCGACCGGTCGCTGCACATCCAGGAGATCGCCCACGAGGCGTACCTCGGCCACGACCTCCCGGAGGGGATGGACCCCGGGCTGGAGGAGACGAACTTCTACGATCCGGAGAACTTCACGTACCCCTTCGGCACCCACGTCGCGGTCGTCGAGGTCGACCCCGAGACGGGCGAGACGTCGATCGAGGAGTACGTCGCGGTCGACGACTGCGGCGAGGTCATCAACCCGATGATCGTCGAGGGGCAGGTCCACGGCGGCATCGCACAGGGAATCGGGGCGGCGCTGTACGAGGGGGCCGCCTACGGCGACGACGGCACGCTCGAGACCCGGCGGATGGACGAGTACGCCGTCCCGCACGCGACGCAGTTGCCGGACTTCGAGACCGACAACACCGTCACGCCGAGCCCGCACAACCCCCTCGGCGTCAAGGGCGTCGGGGAGTCGGCGACGATCGCGGCCGCGCCGGCGGTCGTGTCGGCGGTCGTCGACGCGCTCGAACCGTTCGACATCGAGCACCTCGACATGCCGATAACGCCGGAGACGGTCTGGCGGGCCCTCGGGGGTGCGGAGTGATGCACGCCGACGGCTTCGAGTACCACCGGGCCGGGACCGTCGAGGAGGCGGTCGACCTGCTCGGGTCGATCCCGGACGCGGAACCGCTCGCCGGGGCCCACGGGCTGTTGCCCCGGATGAAGACCGACGAGGAATCGCCCCCGGCGCTCGTCGACATCAGCCGCATCGAGCGGCTCTCGGGGATCGAACGCGACGGGGGCTCTCTCACCGTCGGCGCGCTCGCGACCCACGCGGACATCGCGGAGTCGACGGCGGTCCGCGAACACGCGCCGGCGCTGGCCGAGGCCGCCGGGGCCGTCGGCGACCTCCAGGTGCGCGCCGGCGGGACGATCGGCGGCAACCTCGCCCACGGCGACCCCCGGGTCGATCCGGCGGCGGCGGTGCTCGCGCTCAAGGCCAAAACGACGCTTCGGGGCCCCGACGGCGAGCGAACGCTCGCGGCGTCGGAGCTCTTCGAGGGCGAGTTCGAGACGGCGGTCGGGGCCGACGAGATCGTCACGGCCCTCGAGGTGCCGACCGACGGGGCGGGGACGAGCGCCTACCACAAGCGTCGGAACCCGCTGTCGGGCTACGCCGCGGTCGGCGTCGCCGGCTACCTCCGGTGCGACGAGGGCGCGATCGAGGAGGCCCGAGTCGGGGTGACGGCCGTCGGGCCGCACCCGATCCGGCTCCGCGGGGTTGAGGCGGAACTCGAGGGGGCGAGCGCCGAGGCGGCGACGGCGGCGGCCGCGGCCGACCGCGTCGGGGAGTCCCTTCCCGCGTCGGGCGTTCGGTCGGACCCCTACGCGTCCGCGGAGTTCAGGTCGCACCTGCTGTCGGTCGACACGGAGGACCTCCTCGGAGGCCTGCTCGGGGACGCGTAGGCGAACGAAGGGACTCCGAGACCTGTGAGTTGGGATCGAGAGAGACGGCCCACTAGCGCCGATCGGCGGCCTCGCGCTCGACGTGTTCGACCGCCGCGGCGGGCGTCGAAACGGCCTCGAACCCGTCGAGCGCGATCGCGTGCGTGTCGAGGCCAGCGACCGGCAGCCCGAGATCCAGTGCGTGACCGAGTTCCGAGAGCGTCCCGGTCTCGCCGTCGATCGCGATGACGGCGTCGCCGTTCATGACGACGAGGGCGTTTCTGGCGTTGCCCATCCCCGTGACAATCGGCGTCGTCACCCACTCGTTGGCCGCCGTCCGGTCCCCGCCGGGGAGGACGCCGATCGTTTTCGCGTCTGGCGAGGCCTCTCTCGCCCCCCGGCAGACGGCTTCCATGACGCCGGTCGTGCCGCCACAGACGACGGCGTGGCCGCGTTCGCCGAGGCGCCGGCCGACCTCGGAGGCGGCCTCGTAGGTCGGTTCGTCGATCACGGATCCGCCGATGACGGCGACGCGCATACATCGAACACGAGGCGGCCGCGTCGACAGAAACCTGTCGGATCGACACGCCCACAAGGTCGGCGCCCTCCGGCGGTCGGTGTCGCGCGGTCGCGGCGGCCCGTCTCAGACCGCCCGCTGGATGATGTCGAGGGCCTGCTCGCGGTCGTCCCACTCGATAAAGACCGCGATTGAGGTGGCGCTCGTGATCAGATCGAGGACGTTGATGTGTTCGTTCGCCAGCGGAACGATGACCTCCTCGAGGACGCCCGATTGGTTCGGGAGTTCGCCGCCGGTGATGCGGACGACCGCCACGTCCGAGTCGACGGTGACGCTCGAAACCTCCTGTAGGTCGATGACCGCCTCGTGGAGGACGTTCTCGGCCCGCTCGGCGACCGCGGAGTCGACGTAAAACGACACCGAGTCCATCCCGCTCGCGACGGCGTCGACGTTGATGTCGGCCTCCGAGAGGGCCGTCGAGAGATCCGAGAGGACCCCTGGCGTGTTCCGGATCGCCCGGCCGGCCGCGGTCAGACAGGCGAGCGGTTCCTCCCGCATATCGATGAGGTTCTCGAACTGCCCGGAGATCGTCGTGCCGCCGGCGAGTAAGTCGCCGTGTTGGTAGTGTGCGACCCGGACGATCATGTCGCCCGTCTTGTACGACAGCGCCGAGGGCGCGACGACCTCCGCGCCGCGAAACGAGAGGTTCCGGAGTTCGTCGACCGTGATCTCGCCGACGTTTCGGGCCCCCTCGACGACCCGCGGGTCGCCGGTCATGACGCCCTCGACGTCGGTGATGATGACGACCTCCTCGGCGTCCATGTAGTTGCCGAGCATGACGGCGGTCGTGTCCGAACCCCCCCGGCCGAGCGTCGTCACGTTGCCGGCGTGGTCCTGTGCGAGAAAGCCGGTGAATACGGGGACGTACCCGTTTGCGGCCATGTCGGCGGCGAGTTTCTTCGCCCGACGCTGGGTCTCCTCGACGTCGACCTGGCCGTGTTCGTCGGTGATGATGGGCCAGTCGTCGGAGCCGGGTTCGAGGAACTTCGCGTCGACGCCCCGGGCTCCGAGCGCCGCCTTCAGCATCCGGACGGACGTGCGCTCGCCCATCGAGACGATCTCGGCCTCGTCGGCCTCGTCGACCTCGAAGGTGATCGCATCGAGCAGGAAGTCCGTCGTCGATCCCATGGCGCTGGCGACGATGGCGACCTCGTGGCCCTCGTTGACCGCATCGGCGATCGAGTCGGCGGCCCGGTTGACCCGGTCACCGTTGCCGAGGCTGGTCCCGCCGAACTTGGCGATCACCCGCATCGTCTCACCCGCGATCCCGTGCGATGGCTCATGGCCCCCGGTTGCCGGGCATGGAAGATAACGGTGTTCATCTCCGCCGCCCCGTTCGGCGTCGAGCGCTCGGGCGGTTCGCGCACCTCGGCGGCGCGCTCGCCGCCCGCCAAACGTTAATACCGCCCGATACGTTACCCCGTAGCATGAGCATACGGGACGCGGTCGAGGCGGACGCGGAGCGACTGGCGGCCTTTACCGACGCGCCGACCGACGTGATGCGGAACCTCGTCCACGACCGGACGGTGCGGGTCGTCGGCAGCGGGGATGCCGTCGAGGGGTTCATCAGCTACGACGCGGAGGACTCGACGGTGTACGTGACGCAACTTGAGGGGAGCACCGAGGTCTGCGAGCGGCTGTTGGCGGAGCCGCGGCGGTTCGCCGACGGCGAGGACATGCGCGTCGAACTGCTCGCGATGGAGACGGACGAGGCGGTGAAGGCGGCCGCAGAGCGGGCCGGCTTCGAGCGCCGCGGCGCCGGGCCCCGGTTCGACGGCACGAGGACGGTCAAGTACCGGTGGACGCCGGCGCTGTGACCGCGGCGAGGAGGCCCGAGGTCGGCCGCCAGAACGGCGACGTCGAGGGGTCCGCGTCGGCTCCGCAGTCTGAGACGGCCTCGGGCGGTCAGGACACGCGGCGATCGATGACGGCTTTGGCCTCCGTCGCGGCCTGTTTCCACCCGTAGCCCTCCTCGAACACGTGTTTCTTCGAATCGACGAGTTCGCCCGGCGAGGACTCCTCGAACCCGCCGCGGGCCCAGGTGCCGGACTCCTCGAGCCACTCGATCGTGTTCTCGCGGGCCTCCTCCCAGGAGAGTCCGACCATCTCGTAGAAGGCGATCATGGCGAACACGGAGTGGTCGTGTGCGCCGGGGACGCTGCCGCTCTCGTAGATCGTCTGCAGCGGCTCGAACGTCGGGCGCGAGACGCGATCGCGGTACGCCTCCGGCGCGAGAAGCCTGAGGCTCCCGTCTTCCTCGACGACCCGCTGGTCGCTCTTGAGACGGCGGAACACGGCCGCGTGGAGGCCGCTCCAGCGCTCCGGGACCGCCTCCCGGAGCGCGTCCTCGTCGTCGTAGTCCCGGATCGAGAGCGGCCCGAGGAGGTCGGTGTAGGCCTTCTCGATGTGGCGGCGGTCGGTCCCCTCGAACTCACAGCCGGGATCGTGGAGGTTACTCGTCGTCCGACAGCCCGGACAGCGGTACCTGAGTCGCACGCCTAAGACTGGGCGTGGCGGCGTTGAAAACCGTATCGCTCGCGTCCGGCGGAGCGCTGTCGGGGCGCCGTCGGGACGGTCGCTCGCGCCGGGTCGACCCGCGCCGTCGACGCGGTCGGTGCGTTTATCGGCGCCGATCCGGTAGCGGTGAACATGGAGGCGCTCCACGCCCGGTACCCGTTTCTCGACGCGTCCCGGGAGGCCGTAAGCGAGGCCGACGTCGACCTCGCGGCGCTCGTCGAGGAGGGCGGTCCGGCGGTCGAGCGCGGACACGAGCGGGTCGAGCGGGCGCTCCTGGAGGGAACGACGGCCCCCGAGGAGCCGCGGCTCTGGAGTACCCGCGCCGAGTTGCTCTCGTACCCCATCGCCCGGGTGCTCGTGTCGCTTCTCGATCTCCCGGGGGCGACGAAAAAGTACGCGGCGGCCGAGGCGGCGACCGCGCGCGAGCGCTTCGTCGAGGACTTCGAGGCGGACCTGGGGCTCAAAAGCACCCCCGGAGAGCGCCTCACGCTCGATCGGCTGCTCGCCGATTTCGACCTCGGGGGCGGCGTCGAGCCGACCGGCGACGGCCGCTTCGACGTCGCGGTGACGGCGTATCTCGAACTCGCCGGCGAACTCGACGACGCGGACTGGCGGCTCGCCGGGCGACCCCTCGACGCCGGGACGATCCCGATCACGCGCCCGGAGCTGTACACGCTGTTGCGCGAGGCGGTCGGCTCCCGCGTCGCCGAGGGGCTGCCGCTCGACGTGCCGGACAGCGTCGCCGAGCCGCTCTCGCGGGAGCTGTCCTCGATCCGGCGGGCCATCGCCGACCTCGACCCGCCGATGTCGTTCGAGGCGGTCGTTCCGGGGCTGTTCCCGCCCTGCATGCGGGCCCTCCTGACGCGGGCGAAAGACGGGGGCGCGCTGCCGGATCACTCCCGGTTCTCGCTCGTGTCGTTCCTGCTCGCAACGGGGCTCGACGCCGAGGGGATCGTCGAGTTGTGCTCGCTGTCGGGGGACGACGCCGAGGCGATCCGCACGCAGGCGCGGCGGCTCCGCGACGACGAGGGGACCGTCGCCGCGCCGCCGTCCTGTGCGGTCATGGAGGAGTACGGCGACTGCGTCAACACGGACGAGGTCTGCGAGACGATCAGGCATCCGCTGTCGTACTACGAGCGGCGGATCGACAGGTCGCCGGACGACAGGATCGTCGACTGGCGTCAGTAGCGCCGGGAGAGACCGAGGCCGATCGCGGACATGAACAGGATGAAAAAGGCGATCGCGCCGACCAGAGCGATGCCGCCCTGATCGGTGAGCCCGAGATCCGTCCCGCCGTTCGTGTAGGCGGAGCCGATCCAGATGATGACGGCCGCGAGCGTCACGACACCGAAAAGCGCGACCACGGCCTCGACGACGGCGTCTCGGTCCATGCGGTAGAGTGCGATGGTGCGGGAGAAAAACGCTTCGAAGGCGCGCCGGAGCGGCGGGCGGCGTCGGAACGGGCCGAACGCGGCGGCGCTCGAGGCGGTAGTCGGGGACGACGCAGACCGGCCCTTCAGGTCGTTCCGAGCCGTTTCCGTCGCTCGAACGCGTCGATCGCGACCTCGATCCGGTTTGCGAACACGTCCATAGAGTTGCCGGCGTGGTGGTCCTTGCTCACGACGTCGACGACGCCGGCCGCGAAGGCGTCGCCGGCGACGGTCTCGAGGTTCCCGCTGGTGAAGAGTATCGCCGGCACCGCCGGGAGGTCGTCGTCGTTCCGGACCGACCGGACGAACTCGATGCCGTTTTCGCCGGGGAGTTGCGTGTTGACGACGAGACAGTCGAACCCGCCGTCGGCGAGAAGCGTCCGGGCTTCGCGCGCCGTTCCGGCGATCCGGACGGTCATGCCGTGGACCGATTCGAGCGTTCCCGACGTGTGCGTTGCCATGAAGCCGCTGTCCTCGACGAGAAGAACCCTCGTGTCGCTCATGGCTCCGATCGGGGGCCGAGCGGCTTCATCTGTCACCGCGGCTCAACGCTCGAAACGGAGACCCCGGAGCCGGCGGCTCCGGGTGGACCCACGCCCCTGTTTTCGGGCCGGCCGTCGCCTCGGCCGGTAGCGGTTTAGCCGCTGCCCGCGAGTGTCCGGACATGACTGACTGGAAGGCGGTTCTCGTCGGGTTCGCGGTCGGGGTCGTCGCGAGCGTGTTCGCGTTTGCGATCCCGGTGATCGGACACGTCGGCGCGGGGCTGCTCGGCGGCGGGGTCGCGGGGTATCTCGGCGGGAGCGGACTCGGCGACGGCGCGTGGCACGGGCTCTTGGCCGGAGCCCTTGGCGGGCTCGTCGTCGCCGTGCTGTTGGCGATCGTCGTCTCCGTCGTCGGGGCCGGCGTCGCCGGTCCGTTCGGGCTGTTGGGCGGGCTCGGGGTCTTCGCGATCGGCGCGGTGATCGCGCTCCTTCTGGCGGTCGACAGCGCGATCGGCGGTGCGATCGGCGGGATCCTCGCCGGCTGAACGGGAACCGAGCGCCGAAAGCGGACGGAAACGGAGCCCGCCGGTAGGGAAACCGCGAAGCTGCGGGCGGAGGACTCGGAGGCGTGAAACCGCCCCGGCGGTCGGATCGGCGGGGTCATCGTCGCCTCGGTGGTGTCGAGTTCATTCGTTGAGTCGGCGGCGGCCTCACCGGTTAAGTCGGTGGCGCGCCTACGCCACGCATGGGCGAGATCGATCCCGACGCGCTGTTGCCGAACGACCGCGTAAAGAGCGCCGTTCTCGACGGCGAGATCACGCAGCTCAGCCGCGGAGCCGGCACCCGGTACGCCGAGGCCGGCGACACGTTCGAACTCGACGGGACGACCTTCGAGATCGACCGCGTCGAAGAGCGGACGCTCGGGGACCTGACCGACGTCGACGCAAAACGGGAGGGGTCGCCGTCGCTGGAGGCCTACAAGGCCCGGATGCGGAAGGTCCACCCGGGCGGGTTCGAGTGGGACGACACGAGCGAGGTCCTGACCTACCGGTTCGGACCGGCGGAGTGACGCGGGCGGGGACGAAACGGCGACACGGCGCCGCTCACTCGGCCGCGTCGACCTTGGCGGCGTGTTTCTCGAGGTCCTCGGCCAGCTCTCTGGCCTCCGTCGCGGAGAGCCGAACGGTGTCGGCGTGGGGGCGTAGCTCCTCGAGTTCGGTGTTGTCGAGTTCGAGTTGCAGCGAGACGTGATCGGGGTCCTCCCGGGGGCTCGTCACGTTCAACACGGCGTAGGCCTCCTCGGTGAACCCGTGGCCTTCGGCCTCGCCGTCTATGAGATCGAGCGTCGTGTACGCGTTGACCCGCATGATTCGATCGGCCATGCGTGGTAGAGGTCGCCGCGGCTGGTAAGGATGACGCCGGTCGGAGCTACGACGGTCGAGGCTACGACGGTCGGAGCTACGACGGTCGAGGCTACGAGGGGGTCGAGACCTGGTGTTGGAGGTTGTACGGGTGGACCCCCGAGACCCACTGGTAGATGTGTTCCATGGCCTTCTGGTCCGTCCGGACGCCGTCGTGGTCCGTCTCCAGGAGAACGTTCGTCGCGCCCTCCAACACCGGGCTGTCCTGACAGCGCCAAAACAGCGCGTCGTCGGTTCCCCGGAGCGTGTAGTACTCGACATCGCCGGGGGTCTCGTTCAGGTTCAGCACCGAAAGGGGGTGTTCGTGGAGTTCGTCGTAGTCCGCCCGGAGGAACTCGCTGCTGCGGTAGGCGCCGTCGCTCATGCCGGCGTCGACGCACATCGTGCTGAGAACGGTCCCGTGGTTCGCCCCGGCCAGCCCGACGAGGGTGTCGACCCACGCGAAGCGATCGCGGCTCAAAAGCCAGTACCGGAGGCCCGTGACGCCGAGGCTGTGGCCGACGACGGCGACCGACTCCGCGCCGGTGTGCTCCCGGACCCGCCCGACGAACTCGTCCAGTTGCTCGGCCATCGACTCGTGGGTCGGCGTTCCCTCCCGGAAGGTGATGGCCCACAGGTCGTCGCCGGTGTAGCCGCGCCGCAAAAAGAACTCGGCGTGGGGCTCCCAGTCGCAGGCGTCCCGCTGGTTGCCGTGGACGAACACGACCGGCGTCCCGCCGCTCTCGTCGCCCGTTCCGTGGTGTTCGTTGCCGCCCCAGCCGCCGTACTCGCCGTCCGTCGACCACGGGAGCCGGCTGTCGTCGGTCCGGTCGTGCTCGCAGTCCACGGCACACCCGTCCTGACGCTTCGCCTCCCGGAGTTCCCGCAGGCTACCCAGGATCGTCCAGGGGATGGACAGCCCGTGGGTAGGTGTACCAGCCGCCATATCAACCGAACACAGGGTGGACGTATTTAAAACTATACCCCTTTCGCGCCGTTGGGGTGGCGTCGACGGCCGGAACGCACAGGACGCGAAGCGAAGAAGAGGAGGTGTCGGTGTCCGGACGCGGCCGTCGGCGCGGTTATCGGTCGAGGCGGTCCTTCGAGACGAACTGGCCCCACAGGCCGCGGCGGTCGGCGAGTTCGCGGTAGGCCCGCTCGCGGAACCGGTTGTAGTCCTCGAACTGCCCGAGGAAGTCGACGATCTGTTTCGACCCCGGCGGGAGGTCGGCCCGGACCAGCGCCTGTTCGATCGCCGCCCCACAGGAGTACACGGTCCGGTCGGTCAGCAGGTGCGAGCAGGACTCGTACTCCTCGGGGAGCCGCTTGAGGTGCTCGTCGGTCAACTCCGCGAAGCCGACGATCTCGAGGTCGGTCCGCTGTGCGAAGAAGTCGGCCCACCAGGTGCAGAACCCACAGTCGTCGTCGTACACGAACACGTCGTCGGTCATACCCGAACGTTGGTCGAGGACAGCCATATGTTTCCCGGAACCGGATCCGGGGGCGGGTCCGGCTTCGGCTCCCGATCGGGACGCCCGGGCTGTCGGGGCGGGGCAGGTCAAATCGGATCCGATCGGGTCTGGGCGGCCCTCAGTCGCCGGGGCGGACGAGCGAGCCGACGGAGACGGCCCCCTCGAGCGTCTCGTCGATCTGCGTGACGACGAGCAACAGCGCGGCAGCGGCGAGGCCCGCGCCGACGGCGAAGGGGACCAGAAAGCCGTAGCCGAAGAGCGCCCCCGAGACGAGCGGGCCGATCGCGGTGCCGAACCCGAACGCGGTCGTCAGCACCGAAAGCGTCGTGCCGGACTCGCCCTCGCCGGCGATGTCACCGGCGCTCGCCAGCGCCGGGGCGAACACCATTGCGACCGACACGCCGTGGACGAGGCGGGCGAAAAGCATCGGCCACGGGCCGGTGACGAGCCCCTGTGCCAACACGGCGGGAATGAGAAGCGCCAGCCCCCACGTCAGGAACGGCTTCCGGCCGATCCGGTCGGCGGCGCGTCCGATCGGAACCTGGAGGACGACGTTCGCGAGCACGACGGCGGAAAACTGGACGCCGAACCACGTCGGCCCCTGACCGAGTCGGCGGTTGACCGGCTCCTGAAGCGTCGCGAACAGGGCGATGGAGATCGCCATGAACAGCGTCCCGACGCCGAGGACGAAGACCGGATCGAGGAGGCGCGCGCTGCCGTCGTCGAGGACCGCGATCGAGAGGTCCTCGCCGGCGTCGGCGGCCCCCGTCTGTGGGTCCTCGATGAGGACAGTCACGAGCGTGAAACTGACCAGGGCGCCGACGACGGCGACGCCGAAGGCGGCGTTGAACCCCGAAAGCACCGCGCCGTACGGCAGCGCGTACGGCCCGGCCTGGACGACGAGACCGGCCACGACCGGGCCGAACCCGAACCCGATGAGCCGGAACGTGTTGAACACGCCGAAGTTGCCCCCGCGCTCGGCGTCGGTGCGCGCGAGGTCGTTGACCAAGGCGATGGTCGTCGGAATGACGAACGCGCCGCCGAGCCCCTGGATCGCCCGGACGACCAACAGCGCCTCGTAGCTCTCGACGAGCGCGTAGGCGACGCTCGTGACGGCCAACACGACGAGCCCGAAGAGGATGTACACCTTCCGGCGGCCGGTCCGATCGGAGAGCCGGCCGGTAAAGGGCTGTGCGAAGCTGTTCAGAAATCCGAAAAGCGACAGCGCGAGACCGATGAGTAACTCGAGCGTGACGGGGACGCCGAGGACTGCCGCGCCCTCGTAGCCCGGCAACGCGAGTTCGCCGCTGGCGACGTACAGCGGCAACACGATGATGAGAAACGAGTTCGCGACCGCGTCGGCCATCCGGGCCAGCGCCAGCACGACGACCCGCCGGTCCGTCCCGAACATCTACCGGAGCGACGAGGCGGCGCGGTATCACGTTTCCGAAGGCGTTCTCCGAGCCCGAGCGCGGGGGCGAGGGCTCGAACGCCCGGAGCGAACGCCGCGAGGGGTCTGCGACGTCGGCCGGGGGGAGGATCCCGGTAGTTAAATACGTCGCGTGCCGGACGGTACGGTATGGAATTCTGCGACGAGTGCGGTTCGATGATGCACAGCGACGGCGGGCTGTGGGTCTGTGGCTCCTGTGAGTTCACCAAGGAGCGCGACGCGGACAACGAGGGGAGCATGGTCACGACTGAGGGTCAGGACACCGACAGCGGCCCCGTCGACATGTCGGAGGTCGACGACGCCGAGATCGGCCCGACGACGACGGTGCGGTGCCCCGAGTGCGGAAACGACCGGGCGCGCTACGAGATGAAGCAGATCCGGGCGGCCGACGAGTCGGAGACCCGCTTTTTCACCTGCACCGACTGCGAGCACAAGTGGCGCGAGGACGACCACTGACGCGGTCCGAACGGCGGGTGTAGCGGGGGTGCGCGTCGTCGCCTGTCGTGCTCTAACGTCGGGCTATTTTGGCCTCTGACGCTCGCCTCTCCTCGTCTTTGACGCTCTCCTATCCCGCGTGAGGCGCTCCGAGAACGCGCGTGTCGTTCGTTCCGCGCCCCTGAGGCGTCGTCGCCGCTGTGCGGCGCGGTCACACAGTCGCTCGGCGTTTATGCCGGGGGCCGACGTGTGTACGTAGTGATGAATCACTCCCGGCGGCGGCTGCTCGCGGCGCTCGCGGGGTCCGGAGCGGTGGGTGCCGCGGGGTGTCTCGATCGGTTCGGCGGCTCCGGCGGGAGCGCCGAACCCGCCGGGTCGGTACAGGCGGACCTCGGTGTCGCCTGCGCGGACACCGACGGGACGGTGGAGCTATCCGGCGGGCGTCGGCCCGCGGAGATCGAGACGGCACAGGGGACGCCGAGTACGTCGTACGACGACGGCGAAATACCGCTTCGGGACGAGACGTTACACCTCGGCCACGAGCGGACGGCGTTCGTCGACGGCGACCAGAGCGGGGGGGTCGGTCACGACGGCATCCCGTCGGTCGACGAGCCGCGGTTCGCGCCGGCGGCGGCGGTCTCGATGCCGGCCTGCGAGCGGGTGTTCGGGGTCTCGATCGACGGGGACGTCCGGGCGTACCCCCAGCGGATCCTCGTCAGCCACGAGATCGCGAACGACGTCGTCGGCGGGGAGCCGGTCGCGGTGACGTACTGTCCGCTGACCGGCACCGCCCAGGGGTTTTACCGCGGCGGGACCGGGTTCGGCGTCTCCGGGCGGCTCGTCAACTCGAATCTGATCATGTGGGATCGGACGTTCGACGTCCGGTGGCCGCAGGTGGCGGCGACGGCGACCGAGGCGCGAAACAGGGGCGACCGCGGGGGCGGCGAGGAACTCGTCGGACGGTCGCTTCGGGAGTTCCGTCTCGTGTGGACGACGTGGGAACGCTGGAGCGACAGACACCCCGATACGCTCGTCATGACCGAGAAGACGGGGTCGGCGCGGGATTACAACAGGGATCCGTACGGCTCGTACACCCCCGTGTCGGGGCACTACGCGGTCGGCGAACCGAGGTCGCCGAGCTTTCCGCTGCTGGCCGACCCGGAACTGGACGGAAAGCGCGTTGTCATCGGCGCGCGGACGAGCGAGGGGGCGATCGCCTTCGACAAGCGAACGCTGCTCGAGGAGTCGGTTCTGACGGGCTCCGTCGGGTCACAATCGGTCGTTGCGGTCGCCGACGAGGGGCTGGCGACGGGGTACGTGTACGCCGACCCCGGCGGGGTCGACGTGACGCCGACGGCGGAGGGGTACTCGGTCGACGGCGACATCGCGGCAGCCGGGGAGCTACCGCTGGAACGGATCGTCGCCTTCGACGCGATGTGGTTCGCCTGGAACGGGTTCTACCCGGACAGCGAGCGGGTCGGGCTATGAGCCCCGGCGACGGCGAGGAGAGCCCCGCGGGACCGGATCGGGAGCCGACGAAAGGCGGGATCCGAGGGGAGGCCGGCCGCGCCGTCGGAGCGACGGAACGGCGGTCGCGTTGGCGGCGGTGGATCGGGCGGTTCGGCGGGGTTGTTTCGAGGACGGGGATCGCCGTCCGCGGGGCGCTCGGTCGGCGGGACGGAAAGGGGGTCTTCGTCCTCGTGACGGCGGCGTACCTGCTCACGTACCTGTGGGCGATCCGGCACCTGGCGCTGTCGGGGACCGGCGGCGTCGAGGTGTTCGTCGTCGACGACCCGCTCGGGACGGCCCTCGAGCAGCGGTCGGCGTTCGCCTACGAGACGGTCGCCGTGATAGAGGCCGGACCGGTCGTCTACCTCTTCGGGCCGGTGAACCTCCTGCTCGGGGTCGGGCTGGCGGCTCTCGTCGGGGTGACGCTTGCGGTCTCCGTCGTCTCCTGGCGCGGGCCAGCGGCCTGCCGGCTTGGCGCCGGGGCCGGCGCGAGCGCCGGCCTTCCGGGGCTCGTTTCGGGGTTCGCGTGCTGCGGGCCGCAACTGCTCGTCGTCATCGGGGTACAGGCCTCCGCCGGGGTTATCGCCGCGATGCAGTGGATGGTTCCGCTCGCGGTCGTGTCGCTCTTGGGGACGCTGCTTTGGGTCGGAAGCCGGGTCGATCCGACGGCGATGTGACACCGGCGAGCGGACCACGGCGTGCGGACGGTCGAGGGTCGGAAGCCGCGACGCCGTCCGCGCGACCACCCCGTCGGTTAAGTGGGTCTCGTCCGGAGACACCGTATGGCCCCGCCAGCACCCCCGGAGGTCCCCGAGGCGGAACTCGAAGCGCAGGGTTGGACCCGCTCGGCGGACCGCTCGGAGACCGTCTTCGAGGGTCTCGGCGTCACCGTCGAGAGCCGAACGCTCGTCTACGAGGACGCCGAGCTCCGGCGGGCGGTCGTCGAGGCCGGCGGACCGGACCGGATCTGGCGGTTTCTGTTCGTGTCGCGGCTCGGTATAACCCCGTCGCTCGCGTTCGGAGCGAAAGCGGCCGTCCGCCCGCAGGTTCTCAGAGAGGCCAAGCAGTCCTTCGCGGAGGAGCTCCACGACCGGGGGATCGAGCGGATCGGGACGGGCGAGACCGAACGGGTGGAGTTAGCCGGGGACCGCCACGCGCGGCTGACGCCGTACAGAGGAACGATCACCGCGGAGACGAACGGAAGCGGGAATGGAGACGAGGGCGGAAACGGAAGCAGGGACGGCGAAGGGGACGGAAACGGGAACGGGAACGGAAGCAGGGATGGGACTCGGAACGGGAACGGAAGCGGGGACGAGGATCAGGGCGGAAGCAAAAATTCGGGAGCCGGCGCCGAAACCGAGGTCGGCATCGTCGGGCGGTTGGCGCTTTGGTACGACGACGGGTTCTTCGTCGCCGGCTGCGCCGGACCGTCGGGGGCGATCGACGGGTGGGCCGACCCGGAGGGCGGCGGCGAGGAGCTCTCGGCTCTCATCCGGACGGTCACGTAGCGGTTCGGCGACAGAGGCGGTAGACGGCTGTTCGCGGCCCGAACGGGGCGCGTCTCATAGCGGAACCGGATGAGGCGGCTACCCGAGACGGGGGCGGAACCGCGCGAAAACGAGGTAGCCGGTGTGGCCGACGCCGGCGGTCGAGGGCCTGGAGCCGCGCTCGTCGAAGTCCATCTCGCGTTGGATCGTCTCGAGGGTCTCGACGTCCGAGAGCCCCGCCTCGCGGGCGGCCTCAACGGCCTCGCGGGCGGCCTCGACGAACGGCGAGTAGACGGCGACGAAGCCGCCGGGTGCCAGCAGCTCCGTCGCGCGAGAGACGATCGTCGGCGCATCGGCCGTATCGAGCGTGAGGAGATCGAAGCCCGCCCCGAGACCGTCGATTCCGTCGATTCCGTCGATCCCGTCGGAGAGGTCGTCGATCGATTCGGTCAGATCGCCGGTCCGAACCTCGACGGCCTCGGCCACGCCGGCGGTCGACATGTTCTCGCGGGCGACCGCGGCGAACTCGGCGTCGATCTCGTAGGTCACCACGTCGACGCCGAGGCGGCCGAGATAGGCCGCGAGCACGCCGGTCCCCGTTCCGGCGTCAAGGACCCGATCGCCCGCGGCGACGCCGGTGTGGCCGACGACGAGGCCGATGTCGCGCGGCATCATCGGCGTACCGGTGCGTTCGAGGTGATCGAAGAGGTCGGGCCCGCGGAGCCGTCTGACCTCGAACGGCTCGCCGAGGTGGGTCTCGACGACCGTTCCCGGTCGGACGTCTGCGGGGAGTTCGAGGACGCCGAGATCGGTTTCCTGGGTGTCGCCCGGGGCGAGCAGGAACTCGCGGGTCCCGCGGACGACGAGCAGACGGCGATCCGTCCGCGTCACTCGAGTTTCTGGACGGCGGCCGCGAGGTCGCCGGTCTCCTCTAAGGCCTCGCGGGCCGTCTCCTCGGGGACGCCGGTCCGCTGTGCGACGATCGCAACGTCGTCCTCGGAGAACGCCGTGTCGCCGGCGACGGCGCTCGCATCGGCGGAGTCGGAGTCGGAGCCGGAGTCGGTCACGGCGTCGTCCGATCCGCGGGGGCGGCTGTCGGGGTCGCCGACGACCTGATACGTCTGTTGACCCTGGGCGTCCATCCGCTGGACGTCGGCGTCGTGGAACACGAGTTCCTCCTCGGGGGTCCGAATGATGACCTCCTCGGCGTCGATCTCCTCGAGGTCGATCCCCATCTGGTTCATCATCTGCTTCATTTTGCGCGGGTTCAGTCCGCCGCCTCCTCCGAACATACCCTACAGAGGGTTCGACGGGGCAAAAAGACTGCTGGTCCGTCCTCTCTGGGCCGTTCCGTTCCGTCCTGTTCTGTCCTGTTTGGGTTTGTTTTATTTCGTTCTGTCGTGTTCCGTTCTGTCGTGTTCCGTTCTGTCGCGTCCGGTTTTGCTCCGGGGTCGCCCGAAGGCTTAACACCCGCGGCAGCGTGGTGAAAGTGAAATGGCCGACGACGACATGCTCTCGTGGGACGAGTCGGTGTTTCGCGACGAGCACGTCCTCGAACTCGATTATCTCCCCGAGGCGTTTCTCCACCGGGACGAGCAAATGGAGACGCTGAAGTACGCGTTCCGGCCGGCCGTTCGCGGTTCGCGACCGCTGAACGTGATGGCGAGGGGGCCGCCCGGAACCGGGAAGACGACGGCCGTACAGAAGCTGTTCGACGAACTCGCCGGGGTCAACGACGTCGAGGCGATCCGGGTGAACTGTCAGGTCGACTCGACGCGGTACGCCGTGTTCTCGCGTCTCTTCGAGGGGCTCTTCGAGTACGAACCGCCGACGTCGGGGATCTCCTTCAAGAAGCTGTTCGGGCAGATCACCGACCGGTTGGTGGAGGAAGACGAGGTCCTCACAGTCGCGCTCGACGACGTCAACTACCTCTTTTACGAGGGGGAGGCGTCGGAGACGCTGTACTCGCTGTTGCGCGCCCACGAGGCCCACTCGGGGGCGAAGATCGGCGTCATCATCGTCTCGTCGGACCTCGAGTTGGACGTCATCGAGGCGCTGGACGGCCGGGTTCAGTCGGTCTTTCGCCCGGAGGAGGTGTACTTCGGGGCGTACGGCGAGGGGGAGATCGCAGACATCCTCACAGAGCGCGTCGAACGCGGCTTCCGGGAGGGCGCCGTGGGGCCGCGCGTGCTGGATCGGATCGCGGAGCACACGGCCGACAGCGGGGGCGACCTCCGGGTCGGGATCGATCTCCTCCGGCGGGCCGGGCTGAACGCGGAGATGCGCGGCTCGGCGGACGTCGCCATCGAAGACGTCGATACGGCCTACCAGAAGGCGAAGTACGTCCACCTATCGCGGCATCTGCGCGGGCTGTCGGACTCGGAGGCAGCGCTGATTCGCGTGCTCGCGGACCACGACGGCGAACAGGCCGGCGACGTCTACGACGCGTTCAGCGACCGGACGGACCTCGGGTACACGCGGTACTCCGAGATAATCAACAAACTCGAAAAGCTCGGGCTGATCGAGGCCGAGTACACCGACGTCGACGGACGGGGTCGGTCGCGCGCGCTGTCTCTGTCCTACGACGCCGAGGCGGTCCTCGATCGCCTCGAAGACGAGTGACGCGGCCCGAAACGGGGTCCGGGAGGCGGGGACAGGGCTCGAAACGCGACAGGCCCGTCGGACGCTGAGACGGGTATCGAGGGCGCCTGGCGGGACTGGACGGGACGTGGCGACCGCGGAAGGTGCGACACGATGACCGCGGGAGGATACGACGCAGAACGAGGTGATGACCGCGGGAGGATGCGATGCAGGACGAGGTGATGACCGCGGGAGGATTCGACGACCGCGGATCGAACCGGCGGACTCAGCGGCCCTCGGGATCGTCGCCGATCCACTGCTCGGGGACCTGGATCACGTAACGGCCGTTCTCCTGTAGCGCGATGATGTACTCCTCGCGGTCGTACAGCTCCATCAGGTTGAGTTCGTATTGCCCCGGTTCGATGATCTTGATCGATTCGAACTGGTCGTTCAGCTGCTCTCGGAGCTCCGCCAGGTCGGGGTCCTCGTCGGTCGGTTCGCTGACGATCTCGCCGGAGGCGGGGGCCGGGGCGTCTCGGGCGTTCTGTGCCGACGTTTCGGGCCGTTCAGCCTCGGTCTCGGTCTCCGGCCGTTCGCCCTTGGTTTCAGTCTCCCCGTCGGGGCGTTCGGCTTCCTCGGGTACGGGATCAAGGCTATCGAACTCGGAGGTATCGGGAGTGGAGGTGTCGGGGGTGTCTGGGTCGGGGGTGTCGGGGGTGTCGGGGGTGTCTGGGTCGGGGGTGTCGGGGGTGTCTGGGTCGGAGCGGAGTTCGTCGGGCGAAACCACGTCCGTTCGGGCGCTCGCCTGGGCGGCGCTTTCCTTCGGTTCGGAGTCCTCGGGCGTCTCCCGACGGGCGTCGGCGTCGATTATGCCGTCCCGATCGGCGGCGTTCCGTTCGGCGTCGCGTTTTCCACTCGAAACCGAGGGGTTCGAGGACGTCGGTTGGCTCCCCCAGTCGTCGGGCCATTCGGTGTCCGCATCCGGTTCCGTCCCGGTCGGGTCCGACGAAACGAGATCGCGCACCTTCGTCGTCGCCCGCCCGACGGTCTCGGCGACCGAGGAGGTGTCCGTCTCCGGTCGGCTCGGGGAGCCGCCGGGAGGGTCACCCGTCTCGGTTTGGGTCGCGTCGGTTTGGGCCGCGCTCTCTGCGTCGCCGGGGCCGCCGGACGACGGATCGGCCGGCCGGAACTGGAACGTGTTGCCG
This sequence comes from Natronomonas sp., assembly GCF_028274965.1. GTDB lineage: Archaea > Halobacteriota > Halobacteria > Halobacteriales > Haloarculaceae > Natronomonas. Next base: position 20,842 of record NZ_JAQCNO010000040.1, on the reverse strand, counting down.
CCGCAGTCCGGACACCCAGACAGCATCTCCTTCGATCCGTCCGAGAACGTCCGGCCGCAGCCGGTACACTGGTGTGGCATGGTGGAGCTATGTCGGTCGTCTCACGTGCGCGTCACGAGCGTACTGATCAGCGTCTCGTCTTTGTGCAGCGTTTCGATCCGGTTGGCCGGCCCGATCACCGTGAGTTTGTTCGCGTCGTTGCCGCCCATGAGGCGACCGAGGAGCCCGCCGCCGCCGCTCTGTTCGCCCGGGTACGTTTCGATCTCGATGCCGGTGAACCCGTCGGGGTTGATCTCCGACATCGTGACCTCGATGAGCTTCGACTCCTCGTCGGGTTCGAGACCCTCCTCGAGTATGACGATGTTGCCGTCGTGGACGCCGTCGAGGATGAGCCGGATCTTCTCCATCGTCCGCATGCCCTCCATCCGTTCGGCGCTTATCATGTCGAGTTGGATCCCGCCGTCGTCGGTGCCGTCGGATCCGTCTTCGGGGGGATCGTCGGGAGCGGGGTCGCGGTCCTCGCGGCCCGGGTCGGCGTCGTCGAGAGCGCGGTCGTCGGGGTCGTCGTTGGCGGTTATTTCAGGCATCGTGTCACCCGAAGTACTCCGCTATCTTGTCGTACACTTCGTCCATGTTTTCGCCTTCGAGCGCCGAAAGCGGTACCGTCTCGTGTTGCGGGAACGCGTTCGCAACGCGCTGGACGTTCGCCTCCTCGAGATCGATCTTGTTGGCGAAGATGAGCACCGGGAGGTCCTGGCTCTCGACGATGCCGACGAGCATCGTGTTGACCTGCGTGAACGGGTCCTCGGCGGCGTCAAGGACGTAGATCACCCCGTCGACGTCCTCCCGGAGCCAGTGCATCGCCTCGGCGACGCCTTCGGTCGCCTCGCGGGATCGGCGGACGGCGTCCTCCTTCTCGATGTCGTGTTCGAGGAACTCGGTGTAGTCGACCTTCGTTGTGACACCCGGCGTGTCGACGACGTCGATGGTGACCGACTTGCCGTTGCGCTTGATCTCGACGTTTTCCTTTCTGCGAGCGCGGCGCGTCTCGTGTGGCACGTGGCTCTCGGGTCCGACCGCGTCGCCGGTCCAATCGCGGGCGATACGGTTCGCCAGCGTGGTCTTGCCGGCGTTGGGCGGGCCGTAGATCCCGATCCGTTTCGTCTCTTCGCCCGCGAACAGACTCGACGTCGCCCGGGAAACGCTCGATTTGAGGGTTGTTAACAGTCCCATATCATCCTCCGACGCCCCCGATTTCGGGTCGAAATCGGAGTCGCTCTTGCTTCAGGTCCACGCCGGATTTACTTAAGCGTACGTCAGACGGACGGCATACGTCGAGCCGCCGTCGCGGACGCGGACCGCCGTCGGAGTCGGAGGGCGATCGACGGACGAGTGCGGTGTTGTTGGCCCGGTGTCCGGTTTCGGGCTCGTTGGCGGGTGCCGGGCGACGCGTTGGTACGAGAAGCACCGGTCGGATCGGTACCGGTCGGGTCGGTATCAGTGTCTGCATCGGGGGCGGAGGCAGCGTCGGTGCTGACGGCGGTGGGACGTGCGGTGGTGAAACGGTACTGCCGATCCGCCTCATGCCCCCCACCCCTTCGTTTCGAGTGGAACAGTCGAACGGCGTGTGGGCGGGGAAGGGATGTGGCGGGTTTGAGCCGCTGCGAACAGGAGACGGGAGGAGAGTCGAAGGAGGGCACGGGTTTGGCTGTCGGAGTCCTTCCGACATTATTACATCCAGACTGTATTTTAGTACCTTTGAACAATGTACGGACAGCATAAATTAAATTACACTAGAACATACCGTACAGTAACTAGAAGCGTAACCTATTCAGCTGTTCTTGTCATACGGATATATTTTCTCATACACTATATTAAAACTTTCCCTATAAGTAACGAAATAATACTCCCCGACCCCTCCCCCACCCACCCGTTCTCTGTTCCACTCGAAACGAAGGGGTGGGGGGGTACCCGCCATTCAGCCCGCCATCCGACAACTGCCCGGTGTCCACAGTCCGACCCCGGACTCGGCACAGTCTCGGCTGGTGCCCCAATGAGAGCTATCACGCCGCGACATCCGGGTGGCTTCTCGGTGAACGTCCCGCGGTGTCGCTGGCGATCCGAGTGATCTGGTCCTCGGGACGCGTTCCCGGTTCGCCCGGACAGTCCGCCTTTCGAGACCACTTAGACGTATTTACCTTATCGGCGAACGTTGAGCCCCGCAACGGCGGTGGTACGCCCGGGGCAGCAGGACGCTCACCCGATGACAAGGTTTATTATACCGTTCGACCATCGTTTCGACTGCATCAATCAGAGGGCGGTGAAACGCCGACGCGCGCCGAACCGGGTGTCACGGGCCATCGGGGGTATTCCGGGCGTCGGACGGCGCGACTCCATCCGAAACGAAGGGGGTTCTCACGAGCATGACAGACGAAAACACCGGAGAACGACGGTCGGAACGGGACGCCTCGTCCGGCGATTCGGGGGAAGACGGTTCCGCCGACTCGCCGTCGAACGGAGCGACGGGTTCCGACGAGCAGACGGGCGTACCCGACGGTGAAACCCCGAGCCCAGGGACGCTGTCCGACGACACGAACGTTCCAGACCCGAACGCTCCAGACGAAACGAAGGGGTATCAGTCCGGGTTGGGCCCTGAAGCGGACGCGCCGGACGCGGACCCCGACGCCGCGGCCGACGGACCGACCGGATCCACCGAGATAAACAGGTTCGCCGACGACATCACGCTCGACGACCTCGATCTCGAGGACGACCCCGGCGACGAACCCGACGAGGCCTCCCGCGGGCTCTTCGACGACCTCCTCGAGGGCGAGCCGATCTTCGAGAACAAGGAGGTCCTCCGGCCCTCGTACACCCCACACGAGCTCCCCCACCGCGAGGAGCAGATCAACAACATGGCGACGATCCTGGTGACGGCGCTCCGGGGCGACACGCCGTCGAACATCCTCATCTACGGGAAGACCGGGACCGGAAAGACCGCGAGCGCGAAGTTCGTCAGCGAGGAACTCGAAACGACCTCGAAAAAGTACGAGGTCCCGTGTGAGGTCCAGTACATCAACTGCGAGGTGACCGACACCCAGTACCGCGTGCTCGCACAGCTCGCGAACAAGTTCATCGAGAACAACGAGACCCACATCGAAGAGCGCCTCGAAACGCTCACCGAACTCCGAGAGCGGGCGGCCGACGCCGAGGCCGCCCTCGAGGACACCGGCTTCGACAGCGTCCCCGCCGTCGACGGCCGGATCGAGGAACTCGAGGCCGACCTCGCGGAGTTCGACCCGGTCCCGATGACCGGGTGGCCCACCGACCGGGTGTACTCGACGTTTTTTGAGGCCGTCGACTACCACGAACGGGTGGTCGTCATCATGCTCGACGAGATCGACAAACTCGTCGAGAAAAGCGGGGACGACACGCTGTATAATCTCTCGCGGATGAACTCGGAACTCGAGAACTCCAGGGTGTCGATCATGGGCATCTCCAACGATCTCAAGTTCACCGACTTCCTCGATCCCCGGGTCAAATCCAGCCTCGGCGAGGAGGAGATCGTCTTCCCGCCGTACGACGCCACCCAACTCCGCGACATCCTCCAGCACCGCGCGGAGACTGCGTTCAAACCCGACATCCTCTCGGAGGACGTCATCCCGCTCTGTGCCGCCTTCGCCGCACAGGAGCACGGCGACGCCCGCCGCGCGCTCGATCTGCTCCGGACGGCCGGCGAGCTCGCCGAGCGGGACCGAACCGAAACGGTCGAGGAACGCCACGTCCGGAAGGCCCAACAGAAGATCGAACTCGACCGCGTCGTCGAGGTCGTCCGGACGCTGCCGACCCAATCGAAACTCGTCCTCTACGCCACCATCCTCCTCGAGAAGAACGGCGTCCACAACATCAACACCGGCGAGGTGTTCAACATCTACAAGCGGCTCTGTCAGGAGATCGACGCCGACGTCCTCACACAGCGGCGCGTCACAGACCTGATAAGCGAACTCGACATGCTCGGCATCGTCAACGCCGTCGTCGTCTCGAAGGGCCGCTACGGCCGGACGAAGGAGATCAACCTCTCGGTGCCGCTCGAGGAGACCGAAGCCGTCCTCCTCTCGGACTCCCGGGTCGGCGAGGTCGAGGACACCCAGCCGTTCGTCCAGTCCCGGTTCGACAACTGACCCCTCCGTTTCCGATGGAGAACGCGCCGCCCGATCCGCCTGACCCTCCGCCCCGAACCCCCCGACCGACCGGAGGAGACGAACTGAAGCGTTTAAAAACATCCCGGGAGAACCCGTGCCACATGAGCCAGGCCACCCGGATCGTACTCGGCGTCATCGGCGTTTCGGTCGTCATCGGACTACTGTTGATCGTCGCCGTCGTCCTGTTGTGATGTTCGAGCGGCGCGATCTCTCCGAGGAACTGCTCGGCGTTCGCGAGGAGCACGCCCCGGGTGCGCTCGTCTTCGACGTCCGGACGGACTTCGAGACGCTCCCGCCGGATGTCGCCGAGAACCTCCTCGCCGTCGTCGACGGGATCGACCCCCTCTCGTACGACGACGCGTGGCTCCCCGAGGACGCACCCGGGGCCCTGTCCGGACTCGCGAGCGAGACGTTCACCGTCGGTGCCCCCGGCGACGGCGGCGTGGCCTGGACCCGCCAGACGACCCCGCCGTCGGTGTTCGTCAAACCGAGACTCGAGGGCTCCCCCGAGGGGTTCGTCGATTTTCTCGTCAGCGAGGCGCTCGTCGAGGTCGGCCTCGAGGTCCCGGAGCACTTTCTCGGCTTTTTCGGTGCACGGTACCGCGAGTTCGCCGAGGCGGCCGCACTCTCGCCGGCCGACACCTACCAACTCGCCGCCGCGCTGTTCGACGCCTTCGTCGGCCGACAAACCCGCGAGGTCTTCTCGGCGTGGGAGCCGACCCACGCGGAACTGCACGCCCAGTGGGTCGACGCCGGCGAACGGCTCGAACCGCGGCTCGCGGACCTCTCGAAGGACGTCGCCATCGGTCGGACCGACTTCGCGGACGCCGCCGAGTTGGCCTGCAGCGCGATCAAACACGGCGTCGAGATCCCGACCCCCTTCGACGCGCTCGACACGGCCGCCTACGCCCAACACGGGGCCGACTTCGCGGTCCAGTGGGCCGAGGCGACGTTCGACGCGCTCGAGGACGTCTGAACACGCTCGAACGGCCGCTCCGCCATTATCGCGTCGTCCCCGCTACGTTCCGACTTTCGCCACGGTTTTTCCGCTCACTGGTACGCCTGTATCCCGGTGAGGTCCTCGCCGAGGACGAGGGTGTGGATGTCGTGGGTCCCCTCGTAGGTGTAGACGGTCTCGAAGTTCGCCATGTGCCGCATCGGCGAGTAGTCGGCGGTGATCCCGTTTCCGCCGAGGATCTCCCGGGCGATCCGCGATTGGTCCCGGGCCGTCCGGACGTTGTTGCGCTTTGCCATCGAGACGTGCTGGGGCCGCATCTCCCCGCGCTCTTTCAGCGTCGTCAGCCGGTCGGCGAGCAGCTGCGCCAGCGTGATCTGCGTCGCCATCTCCGCGAGCTTCTCCTGTTGGAGCTGGAACCGACCGATGGGACCGCCGAACTGCTCGCGGTCGGTCGCGTACTGCCGGGCGGTCTCGAAGCAGTCCCTCGCCGCGCCGACCGCGCCCCACGCGATCCCGTACCGGGCCTGCGTGAGACACGACAGCGGCCCTTTCATCCCCTCGACCCCGGGCAGGACGTCGGCCTCGTTCACCCGCACGTCGTCGAGGTGGATCTCGCCGGTGATCGAGGCGCGCAACGAGAGCTTCTCGTCGATCTCGTTCGTCGTCACCCCCGGGTCGTCGGTGTCGACGAGAAAGCCCCGGACGGTGTCGCCCTCGGAGCGGTCCTTCGCCCAGACGACGGCGACGTCCGCGATCGGCGAGTTCGTGATCCAGGTCTTCGCCCCGTTGAGGACGTACTCGTCGCCGTCCCGTTCGGCGTGCGTCTCCATCGCCGAGGGGTTCGAGCCGTGTTCGGGCTCCGTGAGCCCGAAACAGCCGACCGTCTCGCCGGTCCCGAGGCCCCAGAGGTACTCCTCTTTCTGTTCCTCGCTGCCGTAGGTGTGGATCGGATACATCACGAGCGACCCCTGCACCGACGCCATCGATCGCAGCCCGGAGTCGCACGCCTCGAGTTCGCGCATGAGAACGCCGTAGGCGCGCTCCGAGAGCCCCGCGAGGCCGTACCCATCGAGGTTCGGCGCGTAGAACCCGAGTTCGCCCATCTCGGTGATGATCTCCGTCGGGAACGTCCCCTCGATCCAGTGCTGTCCGATGTCGTCTCTGACCCGGTCCTCGGCGAACTCCCGGGCCGTGTCCCGGACCATCCGCTCCTGTTCGCTCAGGTCCGATTCGAGGTCGAAGTAATCGAGCATACTCCTTCTTAGACGCGAGAATAAAAAACACTCGCATTAGACGGCCCGGCGACACCCGCCGAACCGGACCGGGTCAGACCGAACCGAACTGAGCCAGCCGATCGGTCAGCCCCCGTCGGAGCCGACGCCCTCGAGGAACCCCTCGATCGCGTCCGTTAGGGCCGCCGCGCGTTCGATGTAACAACAGCGCCTGCCCGCGACGGCCTCGAAACGCCCCCGCGGCAGTCCGTCCGCGAGGTCCCGCCCGGTCTCGATCGGAACGACCGGGTCGTCGGTCCCGTGACAGACGAACGCGGGGATCGGTATCTCGTACAACGGGCCCGCCTCGAACCCGAGCGCCGCCGCCCGGTGGCCGAGCAGGGCCTCGCCGGTCGCGTCCTCCTCGGTCCGCCACCCGACGATCCGGTCGACGACGCCGGACTCCGAGCGGAACCGCTCGCCGAACGCCGAGTCGAGGGACGACCGGAGACGGGAGGGGTCCGCGGGGTGGAGCGTCTTGAGCGCTTCGCCGTCGATCCGGTCGCCGCTCGGCGGCGTCCCGAAAAGCGTCAGCGAGCGGGCGCGACCGTACTCGCGCGCGTACCTGAGCGCGACGGCGCCGCCCAGCCCCGCGCCGACGAGGTGGACGCGACGGACCGCCGCCGCCGCGAGCACGGCCTCGAGGTCGGCGGCGAAGCGATCGACGGTGTAGGGTCCCTCCGACTCGGACCCGTCGGTGCCGCGGGCGGCGTAGACGAGCGTCCGGTAGGGCCCCGAGAGGGCCGGCGCCTGCCACCCCCACACCCACGGCCCGAACCCGACGTCGGGGACGAACGCGACGACGGGGCGATCCGTTTCGCCGGCGATTTCGTAGCGGAGCGTCGTCCCGTCGGCCGTCACCGTCGGCATACCGAACGGTTCCGCCCCCGACGGATAGCTTTGGCCCTCCGGGTCGACGCGCGATCGCTCCGGTGCTCCACCCCGACGCGTCCGGCTGTCACCCCGCCTCGACGGGCCGCGAACCGACCCGCGCCACCGTGTAGTAGAGCACCCCGAGCGCGACGAGCAACAGACCCACACCGAGTGCGCCCGTGACCGGGGCCCGGACCGAACCGAACGCCGCCGTCCGGAAGCTGAGCGTCTCCCGGGCGACGGCGATGAGCGCGACGCCGACGATCAGCCGCCTGACGGGGCCGTCCTTGAGGTACGCGACGAGCGCCCCGTGGACCTCGACGACGATCGCGAGCGAGAGGACGGTCCGTATCAGCCCCACCACCGCCCCGGGATCGCCGAACCGCCCCGTTGTGAGCAGCCGGTACAGCCCGAACAGCAGGTCGAACACGCCGATACAGAACGCCGCCACGAGCGCGTACAACGCCACGAGGATGAGCACCTGTATCGTGCGCTCGGACCGTTCGGCGAGTTCCGTTCGTCCGGTGGCCACGACCGTCGTACGTCCGGCGGGATAATAAACGCGTCCCGGCCGCCCCCGAGGACCCGACCTCCGGCCCGCTCGACGCCGTTGGGATCGCACCGTCTTGAGGACCTCTCGCGAGCGATAGCCCTTTTTTCGCTCCCGGCCGAACCGGGTGCATGGACGCGACCGACCCCGACCCGACGACCCCGGACGGGCTCCGGGCCGACATCCCGGCCTGCGAGTCGTGCGCGTACCTGAACACCGGCGCCAGCGGCCCCGCTCCGGCCTCGGTCGTCGAGGCGGTCAACGAGGCCCAGCGCCGCCACGAGTTCGACGCCTGCGGGACGGACCACTACACCGCGGCCGCCGGACTCGCCGACGCCGCGCGCGACGCGATCGCCGGCTACCTCGGCGCCCGCCCCGAGGACGTCGCGCTCGTCGAATCGACCGGCGACGGGATCAGCCGGGTCGCCAACGCGGTCGAGTTCGACCCCGGCGACCGCGTCGTCCGGACCGACTTCGAACACCCCTCGGGCGTGCTGCCGTGGCGGCGACTCGGGGAGTCCGGCGTCGAGGTGACGACGCTTTCGTGCCCCGACGGCCGGCTGCCGATGGACGCCTACCGGGAGGCCGTCGAGGGGGCCCGCCTCGTCTGTCTGAGCTCCGAGAGCTGGCTCCACGGGACGCGACTCCCCGTCCGGAAGGCCGTCGAGATCGCACACGACGCCGGGGCGCTCGTCGTCGTCGACGCCGTCCAGACCGTCGGGCAACACCCGATCGACGTCGAGGCGTGGGGCGCCGACGCCGTCTGCGCGTCGGGCCACAAGTGGCTCCTCGGACCGTGGGGGACGGGGTTTCTCTACGCCGCTCCCGACGCCGTCGACTCGTTCCGCCCCCGCCACATCGGGTACAACAGCGCGGTCGACCCGACCGGCGACGGCCTCGAGTACAAGCCGAACGCGACGCGCTTCGAGATCTCGACGCGCTCGCTCGCGCCCTACGCCGGTCTCGTCGAGGCGATCGACACGCTCGAAGCGATCGGCTTCGGAACGATCGAGTCCCGCGTCGAACGCCTCACCGACCGGCTCAAGGCGGGCCTCGGCGATCGGTGTCTCTCCCCAGGGGGCTACGAGTCGGGCCTCGTCGCGTTCGATGTCGAGGACACCGAGACGTTCCTTGCTCGCGCCGACAGCGAGGGGGTCGTCGTGCGCGAACTCCCCTCCGGCGCCGTCAGGGCCTCCGTCCACGCGTTCAACACGGCCGAGGAGATCGACGCGCTGCTCGCGCTCGAATGACCCGCGTCCTCGGCGCCGCAGCGACCGCCGCGCCGGCCCCCGATCCGGACCGCGTCACCGTCTCTCACGCTACCGTTATGTGCGTTTGGGCCGTGTGACGACCCATGCCGGAATGTCAGAACTGCGGCGCGTTCGTCACGGCAGCGTACGCGCGGGTCTTCACGCCCAACGGCGTCGAGAACCCCCGCGTCTGTCCACAGTGCGAAGACAAGATCCGGGACGGTTCGGACGTCCGCGAAGCGCGTTCGACCCGTCGCAGCTGACCGACGGCCCGCTTTTATTGCGCCGCCTCCTCGTCCCGTTCGGTCCCGTCCAACAGCGACCGAGCCGTCGAGAGCAGCGCCTCGGCCCGCTCCGGCGAGCGCGCCTCGGCGGTGAGCCTGACGAGCGGCTGGGTGCCGCTCGCCCGGATCAGAAACCACCCGTCGTCGAGTTCGACGCGGACCCCATCGAGCGTTTCCACCGACCCGTACTCGCTCCGGACGCGCGTTTCGACGGCCGCCATCGCCGCCCGCTTGTCGTCTCGCCCGACGCTGTCCCGCCGGATCGGGTACGACGGGATCTCGGCGAGTCGGTCGGCGAGCGGCACCGCCGCGGCCAGCGCGGCGATCCGGACCGCCGCCAGCGGACCGTCCGGACAGAGCGTCGCCCCGGGCCAGATCCACGCCCCCGAGGGCTCGCCCCCGAAGACGACCGCAGTCTCGGTGGCGGCCTCGGCGATGTGGACGTCGCCGACGGGCGTCCTGGTGACGCCGACGCCCCGCTCGGCCAGGACGTCCTCGACGGCGAGGCTCGTGTCGACGGGGACGGCGACCCGATCGCCCGACTCGGCGGCGTCGGCCGCAAAGAGCGCCAGCAGCGCGTCCCCCGAGAGAAACGTCCCGTCGCCCGCAACGGCCCGCATCCGATCGGCGTCGCCGTCGTGGGCGATCCCCAGATCGTACTCGCCGCCCCCGACGAGCGTTCCGAGCGCCCGACAGTTCGCCTCCGTCGGCTCCGAAGGCCGTCCCGGGAACCGGCCGTCCGGCTGTGCGTTGAGCGTTTCGACCCGACACCCGGCCTCTGTGAGCGCCTCGACGGTGACGCCGCCGGCCCCGTTGCCGAGATCCACCGCCACGTCGAGACCGATCGCTCCGCTCCCACCCGCGGCCTCTGTGAGCGCCTCAAGATGGCGCTCGTCGGCCGCCCCCGGCGTCCGGGCGCCGAGTTCGTCGGCCGGCCGCAGGTCGTACTCGCCGGCCTCGATGCGGGACTCGATCCGCGCTTGGTCCGCGGTGTCGTAGGCCTGCCCCGAGGGCTGCCACAGCTTGAGGCCGTTGTCCGACGGCGGGTTATGACTCGCCGTCACGACGACGCCGGCGTCGGCCCCCTCCCACCCGACCGCCCTGGCGACGGTCGGCGTGGCGGCAACCCCGAGATCGACGACGTCCGTGCCGAGCTCCCTGATCCCGGCGGTCAGCGCGTCCGAAAGCGCCTCGCCGCTCGATCGGGGATCGCGCCCCACGACGACGCGGTCGGTCTCGACCCCGAGGGCCCGCCCGACCCGGAGGGCTACCTCGGCGGTCACGTCTTCGCCGACCGGCCCGCGGATCCCGCTCGTCCCGAACATACCCACCTCTCCGCTGCCAGGGCAAAAACTCTACCCGTCGCGCCGGGCCGACGGCACCGCAAGCGCTTTTTCGATCTCGCCCCCACAGAGGGGTATGAAACAGCCCGGCGGGACGGACGGACAGAAACGCCGCGCTGGCGAGCGCGCGGCCGCGGCCGTGCCGGACGGCGCCGTCGTCGGGCTCGGAACGGGGTCGACGGCCGCGGCGGCGATCCGGGCTCTTGGCGACCGGGTGGCCTCGGGGCTCGCCGTCCGCGCCGTTCCGACGTCGTACCAGTCGAGACGGCTCGCCCGCGAGGCGTCGATACCGCTCGTGACGCTCGAGGACGCGACCCCCGACCTCGCGATCGATGGGGCCGACCAGGTCGCCGGGTTCGACCTCGTCAAGGGCGGCGGCGCGGCGCACGCCCGCGAGAAGCTCGTCGCCACCGCGGCCGACCGCTATCTCGTCGTCATCGACGAGACGAAACTCGCCGGGGTGCTCTCGATCGCGGTCCCCATCGAGGTGCTGCCGGACGCCGTACCGGTCGTTCGCTCGCGTCTCGGCGCGCTCGGCGGCGAGCCGACGCTCCGGGCCGCGGAGCGAAAGGACGGCCCCGTCGTCACCGACAACGGGAACCTCGTTCTCGACTGTGCGTTCGGCGAGATCCCCGATCCGGAGGCCCTCGCAGACGGGATCGCGGCGATCCCGGGCGTCGTCGAGCACGGCCTGTTCGTCTCGATGACGGACGCGCTTTACGTCGGGACGGACTCGGGGGTCGACGTCAGGGACGCCCCCAAGTGAGGCTCCGAGCTGGGCGCTGCGGCTCGTGGCTCAAAAAACGAAAACGGAGGATGTGACCCGCTCTACAGGTCGCGAGGCTGGACCGTCTTCCGGTCGTTCTCCTCGGCGCGGCGTGCGGCGTCCTCGAGCAGCTCCTCGACCTCGTCGTCGAGGGCGGTATAAAAGTCCGAGGCGACGTTCATGTCGTCGAGCGCTTCTTTCACAGCGGCTTTGACTATAAGGTCTGCCATACACGCGATGGTTTCGTCGGGGTCCTTATATACTTTCCCAAAAGAACGCGGCGTAGCCGCTTCTATTGCCGGTTTAGCGAGATGCCTCGGCACCCCCGCCCCGCCGGGGGACGCCGCCCCCGAGCGACAGGTTCCTGTCCCTCCGGACGAACGTCGGGGCATGCGAGAGATACTCGAAGCCGTCGCCGCCGGCACCCTCTCGCCCGAGGCGGCGGCGGCGGAGCTCCGGGGGTACACCCGGACCGACGCGGGGCGGTTCGACGCGGCGCGGCGCCGGCGAACCGGGATCCCCGAGGGCATCATCGCGGCCGGTAAGACCCCCGAGGAGACGGCGACGATGGCCGAGGCGGCGCTCGAAACGACCGGCCGCGCCCTCGTGACCCGGATCGACGACGACGCGCTCGAGGCCTGCCGTCGGCGTCTCGAGGAGCGGTTTCCCGACGCCGACGTCACCCACGACGACCGCGCCAGAACGCTCGTCGCCCACGGTCCGGAGTACGAACCGCCGGCCCTCGAGGCGACCGTCGCCGTCGTCACCGCCGGAACCTCCGACGCGTTCCCGGCCGGCGAGGCCGCCGTCGTCGCCCGCGAAATCGGGGCGACCGTCGAGGAGATCGACGACGTCGGCGTCGCGGGCATCGCCCGCCTGCTCGACAGCCTCGACCCGATCCGGGCCGCCGACGCCCTCGTCGTCGCCGCCGGCCGCGAGGGAGCGCTCCCGACGGTCCTCGCCGGCCTCGTCGACGTCCCGCTCATCGGCCTTCCTGTCTCGACCGGGTACGGCCACGGCGGCGCCGGCGAGGCGGCGCTCTCCGGGATGCTTCAGTCGTGTGCGCCGATCGCCGTCGTCAACATCGACGCCGGGTTCACCGCGGGCGCACAGGCCGGTCTCATCGCCCGCTCGATCGCCGACGCCCGCGGTGAATAGAGACACTTAACGGCCGCGGATCCGGTCGTTTGGTACTCTATAACGAGGGTATTAGTGCCCCGGCGTTCTGGGTACGGTATCGGCAGGGCGACCCCTCGTCGACAACAGAATGCCCACATGCGACCACTGTGATGCGCACGTCTCGGACCGGTTCGCCCGGGTGTTCGCGGACGAGAGCGGACACGTCCGCGCGTGTCCGAACTGCTCCGCGAACGCGGGCATCGCCGAGGTCTCCCGGGACCGCTCACGCGAGTGACGACGGCCGAACCGCCAGCGAAACGCGACCCGAACCGACCGGCTTTTTTCTCCCGCCACGAACCTAGCCGCGATGTCGGACGGTTCCGCACACTTCGTGTACGTACTCGAGTGCGCCGACGGCTCGTACTACACCGGCTACACGACCGACGTCGAGCGGCGGGTCGCCGAACACGACGCCGGCGAGGGCGCGAAGTACACCCGCGGGCGGACGCCGGTCGAACTCCGCCGCGTGGAGCCGTTCGACTCCCGGCCGGCGGCGATGTCCCGCGAACACGAGATCAAATCGCTCTCGCGGTCACGAAAGGAGGCTCTCGTCGCCGAAGGCGATCCGGACTCCGATCCGGACCCCGACCCCGGTCAGAGCACCAGCCGCTGACAGCTCCCACAGAGGTTCTCCTCTTTGACGTCAACCTCCCGGACCGTCGGCGAGAAGTTCATCACACAGCGGTTGTTGTCGCAGTGTTCGAGCCCGAGCGTGTGGCCGATCTCGTGGACGACCTCCTTTCGGACCCGGTCGGCGAAGATGTCGCCCGCCGGCCGCTCCGAGAAGCCGCCGTCCGAGGAGGTCTGCAGCCGGTACGTCGAGATGACCGACCCGTTGCCAGAGAGGTACGCGAGCCCGAAGACGTAGTTCCGACGCCGGTAGTAGAGGTCGTGAGCGGTGATCGCGATGTTCTTTTCGCCGCTGCCCGTCCGGCCGGCGAGTTCGATGAACTCCTCGGCGCGGTACTGCTCGCGGTCCGCGTCGTACGCGCCGTCGGGGATCGGCTGGCCGTCGTGGATCGTCACCTCGCAGTCGTAGACCGACCGAAGCCCGCTCGAGGCTTCCCGCTTTACGACCGCCGGGAGGTCGCCGACCGGCACGATGTCGACGTGCATGCGAAATGGTTAGATACCGTTGTTCATAAACATCCCGACGTGCATACAGATCGGAACGCGGCGCTCGTCGGTCGCCTGGCCCGGTACGACGAACTGGTCGAAGTCGGCGTCGGAGCGCGCCCGGGGGTCGCGGCCGCCCTCGCCGACCGCGGGTGTCGGGTCACGGCGACGGACGTCCGACCGCGCCCGGTGCCGGAGCCGGTCCGGTTCGTCCGCGACGACGTGACCGATCCCGAACCGGCGGTCTACGGCGGCGCGGACGCGGTCTACGCGCTGAACTGCCCGCCGGAGCTTCAAGCGCCCCTCGCCGCCGCCGCCCCGGACTCGGCCGACTGTCTGTTCAGCACGCTCGGCGGCGATCCGGCCGTCGTCGACGCCGCCCCGGAGACGCTCGCCGACGGCACGCTGTTCGAGGTGAACCCATGAACGCGGACGCGGTTGTCCTCGACATCGACGGCGTGTTGATCGACGTCGCGGACTCCTACCGGCGCGCGATCGTCGAGTCGATCGAACACGTCCACGGCGACACCATCGAGTACGACGACATCCAGCTGTTCAAGAACGCCGGCGGGTTCAACAACGACTGGGAACTGACCCACGCGGCGGCGCTGTACGTGTTGGCGCGCCGCGAGAAGCCGCGGCTCAGCATCGAGACCTACACCGGTCTGATCGCCGCCTCGGGCGGCGGCCCGGCGGCGGCGGAAACGGCCATCGCCGACGAGCTCGATCCGGCCTCCCGCGAGCAGGTCCTCGCCGAGTGGGACAGAGACCGCCTCCGGGACGTCTTCCAGCAGCTGTATCTCGGCACCGACCTCTACCGGGAACTCGAGGGCGGCGACCCCGACCTCGACACGGAGGGGTTCATCCACGACGAGCCGGTGTTGCTCGCAGAGGACACCCGCCGCGCGCTCGAAGCGTGGCCCCTCGGTATCATCACCGGCCGTCCGGCCGCCGAGGCCGAGATCGCCCTCGAACGAACGGGGCTCTCGATCCCCGACGAACACCGCTTTACGATGGATGACTGGGAGGCGGGCAAGCCCGACCCCGGCGCGCTTGTTGCGCTGGCGGACCGACTCGACGCCGACCGCGTCGTCTACGTCGGTGACACGCTCGACGACATCCGCACGGTCACCAACGCGAGCGAGACCGACCCCGAACGGACGTTCCGCAGCGTCGGCGTCCTCAGCGGCGGGCTCTCCGGCGACGGCGGCCGCCGGACGTACCGCAACGCCGGCGCGGACGTCATCATCGAGACGATAAACGAACTGCCGGATCTCGTCGAGTGAGGCCCCAGAAGCCGCCCGCCGCCCCCGGCGGCATCCGGCTCCGATCACACAACGGTTAATGCGCCGTCGCCCGACGTGCCCGTATGCGAATCGCACTACTCGGCGGAACCGGCGACATCGGACGCGGCCTCGCGCTCCGGTGGGGACGCGACGCGAACCACGACCTCCTCGTCGGCTCCCGGGACCCCGAAAAGGCCCGCGAACAGGCGGAATCGTACGAGGCGACGCTCGAGGACCGCGGCGCGTCGGCGGACATCGACGGCTTCGAGAACGCGATGGCGGCCGACCGCGCCGACGTCGTCGTCCTCGCCGTCCCGGCGTATCACCTCGTCGACACGGTCGAGGCCGTCGCCGACCGGCTCGACTCCGAGACGGTGCTCGTCACGCCGGCGGTCGGGATGAAACGCGACGAGGACGGCTTTCACTACAACCGCCCGGGCGCGGGCAGCGTCGCCGCCCTCGCCGCCGAGGCCAAGCCCGACGACGTCCCCCTCGTCGGCGCGTTCCACAACCTCCCCGCCGGAGGGCTGGCGGATCTCGACGAGGAGTTCGACTGGGACACGCTTGTCTTCGGCGACGACCCCGACGCCAAGGCGACGGTCTCGGATCTCGCCGCGGAGATCGAGGGGCTCCGCCCGCTCGACGCCGGCGGGCTCGGCAACGCCGCCGAAATCGAGTCGGTCACGCCGCTTCTGATAAACGTCGCCTCGGAGAACAAGGGGCTTCACGATCTCGGCGTGAAGTTCTGGTAGCTCCGGTGGCCGGCCGCCCTACCGGCTGTCGGGGTCGAACTCGGCCAGATCGGACTCGAACCCGCGGGCCGTCTCCGGTCCGCTGTGGGTCCGCCTGTAGGCCGCCGCATACCGCTCGAGCTTCCGGTAGAGGATGTAGAAGAAGACGCCCTGAAACACGACGACGAACCCGAAAAACAACACGAGCACCGGCACGCCGGGGACGAGAAGCGAAACGAGCCCCGGCACCAGCCCGACGAGGGTGTTGTACGTGGCGTGGATGAACGCGGCGATGAGAAGCCCCTTCGCGACGATCGGTCCCGCGTTCTCGGGGTTGAACTTCGCCAACCCGAGGTAGTAGCCGGCGAACGCCGAGTACACGACGTGGCCCGGTCCCGCCAGCCCCCGGATCGCGGCGATCTGCCCGCCCGCCTCGATCGTCTCGGCGATCCCGCCGACGACGCCGGCGCTCGCCAGTATCACCGCCGACGAGGGCGTCTGGAGGTTCTGCGTGATGTAGAGGACGTTCTCGATCGCGGCGAACCCGAGGCCTGCGACGGCCCCGTAGACCGCGCCGTCGACGACGGAGTCGAACCGGCTGTCCCGGAAGGGGTACAGCCACACCGCGAGCAGTTTGACGGACTCCTCGACGGGGCCGACGACGAGATAGAAAAACAGCACGATCCCGACGAGGGGAAACAGCTGCAGAAAGCCGAGCGCGCTGTTGATGATCGCCGCGAAGCCCGCGAACAGCACGCTGAGCACGAACGTCGCGACGAGCAGCGTCGCCGGCTCCTTCGTCGTGATGTCGGCCCGGTAGATGTACAGCGCCAGCCCTCCGGCCGGAACGACCGACATGAGGGCCAACCCGAGGATGAACGGGTCGTCGATGATGAGCCCGCCCGCCCCGCTCAGCGTGAGGATGGCGAGTAGTATGAGCACGCCGAGCGCCACGACGAAGCGCCGCCCGGCTCTGACGACGCCGCGGTGCGTTCTGATCGCCAGTCGGTCGAGCGCGGTGCGCGGCTCCCAGGCGGTGACGTCGTAGAGGTCCTCCGAGCCGTCTGCTCGGGACTCGACCGGATCCTTCATACGTCGGTCTCTCGGGGCAGACCCCTAACCTTTCCGCCGGCGGGACGCGCCGCCGCCGCCCGCCCCGGGACGTTTTTACCGGTCCCCCCGAACGACGGGTATGCACGCCGACCGACGGGTGCGGACGGCGCGTTCGGCGTCCGCGCTCCGGACGACGAGGACAGCCGCCGTCGAGCCGCCCCGCGATCCGACGCCGAGACCGCCGACCAGCGATCGGGCCCGCCTCCGGGTCGATCGCCCCGGGCGATGAGCGTTCGGATCCGCGGCGTGTACGCGACCGCGCTCACCGAGTTGCTCCGCTCGGAGCACGACGTCGTCGCCGCGTCCCCGCCGATCCGCAAGCGCTTCGAGGAGGCCTTTCCCGTCGAACCCGAGACCGTCGCCGTCGACACCACCGACGACCGACTCGGCGTCGGCCTGCGCGGCGACCCCGCCGGTGTCGACTCGGTCCGAAGCCGCCTCGAATCGGTCGGCAGAGACGCCCTCGCGTGGCGCGACCCCGCGCCGAGCGGGGCGGTCTTCGTCGGCGACGTCGTCGAGACGCTCGGCTCCGGCGCGATCGTCGATCTCGGCGCCGTCGACGGGACCGACGTCTCGGGGTTTCTCCCGTACGACCGCGCCGAGGACTACGTCGGGGAGAGCGATCGCCTTCGCGTCCAGGTCGCCGCGTCGGCCCCGCCGTGGACCGACGAGCGCCCGACCCTCGGGACCGACCTCCGGGTCCCGGGCGGCCTCGTCGAGCTCCGCCGCGGCGGGCGGGGGCGCGCTCGGGGCGGCGAAACGGCGCGGATGGCGGATCTCCTCGAGGTCGATCCGGCCGAGGGGTGGTCCCCCCGGTGGTCGCGGGCGGCCGACGACGCCTCTCTCGAGGCGATGGCCGACGCGCTCCGGCTCGCCAACGACCGCGCCGAGGCCGTCGCGGCGGCGGTGGCCGACGGATCTTCCGGGGGCCCGCCGGGGCGACTCGTCGCGCCGCTTGCGGGGGCGTGGCTGTGGTTCGGCCGCGAGAGCCGCTTCGAGTTGGACGCGATCCGTCGGTCCGTCCTGACGACGATGGCCGGCCACCACCGCATCAAGGCCGCCGCCGAACCCGCGGGCGCCGCCGTCGATTTCGTCGAGGCGCTCTGTGAGCCCGGCGACGAGTTCCCCTTCGGCGTCGTCGCCCGACAGTTCGGACCGCGGGCCGGCGACCGGATCGCGATCGAGCACGGCAAACCCGACGGGCGGACGATCACGCTCGGCCGCGGCGAGGTGACCGCGGTCGACGACGACGGGTCGGTGACCGTCGAGCGGGAGATCTCCGGTGGGGGAACGTACGACGCCCTCGGCGTCGATCGGGTCGACGGCGACGTCGCAACGACCACGTTCGTCGAGGGGCGGTGGTGGTACGCCACCGTCTACGAGGGCGCCGACGGCGAGCGCCGGGGTACCTACGTCAACGTCTGTACCCCCGTCGAGCTGTTCCCGGAGGCCGCCCGATACGTCGACCTCCACGTCGACGTCGTCAAGGGGCCCGACGGGGCCGTCCGCCGCGTCGACGACGACGAACTCGACGCCGCCGTCTCGGACGGCGACGTCTCCGAGCCCCTCGCCGCCCGCGCCCGCGAGGTCGCCGCCTCCATCGAGCGGGCCTTGTGAGCGCCGCCTCCATCGAGCGGGCCTTGTGAGCGCCGCCTCCATCGAGCGGGCCTTGTGAGCGCTCGGTGCGGTCCCGACCGTACGCCCCGCCGCTCCGAGCGTTTCAGCACCCTTAACCGCGTTCCGGCCCCGCTGTTTCGTATGGAGACGGCGATACGCGCCGACGGCTTACGGAAGAGCTACGGCGACGTCCGGGCGCTCGACGGGCTGAGTTTCACGGTCGATCGCGGGGAGTTCTTCGGCCTTCTCGGCCCCAACGGAGCCGGGAAGACGACGTTCATAAACGTCCTCGTCGGCCTCGTCCGGAAGACGGGCGGGACCGCCGAGGTGTTCGGGTTCGATGTCGAGACGGAGTACAAGCGGGCCCGCGACCGGATCGGCCTCGCCCCACAGGAGTTCAACGTCGATCGGTTCTTCCCGATCCATGAGGTCTTAGAGCACAAGGCCGGCTACCACGGCGTGCCGAAGGCCGAGGCGGCCGAACGGGCCGAGGACGCCCTGAAGACCGTCGGCATCTGGGACAAACGCGACACCCGCTTCGACTGGCTCTCCGGGGGCATGAAGCGCCGCTTTCTCCTGGCGCGGGCGCTCGTCACCGACCCCGAGCTGTTGATCCTCGACGAGCCGACCGCCGGCGTCGACGTCCAACTGCGCCGGGACCTGTGGCGCGTCATCGAGCGGCTCAACGCCGACGGGACGACGATCCTGCTCACCACGCACTACATCGAGGAGGCCGAGCGGCTCTGCGATCGGGTCGCGATCGTCGACTCCGGCCGGATCGTCGAGGTGGCGACGCCGGACGACCTGCGGGCCCGCGGCACCGACGAGGTGTTCGTGACGCTTTCGACCCGGCCGTCGTCGGTCCCGGACCTCGGCATCGACGGCATCGTCGACGCGCGACTCGACGGCGACGCCCTCGTCGTCACCGCACAGGGCGGCGGCCGCGTCGTCCCCGAACTGCTCCGAACGCTCGAGTACGAGGGCTACGAGGCCCTCGACGTCGAGATCCGACGGGCCTCCTTAGAGGAGGTGTTCGTCGACATGACGCGCCCGGACGAGCCGGCGGAGAAACTGGGGGCGATCCAGTGATGCCCCCTAAGGAGGGTCCGGCGTGACGCGGAACGCGACGCAGTTTCGCACGCTCGTCCGGCGGGAGGTGCTCCGGTTCGTCCGCCGGCCGTACAACACGTTCCTGCCCCCGATCATCACCAACACGCTGTACTTCGCCGTCTTCGGCGTGATACTCGGCAGCCGGATCGGGGAGATCGCGGGCGTGAGCTACCTCCAGTTCGTCCTGCCGGGGCTGGTCGTCCTCGGGGCGATATCGGACAGCTTCGAGAACGCCTCGTTTTCGATCTTCCACGGCCGGTGGAACGACTACATTCAGGCGGTGTTGATCTCCCCGATGTCGGACCGCGGCATGGTGGCGGCGTACGTCTCCGCGAGCGCGCTCCGGGGGGTCGTCACCTCCGTGTTGATCATCGCCGTTGGGCTGGTGTTTACCCCCGTTCCCGTCGCCAACCCGCTGTATCTGCTCGCGTTCGTTCTCGTCATCACCACCCTGTTTGCGGGCTTCGGCGTGATCGGCGGGCTGTGGGCGAGCGACTTCGATTACCTCACGGTCATGACCCAGTTCATCCTCCGGCCGCTGGTGTTTTTCGGGGCCGTGTTCTACTCGCTGGAACTCCTCCCGCCGCTGTGGCGCACCCTCTCGTTTTTCAATCCGATGGTCTACATGGTCAACGGCGTCCGGTACGGGATGATCGGCGTCACCGAGATCGACCCGAACGTCTCCTTGGCCGTGTTGACCGCCGCGACGGTGGCGGTTCTGGCCGTCGATCTGCTGTTGTTCGAGCGCGGGTACGGCTTGACTGAGTGACCGGCTCCGGTCGGGCGCTCGGCCGTCCGATCGCCGAACGCTCCCCGCCGCCCGTTTCGAGCGGTGATCCGGCCGGCCCCCTTATACCGCCGCCGTCCGTCGGGTCTTGACAGAGGGACAGGTGACTTCGCTTCGGACCGAAACGGCGCGGTAGCCCGCGAGGGCCTCGTCGGGCCGTCCCTCCCCGACGCCGTTTCGCCCGACTCATTCATGCCGCCGAGTCAAACAGTGATCGCTCCCGCCGGTCCTCGCGGCGGAACGCCGCCCGGGAGTCGATCGCAGTACATAAAATTATCGGTCGATATTCGGATTTTGAAAGCGCTGTGGGCGGGTTAATATCCCTGCAACCGTTGTGAGAGTATGAAACAGACGAAGTCACCAACGCAGATCGGCACCGAAGAAAGCGACCAGTCCGTGACGGTTGCCC
>NZ_JAQCNO010000016.1 GCF_028274965.1 Natronomonas sp. | reverse complement strand
ACCGTCCTCATGGGAACGCTGTCAGCATGCGACCGCTACGCTTAAACGGCCCTCGCCGCTACCTTCGGTGGCGCCAAGGTGGCAGAGTCTGGCCTTACGCGGTTGCCTGCAGAGCAGCTACACGCCGGTTCAAATCCGGCCCTTGGCTTCTCGAGTTTTCCGCCATCCTTGGTCCGCCACACGCGGACCGACGCGAGCCCTCACGGGGGGGACACGGGTGCCGAGCCGTCTCACCGTTCGACGGTGCCCGAGGTACTGTCCCGCGGTAGCGGGTCGGGTACGGCACCCACCGCGAACAGACCGCGCGGAACCGTTGGTGTGGGCCCTCCGCGTCGGCTTCGCAAAAGGATTCAAGTGCGTCCAACGCGTACGGTATCATGTATCATGTGCCACGGATACACACCGCGTGACCGAACGCGAACCGACGAAGCGTCCGAGGAAGACCCGTCGTTTCTCAACGAGGAATCCAGCGTCGACACGGAACTGCTGACCGACGGCGGCGACGAGGACACCGACGAGGTGGACGAGGAAGCCTGACGCCCTGCAGCCCCCGACTCTCAACGCCGACAGAGGGTGTCGCAATGCGCCCGCGGACGGGCGATGGGAAGCGACGCCGGTTGGCTCCGTAACCGGTGGTCGCCCGCGATGCCCTCTGTGAGTTCCTCGTCGTTTCGTCCGTTCGATGCCCTCAAACGCCGTCCGACAGCGTCGCGAACACGAACTCCGTCTCGCTGCCGAGGGGGTCGTCGGTCCGCTCGGTGCGATCGATTTCGAACCCGGCCGCCGAGAGGGATCGCAGCGTCTCCGAGCGCCCGGGCGATGAGAAGAACATCGAACCGCCCATCCAGTTCCGTCTGACGGTCTCGTAGGACCCACCCGGCAGCGTCATCAACAGCCGACCGCCCGGCTCGAGGACGCGCGCGAACTCCGCGTAGACGTCCGGCTGTCGAACCCGCGGGACGTGAAACACGGCGTGGTAGGCGGTGATCGCGTCGACGCTGTCGGCCCGAAGCGGTATCGCCGACATCTCCCCCTGGAGGAGTCCCGCGTCCGGGTCGGTCTCGGCGGCGAGTTCGAGGCCGCGCCGCGCGAAATCGAGGCCGACGCTTCCCTTCGGGAGGTTACTCAGCGTCCGCGCGCCGTCGCCGCAGCCGACGTCGAGAACGAGCGGATCCGGCGGGAGATCCCCGACGAGTTCCCCGATGAGCGCCGCGTCCGGGCCCTCCGCGTTCCGCGAGGCGGCGTACCGTTCGGAGACCCGCTCCCACGCGCGTCTGATCTCGGATCGGTCCATACGACGTGTTCGGCTCGGGGACACAAAACACCACGGCGGCCGTCGCCGGGATCGCCGAAGCGCCCGCTTCGAGACTCCCTCCGTCCGGTTTTGGGCGCGCTTCGAAGCCTTTATCAGCGAACTGACCCTCCAATCGCGTACTATGAGCGACAAGCCGGCATCGATGTACCGGGACATCGACAAGCCCTCCTACACCAGACGCGAGTACATCACGGGCATCCCCGGATCGAAGGTCGCACAGTACAAGATGGGCAACTTCGACGCCGAACCCGACGACTACGAGGTTCAGATCAGCCTCATCGTCGACGAGGCGGTGCAGATACGGCATGACTCCCTGGAGGCCTCCCGCCTCTCGGCGAACCGCCGCATGCTGAAGGAACTCGGCGAGGGCGGCGACTACAAGATGATCCTGCGGAAGTTCCCCCACCAGGTCATCCGGGAGAACAAGCAGGCGACCGGCGCGGGCGCCGATCGGGTCTCCGACGGGATGCGACAGTCCTTCGGCAAGATCGTCGGGACCGCGGCCCGGATCGAGCGCGGCGAGCGGCTCTTTACCATCTGGTGTAACCCCGAGGACGCCGAGACCGCAAAGGACGCCCTCCGGCGCGCGTACAACAAGATCTCGCCGCCGGCGACGGTTCGCGTCGAGCGCGGCGAGGAACTGCTCATCGCCTGACCCGCGTCGTTTCGCTCTTGAGGTTCGCGTTTCGGCGCCCCTCCGTTCTCGGCTTTCCGTTGGTTGCTCCCGTCTTCGGCGTCTGATCTCGACTCTCGATCCCGCCGCCGTTTCGATCCAGTCGCGGGGTATAAGCGCCGCCGGCGCCTGCGTCCGGTATGCGTCTCGCCGACTCGACGTGGACCGACGTTCGCGACGCCGACGCTTCGACCGCCGTGTTGCCGGTCGGTAGCACCGAACAGCACGGCCCCCACGCCCCGCTCGGCGTCGATTCGATGAGCGCGGAAGCGATCGCCGCCGCGGGGGTCGAAACCTACGGCGAGTCGCGCGAGGGGACGGTCCTCGTCGGTCCGACCGTACCCGTCGGCGTCGCGGCCGAACACCGCGCCTTCGACGGGACGCTTTGGGTCTCCGAGGACGCATTTCGCGCGTACGTCCGCGAGACGATCGAGAGCCTCGCGACCCACGGCATCGATCGGGTCGTCGCGGTCAACGGCCACGGCGGGAACGTCGACGCGCTCAGGGAACTCTGCGGGCGCGTCACGCGGAACGGCGACGCCTACGCCGTCCAGTACACCTGGTTCGACGCCGTCGAGTTCGACGCGTTCGGCCACGGCGGCCCGGCGGAGACGTCGCTCATCAGGCACCTCCACCCCGAGATGGTGCGCGAGGACAGAACGGACGCGGCGGCCGCCGAGGGCGCCGAACGCTGGGGCGAGTGGGTGTCGGGAACGAACCTCGCGTACGACTCGGCGGAGTTCACCGACAGCGGCGTCGTCGGCGATCCCCGCGACGGCGACGCGTCCCTCGGCGCGGATCTGTTGGACGCCGCGGCCGCGGCGCTGGCGGAACTACTCGACGCGATCGAGGATCGCGGCTGAACTGGGGCGTCCCCGGAGACCGCCCCGGCCCACCGCTCGATTTTATATATGTGGCGGCGCTACCATCGCGTATGCGTGTTCTCGTTCCCGTCGACGGCTCCGACCCGTCGGACGACGCCCTTGCGTACGCCCTCGAACACTTCGAGGACGCCGAAATCGTCGCACTGCACGTCATCGATCCCGTCGACGGGTCGGCGACGATGGCCCCCGGAAGCGCGACGGACTGGCTCGCCGCCTCCGAGGAGCGCTCCGAATCGGTGCTTGAGGCAGTGGTCGAGACCGTCTCCGCGGCCGGGAAGACCGCAACGACGGACTCCGTCGTCGGGCGCCCCGCCCACGCCATCGTCGAGTACGCGGAGGACAACGACATCGATCACATCGTCCTCGGGAGCCACGGCCGCGACGGGCTCTCGCGGGTATTTCTGGGAAGCGTCGCCGAAACCGTCGTCCGCCGGGCGCCGGTCGCCGTCACGGTCGCCCGAGCCGACGGGTGAGGGCGCTCCGCGGGCCGGCGCGCGATGGACGGTGTATCATTTATCTCGCCCCCGGGCGTGCGTGTGGGTATGTACTCGAGTCTGCTCGTGGCGACCGACGGCAGTTCGGACGCCGAGGCCGCCCTCGATCACGCCGTCGGCCTCGCGGCGGCGACGGACGCGGCGCTGCACGTCGTCTCCGTGGTCGAGACACGAACCGCCTACGACAACGCGATCGTCGACCCCGAGGAGGTCCGAGAGAACCTCAGAGCCGACGCCGCGGCCGCACTCGAGCGCGCGAGCGAACGCGCGGAGGCGGCCGGCGTCGCGTGTCACACCACCGTCGCGGAGGGGCCGCCGCCCGAGCGGATCCTCGCCGCCGCCGCCGACGCGGCCGCCGACGCGATCGTCGTCGGGGCGACCGGCCGCTCGGGGTTCAAACGGCTCGTCCTCGGGGGGACCACCGAGCGGCTGTTGGAGTCCGCCTCCGTTCCGGTCGTCGTCGTCGGCGACGGACGCGAGGGGTCCGACGGGAACTGAACGCCGCCTCGGTGCGGGGTGGCTCTTCGGTCGTCCCGGCGCTCCGGGCGCGACTGCGGGAGTCTTTTATACATCGCGCTGACAGATAGTGTAATGTTCGCGCTGGATGTGCTTCTCGTCGGGGACGCGCCGTCGCGACCGGCGATCCGCGAGGCGCTTCCCGACCATCTCATCGACGTGGCGACCGCGTCGGGGTTCGACGAGGCGGTCTCCCACCTTGAGGGGGGCGAACCCAACTGCGTCGTGAGCGACTACCCGCTCCCGGATCGCGACGGGATCGAACTGCTCTCGGCGGTCCGGGAGCGCGAGTCGGAGTTGCCGTTCGTGATGCACACCGCCGCCGGCGACGAGCGCGTCGCGGAGGCGGCCATCGACGGCGACGTGACGGCGTACGTGCCCCGCGACCCGGAGACGGACCCCGAGGACGTCGCCGGTCGCGTCGTCGAGTTGGCCCGCCAGGATCACGTCGCCGAAACGCTCGATGCGGACGATCCGGCCGCCGCGAACCTCCGGCTCGCGGAGATGACGATGGACGAGGCCCCCGTCGGGATCACGGTCGCGGACCCGAGTGAACCCGACGAGCCGCTCATATACGTCAACGAGGCCTTCGAGCGGATGACCGGATACGACAAACACGAGGCGCTCGGCCGCAACTGCCGGTTTCTCCAGGGTGAGGGGACGGACCCGGAGTCGGTCGCCGAGGTCCGCGAGGCGATCGAACAGAACCGCCCCGTCTCCGTCGAACTGCTCAACTACCGCAAGGACGGCGACCCCTTTTGGAACCAACTGGACCTCGCTCCGGTGCGCAACGACGACGGCGACGTGACGCACTACCTCGGCTTCCAGGCGGACGTGACCGAACGAAAGGAGATCGAGCTCCGCGCGAGGCGGCAGGCCGAACAGCTGCGGGCCGACTACCGCACCAGAGAGCGCCTGCTCACCCGCCTCGACGGTCTCATCCGGCGGGTGACCGGCGCAACGGTCAACAGCACCTCCCGGACGGAACTCGAGGAGCGCGTCTGCAAGGCGGTGATCGAGACGAACGACTACGGCGCGGCCTGGATCGGAACGCGCCAGATGACGAGCGATCGGATCGTCGCCGACGCCCGCGCCGGCTGCGGGACCGACGAGACGATCCGGATCTCGCCCGACGGCGAGAGCACGGTCAACGAGGCGATGCGCACCGGGACGGTCTCGATGGCCGAGACCAGTTCGCTGCCGGCCGACTCGCCGCACCACCGGTTCGCGCCGCCGGAGGGCGGCGTCGCGGCGATCCCCCTCCGGTATCGAGAGGCCGAGTACGGGGTGTTGGTCGTGTACGCGGCCCGGTCCCGGACGCTTGACGACCACGAGATCGCGGTGTTCGAGGCGCTCGGCCGGGTGATCGGCACCGGTATCAACGCCCTCCAGAACCAGCGGCTGCTCGCGACCGACGAGTACCTCGAACTCGTCTTCAGCGGCGGGTCCCCGGGCCCGATCCTCGTCGAGTTGGCGGCCGAAGCCGGCTGTGAGATCACCTACAAGGGGGCCGTCTCCCGCACCGACGGCCGGTTCGTCCTCTCGGCGCTCGTCTCCGGTGCGGACGTCGAAACGCTCCGGGACGCGGCCGAGGGGATGTCCGAGCCCCCCGAGGTGAACCTCGTCGCCGGCTACGACGACGGCTGTCTGGTCGAGGTGGTCCCGCCGTCGGCGTCGCTCGTCCGGACCGTCCTCGATCACAACGGCGCGGTCAGATCGCTCGCGGCGAGCGCCGACAGCGCGGACGTCCGCATCGAACTCCCCAGAACCGCCGATCCGAGCGCCGTCGTCCAGACGCTCTTGGACCAGTACGACGGGCTCTCGCTCGTCTCCCAACAGCGCCGCGAACGCGACCGGAACTCCAGGCGCGAGTTGGCTGAGACCCTCCGGGGGGAGCTGACCGACCGGCAGCTGGAGACCATCCAGAAGGCCTATCTGAGCGAGTACTTCGAGTGGCCCCGGCCGGTCTCCGGCGAGGACATCGCCGACTCGATGGGCATCACCCGATCGACGTTCCACCAGCACCTCCGGGCGGCACAGTCGAAGATAATCGGCGAACTCCTCGAGGAGTTCCAACCGATCACCCGACCGAACTAGCGTGTCGCGCCCGGCTTCGTTCCGAGCGACCGGAGGGAACCCGTGAGCCGCCGGCTCTCGGAGGCGCACGCGGCGGTGGGCCGTCTCGGTACGTCCGACGCCGTTGGCGCGTGCGCCCGCATCGCCTTCCTCCCGGGGTGGGTCGTCGTCGCCGCCGCGACGGCCGTTTTCCTGTTTGACGTGTCCGTTCCGCTGTCGTACCAACTCGTTCCCCTCGCGATCAGCGTCGTCCTGTTCGGGCTTCCGCACGGCGCGGTCGATCACCTCGCGATCCCCCGAAGTAGGGCGGAACCGGTGACGACCCGGTGGCTCGCGATCGTCGGCGTCCTCTATCTCGTCGTCGGCGGCGCGTACGCGGTCGTGTGGTTCCTCGCGCCCGTCGCCGCGGTCGCCTTCTTCATTCTCATGACGTGGGCCCACTGGGGACAGGGCGACGTCTACCCGTTCGTCGCCTTCGGCGACGCGCACCCGGCCGGCGGAGCGACGCGGGTCCTGATGGCGGTCACGCGGGGGGCGCTCCCGATGGTCGTCCCCTTCGTCGCCTTTCCCGACCAGTACGAGTTGGTCGTCTCGACGCTCGTCGGTCTCTTCGACGCCACCGCCGCCGGGACGGTTTCGGCCGCGTTCACGCCGACGACGCGGCTCGTCGTCGCCGCCGGACTCGCCGGGCTGATCGGGGCGACCCTCGCCGTCGGCGTCCGTTCGGCCGGCCGGTCGGGGCGGCGCTCGTGGCTCGTCGACGCCGCCGAGACGGCCCTTCTCGTCGCCTTTTTCTCGACCGTGCCGCCGGTCCTCGCGATCGGGCTGTACTTCTGCGTCTGGCACTCGCTGCGGCACATCGTCCGGCTCCTCGCCGTCGACCCCGGGGCCGAAGCGGCGCTCGACGCCCGGCGCTACGGGGCCGCGCTCGCCTCCTTCGGTCGCGACGCCGCGCCGCTGACGGCCGCGTCGGTCCTCATCCTGGTCGTCTGGTACGTCGTCGTCCCCGGAACCGCGGCCGACCCGCTCTCGCTCGTCGGCGCGTACCTCGCGTTGATCGCCGTTCTCACCCTGCCGCACGTCGTCGTCGTGGGCTGGATGGACCGCGAACAAGGGATCTGGCGCTCCGGCTGACCCCGGCCCGCGGATCGCTCGCGCCCTCACAGCGCTTAAGACGGCCCGCCCGGGACTGTGTGGCATGAACGCCTCGGCGACGACCGTCATCGACCGCCCGCCCGTCGCGGTCTTCGAGTACATGGACGTCCCGGAGAACCAAGCCCGGATCTCCCCGCGGCTCGCCTCCGTCGAGACGACCGGCACCCTCGACACCGGGGGCAAGCGCGCGACGTACACCTACCGGCTCTTCGGGCTCTCCTTCGAGGGCGAGGTCCGCGGCGTCGAGCACCGACCGTCCGAGCGGATCGTATTCGAGATGACGGGCGACATCGACGGCCGGATCGAGTGGACGTTCGAACCGGTCGACGGCGGGACGGAGGTGACCTACACCGCGGCGTACGACCTCGGGCTCCCGCCGCTTCTCGATCGCCTCTTGGGGCCGCTGGCCGACCGGTTTAACCGGCGCGAACTGGAGGCGACCCTGCGGAACCTCGCAGAGCGGCTGTAGGGTCTCCACCATGACAGCCCTCAAGTGTGTGAGCGACCAACATCCGGGTATGCATGTCCAAGGACATCTCCGATGCCGTCCTCGACGGTGACCCCTACGAGGAGGCGTCCGCGCTCACCCGGCGCGTGTTCCCGGTCTCTCTCACCCGGAAGATACGGCTCTGTTCGGCCGTCCTGCTCGCGACGGCGGCGTTCGCGCCCGCCATCGAGTACCGCGGCGAACTGATCCGAACGCTCGAACCGGCCGCCGCCGTCTCGACGCCGGCGCTCGGGTCTGTCGTCGCCCTGGGCGCCGCGATCACCTTCCTGTTCGGCCTGGCGCTCGTTCGTCACCGGCGGCTCCTCGATACCCGCGATTTCGACGTCCAGGCGGCCAAACAGCACATCCGATTCGAGGACCTCCTCATGGCGTTCGTCGTCTCGACGGGCTTTCTGTTCGTTTTGGTCCCGCTCTCGCTGGTCGTCCTCGGGGCCGCCTCCTCCGAGGCCATCGTCTGGCTGTACGAGTTGGACATCCGGCTGTATCGCCCCTCGGCGCCCGGCCCGCTCACCGCCAGAACCGTCTCCGGCGGCGGCCTCCTCTTGGCGCTCGCGCTTGCGGCCGTCGAAATGACGACCCGGTGAGGACAGCGCCCTCGTTCGTGCGGGCCAGAGGCCCCTCTCGTCGGCGTTATCGCCGCCGTAACGCCCCGAAAGTATTTATAAATCACATCCTCACGTGTGTCCATCGGTGAGATGCTGTCGGTTGGATGCGCCGATCAACCATACTAGTTTGGCTCCCTTTTCATATCCCTATCCTTCGAATGGGTACATGGAGTCATGACAGGAACTCAGGCGCTGCCATCGGGAATGGAATCGCTCGCACTACAGCAATCGGAGGTGACCCAAACCGAGATCTTCAACTGGATCCTCGGTGAACCGCTCCTCGCCAGCTCGCTGTACGTAAACATCGCGCTCGCGGGGCTCTCGATCCTCCTGTTCGTCTACATGACGAGCAACCTCGAGGACAACCGCGCGAAGCTCATCGCCGTCTCCGTGCTCCTCGTGCCGACGGTGTCGGTTTCGAGTTACACGGGGCTGGCGTCCGGACTCACGATCGACGTCATCCAGATGCCGGCGACACACGCCGCCGAAAACGCCACGGTTAACATCGGCGGCCAGAGCGTCGACGGCGTCATCTCGCTTTGGGGTCGCTACCTCACGTGGGCGCTGTCCACCCCGGCGATCCTGCTCGCGCTCGGACTGCTCGCGGACGCCGACGGAACGTCCATCTTCACCGCGATCACGTTCGACATCGCGATGTGTGTGACCGGCCTCGGTGCCGCGCTGACCACGTCGTCGCACCTGCTGCGCTGGTTCTGGTACTTCATCAGCTGCGCGTGCTTCGCGGTCGTCGTCTACATCCTGCTCACCCAGTGGCCCGCGGACGCCGCGGCCGCCGGAACGGCAGACATCTTCAACAAGCTGAAGATCCTGACCGTCGTCCTGTGGCTCGGGTACCCGATCATCTGGGCCCTCGGCGTCGAGGGGATCGCCGTCCTGCCGGTCGGCATCACCTCGTGGGCCTACAGCGCGCTTGACATCCTCGCGAAGTACTTCTTCGCGTTCCTGGTGCTCAGCTACGTCGTCTCCAACGAGAGCGTCGTTTCGGGCAGCATCATGCCGTCCGGGGCGTCGCCGGCCGACGACTGAGCTCGGTTGCCGACCCGCGAACCCGTTTTTTTGACGCCGCGCCGACAGCGGCTGCGCCGGATCGAAACCCATAACAACGAATCCGCCGGACGTACGGACGAGCCGAGGTAGCCTAGCCCGGCCAAGGCGGTTGCTTCGAGAGCAACTGTCCGTCAGGACACGTGAGTTCGAATCTCACCCTCGGCGCTCTCCGTTTTCGACGCCTCAGGCCTCGGGCCCACGATCGACGATGCCGCCGCTGATCGCGATCCAGCCGATCACCGACACGAAAAGCACCGGCGGAAACAGGAGCACGCCCCAAAGCGGGTTGAGCCCCCACTGGAGGATGAGAACGACGTTGCCGATCCCCAGTACGAAACACGGGACGACGACGACGGCGGCCTTCTTCGTCCGCGAGGGTCCCTCGGCGTCGTCTTCCATGCGACGGCTTCGCGGTCACCGAAAAAAAGCCCGCCGGTCGGCGCCCCCCGCCCGCCGTCGCGCTCGCCGCGCTATTCGCCGGTGAACTCCGGCGTCCGGCCCTCGATCCGCGCCCGGAACCCCTCGTCGTAGTCGTCGGTCCCGTCGAGCTCCCGGGCGAGCGAGCGCTCGAGTTCGAGCCCCCGTTCCAGCGGCGTATCGAAGGCGGCGTTGAGCGCCCGTTTCGCCCCTTCGAGCCCCAGCGGCGCGTTCTCACAGAGGTCGTCAGCGACGGCCCGCGCCCGCTCGTCGACCGACCCGCTCGGACAGACCTCGTGGACCAACCCGCAGGCCTTCGCCTCCGCCGGCGGGATGAACTCCCCGCCCAACACGATCTCCTTGGCCTTCGAGAGTCCGACGAGCCGCGGGAGTCGCTGCGTCGCCCCGCCGTGGGGAAACGTCCCCAGTTTGACCTCGATGACGCCGTACTTCGCGTCCTCGCCGAGCACGCGGAGATCGCACGGCAGCGTCAACTCGAACGCCCCCGCGGGCGCGGCCCGCTTGATCCCGGCGACGACGGGCTGTCGGACCGTCCCGATCGCCTCGAGCAACTCGGGGAGGACGTCCCGTTCGATCTCCGAGTCCGGTTCGACCCGCTCGCGCATCATCTCTAGGTCCATCCCCGCACAGAACACCGGCCCCTCGCCTAAAAGCGCGATCGCGCGGAGGTCCTCGCGGTCCCCCACCTGCTCGAAGGCGGCCTCGAGGTCCCGCATGAGATCGACCGTCATCGCGTTCCGCTTGTCGGGCCGGGAGAGATAGACGTCCGCCCTGTGGCCGTCGGTGTCGATCCGTGCGAGCCCCGTTCCGATCGCTTCCATACCGCCCCGACGCCCCGCGGCCGATTAAAACTCGGGGCGATCGACGGCCGCCGCGTCTCAGAGCTCGAAAACGCCGACCTGCTCGCCCGGCAGCTCCCGCTCGTTGCCCCGCATGCGGCTCCGGCGGGCCAACAGGTAGCCGTCGGCGGGGCTCTCGTCTCTCGGGTGGGCGTTTTGAATCCACAGCGTGTACCCCTGCGGGCTGGCCGCCCGGGCCCACTCGCGGGCGAGCGCCTTCGAGTCGAACGTCCGGTATCGGCCCTCCGTGGCGATCCAGGCGCCGACCGCCCTGCTCGCCCGGCGCGCGGAGGGCTTGGCCGCGACGACGTATCCCTCGCCCATGCCCGGGCGACGACCGGTGATGCGAAAAGTTTTGATGCTGTTGGGCCGAGTGGTGAACGATGACACACGAGGCGACCGTTCACGGCCTCGGGATCAGCGCCGACGAGCACGACGACGGGACGCCCGTCGTGGTACTGGAGGCCCGCGAGGAGGCCGTTCCGATCTTCATCAGCGCCGATCAGGCGAAGTCGATCTCGCACGCCCTGGAGGGCAAGCCCTTCGAACGACCGCTCACCCACGACCTCTTCGTCGAGATGCTCACGGAGTTCGGCGGGGCCATCGACCGGGTGCGCATCGACGCGCTCGCCGAGCACACGTTCATGGCCAAGATCGACGCCGAGCAGTACGCCGCCGGCGAGCGCTCGACGCTCACGTTCGACGCCCGCCCGAGCGACGCCATCGCGATCGCGCTCAGGGTCGACTGCCCGATCGTCGTCGCCGACGGCGTCATCGACGAGGCCGGGCGACCCCCAGACGCCTTCGAGACCCGATAGCGGACGCCGACCCGCCGCCGATGTCCTCGCCGGTCTCGACGCTGGTGTCCCCGTTCACTCGTCGTCGTACCGCTCGGCCGCCGACTCGAAGCCGAACTCGGCCTGTTCTTTCGACCGCCGCCCTTCCGCGGCCGCGATCGCCTCGGGGCCGGGCGCGGCGTCGTCGTCGATCCTCGCCCACGAGCCGTGTACCTTCGCGTGACACCACCGACACAACGAGACCGTGATCTCGTGGGACAGCTCCGTGCGGTCGTCGTCGGCGTACTCGAGGTGGTGCTCCTCGAGCAGCGGACGGGCCTCCTCGCCGGCGAGTCGCCGCTCTTCGAGGCCGCAGCGCCGACACGTCCGCCCGCGGCTCCGGTCGCGGAAGTGCGGACAGTCGGCCCACCCCCACTCGCCGTCGGGGTCCGCCGCCGGACACCGGAGGCCGTCCTCGCGGCGCGCCTCGGCGAACTCCGGGTCGTGGCGCCCGTGTTCGGCCGCGTACCGACACCGTCCGTCGTCCGTGAGGTGATCGCACCGATCGACGACCGCGTAGGGGTCCTCGACGCCGACCGACGTGCCGCGTGGCGTCTTCTCCATGCCGTCAGTTGTGCGCGCTCATCCCTCAACCTTCGGGGGAGGTTTTTCAGCCTCCCCCGCCGAGTGCGACCGTGCGCGTCGTACACGAGACCGACACCGGCGACCGCCCGCTGGCGACGGACGTCGACGTCGCCGACGGGATCGTCTCACAGGGGCTCGGCCTGATGTTCCGGCGTTCGATACCGGATGGGTACGGCCTCGTGTTCCCGTTTTCGGGCGCGTCCAAGCGGAGCCTGCACATGCTTTTCGTCCCGTTCGACATCGACGCCCTCTGGCTCGTCGACGGCCGCGTGGCCGCGAGAAAGCGGCTGTCCGCGTGGACGGGCCGGGGTCGCGCCCGTGCGGACACCGTCGTCGAGTTGCCGGCCGGGGCGGCCGAGGGGGTCGCCGTCGGGGAGGCGGTCCGGATCGACCGCGAGTGAGCGCCGCGTTGCCGCCACGGGCCCGCGTCCGGAGAGATCAGCAGGTATATCAACGGGTGCGTCGAACGTGCGTGTACACCATGCCGAACCCCCACACGGCAGAGGATAGAGTAAGTCGCCGGACGGCGGCTGGTCGAGAAATTCGACCGCTCGCCACACGCTGAGGATTTTCCCGTGACCACGCTGTTCGGGGACCACCCAGCGACTGCTCCCATCGAAGACCGCGACGTAGAGTTTCTGGACACCACGCTGCGCGACGGCGAGCAGGCCCCCGGCATCTCACTCACGCCGACCGAGAAGGCCGACATCGCCCGCGAACTCGACGCGGCCGGCGTCTCTGTCATCGAGGCCGGCAGCGCCTGCACCGGCGCCGGCGAGCGCGAGACGATCGCGCGCGTCACCGGCCTCGGCCTCGACGCCCGGGTGACGAGTTTCGCCCGCGGCGTGAAAAACGACATCGACCTCGCCATCGAGTGCGACGTCGACGGCGTCAACCTTGTCGTGCCGGCCAGCGACCGCCACGTCGAACGGAAGGTCGACACCACCCGCGATGCGGTCGTCGACGAGACCGTCGAGTTGGTCGAGTACGCGACGGACCACGGGCTGTGGGTCGAGGTGCTCGGCGAGGACGGCTCCCGGGCGGACCTCGAGTTTCTGGAGCGGCTGATGGGCGCGGCGATGGACGCCGGCGCGGACCGGATCTGCGCTCCCGACACCGTCGGCCACGCGACCCCCGATAGGATGCTCGAGGTCTACGCCCGCCTCTCGGAGATCGGGCCGACCTCGATGCACACCCACGACGACCTCGGACTCGCGGTGACGAACGCCCTCGTCGGCGTCGCGGCGGGCGCGGACCTCGTTCACGGCACCATCAACGGCGTCGGCGAGCGCGCCGGGAACGTCGCCCTCGAGGAGGTCGCGATCGCGCTCGATCACGGCTACGGCGTCGAGACGCTCGTCACCGAGCGGCTGTACGACCTCGCCCAACTCGTCTCGACGGCGACGGGCGTTCCGCTGGCCCCGAACAAGGCGGTCGTCGGCGAGAACGCATTCACCCACGAGTCGGGCATCCACACCGACGGCACGCTGAAAGACGACGCGATGTACGAGCCCTACCCGCCGGAGACGGTCGGGCGGACGCGCCGGCTCGTGTTGGGCAAACACGCCGGCCGCGCCGGCGTCGACGCCGCCCTCTCCGAGCACGGCATCGACGTCTCCGACGACGACCTCGAGGAGATCGTCGCCCGGATCAAACGGCTCGGCGAGCGCGGCAAGCGCGTCACCGACGCCGACCTCCTCACCATCTCCGAGGAGGTCCGGGGCCACGAACACGAGCGCCGCGTCGAGTTGATCGATCTGACCGCCGCCTCCGGCAGCGGCTCCCCGACGGCCTCCGTCCGCCTCGAGGTCGACGGCGAAGAGCGTGTCGCCTCCGGCACCGGAAGCGGTCCGGTCGACGCCGCGATCGCGGCGGTCCGGTCGGCGCTCGGGACGGCGGCAAACGCCCAACTCGACTCGTATCACGTCGACGCGATCACCGGCGGCACGGACGCCGTCGTCACCGTCGAGGTCGAGATGTCCCGCGAGGACCGGACCGTCACCGTCGCCGCCTCCGATTCGGACATCACGACCGCGTCCGTGCGCGCGATGGTCGACGCCCTCGATCGGCTCCTCGCCGAGGAGGAAACGCCAGTCTTCGCCGACGACTGATACGGTCCCTTTTTGTTCGCAGGCGCGGTAGAGCGGCCAATGACACGCATCGTCGTGGTTGACAACCACGGGCAGTTCACGCACCTCGAACACCGCGCGCTACGCGACCTCGGCGTCGACACCGAGATCGTCGACAACGACGACCCCCCCGAAACGGTCGCCGCCGACGGCGTCGTCCTCTCGGGCGGCCCCGACATGGACCGGACAGGGCGCGCGGCGGAGTACCTCGATCTCGACGTGCCGGTCCTCGGGATCTGCCTCGGGATGCAACTCATGGCCGCGGAGTTGGGCGGCCGCGTCGACGGCGGGGAGTACGGCGGGTACGCCGACGTCACCGTCGACATCGAGGACGAAACGGATCCGCTCGTCGGGTCGCTCGCCCCCGAGACGCGGGTGTGGGCGAGCCACGCCGACGAGGTCAAGACGCTCCCCGAGGGGTTCGTCCGGACGGCCAAAAGTGACATCTGCGGCATCGAAGCCATGAGCGACGTCGATCGGGCGCTGTACGGCGTCCAGTGGCACCCCGAGGTCGTCCACACCGAGGAGGGCGAGGCCGTCTTCGAGAACTTCCTCGAGGTGTGCGAGCGCCACGGCTGAGCGGTTCGGAGCCGCGTAAAAACCGGACCGAGAGAGGCCCCTCAGGCCGCGCGCCGCTCTTTGGCCTTCGGCCGGAGCTTCTTGTACCCGCACTTCCGGCAGCTGTCGGCGCGTTTCGGGTTCCGGGCGTTACAGCGCATGCAGATCATCTTCTCGAGAATGCGCCTTTCTGCTTCCTCGAAC
>NZ_JAQCNO010000012.1 GCF_028274965.1 Natronomonas sp. | reverse complement strand
GCCATCACCGACACCCCCTGTCGGCGCGGAGAGAGACACGCATCGTTCGTGTGTGTCTGTCGTCGCGCGAATATATGTTTTCACCCGCACGGCGGCGGAACGCGACCGCAAGAGAGCGGGTGAGATCGGGGCGGGGCGGGACGAGACGGAGCGGGGCGATGCGCATATATCGACCGGGACACGACGGTGGGTATGGATCGGCTCCGCGTCGGGATCGCGCTGTTCAACGCGGAGCGGTATCTGGCGGCGCATGAACCCCTCGAGGAGCGGTGGCTCGACGATCCGGCCGGCGAGCGCGAGGCGTGCCTCCAGGGGCTGATCCAGGCAAGCGCCGCCGTGTACAAGTCCCGCCGCGGGAACGACGACGGCGCGGGCGGGCTCGCGGAGGGCGCACGCGCCTACCTGACCGACTGTTCGGTCGTCGACGTCGGGCCGCTCCGGGCGTGGCTCGAGGAGGTCGCCGCCGACCCGGCCGTGGGTCGCGAGACCGATCCCCCGAAACTCCGTCTCGATGGGGACGCCGTCGGGGTCCGCGATCTCGCGCCGGCCGAAATCGCCGCGGCCGCCGAGGCCGTCGCCGAGGCCGACGACGACGAACTGATAACGGCCGCCGCCGGCTACGCGGAACGGGACGTCGCCGACGGGGACGCGACGAGTCCGTTCGTGGCGCTCGCCCGCGAGTGGGTGTGCGATCAGCCCCCGGTGGTGCGACAGCGACTACGAGAGCACGTCGAGCGCCGCTCGATGCGGGAGTCGGACGTCGAGGGGCTGTTCGAGTGAAAAAACGGCGCCGAGGGCGTCACTCGGTCCGCTCGTCGCCGTCCCACTCCGCGGAGTTATCCATCGGCTCGTAGCCGAGCACGTCCTTGGCGCGCTCGATGGAGTAGTACTTCCGGTCGTTATCGGAGATGCCGTAGATGATCTCGTAGTCGTACTCGGCCTCGAGAGCGCGGGCGTGGAGGTGTGCACAATCGCGGTAGGAGAGCCACATCGCCTGCCCGCGCTCGTAGTCGATCGGCGGGTGTCCGCGCGTGAGGTTGCCGATCCGGACGTTACAGACGTCGATGCCGTACTCGTCGTGGTAGTACCGGCCGATCGTCTCGCCGGTGGCCTTCGAGATCCCGTAGTGGTTCCCGGGGCGGGGGAGTTCGGTCCCGTCGAGCCGGAAGTCGTCGTCGGCCCGGTAGAGATCGGGCTCGCGCTCCGTCTCGAAGTGGCCGACGGCGTGGTTCGAGGAGGCGAAGACGAACCGCCCGACGCCGGCGTCGATCGCGGCCTCGTACAGCACCTTCGTCCCGTGGATGTTGTTCTGCAACACGGAGTCCCAGGGGGCGTCGCGGCGGGGGTCGCCGGCGAGGTGGACGATCGCTCCGACGCCCGCACAGGCCTCCGCGACGAGGTCCTCATCGGTGACGTCGCCGACGAGATACGGGTGCTCGGGGTCGAACGGCGGCGGGTTATGAAAGAGGTAGCGCCAGTCGTACTCGTCGGCCAGTCCCTCGCGGACGGCCGTTCCGACCGACCCCTTCGCGCCGGTGAGCAGTACGGTCTCGTCCATTCGTCTACCGAAAGGCGGCAACCGGGTAAGAAACGTGCGGTTCCGGCGCGATCGGGGGCGTCGCACGGGTCGCGCAGCCGCCGTCCCCGGACGGTGAGACGGCGGCGAGGCGTCAGCGCCAGTGTTTGAACAGGAGCCGCTTGACGTCGTCTTTCGTCCGGGCGGGCTCGGTCGAACCGTCCGGGAGGTCCACCTCGTAGGGCTCGTCGCCGCTGGCCTCCCGCCACCGTTCGTCGTGGGCATCAAGCAGGCTCATCGCCTGCTTGAGGGTGTTTTCCGGCGACGCTCCGGCGTCCTCGTCCTCGCGCCCGTCGCCGTCGGAGTGCCCACCGGCGTCGGACCCGGGCCCGGACTCGGAGCCGTCCGCCGCGTCGCCCCGCTGTGTCGCGGCCGCGGCGGCGATGCTGACGGCCTGCTCGTCGCCGATCCCCCTGATCTCCGTGAGGTCGCCCGGGGCCGCCGCGGCGACGTCCGCAACGGTCTCGAAGCCGGCGGCGGCGAGCGATTCGGCCGTCGCCTCCCCGACGCCGTCGATCGTCGTGAGCCCCTCGATGTCCGGCGTCGATCCGTCGGTCTCCGACGGCGGCGTGTACGTATCGAGCAGGTACTGGACCGCGTCTGCCATCGGGACGGTGCCGTACTCGCCGACGTACGCCGCTTCGAGGTCGTCGCGTACCGATTCTAACGCGTCGAGTTGTGCCTCGGAGACGGGGAGATCTGGCATTAGGGCAGATGGGCGCGCCGGCGGACAATAATGTATCGCCGCGAAAAGAGGGCTTATCGGGCCGGCGCCCCGTCCGTGCGTATGGACGATTCGTCGGTCGCGGCGGAGCCCTCAACCGAGAGCGACGCCCGGGCCGAACCCGAAAGCGGGTTCGTCGATGTCCGGAGCGCGCTCGTGGGGCTCGGGTTCATCTGGCTCGCGGCGATGGCGGCGATCGGCGCCGTGCAGGCGGGCGTGTACGGGGTGGTCGAATCGCCCGCGTACCTGCTCGTGAGCGTCGCCGCGGTAGCGCTCGCGGTCGTCGCCGCCCGCGCCTCGCTCCGGACGTTCGGCTACCGGTAGCCGCCCGGCGGGCGAGGCTCCCCGAGCGCGCGGTGATTAATACGTCCGGAGCCCCAAAGGGGAG
The DNA here is from genome assembly GCF_028274965.1 of Natronomonas sp. GTDB lineage: Archaea > Halobacteriota > Halobacteria > Halobacteriales > Haloarculaceae > Natronomonas. Next base: position 27,830 of record NZ_JAQCNO010000012.1, on the reverse strand, counting down.
CAATGACGGAAACGCTCGAAACGGCGACGTTCGGCGGCGGTTGTTTCTGGTGCATCGAGGCGGCCTTCGAGGAGCTGCGCGGCGTCGAAACGGTCACCTCGGGGTACGCCGGCGGCCACGCAGAGGACCCGACCTACGAGGCGGTCTGTTCGGGGAACACCGGCCACGCCGAGGTGGTCCAACTCGAGTACGACCCCGCGGTCATCGGCTACGAGGAGCTGCTCGAGGCCTTCTTCACTATCCACGACCCGACGCAGTTGAACAGACAGGGTCCTGACGTGGGCACGCAGTACCGCTCGATCGTCCTCACGCACGGCGACGAACAGCACCGGACGGCACGGGCGTACATCGACGCCGCGGACGAGGAGTACGACGACGACGTCGTGACCGAACTCGAGCCCATCGGGACGTTCTACGAGGCCGAACAGTACCACCAGAACTACTTCGAGAAGAACCCCAACGACGCCTACTGTACGTTTCACGCGCGGCCGAAAGTCGAGAAGATACGGGAGACGTTCGCGGGGAAGGTCACATCCGACTGAGGGGCGGCCGACGACCGACGGGGAGGTTCGGTAGCGGGCGTTTCGGGCCGCTCCGCTCACGGGTCAGTCTTGCAGTTCCGTCCTAAGGGGCCTCCCGTCCTCCGCCGAAGGCCCGCCTCGGATCGCACACCCGGATTCCCGCGGCGCGTTCGGCCGCCGGTACCGCGACCGCCTCAAGGCGGGCGGGCCGATCCGGCGAAGCAGTGGCCCTCAGGACGTCGTAAACCCACTCGTTGCGTCGTACTCCTCGAGGACCCACTCCAGTTCTTCGATCGCCCGCAGCGTCGCGACCTCGGCGGTGTCCTCGAACTCCGAGGACGGCGGGTCGTAGTCGTCGTACCGCGCTTCGAGTTCGGCGATTCGGTCTCTGATCTCCGATTCGGGTCGCATACGACAAGCAAGCGGCGGCGCGCACTTCGCGTTTGGGGGACGGTCCCGCGGGGAAGGCGCCGCAGGTCGCAGCGCAACGACAAAGCCCCTCCAGCACGTACCGGAGGTATGTCCGAAGCAAACGAGCTACCGAGCACGGACGAGGAGTGGCGGGAGGTCCTCACCGACGAGGAGTACCGGATCCTCCGCGAGCAGGGAACCGAACCGAAGTTCTCCGGGGAGTACCTCGGCAAGGACGACGACGGGACGTACCGCTGTGCCGGGTGCGGGGCCGAACTGTTCGACGCCGAGACGAAGTTCGACTCGAACTCGGGGTGGCCGTCGTTCTACGACGCGAAGGACGGGGCCGTCGAACTCCGCGAGGACCGGAGCCACGGGATGGTCCGGACCGAGGTCGTCTGCGCCCGCTGTGAGGGCCACCTCGGGCACGTCTTCGAGGACGGCCCGGAGCCGACGGGCAAGCGGTTCTGTATGAACTCCGTCGCCATGGAGTTCGACGACGAGTGAGCGGCGTTTGGCAATCCTCAAATACGACCGGGAACAAATCGGGATGAAATGGAACCGAGCGACACCCCCGGCCTGAGCCGGCGTGACCTCTTCCGTGTCGGTGTGGGTGCGACGGCCGCGGCCGCGACGGCGACGGCGGCGTCACCGACCTACGCACAGGAGACCTTCGAGTACGAGGGGTGGTTCGACGACGTCGACAGCTTCGACGGGACCGTCGACATGACCGGCGAGGACGAGGTGACGGTCAACGTCGGCGCGGGGGCGGCCGGTCTGGCGTTCGATCCGCCGGCGATCCACGTCGATCCGGGCACGACGGTCGTCTTCGAGTGGACCGGCGAGGGCGGCGGGCACAACGTCGCCGAGCGCGAAACCGGCGAGCGCTACGAGAGCGAGCGCACCGGCGAGGGCGGATCGAGATTCGACATCACCTTCGACAGCGACGGGATCTCGAAGTACATCTGTATGCCCCACGTCGCCAACGGGATGAAGGGCGCCGTCGCGGTCGGCAGCGGCGAGGGCGCCCCGGAGCTCACGGTCGGCGAGATGGTCGCCGGCTCCGAGGCGGGCGGCGACGGAGGCGGCGAGGGCGAGGGCGGCGGAAGCGACGGCGAAAGCGAAGGCGAAGGCGAAGGCGAGGGTGGGACGAGCATCGATCCGCTCAGCGTGCTTTCGTCACCGTTCGGGCTGTCGGCGGTGATCGCGCTGCTCTCGCCGCTCGTGGTCGCCGTGTTGATGCGGCGCGAGGAGTCCGGCGAGGAGTGAACCCGACCGAGCCGACGTAGCACCGCGATCACAAACCGCGATCGCGGGCGGAGGCGGACCCGGAGCACGGGGAGAACGGACGGGAGCGACCCGGACACCGGGGCCGAGCGGGACCACGGCGCTCCGGCCGGCGCCGCGTCGGGGACCCGGACGGATTTGTACGGGGGCGCACAACGACACCCCATGAGCGATCTCTCGTTGGACGCGGACCAACTCGATCGGTACTCCAGACACATCATCATGGACGAGATCGGCCCGGAGGGCCAGGCGCGGCTCCTCGGCTCGGAGGTCCTCTGTATCGGTGCCGGCGGGCTTGGATCGCCGGTTCTGCAGTACCTCGCGGCCGCCGGCGTCGGGACGATCGGGATCGCCGACGACGACGTCGTCGAGCGCTCGAACCTCCAGCGGCAGGTCATCCACGGCGACGCCGATGTCGGGCGGCCGAAGGTCGACTCCGCGCGGGAGTTCATCCGGCGACAGAACCCGGACGTGACCGTCCGAACCCACGAGACGCGGGTTCGGGCCGACAACGTCGAGTCGCTCTTGGCGGAGTACGACGTCGTCGTTGACGGCTCCGATAACTTCGCAACGAGGTATCTCGTCAACGACGCCTGCACGCTCGCCGGCGTGCCCTTCGCCCACGGGGCGATCCTCCGGTTCGAGGGGCAGGTGGCGACGTTCGAGGCGAACGACGGCGGGCCCTGTTATCGGTGTCTCTTCCCCGAGGCGCCGGAGCCGGGGACGGTCCCGGACTGCGCAACGGCGGGCGTGTTGGGCGTGCTACCGGGCACCGTCGGCTGCATCCAGGCGACCGAGGCGATCAAGCTGTGTCTCGACTACGGCGAGACGCTCGACGGGCGGATGCTGTTTTACGACGCCGAGGACATGTCGTTCCGGGAGGTTTCGATCGAGCCGCGCCCGGACTGTCCGGTCTGCGGCGGCGGGATCGAGTCGGTCCACGACGTCGAGTACGAGGAGCGCTGTGCGATCTAGTTCCCGGGGAGCGCCGGGTCGCGCCGCTTGCGTTTCGTCGCCTCGTGGCGGCGGGCGATCCGCTCGACGGTCTCGGGGTCGACCGCGAGCGCCTCCGCGATCCGGTCGGGGCGCTCGCCGGCCTCGACCAGTCGGCGCAACACGGCGTCGATCACCGCCGGCGGCTCGTCGAACCCGTCGGCGTCCGAACGCCTCGGGTAGAACCCCGTCGCGGCGGGCGCGTCGGTGACGAACGACGGGATCTCGAGGGCCTCGGCGAGCGTTTCGAGCTCCGTCCGGTAGAGGTCGCCGAAGGGGTGGAGATCGGCGGCCCCGTCGCCGTGTTCGGTGAACGACCCGAGGAGCCGGTCGCTCCGGGTGTTCGTCCCGAGGACGAGCCGGTCGGTCGCGTTCGCCGCGACGTACAGCATCGTCATCCGGAGCCGATCGACGAGGGCTTCCCTGACGGTCGGATCGCCGTGGAGGTCGGTGTTCGGGGCCAACTCGCCGAAACAGACCACCAGCTGCTGGAGGTGGACCGTCTCGGTCTCGACGCCGAGCACGTCGGCGACGGTCTCGGCGTCCTGGGCGCTCCGGGAGCCGATCTTGCTGCTCGGCAGGACGAGTCCGGTGACGCGGTCGGGCCCGAGCGCCTCGACGGCGATCGTCGCGGCGACCGTTGAGGCGAGACCGCTGTCGAGCCCGAGCACGACCCCGTCGGCGTCGGCGTCGGCGACGACGGAGCGGACGAACGAGACGCGTTCGGCCCTGAGAGCGTCCGCGTCCTCGCGGAACCCCGGGGGCGAGGCGACCGAATCGGTCATCGCTCGCGGCGGGCGGCGGGCGTCCGGTCGTCCGTCGGTTCGTTTGACATACGTGTACGTTCAATTACATCGGCATAAGCGTTTCGTCGCGGCACGTTTTCCGGATATTTCTTGTATTTCATTCAGTTTTTGCGGACAAACGTCGACGCTCGTGGGTGCGAGGAAACGGTCGAGGGAGCGGTTCCGCCCGAAGCAGCCGTTCGGGAGCCGAGGCCGCGACGAGGGTGTCGCGGGACCGGACCGGCTCGGCGTCGGCGCCGTTCAGACGCGTTCGATCGGCTCCGGCACGAAGCGCTCGCCGTCCCAGCGCCACGCCCCGGTTTCGGGCGCGTCGGCGCCGAGAGAAACGATGACGTAGGAGCGTCCGGGCCACGCCGCGAGTCGGGCGTCGGTCTCGCTCGGTCCGGGCGGGCCCTCGGGGTGGGAGTGGTAGAACCCGACCGTGTCGAGGCCGGCGTCGTCGATCCGTTCCAACAGCGCGATCTCCGCGCTGGCGGCGATCTCATAGCGGGTCCTCGGATCGCCCGCGGCGTTTTCGGCGCGGTAGGCCCGCCGGACGACAGAGCGCCCCTCACGGCGGTCGCCGGCCAGAACGCCGACGACCTCCCTGGGGGCGCCCGACCGGGCGTGGGCGCAGACGGCGTCGCGGATCGGATCGGGAACGACGAGCGTCACGCCGGCGGGTCCGAGAGCGAACGGAGCATCGATTCCTCGGGCGTTTCGACGGCGTCGGGGTGAAGCAGCGACGCGATCGTTTCGAGGGTGTCGACGACCCGCGGGCCGGGGCGGTTCACGAGGTGGTGTCCGTCGACGGCGTAGGCCCGGTTCATCCGGACGGCCCGGAGGCTCGACCACCCCGGCCGGTCGGTCAGATCCGAGAGGTTCTCGAAGGTCTGTTCGATCCCGAACCCGCAGGGGGCGGCGACGAGGACGTCGGGGTCGTACTCGCGGATCGCCGTCCACTCGCGGGGCGTCGACGCGTCGCCGGGGGCGGCCAGTTCGTACGTTCCGCCGGCCAACTCGACCAGCTCCGGGATCCAGTGGCCCGCGACCATCGGCGGCTCGAGCCAGTCCAACACGGCGACGGTCGGGTCGATGGGGCTCGCGTCGACGGCCGTCGAGACGCGATCGACCCGCGCTCGTAGCTCCGCCACCAACTCGTCGGCGCGGTCGGCGCGGCCGAGCGCCGCGCCGATGCGTTCGATATCCGAGAGGATGTCCCCGAGGCTGTGTGGGTCCGTCGTCAGGAGCTCACACTCGAGCCCCAGCTCCTCGATCGCCGTCTCGACGACGACGGTGTCGACCGCGCACACCTCACAGATCCCCTGTGAGATGACGAGATCGGGGTCGGCGGCGGCGAGGGCCTCGCGGTCGATGCGGTAGACGCCGCCGTCGGCGTCGGCCGACTGCACCTGGCTGTCGATCGTCGCACTCGAGGCGTCGGCGTCGATCCGCGAGCGGACGACGGACGGCGCGTCGGCGACGGCGGGCGGGTAGTCGCACTCGTGTGAGGTCGCGACCGGTTCGACGCCGAGGGCGGCGACGATCTCGGTCGCCGAGGGCAGAAGCGACACGACGCGGGGGGCGGTCATCTGTGTTTGACTCCGTGTCAGACCGTTCGGGCGGGCGGACAATCAATCTGCTGGCGCTCGGCGGCGGTCACATCGACTCGGGCGCTTCGACGCCCAGGATCTCGAGGGCGTTGGCGACGGTGTGACGCGCCGCGACGACGAGCGCGAGGCGGGCCGCCTTCGTCCGGTCGTCGGAGGCCGTGACGACCGGACACTCCCGGTAGAAGCCGTTGAAGCGGTCGGCGATCTCGCGGGTGTACGTCGCGATCCGGTGGGGCTGGCGGTCGGCGGCCGCCGCCTCGACGACGCCCGGGAGCCTGGCGACCGTCGCCAACAGCTCGCGTTCGGGGTCGCCCGACAGCGCCGCGGCGTCGAGAGCGGGGTCGATCCCGTCGGCCTCGGCTTCGATCCCCCGACAGCGCGCGTGGACGTACTGGACGTACGGGGCGGACTGGGCCTCGAAATCGAGCGCGCGGTCCCACTCGAAGGTGATCGCCTTCGTCGGCTGTTTGGAGACGATGTCGTACCGGACCGCACCGACGCCGACCTGTCGGGCGATCCGATCGACGTCGGCCCCGTCGAGATCGTCGTCGCGGAGGCGGTCCTCGAGGCGGGCCTGGACCTCCTCGCGGGCGCGGTCGATCGACTCGTCGAGCAGGTCGTCGAGTTGGACGCCCGTCCCGCGGCGCGTCGACATCTTCCCCTCGGGGAGGTTGACATAGGAGTACACCACCGTGTCCAGGCGCTCGGGGTCGTTCCCGAGCTCCGAAAGCGCCGCCTTGAGCTGGCGGGCCTGGAGCTTGTGGTCCTCGCCGAGGACGGTCACGGCCCGATCGTAGTTGTCGAACTTCCACTCGTGGTGGGCCAAATCCCGCGTGGTGTACAGCGAGGTCCCGTCGGCCCGCAGGAAGACGAGGTTCTTGTCGATGTCCTCGAAGGTGAACTGCCAGGCGTCGTTCTCGTACACCGCGTTCTCGTGGGCTTTGAGCCGGGCGACGACGTCGTCCGTCGAGCCGTCGCGCATGAACCGCGTCTCCTTGACGAACTCGTCGAAGGCGGCCGGCAGCCGCCCGAGACACGCCTTCATGCCGCCGAGGACGGTGTCGACGACCTCGGAGACGCGCTCGTAGGTCTCCTCGTCGCCGTCCTCGAGCCCCCGAAGGATCGCCTCGATCTCGGCCTCGGCCGCCTCGACGGCCTCCGGGTCGGCGTCCTGTAGGAACTCGTTGCCTCTCCGGTAGTACCGGACCATCCGGTACTCCTCGCGGTCGCGGGCCGGGTCGGGAAGCTCGGACTCCTCGAAGCGCTCGTAGGCCCAGGTGAACACCGCGATCTGTCGGCCGGCGTCGTTGACGTAGTAGTGTCTGTCGACGTCGTAGCCGGCGTACTCCAGTAGGTTCGCCACGGCGTCGCCGATGATCGGGTTCCGCGCCCGGCCGACGTGGACCGGACCCGTCGGGTTCGCCGAGGTGTGCTCGACGACGACGGAGACGTCACGGGCGGGAAGGGAGCCATAATCGGCCGCCTGTGCCGCCTCGAGGGTGTCGGCGAAGTACGACTCGCTCGGGAAGAAGTTCAGGTACGGGCCGGTCGCCTCGACGCGCTCGACGTACTCGTGGGGCTCGGTGTCGATGTCGGCGGCGAGTGAGACCGCGGCCTGCGGCGGCGCCGTGCCGAGGTCGTCGGCGACCCGGAAGGCGATGCTGGAGGCGAACACCGACGCCACGTCGTCGGGCGGTTCCTCGATGCCGAGGTCGTCGGTGGGAAGGCCGCGGGCCCGGAGCGCCGACGCGACGGCGTCCTCGACGGACTCGCGGAACGGGCGGATCATACATCACGTTTCCGAGCGTCGGATATAGGAATAACGGGTTCGCGTCGGGCCCCGGGGATCACTCGCCGGGAGGGGCGACGGACGCCCCCGAGTCGACCTGTGCCCGCCAGAGGCCGGCGTACTCGCCGCCGGCCGCGACGAGCGTCTCGTGGGTGCCGCGCTCGACGATCTCGCCGTCGTCCATGACGACGATGGTGTCGGCGTCCCTGATCGTCGAGAGGCGGTGGGCGATGACGAAGGCCGTCCGCTCGTCGATGAGCCGATCGAGGCTCTCCTGGATGAGCGTCTCGGTCTCGGTGTCGACGTCCGAGGTCGCCTCGTCGAAGACGATGATCGACGGATCGTTGAGCAGCGCGCGGGCGATGGCGAGGCGCTGTCGTTGGCCCCCGGAGAGTTTGATCCCGCGCTCGCCGACGAGCGTGTCGTAGCCCTCCGGGAGGTCCGTGATGAACTCGTGGGCCTCGGCGGCCTTGGCGGCCTCGATAACCCGGTCGCGGGCGTCCGCCCCAGGGGCGTCCGTTGTGCCGTGCCACTCGGCTTCGAGCACCGCGCGGTCGCCGTAGGCGATGTTGTCGGCGACGGTGCCCGAAAAGAGGTAGGGGTTCTGTTCGACGATCGCGATCTCGTCTCTGAGCGCCCGGAGCCCGTACCCCCGGACGTCGACGCCGTCGACGCGGACGGCCCCCGAGTCGACGTCGTGAAACCGCGGGAGGAGCTTCAGAAGCGTCGATTTTCCCGCCCCGGTCGGCCCGGCGAGCCCGATCGTCGCCCCCGCGGGAACGTCCAGCGAGACGCCTTCGATCACGGGATCGCGGTCGCCGTAGCTGAACGTCACGTCCTCAAAGGCGACGTCGCCGCGGACGGAGTCGGGGGCGTGCGGTTCGGCCGGTTCGGTCACCGTCGGCTCCTCGCCGAGGAGTCCGAAAACGCGCTCGGCGCTCGATTTCGCGAGTTGGTACTTGTTCGCGGACTTGCCGACGCGGCGCATCGGGGAGTACAGCCGGCGGAGATAGAGGAAAAACAGCGCAAACGCACCCGCCGACAGCGCGCCGGGGTCGCCCGCGATGATGTCGGTCCCGCCGACGTAGAGCACGAGGACGAACACGACGCCGGTCGTCAACCGGAGCGAGGCGAAAAACGCCCGGCGGATCCGCAGGGCCGCCACCTTCTCGTCGTGGTAGGCCTGGCTCTGCTCGGCGACCCGGTCGCGCTCGAAGGCGTGGCGGTCGAAGGCTTTGATGACCGCGGTCCCGCCGAGGTTGTTCTCCAAGCGCGTGTTCAGGCGGGCGACCGTCTCGCGGATCGACTTGTACCGCGGCTCGATCCAGCTCAGGAAGAACCCGCTCGCGAGGCCGATGATCGGGACCGGCGCGAGCGCGATGAGCGCGAGCTTCGGCGAGTACGTCCACAGCACGACGGAGATGCCGCCGACGGTCGCGACGACCCGTATCATCTGTCTGAACTCGGTGTTGAGAAACTGCTCGAGGCGGTTGATGTCGCTGTTGAGTATCGACATCATCCCGCCGGTCTGATGGGAGACGAAGAAGTCCATCGAGAGGTGCTGGAGGTGGTCGTACGTGTCGTTCCGGAGGTCCCGCTGGACCTTCTGTGCGGTCGATTGCAGCAGATAGCGGGAGGCGAACCGCGTCGCCGAGCGCACGAGGTACGCGATCACCGCGATGACGACAAGCTGTTCGAGGAGGCCGATCCGGGCGGCCTCGCCGGTGATCTCGCCGGACGGGACCAGCCCGACCTCGGAGAGCAGCCCGGGATCGCCGGACTGCAACACCACGCGGTCGATCGCCGTCGCGACGATGATCGGCGGGACCAGCCGGGCGAACCGCGTCAGAAAGGAGGTGAACACGCCGGCGCCCAACCGGAGCCAGTAGGGTTTGGCGTACGCCAGGAGGCTCCGGATCGGGTGGCCATCGAGGCTCTCGCGGGCGTCTTCGAACCCGCCCTGATCGTCGGCCATACGCGCCGTTGGGGCGACGGCCACATAGGCCCCGGGTTCGCGGCCCCTCGGGCGGCGTCGAACGTTGGGCGTCGACGCGGTACTCGCGGCCGCTCTCGGTCCTCACGCTGTGTATCTCGCTCCACGCGTTGGGATAGCGGCGCCATCGAGTGGGTCAAAGCGAACATTTACGTCGGTCTCGGCACCTATCTATGTATATGCCAACGGTATCCGAACCGCCGGCCGGTGTCGAGTTCGTCCACGAGGACGACGGCCGGGTGACAGCGCGACACGTCGATTCGGGTGTCGCATCGTTCGGTGACAGCGAGACAGAAGCCCTCCGGCAACTCGCCGACGCGCTCGATAGTCATTTCGGACACGGCGAGCCGATCGACGATCCCGACGCGTACCTCGCCGAGCTAGAGATCGACGTCGAGATCGGCGAAAACGGCCGCCCGGTGTGGCTCGAATAGTGTGGTTCGGACGACCTTTTCCTCGCGGGAGGTAATCAAAGCCCTCACCAAACACGGGTTCGTCCCGGTCGGCGGCAAGGGCAGTCACACGACGCTCCGATACGAGAACGCCGAGACGGGCGAGGCCCGGACGGTGACAGTCCACTTCGTCCGGCGTTCTCACCGGGAGCATTATCACCGTCGAGTCTGTTGTGCTGGATATGCCCAAGCAGGTCGACGATCCGGACTACCACAGCGAGAACCACACCGCCGCCCAGACCTGCGGGTGGACGGCCAACGCCCTTCGGGGCGAGGGTCGATGCTACAAGAACCACTTCTATGGGATCCAATCGCACCGCTGCATACAGATGACCCCGGTCGTCAAGTGCAACGAGCGGTGCGTCTTCTGTTGGCGGGACCACGCCGGACACGCGTACGAGCTCGGCGACGTCGAGTGGGACGACCCCGACGCCGTCGCCGAGGCCTCGATCGAGCTCCAGCGGACGCTGCTGTCGGGGTTCGGCGGCAACGACGAGGTGCCCGAGCGGGTCTTTGAGGAGGCGATGAAGCCGCGCCACGTCGCCATCTCGCTCGACGGCGAGCCGACGCTGTACCCGTATCTCCCCGAGCTCATCGATGCCTTCGACGAGCGGGGCATCACGACGTTTCTCGTCTCGAACGGAACCCGCCCGGAGATCCTCGAGCAGTGCGACCCGACGCAGTTGTACGTCAGCGTCGACGCCGCCGACCGCCGGACGTTCGGCGAGGTGGTCAAGGCCGTCGAGGACGACGCGTGGGATCGGCTCATCGAGACGCTCGACGTGTTGGCACAGAAGGACGAGACCCGAACCGTGCTCCGGACGACGCTGCTGTCGGGGCACAACACGCACCACCCGGAGTGGTACGCGGCGATGTTCGACCGGGCCGACGCCGACTTCGTCGAGCTGAAAGCGTACATGCACGTCGGCAACTCCAGGGGCCGTCTCGACCGCGACGTCATGCCGGACCACGGGGAGGTCCTCGATTTCAGCCGGGCGGTCCAGGAGTTCCTCCCGACGCACCCCGTTCTCAAGGACGTCGAGGCCTCCCGCGTTGCGCTTTTGGCCCGCGACGAGGACACGCTCGTCCCCGAACTGAAAGGCGGCAGCGACTTCTGGGAGGAGCGGCCCTACGCGGAAACGTAACGCCCCGACACGGGCGTGCGTTCGGCGAGTCCCGTCCCGTCTTGTGTTTTCGCTTCGTTCCGTATCCGTTATGCGTTCCATATCCGTTACGGTTAAGCGTCCCGCCCGCCTACCCACAGGTATGCCACAGACGACCGAGCACGTCGGCCACAGCGAGTTGGTGACGCTCAAACTCGTCGCCCTTGACGGCGCGCTCGAGGGACGGACGACGGTCACGTGTTCGGATCTCGCGGGGTCGCTCGACGCGTCTAACCAGACCGCCTCGCGGCGGCTCCAGCGCCTCGAGGACGCCGGCTACCTCACGCGGGAGCTGACCGGCGACGGGCAGCGGATCGAGGTGACCGACGACGGCGAGCGCGCCCTCCAGCGCGAGTACGCCGACTACAGGCGGCTCTTCGAGGGAAGCGCCGACGTGATCCTCACCGGGGCCGTCACGAGCGGCATGGGGGAGGGCAAACACTACATCTCGCTGTCCGGGTACATGCGGCAGTTCCGCGAGCGGTTGGGGTACGAGCCGTTCGCGGGGACACTCAACGTCGACCTCGACGAGGAGAGCGTCGGGGCGCGAGCCCGGATGGACGCGCTCGATCCGATCAGGATCGACGGCTGGGAGGACGACGAGCGGACCTACGGGCCCGCGTTCTGCTGGCCGGCGACGATCGAGGCCGGCGCCGAGGCGTACCCCGACGCGCACGTCATCGCGCCGGAGCGAACCCACCACGGCGCCGACCAACTCGAGCTCATCGCGCCGGTGAAGCTCCGCGAACGACTCGGCATCGAGGACGCAGACGAGGTGAGCGTTCGTGTCTCGGAGCAGTAACGCCCGGGCGTCGGCCGGCGTCGACGACGCGGTGTCGTCCTTCGCCGCCGGCGGTCCGGTGTTGATCCACGACGCGTCCGACAGGGAGGGCGAGGTGGATCTGGTCTACCCCGCAAGCGACGTCGAGCCCCGGGACGTCGCCCGGCTGCGGAACGACGCCGGCGGGCTCGTCTGCGTTGCGCTCTCGGATGCCGTCTGTACGGCGTGGGAGCTCCCGTTCGCCGCGGCCACAATCGATCACCCGGTCGGAGCGGACCACGACCTCGGGTACGACGCGCGCTCGTCGTTCTCGCTGACGGTCAACCACCGCGACACCTACACCGGGATCACCGACGAGGACCGCGCGCTGACGATCTCGGAACTCGGCGCGGCGGCCGCCGAGATCGCCCGGGAGGCGCTCGTCGCCGGCGACGACGCGGTGAGCGCGATCGCCACCGACGCCGAGCGCTTCGCCGACTCGTTCCGGGCGCCGGGGCACGTCCACCTGCTGCGGGGCGCGCCGGGGCTGTTGGACGATCGGGAAGGCCACACGGAACTCGGTCTCGGACTCGCCGCGGCCGCGGGCAAAGCGCCCGCCGTCGTCGTCTGTGAGATGCTCGACGACGAGACCGGCGGCGCGCTCTCGCCGGCGGCGGCGCGGGCGTACGCCGATCGTCACGGGTTCCCCTACGTCGAGGGGAGCGATCTGATCGCACGGTTCGATCGCTGAAACGCGGCCGCGCGGCGGCCGTTCAGAAGGTTTCGAGGTACCGATCGAGTTCCCACTGCGAGACGTCGACCAGATACTCGGTGAACTCCTGATCCTTGGCTTCGAGGAACTTCTCGCCGACGTGCTCGCCGAGGGCGTCCATGATCACCGGGTCATCCTCGAGGGCGTCGACCGCCTCGCCGAGGTTGCTCGGCAGCGTCTCGATGCCGTACTCCTCGCGTTTGTCCTCGTCGAACTCGTAGATGTTCTCGCGGACGGGATCGGGCGCATCGACGCCCTTTTCGATCCCGTCCAGGCCGGCGTGGATCAGCGCCGCAAACGCCAGATACGGGTTACAGGAGGGGTCCGGGAAGCGCGCTTCGATCCGGGAGGCCGCCGGCACCCGCGCCGCCGGCTTCCGGATCAGCGCCGAACGGTTGGTGTCCGACCACGCGATGTAGACGGGCGCCTCGTACCCCGGCACCAGCCGCTTGTAGCTGTTGACCGTCGGGTTCGACACCGCCGTGATCGCCGGCGCGTGCTCCAGTACCCCTCCGAGGAACTGTTTGGCCGTCTCCGAGAGGTCGAACTCGTCGTCCCCGTCGTGGAAGGCGTTCTCGCCGTCCTCGGTGAAAAGCGAGAGGTGCGTGTGCATGCCGGAGCCGTTGATCTTCGGGATGGGCTTGGGCATGAACGTCGCGTGGAGGTCGTGTTGGGCGGCGATCGCCCGGACGACGGCGCGGAAGGTGGCGACGTTGTCGGCGGTGGTCAGCGCGTCGGCGTACTCGAAGTCGATCTCGTGTTGGGCCTTTGCGACCTCGTGGTGTGAGGCCTCGATCTCGAAGCCCATCGACTCGAGACCGTAGATGATGTCCCGCCGGACGTCGCTCGCGAGGTCCTTCGGCGCGAGATCGAAGTACCCGCCGTGATCGGAGAACGTCGTCGTTGCGCGGCCCTCCTCGTCCTCCTCGAAGAGGAAAAACTCCGGTTCCGGGCCGGCGTTGACGGTGTAGCCCATCTCGTTGGCGCGGTCGATGGCGCCCTTCAGGACGTGTCGGGGGTCGCCCTCGAAGGGCTCGCCCGTCGAGGTGTCGTACACGTCACAGATCATCCGGGCCGACGCGGTGTCCTCGCGGCTGCGCCACGGGAGGACCGCAAACGTGCTGGCGTCGGGCACGAGCCGCATGTCCGATTCCTGGATGCGGACGAACCCCTCGATGGAGGAGCCATCGAAGTAGATCCCGTCGGTGAAGGCCTTCTCTGCCTGATCGGCCGGGACGGCGACGTTCTTTATCATCCCGAGGATGTCGATGAACTGGAGCCGGAGGAAATCGACGTTCTTCTCCGCTATCTCCTCGAGGACGCGCTCTTCGTCCGGGGTGAGGCTGTCGCGTGTCATACCTTCGACGGATCGATAGTGTACGGAGGAGATATAAACGGCGTCGAACCATGCAAGTATTTCTTTATTTTCTCTTTCGTCTTACGCGTGTTTGACTCGATACGGATATGAGGCCACTCCGTTCAAAAACGCGCGCCGAGGCCCACCGGCGACGAACGTTCGTTGTTCCGTCCGGGCCGGGTTCGGCCCCTGATATCGCGTCACTCGCCCGCTCGGGATCGTCGGCGCTCGGGCCCCGGACCCACCCGAGGCGGTCGCCCATACCGGTCGGTCAACGGAGCTATGTACCGCCGCGCCCCAGTGCCGAACGCATGCAGGATACCCGACGGCGGATCCTCGACTCGCTCGCCGACGGGCCGGTCTCCGGCCCGGAGATGGCGGACGCCCTCGGCGTCTCGCGGGCCGCGGTCTGGAAGCACATCGAAGCGCTTCGGGACTCCGGGTTCGGGATCGAGAGCCGCGGCGACGGGTACGCCCTCGTCGACGTTCCGGAGTTCGGCGGCACAGCGGTCGAACACGGGCTGGAGGCCCCGTTCGAGATCGAGTACCACGACGCGATCGGGAGCACGAACGACAGGGCCCGCGAACTCGCCGCGGCGGGCCGGACCGACGTCGCCGTCCTCGCCGACGAGCAGACCGGCGGCCGCGGCCGGTTGGGCCGCGCCTGGGCCGCCCCCTCCGGCGGGGTCTGGCTCAGCCTCGTCTGTCGGCCCGACGTGCCGACGGCGCACGCGCCGGTCTACACGCTCGCCGCCGCCGTTGCGACCGCCGAGGCGCTCGGGGCGATCGGCGTCGACGCCGGCATCAAGTGGCCGAACGACGTGCTCGTCGACGGCGAGAAGATCACCGGGATACTCACCGAGATGGAGGGCGAATCGGGCCGCGTCTCCTGGATCGTCGTCGGGATCGGTATCAACGCCAACGTCGACGCCGACGCGGTCCCGGAGACGGCGACGACGATCCGGGAGGCGGTCGGCGACACCGACCGCGCGGCGCTGACGAGGGACCTACTGGAGCGGTTCGAAGCGCTCCGGTCGAACCCCGAAGGCGTCCTGCCCGCCTGGCGGGACGCGGCCACCACGCTCGGCCGCCGGGTCCGCGTCGAGACCCAACGCGGCGACGTCGTCGGCGACGCGGCCGACGTCGAGTTCCCCGGCACCCTCGTCGTCGAGACCGAACGCGGGCGCGAGCGGGTCTCGGCCGGCGATTGTGAGCACCTCCGTCCGGTCTGAGACGGACCGATCCGCCGGCGCCCCCGGCGTTGTGCCCTCCGAGGCGTCCGCGTTGTCCGGTCAGAACTCGTCGAGCGTCGCGTTGACGCCCTTCCTGACGTCGACGACGAGGGCATCGAGGTCGAGGCCCAACACCGCCTCGGCCGCGCGTCCGACACGATCGGCCTTCGGTTCGGGCGCGTACACGCCGAGCCGCCACTGCTCGTCGTTCACCCGTCTGAGCGCGGCGACGAGCGTCGATTGGCTCCCGAGCGGCCTGACCTCGCCGTTGACGACGACGCGGCTCGTCGACTCCTGCATCCGCGGCCGCGGGGGAACGTCGAGGACGACCGCCTCCGGATCGACCGACGCCCGGGCGGCGATCTCCCGTTCGTACTCCCGGACGGTCCCGTGGTCGGCGTCGACGATGTCGTCCGGGACGTCCCGGAGCTCCGCCCAGATCGCTCGCTTGTACAGCGTCCGCGTGTCCAGACGGCGGGCGATCGAGGCCGTCCGTTCGTTCGACCGCAGCGACACCAGAAGGTCCGCGTCGTCGGTCCGTCTGAGCTCCCCGGCGGTCAGCGCCCCGGCCTCGAGGAGCCGCTCGGTGCCCCGCCGCAGCATCGCCTTCGAGATCCGGGCGACGTGGTGGTTGTAGACCACGGGGTTCATCAGCGACCGGGCGACCAGAAGCGACTCGGCGGTCTGGACGTTCCCCTCGGCGAGCACGAGTTCGCCACCGACGAACCGAAGCTCCCGAACGAGCCGGCCGGTGTCGATCGTCCCGTACGGAACGCCGGTGTGGTGGGCGTCCCGGACCAGGTAGTCCATCCGGTCGACGTCGAGTTCGCCCGAGACGAGCTGTCCGAACTCGCCCTCGCCGGCGATCAGCCCGGCGACGGCCGCGGGATCGACGTCGTGGGTCGCCAACACCCGAGCGATCTCTCCCTCGGTGAGGAGGTCCCCGACGTCGTCGTGCATCCGTCCGGTCCGTCTCGCAACGACCGGCTCGACGTTGTGGCTGAACGGCGTGTGACCGATGTCGTGGAGGATCGCCGCCGCCTCGACGCGCGTTGCGCGTGCGCCCTCCACCCCGACGTGTGAGAGCGCCTTGCGCGCGAGGTGATAGACGCCGAGGGAGTGCTCGAAGCGGGTGTGGTTCGCGCTCGGGTAGACGAGCCCGACGGTCCCGAGCTGTCTGAGCCGCCGCAGCCGCTGGACAGCCGGCGTGTCGAGCAACTCGGCGGCGATCCCCTCGACGCCGATGTGGTCGTGAACGCTGTCCTTTATCGTGACCATCCGTGTTCGTGTCGGCGTTGGTCGTCACCGGATAAAAACCGTGGCGCGGTCGCCCCCCGCCGACGGTCAAATACAAACCGCTCGGCGCGAAAGCGTTGGTATGGTCACGTTTCTCGCCGGCGGCACGGGGACGCCGAAGCTCCTGTGGGGGGCCGACGCGGTCTTCGACCCGGCGGCGACGCCCGTCGTCTGCAACACCGGCGACGACGTCGAGATGGGCGGGCTGTTGGTCTGTCCCGACGTCGACACGGTGCTGTTCTCGGCGGCGGACGTCCTCGACCGCGAGCGGTGGTGGGGGATCGACGACGACAGCACGGAGACCCACGGCGCGATCGGGGAGCTAGCCGACGAGGCGGGGCTCGAAGCAGGGCCGCGGTACCTCCCCTCGGACGCACAGACCGCCGGTCGGGAGATCGCCCGCTGGCGGCGGTTTTCGGGCGTCGCCGAGTTCATGGAGATCGGCGACTACGACCGCGCGATCCACACGACGCGGACCGGGTTGCTCGACGAGGGCAACCCGCTTACCGACGTCACGGCGACGCTCGCCGAGGCCCTCGGCGTCGATCGCCCCGTGTTGCCGATGAGCGACGACCCGGTCGCGACCATCGTCCACACCGACGAGGGGCCGATGCACTTTCAGGCGTTTTGGGTCCACCGCCGCGCCGCCCCGGCCGTCGAACGGGTCGAGTTCCGGGGCCACGAGTCGGCCGAGCCGACCGACGCCGTGCTCGACGCGCTCGAGGACCCGGTCGTCATCGGCCCCTCGAACCCCGTGACGAGCATCGGTCCGATGCTCGCCATGGACGCCGTTCGGACGGCGCTCGAATCGACGACCGTCGTCGCCGTCTCGCCGTTCGTCGACGACCGGGTCTTCTCCGGGCCCGCCGGGAAACTCCTCTCGGCGTCGGGCCGCGAGGCGTCGACCGCCGGCGTCGCCGACGCCTACCCCTTCGTTGACGCGTTCGTTCTCGACGACGACGACGGGACGGCCCTCGATCGCCCGACCGTGCGGACCGACACGGAACTCGGATCGCGGGCCGACGGTGCGCGCGTCTGTCGGGCCGTTCGCGACGCTCTCGATGCGGTCGCCGGGGGGGTGTCCTGACCGTGGCCGCGGCGTTCGATCCGCCCGTTGCGGTCGCCTCGCTGTCCGGCGAGGCCGACGCCGAGTGGGCGCGGACGGCCGCGCCGTACGTCGGCTGTGCGCTTCTCGGCGGGATCGCACTCGACGGGCCGACACGGGCGGCCGCCCGGGAGCTCCGCGCTCGGGATCGCAGCGAGTTCCTGCCGAGCGACCCCATCGCGTTCGTCGACGCCGAGCTCTCGGCGCTCGAGGGCCTCGCCGTTCGCCCGGGGATGAACGTCCGCAGCGCGGCGACGGCGCCGATCGCCGCGGCCGCGTCGGTCTGTGCCGATCACGACGCCGTCCTCGAGATCAACGCCCACTGCCGACAGGCCGAGATGTGCGCCGCCGGGGCCGGCGAGACGCTCATGCGCGACGCCGATCGGCTCTGCGAGCAGGTCGCCGCCGCCGCCGAGGCGGGCGCGACCGTCGGCGTCAAACTCCGGGCGGAGGTCCCCGGCGTCGAGTTGCCCGCGCTCTCGGCGCGGCTCTCGGCGGCCGGCGCCGACTCGCTGCACGTCGACGCGATGGACAGCGAGGCGGTGATCGCCGACGTGGTCTCGGCCGCCCCCGACGCGACCGTCATCGCCAACAACGACGTCAGGGGCCCCGAGAGCGTCCGGGAGTACTTCGCCTACGGCGCCGATGCGGTCTCGGTGGGTCGCCCGTCGAACGACCCGGCGGTGCTCGAACGCGTCCGGAGGGCCGTCGAAACGCGCGCCGACGGAGACGCCGGACGGGGGGCCTCGACGGATGCGTGACCCGGCACAGAACGCGCAACTCGCCTTGCTCTTGGAGGTCTCGGGAACGCCGAAACCGGGCAACGTCGACCGACACCGCGAGTACGACGACCTGCGGTTCGAGCAGTTCATGGCCGGCGCCGTCGGCGCGCTCCCCGGCCTCCGGCGGGCCGCCGGGACCGACGCGTTGGGGGCCGCCTTCGAGACGGCGATCGAGGGCATGAGCCACCAATCCGGCGGCAACACGCAGTTCGGTGCGGTCCTCGTGACCGTCCCGCTGGTCCGCGCGGCCGCGACGGACCGGCTCACCCCCGAGGGCGTCGCCGCGGTCGTCGAGGACACCACCGTCGAGGACGCCTGCGCGTTCTACCGGGCGTTCGACCACGTCGCCGTCGCCGTCGACGAACCGCCGGAGGGGGCCGACGACCTCGACGTGCGTCGCGGCGGCGACGCGACGGACGCTCTCAGAGAGCGCGGGCTGACGCTGTCGGGCGTCATGGAGCTTTCGGCGCCCCGCGACGGCGTCGCGGCCGAGTGGATCTCGGGGTTCGAACGGAGCTTCGAGGCGGCGGGGTGGGTCCTCGCCGACGAGGGTCCGGTGTACCGCCGCGCATCGCGGGCGTTCCTCCGGCTTCTCGCCGCCGAACCCGACACCTTCGTCGCGACGAGAAACGGCGCGGCGACCGCACGGGAGGTGACCGAACGCGCACGAGCGGTGCTGGCGGGCGACGAGGACCCCGAGGCGCTCGCCGAGGAGTTCGTCCGGCGCGATATAAACCCCGGAACGACGGCCGACCTCACCGCCGGCGCGCTGTTCGTCGCCCTCGAACGGGGGCTGGAGGTGTGATGTGACGGACGGCTGGCCCGTCGACCTGCGGGGCGTCACCGAATCCGTCGCGGCGACGCTCGGGCCGAACGACCGCTGGAACGTCGCCGCGCTGGGGCTGTTCGCCGGCGAACCGGTGACCGCCCGGACGTGGGGCCGCACCCGGACCCGGCGGAACTTCACGGACCGCGGCGGCGGCTACGTGCAGTTCACCACCGACCCCGTCGACTTCGTCGACGCGGCCTGTTCGATCCGCGAGGAGAGCGATCCCGTGCTTCCGAGCGCCGACGCGTGGGCCCGCGTCGACGTTGACCCCATCGACAGCGGGACCGAGGGCGACACGGAGTGGGTCGAGTGGGCGCTTTTTCCCGTCGAGTCCGCGATAGAGCGCGAAACGGTCCCGACGACGAACCGGGGGTACTACGCCGTGATCGACGCCACGGTCGCCGCCTCCAGACTCGACGTCCCCGGCTACGATACCGCCGTCCTCCGCGACAGACTCGAGTACTTCGAGGGGGTCGTCGAGCGCTGCGGCGGCCCCCGCGAGCGCGAGGCATTCGAGCGACTCGCCGAGTACGCCGACCTCGGTTCGGGGTGACGCCAGCACGGTCCCGAGGGCGGACGCCGCCGCCCGCGCCGATTATTAGCCGCGTCTAATCTTTCGTTGCTAGTACACAAACCTAAAGTGTCGTACCGTATTACACCCGGTAATGACACCGCAGCGGCACGAACGAGCCCCGATCTCGCGGCGGCGGTATCTCGCTTCGGGGGTCGGGGCGCTGGCGGTCGGGGGCGCCGGGTGTCTCGGGAGCGGCTCGGAGGCCTCCCCGCGGAGCGGTCCCCTCGCGGTCGCGTCGTTTTTCACCTTCTATGACTTCGCCCGCCGGATCGCCGACGGCACCGCGATCACCGTCGAGAACCTGGTCCCGACCGGGCTCCACGGCCACGGCTGGGAGCCCGATCCCTCGATCACCCGGGACATCGTCGACGCCGACGCCTTCATCCACGTCGGCTCCGGGTTCCAGCCGTGGGCCGACAGGGCCATCCGGACGGCGCGGGACGACGACGCGGGGACGCGGATGATCAACGTCCGCGCCGACGTGACGCTCATGGACCTCCTCGAGACCGTCGACGACGAGGAGGCGGTCGACGGCAAGGACCCGCACTTCTGGCTCGATCCGACGCTCGCCGAACGCTCCGTCGACACCATCGCGGCCGGGCTCTCGGAGGTCGCCCCCGATGAGGCGCCGACGCTCGAGGAGAACGCCGAGGCGCTCAAAGCCGACCTCGAGGCCCTCGACGACGAGTGGGCGGCCACCTTCGAGCGCGCCGAGCGGGACGTCGTCTTTCTGGCCGCGCACAACGCCTTCGCGTACGTCGGCGAACGCTACGGGGTGACGATCCGGCCGCTCGTCTCGAACCTCGCGGCCAACGACGACGTCCGGCCGGCCGACATGCGGCGCGCACAGGACGTGATCGGCCGACACGACATCAGATACATCGGCGCGGCGGTCTTCGAACCGCGCCGCCCCGCCCGACAGTTGCGGACGGGGACGGACGTCGAGGCGTACTACCCCGTCACGCCGTACGCCGGCATCACTGAGCGGTGGGCCGAGCGCGGCTGGGGGTACTTCGACATCGCCCGCAACATCAACATCCCGACGTTCGCGGCCGCCCTCGGCGCGTCCGACCCCGACCCAGACTTCGACGCGGAGTGGCGGAACTTCGAATGAAACGGCCACAACGAGGAGTACTCAACGAATGGCACTCATAGACCTCGAACACGTCTCGTTCGGATACACGGCGAGCCCCGTCGTCGAGGACGTCTCGATGACCGTCGAGGCCGGCGAGTACGTCGGCCTCATCGGCCCGAACGGCTCCGGCAAGAGCACGCTGCTCCGGTTGCTCTTGGGGCTGCACGACCCCGACGCCGGCACGGCCGAACTGTTCGGGCACCCCGCCGACGCCTTCGCCGAGCGCGAACGCGTCGGCTACGTCGCACAGGACGTGACCGAAAACACAAAGCGGATGCCGATCACCGTCGCCGAGGTCGTCCTGATGGGGCGGTTTCCGCACGTCGGCTTCGGGCGGATCGACGCCGCGGACCGACGGCTGGCCCGCGAGGCCCTCGAGACGGTCGGCATCGAACACCTCGCCGAGCGGCGGATCACGCGGCTCTCCGGCGGCCAACGGCAGCGGGCCTACATCGCTCGCGCGCTCGCCGGCGAGGCCGATCTGCTCGTCCTCGACGAACCGACCGTCGGCGTCGACGCCGAGTCGGTCGAGGCCTTCTTCGAGCTGCTCGAAGGGCTCAACGACGACGGGATGACGGTGCTGCTCGTCGAACACGACATCGGGGCCGTGCTCGAACACGCCGACCGCGTCGTCTGTCTGAACCGCGAGGTGTACTTCGACGGCCCGCCCGCGGCGTTCGCCGACAGCGACGCCCTGGCTCGGGCCTACGGAACGAACGTCCGACGCGACGGGAGCGTGACGAGCGCATGACCGCGGCGCTCGCCGCCGTTGGCGCGCTCGGGGCGCCATACGACGCGACGCTTTGGCTGCTCGACCGGTGGAGCGACCTCATGACGGTCCTCGCCGACGCCACCGGGGCCGCCGTGTTGGGGTACGGCTTCATGCACCGGGCCTTCCTCGTCGGGATCCTCATCGCGGTGATGGCCCCGCTCATCGGGACCTTCCTCGTGCACCGACAGCTCGCGTTGATCGGCGACGCCCTCGCACACACCGCCTTCGCCGGCGTCGCCGTCGGACTGTTCGTCAACGCGGCCCTCGGAACGGGGGTCTCGCCCTACCTGACGGCCGTCGTGGTCGCGATGATCGCCGCGCTCGCGATCGAGCTGATCTCGGAGGTCACGAACGCGTACAACGACGTCTCGATGGCGATCGTCCTCTCGACGGGGTTCGCCCTCGGCGCGGTGCTGATAAGCCTCAACGCGGGCGGACTCGCGGTCGGCGTCAACCAGTACCTCTTCGGGAACCTCTCGACGGTCACGAACGAGAACACGGTGCTTCTCGTCGGGCTGTTCGCGGTGATCGCACTCGTCGTCGGCGTGACCTACAAACAGCTGCTGTACGTGACCTTCGACGAGACGGCCGCCCGCGTCGCCGGGATCAACGTCCGGTGGTACAACCGGGTCGTCGCGATGCTCACCGCGATGGTCGTCGTCGGCGCGATGCAGATCATGGGCGTCATCCTCGTCGCCGCGATGCTCGTCGTCCCCGTCGCGGGGGCGGCACAGCTCGCCCGGAGCTTCCGCGAGGCGCTTCTCGCGTCGGTGATCCTGGCCGAACTCGCCGTCCTCGTCGGCATCACGCTCTCGTTTTACTACGAGACGACCGCCGGGGGAACGATCGTCCTCGTCGCCGTCGGCGTCTACGTCGTCGCCGTCCTCGTCGGCAAACTCACGAGCGGGACCGACGCCGCCGTCAGCGCCGACTCGGAGCCGACCCCTGATGAGGACCCCGCCGACTGACGCGACCGGCCCGACCACGGCCGCGACGGGGATCAGCTCATGAACAGCCGCCGCTCGGCGCGCTCGTGGGCCATCCCCATCGTCTCCGCCAGCGGCGCGAACGAGGTGAGTTCGGCGAGCGCCGCGTCGACGTAGCGCTCACAGACCGCCTCGACGACGGCGAGAAGCCCCGCCAGCCGCGATTGGATCTCCGTGTGCCCGAACCGGCCGAGGCGCTGGGCCGCCCCGAGCAGTTCCGTGACGAAGGAGTACCCCGAGACCAGACAGGCCGTCCGCTCGTCGATGCCCATCGCCTCGGTGACGACGCCGAGCGCGACCGGGTAGCTCCCGGGCGTTTCGCCGGCCTCGACCGCGTCGGCGTAGGCCGAAACGACGCTCCCGGAGCCCTCCGTCTCCGCCTCTCTCTCGTCCGTCCCGAACAGCGCCGGGTCGGTCTCCTCGAGCAGCTCCAGCAGCTTCGATCCGGCCTTCGTCGAACTCGTCCGGAACTCCGCCGGGAGCGTCGCGGCGTGGAGCCGCTCGTCGGCCTCGATCGCGTCCGCAAGCGACCCGGAGGCCGCCGCCCGGTGGGCGTTCGCGAGCGCGACCGTGTCGGCGGGGCCGACGATCCGGCGGAGGTACCCCTCGATCAGCGCCCCGAGCTCGTCGGCGGTCTCGATCCGGTCCTCGGTGAGATACTGTTCGATCCCGTAGGAGGCGGTGTAGGTCCCCACCGGGAGAAACGAGTCCGCGAGCCGCATCGCGGCGAGAAACGAGGCGTCACTCATGGCTGTGATCGGTTTCTCCGTCGTGGGCGTGAGCAGCGTCGTCGTGGGCGTGGCCGCGCTCCGGCCCGCTGTCGGCCGGTTCGTCCTCGACGAACAACTCGGCCTCGACGTCCTCGTAGCGCGTCGCCGCGCCCGGCGGGAGGTAGGGCCACAGGACGTCCTCGAGGATCTGCCTGTCGACCGCGACGGGGACGTACACCGCCCCGTCCTCGACCGCGACGTCCCAGTGTTGGTTGCCGATCCGGTGGCCCAACTCGACGGCGGCCGCGGTCGCCGCCCCGCTCGGGTCCGGCAACTCGACGACGAGCGCCTCCCGGGTCTCGAAGGCGACGACCGCCGCGCGCTCGTCGTTGAGGAACAACACGTCGCCCGAGCGGAGTTCCTCGCCGACGACGATCCCGAGGTCACTCCCGGCGTCGGTCTCGACGCGGAGGCGGGATTTCTTCCGCTCGTCGGCGTCGATCCGGACCGTCTCGAGCGTCCCGGCCCGTTCGTGGGCCCTTATCCGGTCGTCGAGTTCGGGGTCGTCGCTGCGGTTCCCGACGACGCCGTCTATCCGCCGCATCAGTACCTCCGGTCCTTGGGCGCGCCGACGCCGAGAAGCGCCCGCCTCGCCTCGTCCCAGGCGGCACTCACCGTCTCGACGACGTCGGTGCTTCGCTCCCCGAGCACGCGGACCGAGACGCCGGCGTCGTGCGCCAGCGCCGAGACGCCGGCCCGCGTCCCGTCGGTTTCGGCCACCCGATCGTGGATCGGATCGGCGATCTCCGCGGTCGGTTCGGCCGGCGCGAGGACGTACAACGTGCCGACGACGCCGAACTCGCCCATGGCGGCCGGATCCCGGGGGTCTCGCTCCGTCGGCCGCAGGTCCACGGCGTCCGAACAGACGAGTTGCCCCTCACAGCGGGCCTCGAGCCGGCTGTGGTAGTGATCGAAGCCGAACGGCTCCTGGCCGGTGAGCCCGTCCGGGACGAACACGTCCGAGACGATCGCGGACGCCGTCGGATCGAGTTCGACCGACAGCGTCTGCAGACAGCGCGCGCCCTCGTTGACGATCGTCGGCCCCGGCAGGTACTCGAGGTGGGCCTCCTCCCCGGCCCGGAGCGTCCCGTCGAGGTGCGCGTAGTTCGAGTGCATGCTGTGTACCTTCGTCGCGCTCTGGGTCGTCACGTGTGCGCGGGCACGCGCCCGGGCGTCGATCGAGAGGGCGTGTCTGTCGCCTTGGGCGACGCCGCCGGTCGGTTCCTGGAGACAAAGCGTCGCGAGACCGGGGGCCGGATCGGTGTCGAGCGCGCCCGTCAGGTGGTAGGGCACCTTCGCGTAGTCGCTGAGGAGCCTGGTCTCCCCGCCGGGTTCCCGCGCCAGCGTCGCCTCGAAGACGCCGTCCTTCCCGGGGCCGAACGCCGGCGCCTGTCCGAGGCGTTCCTCGCCGTAGCGCTCGAAGGGCTCGGGAACGACGGTCATGCGAAGAGGACGCCCTCTTCGATGTGCTCGACGACGCCGTCGATGCCCTCCTCGGCCTTGCAGTTCGTAAAGCGCGTCGGCGCGCCGCCCCGGACCGCCTCCGCGTCCTCGCGCATCACCTCGAGGTCGGCGTCGACGTAGGGGGCGAGATCGGTCTTGTTGACGACGAGCAGATCCGCCTGCGTTACGCCCGGACCGCGCTTGCGCGGGATGTCGTCGCCCTCGGCGACGCTTATGACGAACACGAAGTAGTCGGCGAGTTCGGGGTTGAACGTCGCCGCGAGGTTGTCGCCGCCGCTCTCTAAGAGGACGACGTCCAACTCGGGGTGCGACTCGGTAAAAGAGTCGATCGCGGCGAGGTTCATCGAGGGGTCCTCGCGGATCCCCGTGTGCGGACAAGCGCCGGTCTCGACGCCCTCGACGAGCTCCGGCGGGACCAGCCCCTCGAAGGAGTCTCTGAGCCGGTCGGCGTCCTCCTGTGTCATGATGTCGTTGGCGATGACGCCGACGTCGTAGCCCGCCTCGTCCAACCGCGGGACCAGCCGCTGGACGAGCGCCGTCTTGCCCGACCCGACCGGACCGCCGAGGCCGACGGTGGCGACGTCTCGGTGCCCCATCAGTCCTCCAGTTGCTCGGGCGAGTCCGCCCGGATCGGATCGTGGATCGTCACGAGCTTCGTCCCGTCGGGGAACATCGGCTCGACCTGTACCATGTCGATCATCGCCGGAACGCCGTCCATCACGTCCTCGCGCGTCAGAAGCGTCGTCGCCTCCTTTCGGATCTCGGCGACGGCCGCCCCGTCGCGGGCCCGTTCGCAGGCCCAATCGGAGATGTACGCGACCGTCTCCGGGTGGTTGAGTTTGACGCCCCGATCGCGGCGCCTGCGGGCGAGTTCGGCGACCATGAACACCGTCAGCCGCTCTTTTTCCTTGGGTGAGAGGTTCATTCGTTGGTGTCTCCCGGGTGTCTCAGAGGTGGTACCGCTGTGCGAGTGCGATCTCTTCGGCCGGTTCGCACGTGACGTGCTCGCCGTCGATCGATACCTCGAAGGTCTGTGCGTCGATCTCGATGTCGTCGGGGCAGTAGTCGTTGTGGACCATGTCGGATTTCCGCACCGAGCGCGTCCCCCGGACCGGCCGGACCGGCGTGTCCAGCCCGTAGGCGTCGCCGACGTCTCTCTCGTAGGCCGCCTCGCTGACGAACGACACCGACAGCGCGTTTTTGGCGGCCCCCATCGCGCCGGCCCTGGGTCGCATCTCGACCGGTTCACAGGTCATGAGCGAGCCGTTTGCCTCCCCCATCTGGCTGTACACCGGGAAGCCGCCCTTGATGACGTACTTCGGCTTGATGCCGAAGAACTCGGGCTCCCACAGCACGACGTCCGCCATCTTGCCGGGCTCGAGCGAGCCGATGTACTCGTCGATCCCCGCGACCTTCGCGGGGTTGATCGTGTACTTCGCGACGTAGCGCTTGATCCGGTGGTTGTCGGCCCCGGTCCCCTCGTCCTCGGGGAGCGGCCCGCGCTGTCGTTTCATCTTGTCGGCGGTCTGCCACGTCCGGGCGATGACCTCGGCCATCCGGCCCATCGCCTGGGAGTCCGAGGTCATCATGCTGATCGCGCCCTGATCGTGGAGGACATCTTCGGCGGCGATGGTCTCGGCGCGGATCCGGGACTCGGCGAAGGCGACGTCCTCGGGGACGTCCGGGTTGAGATGGTGACAGACCATCACCATATCGAGGTGCTCGTCGAACGTGTTCTCGGTGTAGGGCATCGACGGGTTCGTCGAGGAGGGCAGCATATGCTCGTGGCCGACCAACTCGAGGACGTCCGGCGCGTGCCCGCCGCCCGCGCCCTCGATGTGGAACGTGTGGATCGCGCGCCCGTCGATGGCGTCGAACGTCTTCTCAACGAACCCCGACTCGTTGAGCGTGTCGGTGTGGATGCACACCTGGACGTCCGCCTCCTCCGCGTAGGCCAGCGCCGAGTCGACCGCCGCGGGCGTCGACCCCCAGTCCTCGTGGAGCTTGAGCCCGCAGGCCCCGGCCTCGACCTGCTCGCGGAGCGGGTCCGGGCTGCTGCTGTTGCCCTTCCCGTAGAACCCGACGTTCATCGGCCACTCCTCGGCGGCCTGCAGGAAGCGCTCGACGTTCCGCGGCCCCGGCGTACAGGTGGTTGCGCCGCCGCCGTAGCCGCCGCCGAACATGGTTGTGATCCCGCTCGCGAGGGCGTGCTCGAACAGCTGCGGGCTGTTGAAGTGGACGTGGATGTCGAACCCGCCCGGCGTCGCGATGAGCCCGTCGGCCGGCACGGCGTCGGTGCTCGGGCCGATGACGAGATCCTCGTCGACCCCGTCCATCGTGTCGGGGTTACCGGCCTTGCCGACCCCGGCGATCCGGCCGTTTCGGACGCCGATGTCGCCCTTTTCGATCCCCCGGATCGGATCGATCACGACGGCGTTCGAGAACACCCAATCGAGCGCGCCCTCCGCCTGGGTGGCCCCGGACTGCATCCCCATCCCGTCGCGCATCGTCTTGCCGCCGCCGAAGACGGCCTCGTCGCCCGGGGTCGCGTGATCGCGCTCGATCTCGGCTAAGAGGGCGGTGTCGCCGAGCCGAAGCCGATCGCCCTCGGTCGCGCCGAACAGCTCCGTGTACTCCCGCCGGGGAAGCTCCCGGCTCATCGCTCGACCCCCTCGTAGCCCCGCGCTTCGGCCCGTTCGAGCGCGCGTTGCTTGATCTCGTCGTCGTCGAGGTCCCCGCCGACGAGCCCGCCCATCCCGTGGACGACCCGGCGGCCGCCGATGGCGACCAACTCGACGTCTCGCTCGGCGCCCGGTTCGAACCGGATCGCGGTGCCGGCCGGGATGTCGAGGGACATCCCGTAGGCCGCCTCGCGGTCGAACCGAAGCCCCGGGTTCGCCTCGAAGAAATGAAAGTGCGACCCGACCTGGACCGGACGGTCGCCGGTGTTTTCGACTGTGACCGTCGCCGTCTCCCGGTCGGCGTTGAT